>NZ_AWUN01000003.1 GCF_000499285.1 Bifidobacterium sp. 7101
TCTTATTCTGTACTGCCGGGGATTTGCGTCGATCTCTGTACTGCAGTTTCTGAAACGTCACTTGGAATCCATGGCTTCTATTGGCAGTGTGAGCTCGGCATTTGCTCTTGCTTGCGAGTCCATCGAATGGTTCGATCATTCTCTTATATCAGGCTTAAGGCAGCGATGGAATTGGCAGGTAATTGACATCAGTGTTTGCCAGGTCAGCATTCCATGCATAACGGTTCGTTTACCCCAAACGGCCGGCGACTCAGGCAGTTGCGCGGTGAAGAACTCAGGCCAGGCGTGGAAGAAGGCCTTGTTGACCTTGAAGGAACAAGGAACCTAAATGCTTGACGTAGCCGGACCCCTCAGAACAGGGGATGCAGCAGCAGGGCCAACAGATAAAGGGCCATGAGAGCAATGAACAGGATGTCCATCCTGCCCAGTTGCAGCAATCGGTAGTGGGTGCGCTGTTGACGGCTGCCCTCGTAGCATCGGGCATCCAAGGCCCGGCTCAGATTGTCAGCGTGGCGCAGAGCTCCGGCGAAGACGGGAACCGTGATGGCTATGGCCGCATGCAGGCGTTGCGAGAGTGAGCCGGACTCGATGGATCCGCCACGGGCGGCCTGGGCTTCCACGATGGCCTGAACCTCACGTCCCAGTGTGGGGATGAAGCGCAGAGCCAGTGAGAGGACCAGGGCTATCTCATTGGTGTGGATGCCCAGCCTGGACAGTGGACTCAGCAGCGATTCACAGGCATCGGTCATCTGCGTTGGGGTGGTGGTCTCCACCAGGAGCGCGCCCAGAAAGATGATCAGCATGAAGCGGCAGGCATAGAGCACAGCCACCCAGATGCCACCGGTGGTCAGCACGAATGGACCCCAGGCAGCCAGTCTACGGCCGGTCTGGGTGACCAGAAGATTGAATACGGCCAGTAGAAGCATGAGGATCAGAAAGCCCTTGACTGATTTCATAATGGAACGAAGTGGGGCTCGGGCAGCGGTAAAGAGGCCGATAGTAACCACCAGCGCCAGAACAAGCTGCGCAGGCGTGGAAATGGCGAAAGCGGTGAACATGGCTAGGAGGAAGGTCACCAGCTTGGCTCGCGGGTCCAGCCTTGCCAGCAAGGATAAGGGTTTCTGGTCGGCTTGGGTGCGATCCGCTTTCCTGCCTGAAGTTTCTTTGCCAGCGGCCTCCTTCTCCGCTGCGTCTGTGGCGAGCAGCTGATGGTAGCGCTCCACGACTTTGGCAGTAGGCCCATAGGCTAGCGTTTCTCCATGCTCCAGGAGCAGGGTCTGGTCGGCCAGGTCCAGGGCCTCGCGATCGGCGTGGGTGCTCATGACGATGGTGACGCCGCGCTGATGGAGCACTCGAAGCAATGCCATAATTCGTACGCAGGCCTGGGGGTCGAGACTGGCGGTGGCTTCGTCCAAAACCAGCAGTTGCGGGCTGCAGGCCACGACTCCGGCGATGGCCACCAGGCGCCGCTGACCCCCCGAGAGGTCGAAGGGGGAGCGGTCGGCCAGGTCACTGATGTCCAGAAGCTTCATGGCCTCATCCACCCGCTGCTGCACCTGTTCGGGCCCATAGCCCAGGTTGTGCGGACCATAGGCGATGTCCTGGGCAACGGTGTCCGCAAAAAGCTGATGTTCGGGGTATTGCATGACATAGCCGACCCTTTGGCGCAGAAGCTTCAGATTCCGGCGTCGCAGATGCCTGGCCTTGGGCCGGTCGGGCCCGGCCAGGGGCAGACCGGCCACCTGGATGGATCCGCTGTCTGGGGTGGCCAGGGCGCAGATGAGCCTGGCCAGGGTGGACTTGCCGGATCCATTGCGCCCGATGATGGCTAGGGTCTGTCCTGCCGCCAGCTCCAGATTCACTTGGTTGAGGGCTTTGCTCCCGGAATCCGGAAAACTGTAAGAGACATCCGACAACTTGACCATGGGGAGAGCGTGGTCATCGACCGGGGTCTTCGCATCCGTGTCTGATACCTTGCTTTGGATCAGCGGATTTGGGTCAGGTTCGCCGACAAGGGCTGGCAGATCCTGCCTGTTCAGGATCTGGTTCGGACTTCCGGAGGCCACGATGCGCCCATGGTCAAGTACCAGGACCCGATCGGCCTGTCTGGCCTGTTCGAGCAGGTGGGTGATGTGCACGACAGCCGTGCCCTGGGTCGTCAGCCGGCAGAGGATTGATTGAATCTCCTGTCGACCGGCCGCGTCGAGCATGGCACCAGGTTCGTCCAGCACCATCATGCCTGGATTCATGGCCAGGCCGCCGGCCAAGGCCAGTCGTTGTTGCTGTCCGCCCGACATGCGGGTGGGATCATCAGTCATCCGCGTCTGCAAGTCGACCTGTTTCAGGGCCGCTGGCACACAGGAGAGCATCTTCTGGCGGGGCATGCCCAGATTCTCGGGTCCGAAAGCCACGTCGTCCTGGACGACGGTGGTCACGATCTGGTCCTCAGGGCTCTGAAAGACCATGCCGATGTTCCGCCGTACCTGTCGGTAGGCCTCAGTGTCGATCTGTCGGCCCTGATCCGGGGTGTCGAAGCAGACCGCTCGGCCCATAAGCTCGACCTGGCCGTGGTCAGGTGCCGTCGCACCCGAGAGGATGCTTCCCAGCGTGGATTTGCCGGAACCATTTGCTCCCAGGATGCATAGATGCTCGCCTGCATGCACCTCCATGGAAAGATGGTCCAGGGCCCAGGTCTGGCCTTCGTCATAGGAGAAAGAGACCTGGTTGAGTCGGGCGACGGTTGCCTTCGAATCCGCTGAATCGGAGCCTGTGGATTGGGTCATGGATGCTGCCATGACGTTCCGAACCGCCGTGGCCTACTTGTTGATCAGCGTGGAGATGGGCTTGTAGATCAGGAAAGTGACCACGCCGTGGATGGCGAACTTCATCAGGTTGAAGGGCAGAAGGATCGGCACGATCATGGCAATCACCTTGGCCATGGACATGTGCGCGTAGAAGGGGGTGATCACCACGTTGCACAGTATGGCTGCGATCACGCCCAGAACAGCGCCGGAGACGATTCCGATGACCGCTCCCTTACGGCTGTGCATCCTCCGGTAGACCAAGGCCGCCGGCACGCTCAGAGCCAGGGCCACGATCATCGAGATCAGAGCACCGAAGGGGTTGGTGAACAGGTGCGGGACGAATCCCAGGATGGAGATGATGGCGGCAGCCGCTGGGCCGAAGGCGAAGCCGCATACCAGGACGACGATGCCCGAGGGGTCATATTTGAGCCAGGGTGCGGCAGGAAAGATCGGGAAGGAGAAGAAGCTCAGAACCATGGCCAGGGCTACGAAGAGCGCGTAGACTGCAATCCGCTTGGTCGACCAGCGTCCTGAACCACCTGCACCTGTGGAATGGACATCGTTGAAGCGCGTGTCCTTGTTTGTAGTGGTGTGTGAATGAGAATTGGGCATGCTCATAGAGGGCCTCGTTTCTTCCATCCGGACTGTAACCGTTGGCTTCGGATTTTGACCGATATCCACCGCTTGCGCGGGTCGCGGGCTCCCGGCATTCAGCCGGATACCGCCAGTAAGGACTTTCACCTTCCCTGAAACTGACGATTTCAATATAGCTGCGGTCCTTGGAATGGTCAATTCCCTCTCGCTGCTTGTGCATTTTCAAGACAAGCAGGAAGGCAATAAAACCGCTAAAAGCCAACAGCCGGAGAAGTGCGGCGCGCTTGAACGTTCTGCCTGCTACTTGTCCTGGCTGCCTGCCTGGAAGTATTCCATGGAGCTGACCGGGCCCGCCAGGCGGAAGCCGTCATCCCCATAAATCACCTTGGTGACCGCGGTGTTGTCCATGTCGGGAATGGGGCAGTGGTCGTCGATGGCCACCAGGAACTGTTGCAGGCACATGCCCGAGGAGACCACCAGGACAGGTCCGCCTCCCTCTTCGATGGCAGACCGGGCGATGCGCGTCAGCGCGCCGATCATTCTACCGCGGACCTGGGCCGTGGTCTCAGCCCGATCCTCTTTCTCCAGTCCGGCGGACAGGACGTCCTGGGCATCCAGCCGATGGAAAGTGTCCTGCATATGGACGGGGATGTCCCTGCCGTAGGTTGCCTTGGCCGTGGCAAAGTCCTTGAAACCCATGGCGGCGCAGACCTGGTCCAGAGTGGTGGGCTCGTCCCGGCCCTCGAAACTGCCGAAATTGTCCTCGCGCAGATCGGGGTCCACCCCCACGCGCAGGTCTCCATTGCCGGACATGTCAAGGGCCAGGCGGGCCGTTTCATACTGACGACTCAGATTGCCGCTCCAGGCTGCCCGGAAGCGAATGGACCGCAGGCCCCGACCGAACTGGCGCACATCCTCGCGACCTTGCCTGGTCAGGGGGAAATCTGACCAGCCCTGCATCAGATGCATGACATTGGCCGTCGTTCTTCCGTGCCGGGTCAGGTACAGGGTTGTCGAACCTGCTTCAATGCTCGGTTCGGTGGTGGACTGGGATGAAGATGCTCCATTGTTCATAGTTCATCACCCTACACGGCCCCTTGCCGGGTCACTGGGATACCGCTACGGTCAGGACCTGATGAAACGGCCTCCATCGCCCCAGGTCCATGTGCCGCCCCCGGCCCCGATCTGGAAGTTCATTTTGGCTATGCCCAGGTCGACTGCGGACCCGTAGGAAACCGAGGGGTCCAGGGTGGCGATCGCATCGCCTGTGTCCTTGTCCCAGGCGAAAAGCACCGGCTGTCCGTTCATGGCCGAAGGAGCCTTGGCGGCGGCAGCCACGCCGGCCTTGAACCATTCCGGTGCATCCTGGCGGTCCTGCGCGCTCATGGCTGAGGTCAACTCCTCATAACTCTTGGAGGTTCGATGCTCACTCTGACGTTGGCAAAGCTTGTCGAAGTCCTGGTTGCCGTAGCCGACCTGGTCGGCCGGATAGCCGATGGTGACCACCAGATAGAGCGACTGGCTCGGGGTGATCCGGCAGTGGCGCTCGGCAGCCTGACGGTCCCAGCTGCCCGACACCCATCCTGTCCCCAGTCCATACAGCGTGGCGGCAAGAACCATGCGCTCGCCATAGAAGCCGGCTTTCTCCAGGCTCTCCTGATTATCCTTGGGTCCGACCAGGGCCAGGTAGTTGGCCGCATTGGTCAGGTGGCCGGAAGCGTTGTCGGCCGCAAAGGCGTCGGGTTTGCCCAGAACCAGCTGCATGTCCAGACCGCTCAGTGTGTTCAGAGCGTTCAAAGTGCTGCCCAGCTGCCTGGCCAGGTCGGGATCGATAGGCTTAGGATCGTATTCTCTGGTAGTGATGCGCACGTTAACTGCATCAATGAGCTGTGTGTGTTCGGTCATAGCCTTATTATTCCACTCAATTCTTCTTCCTGCAGTTTGTAGCACAGTGCCAGCGAAACAGCCTGACCCTCTTCCGGCTCATGCCGCTCCTACGAGTTGCAGAGGCATGGCTTGGGGTACAATCGCTACCGTGCCGGTTCGGACCCTCATCTTTGATCAGCTAAGGAGCAGCAATGATTGAAACAGCGCAGGCTTTCGGAGTGGATATTGGTGGATCCGGCATTAAGGCTGCCCCTGTTGACTTGACGATCGGCGATTTTGCAGAGCCTCGCAAAAAAATTCTGACTCCGGAACATTCCACGCCAGAGGCTGTGGGGGCTGTTGTAAAGGAGCTATTGGACCGTTTTGAAGTTCCGTCGGATGTGCCTGTGGGCATCGCCTTCCCGGCCCCTGTCAAGCCTGACAAGCCGCTGGATTTCATGGCCAACCTGGACCAGGCCTGGGTCGGTACTAATGTCCAAGAGGTTCTTTCCAAGGCCTGCGGTAGACCCGTCAGCGTTGTCAACGACGCGGATGCGGCCGGGCTTGCCGAGGTGCAGTACGGGGCCGCCAAGGGCCAGAAGGGTCTGGTCATCGCCACCACACTGGGCACTGGCATCGGCACGGCACTGATTTATAACGGCGTTCTGATTCCCAACAGCGAGCTGGGCCATCTGACGCTGGACGGCAAGGACGCAGAGAAGTACGCAGCATCATCGGTGCGTGACCGCAAGAAGCTGAGCTATAAGAAGTGGGCCAATCGTCTGACCAAGTACTACCGCCTGCTTGAGCACTACTTCAACCCTGACTTCTTCGTTGTCGGTGGCGGAGTCAGCAGGATGAGCGAGAAGTTCCTGCCCCACATCGACATCAAGACCCCCATTGTGGCTGCCAAGCTGCGCAACCAGGCCGGTATCGTGGGTGCCGCTTATCTGGCTGACCTCCGGCAAAAGCATCTGGGGTGAAGCAGAGCGTTTTCTGCGACCAATCTACATGAGGCGTTTAGGCGGTTGCTGGATCGGATGAGGAGCTGAAAAATCATGCATTTTTCTCACCGTACCGGGTCTGACCGCCCCAATCGCATAGCTCTGGCCGAGTCAGAAGCACGAGCCCATGGTCTCAAGTTAGGCAGGTTGAATGATTCCAATCCCACCCGTTTCGGACTGGCCCCGGCATTTCTGCCTCAGGTCTACGAGGCCGAACCGAGGGGGCCTCGTAACGCTCGGCAGGCTCTGGCTGAGTTTCTGACCAAGCGTCAGAGTTTGTACGGCAAGGATCGTGGTATTGCGGTTGATCCTGATAACCTCTACCTGCTCTCTTCAACATCCCAGGCTTATTCCTGGCTGATGAAGCTCCTCTGCGACCCGGGTGACGCCATTCTGGAGCCCAGACCCGGATATCCTCTGATTGAATCAATCGCCGGTCTGGAATGCGTCCGAACAATCCCATACCGCCTGACCTATGACGGGTCCTGGGTCCTTGACCTGGCCACGGTAAGGCAGGCCCTGGAGGGGCCTGGAGGCGACCGTATCCGTGCCCTGGTCCTTATCAACCCCAACAACCCCACCGGTTCCTACATTCATCCGGAAGAGCGTCGGTCGCTGCTGGAACTCTGCCAGCGGCAGGGGGTGGCCATCATCGCCGACGAGGTCTTCTTCGGCTATCCTCTGGATCCCCTGCCGGGCCGTGCCCGGCTGGCTGGTGAGGATCGGGTGCTGACCTTCGCCCTGGACGGGTTCTCGAAGAGTCTGGCAGCCCCCCATGCCAAGGTGGGCTGGATCCAGGTTTCCGGGCCCGCAGACCAAGTAGCCGCCGCCAAGCGTCATCTTGACCTGATAGCCGATGACTACCTGCCCATGAGTCTTCTGATCACCAGGGATATGGAAGCCATGCTCTCGGATATTCCCGTTCAGACCAGCCGGGTGGGCAAGCGTATCAGGGGCAATCTCGGAATCCTCAGACAGACACTGGGCCAAAAGGAGTCCTGCGTCTCCCTGCTCAGGCCTGAGGGAGGCTGGAACGTTCTGTTGCGTTTTCCTCAGGTCATCGACGAGGAGGAGCTGATTCTTCGCCTGATTGGGTCCTACGGGTTGACTGGCCAGCCCGGATACTTTTTCGACATGCCAGGCAACGGATATCTGGCCCTGTCGCTCCTGCCGGAATCCTCGGAATTCCGCCGAAATGTGAACTCAGTCGTCTCAGCTATCGGAAAAATAACCTGTTTATAACCCACGTAATGCACTGTTCGCTCCGATAATATGTTCGGAACAATTGCCGGTTATGGAAGGGGGAGATTGGTACGGCTCAATGATGAGCCACTGATTGCAAGGCTGCACACGAAGGAGTGATAACGATGGTAGACGAAAATAAGGATCGAAGGGGAGGCCCAGCCGACGGGGCTGGTGCCCGGATCGGGGAAAACATCAAGGCCATGGCCTCTGTAGATGAGACCGGAGGTGCTGTGGCGAATCAAGGAGTGGATCCAAGCCTGGCTCCGGATACGGGCAGAAGGCTCAACAGCGCGGAGAAGGTCCGCTTTGCCATTGGGTTCGTCCTGGTATCCCTGCTCTGGGCCGCGCCCTTTACCATGGGGTCCGGGGTCCTCCTGCCTCAGATTTTCAATTCCCTGCATGGAGTCAGCGCTGAAGCGGCTCTGGGGACGATGAATTCGATTGGCTGCGTGTTCGCCTTGGTGGCCAACGTTGTTTTCGGCGCTCTCTCTGACATGTCCAGGTTCCGAGTCGGCAAGCGCACCCCCTGGATCGTGCTGGGCGGCATCATCGGCGCCCTTGGATTCCTGCTGGTCATCCAGTCCCATACACTCCCCATGATCATCTTCGGCTGGTGCATTGTGCAGGTAGGCATCAACTGCCTGATAGCCCCGGCCGTGGCGGTCCTCTCCGACAGGATTCCCGAGTCGACCAGGGGAACCTATTCGGCACTCTATGGGGCCAGCCAGGTCATCGGCCAGCAGTTGGGAACCATCATCGGCAGCTCGTTCATGGCCAACATCCATACCGGCCTTGTAGTCGCCATGATCATCTTCCTCTTTTCCGGCATTCTCACCGTGCTGATCTGGCCCCGGGAGAAGTCGGCTGCCAACACGGTCGTGGAACGGACCTGGGCGGATGTCGGCCGGTCCTTCATACCGCCCACCAAGAATTGCCGTGACTTCTACCTGGCGCTTCTGGGCAGGTTCACCTTCGTCGTCGGCTGCTTCATGATTCAGGGCTACCAGCTCTACATACTGCAGAAGTACTGCCACCTGAGCGATGCCCAGGCCGCATCCACACTCAAGGTCATGGCACTGATCTCGGTGGTGACCACCATCCTGGCCTCCGTGGTCTCGGGCCCGCTCTCGGACTTCCTGCACAGGCGGAAGGTGATTGTAGCCACCAGCTGCCTGATTCTCGCCCTCGGCATACTCTTCCCCTTCCTGATGCCGACCGCCACTGGCATGTACTTCTATGCTGCCTTGGCTGGAATCGGCAACGGCTGCTACATGTCAGTCGACCAGGCTCTGAATGTCGATGTGTTGCCGAACGCCAAGGAGGCGGGTAAGGATCTGGGCATCCTCAACCTGGCCAATACGATCGGTCAGGTGATTGCCCCCGGGTGCACCACGCTGGTCATTGGCGTTTTCGGCGGCTACAGGATGATCTTCCCAGTCGCCATCGTCTGCCTGCTGGTGGGAACCGTCTTCATCATGATGATCCGCAAGGTCAAGTGAGTCTGAAAACCTGTAATCTGGACCTATGCTGAGCCGCGGACCGGCTAATCGAACCCGAAAACTCGAAAGGAAAAAGACATGACAGAACAAACGCATACCAAAGCCAAGGATCTGGACCTGCAAGAGGAGGCCTCGCTGACCTCGGGGTCCGACTCCTGGCACCTGCAGGGGCTGCCCGACAAGGGCTATGAAGGTTATATGATCACTGACGGCCCCTACGGCCTGCGCAAGGCCACCGGTTCTGACGTCTACGGATCGGTTCCGGCCACTTGCTTCCCTCCGACCGCCGGATTGGCCTCCTCCTGGAATCCTGATCTGACCTACCAGGTAGGCCAGGCCATGGGCGAGGAGTGCGTCCAGGAGAAGGTGGCTGTAATCCTGGGACCAGGCATCAACATCAAGCGAAGCCCGCTGGGTGGCCGCAACTTCGAGTTTTACTCGGAGGATCCTGTGCTGGCCGGGCATGAAGCCGCAGGTCTGGTTGAGGGTGTCCAATCCAAGGGGGTGGGAACCTCTCTGAAGCACTTTGCAGCCAACAACCAGGAGACCGACCGGCTCAGGGTCAGCTCTGACGTGGACGTGCGCACCCTGCGCGAGATCTACCTGCCGGCCTTCGAATATGTGGTCAGGAATGCCAAGCCCTGGACCATCATGTGCGCCTACAACAAGATCAATGGCGTCTTCAGCTCGGAGAATCGCTGGCTGCTGACGGACGTTCTGCGCGGCGAGTGGGGCTACCAGGGCATGGTAATGTCCGACTGGGGTGCCGTCCACAACAGGGTCAACGCTCTGCAGGCCGGGCTCAATCTGGAAATGCCGCCCTCCCGTACCGATGATCAGGTGGTCCAGGCCGTGCAGGCTGGCAAGCTGGACAAGGAGCAGCTGGACCGGATGGCCCAGGGGATCCTGGACCTGATCGACAAGGCCCGTCCGGCCATGTCCCAACAGGGTTATCGCTACGACGTCCAGGAACACAACGACATGGCCCGTCGCGCGGCCCAGGAGTCCATCGTCCTCTTGCGCAATGAGGACAGGATTCTGCCCCTTGACCCGAAGCAGAAAGTTGCGGTCATCGGCGAGTTCGCCCGGACCCCGCGCTACCAGGGTGGAGGTTCCTCGCACATCACGCCTACTGAGGTCTCCTCGGCCCTGGACGGCTTCAAAGAAGCTGGCATGAATGTGGACTTCGCGCCCGGGTTCACGCTGGACGAGAAGGAACAGGATCCCGCCCTGACCCGGCAGGCGCTTGAAGTTGCGCGCGGAGCCGACACCGTGGTGCTCTTCCTGGGATTGCCTGAAGATGCCGAGTCCGAGGGCTTCGACCGCACCAGCATGGATCTTCCCGACAAGCAGGTGGCTCTACTCAAGGCCGTGTCCGAGGTCAACGACCGGGTGGTCGCCGTCCTCTCCAATGGAGCCGTGGTGACTGTTGCCGACTGGATGGACAAGACCAAGGGCTTGCTGGAGACCTGGCTTTTGGGCCAGGAGGGTGGACGCGCCGTGGTGGATGTGCTGACCGGTGCCGCCAACCCTTCGGGCCATCTGCCTGAAACCATCCCGGTTCGGCTGGAGGACAACCCCACCATCACCTCCTTCCCCGGCGAGGAGGGTCACTCCCGCTACGGCGAGGGCGTCTACGTGGGATACCGCTACTACGACACCTTCCAGCGTCCGGTGGCCTTCCCCTTCGGATTCGGTCTGTCCTATGCCGACTTCGATCTGGATCAGGTTGCGGTGACCAAGACCGGAGCCAACTCGGCTCGGGTGGAGGTGACCGTGACCAACACCTCGCAGGTGGATGGCGCCCAGACCGTGCAGGTCTATGTGGCCCCCTGCGCCAGCCGGGTGAATCGGCCCAGTCATGAGCTCAAGGCCTTCACCAAGGTCTTCCTGAAGGCGGGACAGTCCAGCCGGGTGAGCATGGACCTGACCGAGCGCGACTTCGCTTACTGGTCGACAGCCATGGATGCCTGGCATGTGGAGGCGGGCACCTACCGCATCCAGGTGGGTACCTGCAGCCGCGATCTGGTTGCAGAAGAGAATCTGCAGGTGGATGGCGACGGCCGGTTCATTCCGCTGAATGCCGAATCGACCATGGCCGAGTGGCGCGAGAATTCAATCGGCGGACCTATCCTGCGCGATCGTATCGATCAGGATGGCATACCGCTGCCCGACGATCCCAATACAGCCCAGCTCTTCGACACCATGCCTCTGGCCTCGGTCATCACCTTGTCGGGTGGCGATGGCAATGGCATCGTGGCTGACATGGTCGACCGGTATCACCAGGCCCTCAAGCAGCAGGGTCTGGACTCCTGATATCACTGTCGGCTGGGCTCAGGGTGCTATAAACCAGACGGCTACGTTCATGGCCTGACTGAGGTCGAAGTGCTCCAGCAGGACCATGGCGTTGATAAATGTCAGGACCAGTCCAGCAAGACAGGCCAGTGTTAGCAGGCTCAAGACGGCCGCTCCCGCTGCGGAGCGGCCGTCTTCATATGTTGAGGATGCGGTGGCCATAACCACAACAGCTGCCAGGCAGATCAGCCAGGCGAAATCGATGGTGTAGCGCACCGAGAATCCACCCAGATACGAGTCTGCAACCATGACCAGGACTGCCAGGGCCAGGGCCATGATCAAGGCGGGCATCCATCCCCGACGATGCAGTTCTTTCCGCACCCGAGGCAGAGCAAGAAGAGCAAGGGCCAGTACAAGTACCGGGGTGGTGACCAGAAGCCCGCCCAGGCCGGGTTCGGTGAAGTGCCAGACCCGCATGGGAGCGGGGGAGAATTGCAGGTAGGGGAAGACCGGCAGGGCGGTCAGGGGCTGCAGCAGGTAGTAGCCAAAGATCTGCAGCAGGCCCTGGGTGCCAGGATGATAGTTGGTCAGGTCCAGGACGGTCATCTGATACCGGTTGCCGAAGTCCAGCAGGGACCCGAAGCGCCAGCGGTTGTACCAGAGCAGGGGAGCGGCGATCAGGAGAACCGGCAAGAGGCCGCAGACCAGCAGGGACAGCGCCCGCCTCCGAGACAGGCCTGCAGGATGGCTACCGCGCGTGAACAGAGCGTTGGTGACTGCCTTTATTTCCTTGGCGAACAGGGGCAGTGCCAGCAGGCCGGCTGCCAGGAAGGTTGGTCGGCAGCCCAGGGTGGCGGCTACTGACAGGGAACCAAAGAAAAGTCGAGGTCTGGACAGTTGCCAGCCTTGGCCCCCGTCTTCCACGGTCCACATTCGTGTTGACCGACGACTCGGATGTTCGCCGGCGGCCGCAGACTTTCGCTGGACCCGTCTGGCCCCCATCCAGATCCAAAGTCCGGTCATGACCGCCAGCAAAGAGGCATCGAAGGGAATCGTATAGAAGTTGCGGCGGCACCAGAGGTAAGCCATGCCGGATCCTCCCAGCATGGTTATAAGGGCCATGCCGACCACGGCCAGGTTGACCCGGGGGAACCATCGGGCCAGCAGGCGGATGGTGGCCAGGGCGGTCATGATGGTTGCCGTCGCGACCAGCAGGGCCGCAGCCGAGCTGGTGGGCAGGGCATAGCCGCCCGGATGCACCAGGCTGGTTATCACTCGGTAGGGCAGGAAGAGCAGCAGCACCGGCAGGACACCGAAGTAGGAATACCAGTGGCCGCCTCGGTAGACATAGTCCCAATATATGGGTTGCTGGTCCTGGGCCAGCAGCGCGTTTCGAGTGGCTATATCGAAGGGATTGGCTGCCTTGGCCAGACCCGGCGCTTGGCCAAGATTCAGCCAGGGACGTCCATGCAGCAGGGCCTGGGCCACGTGATCGTACTGGTTGAAGTCGTAGACGTATGCATTCGGCTGGTGGTAGGCCATGGGAGTGAAGGTGGACAGATCGTGCTGGATGTTCCAGCAGGACCAGGCTGCCAACGGAGCAAGAATCAGGGCCAGGACCAGACGCTGACCTACTGAGCCTGTATTCAACCGGGTCCGCCAGAGGACCGAGCCGGGCAGGTAGCCCAGGATCAGCGCTGCCAGACAGACCAGCATCAGTATCCGTGCCGGGTTGAGGTCCAGGGGGACTACCTTGGCCGGGGTCATTCCGGTCAGCTGCAGCCGGGATCCGATGGGCTCCTGTATCCACAGTCGCATGGCCTGGATCCGTGCTCCGCTCGGTTTGCCTCTGATGCGCAGGTAATGGCTACGGGTCTGACCGGGGCAGATCAGCCCTCGGGTGCCCTGGGTCCAGCCCTTGTCGCCGACCAGGCGCAGGTCCAGACGTACATGGATCTGCGACAGGGATGAACCCTCGATGTCTTCTGTCAGGTGCGCCTGAACGAAGGATACCTGCCCATCTGTGACAGGGACATCCATCCAGGCGTTGGACGGATCGGTGACCCTTAGTCGCCCGCCAGGCATCGTGGACAGCCCTGGTCCCAGTCGGTCCGGCCGGGGTTCAATACCGCTCGCAGTCCTTGCCGAATAGGTTGAGGAGGAACCCGCCAGCGACTGCCAATGGGCCAGATTGAATACCCCGAGTTCGAGGACGAGCACAACAATGAGTGCTACCAGCAGGCGGATGGTCGTGCCCCTGGCCGGGGTGGGGCGTCTCAGGGCTGGCAGAGTCATCACGGTTTTATTCTAACGGCGACATGTCTGGCTGGATTGGGACAATCGAAGGTATGTCCAAGAACGCGAAGAAGTCCCGGAGGTTCGGGGATCTGTCCGGCCTGGGCCGTTCCATTCTTTCCTCACTGGAAGGATTGGTGGGCTCCTCTCGGCCGACCACAGGGGGTCGCGGGGATCGTCCCCTGGATTCTTCGGTGGCCGACATGGTCAATTTGATCAACCGGACGGGGCGACATCCAGATGATCGTCAGATGCGTGAATTTCTGGCCTCCCACAGCCGTATTCTGGGTATCGCTGTCAAGCGTCGGCTTTTTCCCGGCCTGCAGGGCGTGCCTGAGGGACTGACGCTGGGCTGGGTCCAATGGCCCGATGCACCCGGCCGCGGCTTCGCGCTGGGTATCTTCACTGATCGTCGTCACTTTGCTCAGATCGCCCTGGCAGACGACCATGGCCGGGTCTTCATCGGTGAGCAGAGTCGGATGGACCTGCAGAACATGGAACCTGCCTTCTTGTTGGGTCGGGAGGAGGAGGTGACCCTGGTCGACGGTCGCCGGCTGGGTCGCGATCCGGGCCAGGATTCGGGGCCGGTCCATGCCCTGCAGGGTGCTGTAGCAGGTCGTGACGATGCCGGCCACATGCGTTGGCTGGCCTCCTGGCTGCGCGCCGATGGCCGCTATTCCCTGGAGCAGCTGCGTCCCTTGCTGCCACCGGAGATGCGCCTGGACCTGGAATACCGGGATGCCGTGGCCATCGCCTTCTTCGCTGCCTACCTGCTTCCACGCATCCAAGGGACCTTCACCGGGTTCGGCTCGGGCAACATCTTCTACCGGCTCAACCGGGAGGCGCCCATGGGAGCCATTCGACGCAGTGTGGGCGACATGATTCAGGCGCGCTCACATGGACAGCGGGTCTCCGGCCTGGAGGATCTGTTCGCCGACCTGATGCGTGAGGCCGGGGCCCTCTCGCCCGTCTCGGGTCTTGAGGCTGTTCACGGGGCCGAACCCCTGCATTTGTATGCTTCCTCTTACTCCGGTGCCTACTTCCTGAGCTGGGACAACGGTCTGGAGTTCACCGCCGCCCTTGCGGCCCTGCGCATCGAGGGCAATCTCAACAGATTCGCCGCTGTCAGCGCCTGGCTGGAACGCAATGCCCGCCTGGGGACGCTGCCTACCGAGGATTCGATCAACCGTGTTCAGGCAGCCCGACTGGACCAGGCACTTTTGGACGATCCTGCCATTGTCGCCCTGATGCGACCGGGAGACTATCCGACCCGCTTCGATCCCCTGGAGGACGACGGGCGGACTGCCATCAACGCCATGGTCGACAAGGCCGCCGCAACTGCTGTCATGGTCAGCCAACAGGCTCCCCAGGCGTTGCCTGTGCGAGCGGATGGCCAGGGTCAGGAGCCGGTGCGATCCGAGTGGGTTTACCGGCAGACGCTGTCCATGCTGATGCGATCCCTCCGACTGCCCTTCCGTTTCGATGTGGAGTTCAGGTCCAACCTTGCCCAAGGACGGGTGGCCCTGGCCTTCACTGCGGCAGGACGCACCATGATGCCCTCCAGCCGCTATGAGGACCAGTCACGGGCCTGGCGTGACCTGGACGACGGCGAGCGATCCGCCATGAGTGCTGACTACAATCTGCGCGTCGGGCTGATGATGGCCGCCCTGGCCTTCGGGGTGGATCCGTCTGTGCGCGAGGTCAGCCTACAGATCGACTCCATCGGTCTGGAGGAGGCTGTCGACCAGCAAAACTCAGCTATCAGGACCATGATGGGACAGGCCCTGGAGGCCTTTGAGCGCATGCGTTCCGGCGAGGTGGCCCCCACTGGGTCCAAGGCTGATCCCAAGGATGGCGACGTCCATGGCGATCCCACCAAGCCCATTGCCTCCCGAATCGCCCCTGAGCAACAGGAGGGCAATGAGGAGGATGAGGCCGAGGATCAGGGTGAAAAGGAATCCGTGGACCGAGAGTTCAAGGATCTCATGCAGGGCGTGGACCTTGACTCTGCCGCCTTTGCACCGCCATCGTCAGCCAATAAGTCCGATGCGGATGAATCGACCACTGATGATGTAACCAACGAGGATGTTCCGGATGAGGATGCCTCTACGGATCAGACCGAGGGCGACGGATCGCAGAATCCGCTCAGCGCCCTGCAGAGCAATCCGACCATCCGTACCTTGGTCTCGGTGGTCTTCAGCAGGGAGCTCTTCCTCTCCCGCATCCGTTCGCAGGGTCTGAGGGATCCACGTGACGTTTACCGTTTCTTCGATGCGGCCATGCAGGTGGATTCCCAGGGCGGGCTCAAGCCCACTGAGGCCGAGTTCGACATGCGCGATGACCGCTTCAGCCCCCATGGTAGCCAGGAGGAGCCCGAGTTCTCCGAGGTGGCCTTTGCCGACAAGTCTGCCGAGGCCCTGGGCGCAGATAAGGCCGTGGATCTGTCCATCCAACGGGCCGACCTGCTGCAGAGGGCTGTAGGTGGTTTCCACCAGCTGGCCTCGGACCGGACCATGACTTCGGCAGCCAAGGCACAGGCGGCAACAGGTATCATCCAGGGCATTGGCGACCCGGAGCTGGAACAGTTGGCCCCGCAGGTTGCCAGCGCCATGATCGACGGTACCCCTGTTCCAGATTTTGACTTCTCACTGTCCTCACAGCTGGACAAGGAGCGCGTCAAAGCCCGAGACCTGCTTTTCTCCGGTGGCGCAGCCCAGGGAATACAGGTCGAGCAAGACGCTATCGCCCATATGGATGCCGTCTTTGCGGCCGATGGTCAGGTGCCCCGCTACTTCAACTCATACGCCGAGCGGGTGGTCTATAACCGCCTCTTCGCCACACCGGGGGAGCGGACCCTGCTCATTCCTGACAACCTCTTCTACGCCCACCTGGAGATAGCCGACCTGCTGGCCCAGCTCAAGGAGGACCAGGCGGCCCTCAAGCATCTGAACGCCATGGTGGCCTATGCGCCCGCCTACCCGCTCTCCCATCTGAAGCTGGCAGTCATGCTGGCCAACCGGGAGGATTGGGATTCGGCTCGGGCCGCCACATTGAATGCCCTGCGGGTGGCCCTGGACCGTGACGATGCCTCCTTCGCCTACTACCGTCTGGCCTATGCTTCGTGGATGCGCGACGAGTTCGACGTGGCTGCAGCGGCTTATTTGATGAGCGAGCACATCAGTCCAGACCGGATACCAGCCCTCAAGAGTGAGCTGGCAGAGCTGCAGGCCAGGGCCCGCTCCCAGTGCGTGGTCCTGCCCGAAGACCACCGGCAGGCCCGTCGGGTGCTGGCCGAACACGGCCTGCCGGTCTGGCCCCACACCGAGGTGGCCTCCATAGTGCGCCAGACTGCACGCATCTGTGTGGACGGCGGGCTCTTTGTTCCGGCCCGAACACTGTCAATGGCGGCCGCCAGGATGAACGACGACGATAATGAAGGTGTTGATGTGGTACAGGCACAGTTCATGAGGTCGCTCAATGCATGACAAAACAGGTCAGGAAGATATTCAGCAAACCAGTGATGAGGGCGGGAATGCCGAGTCCAGGCCCAGGCCGGGCACTGACCGATGGATAGCATCCCTGCAGCCAGACGATGCTGATGCCATGCGATTGGGGGAGCTGGACCTTGACTCCTTGGGAGCCCAGCAGGCCCAGCGTCTATGGTCCAGGCTGGCCGCCTGGGTGGAGTCCGACCAGGTCGCCTACTACATAGACGACGCGCCGGTCTCCTCCGACGCGGCCTATGACGCCAGGATGCGCTGCCTGCAGGAGCTGGAGTCCCGCTTCCCCAGCCTGGACACCCCCCAGTCGCCGACGCACCGGGTCGGGGGAACCTTCTCCAACGACTTCGTCTCAGTCCGTCACCCCTCCCAGATGCTCAGTCTGGATGATGTCTTTAGTGTCGCGGAGCTGCGCCAGTGGTATGACGGACTTCGCAACGAGCTCGACTGGCCGCAGGATAAGGCCCTACCCATGACCAGCGAGGTCAAAATCGACGGCCTGGCCCTCAATCTCCTCTACCGCAACGGGGTCCTGGAGCAGGGCCTGACCAGGGGGGACGGGGTGACGGGGGAGGACATCACCCTGAACGTCAGAACCATTTCGAGCATTCCGCAGAACCTGTCGGGCCCGGCCCGTGACATCCCCGAGTTCGTGGAGGTCCGCGGCGAGGTCTTCATGCGGTTCGACGACTTCAACGCCTTGAACGAACAGCAAGAGCAGGAGGGTAAGGCGCCCTTCGCCAACCCTCGCAACGCCGCCGCCGGGTCGCTAAGGCAGAAGGATCCACGCATCACGGCCAGCCGCCGTCTGAGCTTCTACGCTCATGGCCTGGGCTCCCTGAGGTGGGGGCCGGCCCATCCCAAGGGGACCCACGACGAGGTCATCGACCAGTCCCAGGCCTACGACCTCTATAAGCAGTGGGGGATTCCCGTCTCCCCCCACAACCGGGTCGTCACCTCATTCGACCAGATCCTGGACATGATCGACTATTACGGTCAGCACCGCAATGACATCGAGCACGCCCTGGACGGCATCGTGGTCAAGCTGCAGGATCGGGATCTCCAGCGCAGGCTGGGCGCCACATCCCGTGCCCCTCGCTGGGCCGTGGCATACAAGTACCCGCCGGAGGAGGTCAATACCCGGCTTCTGGACATCACCGTCCAAGTGGGCCGGACTGGGCGGATCACCCCGGTGGCGGTTCTCACCCCGGTCACGGTGGCCGGTTCCACGGTCTCAAGGACCACCCTCCACAACGCCTCCGAGGTCAAGCGCAAGGGCATTCTGATCGGTGACACGGTCGTGGTCCGCAAGGCTGGCGATGTGATCCCCGAGCTGGTCGGACCGGTCGTCGAGGCCAGGAAGGGTCGTGAGAAGGACCTGAGACCCTTCGTCATGCCCGAGACCTGCCCCAGCTGCGGCGCCCGCCTGGCTCCGGCCAAGGAGGGCGATGTGGACATCCGCTGTCCCAATGTGGAGTCCTGCCCGGCTCAGCTGACCGAGCGGATCATCCATATGGCATCGCGAAAGGCCCTGGACATCGAGCATCTGGGGGAGCAGAGCGCCATAGCCCTGACCAACCCAGATGAGAACCGACCCGATTCCGTTGAGGTCTACGCCCCTGGCCTGCGTGAGGTCCTGGTCGATCAGGGTGGCCAGGCAGCCCCCTACCAGCCGGATCCAGACCTGAAGCTTCCGCCCCGGCAGGTTCCGGTCCTGACCAGTGAGGCAGGCCTGTTCGACCTGAAGGTGGAGGACCTGCGCCAGGTTTATGTATGGCGTGAGGTTCCCCTGATGGAGCAGGTGGAGGTCGAAGGCCGGCAGGGTCGTACCGCCACCAAGCGCCGGACTGGCGGCAGTGGCCTCTGGTACCGGGTACCCGCCTTCTATAATCTGCCCAAGAGCGCCCAGGCGGGCCAGGGCGAGCGGGCCATGAACAGCCATGAGACCCAGGTCCAGGAGGCCGCCCTGGGCAGCGCCGATGCCCAACCCTCCAGGAACACCCTGCAGATGCTGGAAGAGATCGACAAGGCCAGGCATGCCGACCTGTGGAGGGTCCTGGTTGCTCTGTCCATCCGGCACCTGGGACCGACCTCGGCCCGGGCCATAGCCACCCGCTTCCCGTCGCTCAAGGCCGTGGAGGAGGCCAGCGTGGAGGA
This sequence comes from Bifidobacterium sp. 7101, assembly GCF_000499285.1. Lineage (GTDB taxonomy): Bacteria > Actinomycetota > Actinomycetes > Actinomycetales > Bifidobacteriaceae > Bombiscardovia > Bombiscardovia apis_A. The sequence continues at coordinate 19,260 of NZ_AWUN01000003.1, forward strand.
CCTGTCCGAGTTGGACGGGGTAGGTCCCGAGATTGCGCACTCAATCCACGACTGGTTCCAGGGCGCCCGGCAGCCAGGCGACTGGCGTGGACGCATCCTGGATGCCTGGCAGGCCGCCGGGGTGGGCGCTCACGTCGAGCGCAGCACAAAGCCGCAGACCTTGAAGGGTATGACCGTGGTGGTCACCGGCAGCCTGGAGGACTTCTCCAGGGACTCCGCCAAGGAGGCCATCGTGGAGCGTGGCGGCAAGGCCTCAGGGTCCGTCAGCAAAAAGACCACCTACGTGGTGGTGGGCGCCAATCCGGGCTCCAAGGCCGACAAGGCTGAGAGCCTGGGCCTACCCATCCTGGACGAGGCGGCCTTCCACCGACTGCTTGACACCGGTGACCCCAACCCAGCCCAGGGTTGATTGTGACATTCGCAATATCCGACCAGCCGCGCCCTGGCAGCAGATGGCTGGGCGCGATATGGTGACGGCATGGAACAAGTAGAGCATCGCAAGGAAGGGACCCGGAATCTGGAGGAGCTGCCTCGAAGAATCAAGGGGGAGGTCTATGAGCGGCTCAGTCGGGTCATCGATCCAGAACTGGGGCGATCCATCACCGATCTGGGTATGATCACCGACATCATTGTCGAGCCGGCCAGGGATGCCCAGGCCGACTATGAGGTGACCGTGCGGGTGGAGCTGACCATCAAGGGGTGTCCGCTGTCGACCACCATCACCAACCAGATCAACGGGACCGTCACCTCCTATCCACGAGCCCGGCTGCGCCCCCATATCGATGTCTCCTCCATGAGCCGGGAGAAGCTGGACAACCTGGTGGCCGACCTCAAGGCCGCCCGGCGCAGCAACCCCTTCTCCAAGCCTGGCGTAGGCACCCGCATCTTCGCCATCGCCTCGGGTAAGGGAGGCGTGGGCAAGTCCTCGGTGACCGTCAACCTGGCGGCCACCCTGGCTGCACTGGGCTATGACACGGCCGCCATTGATGCGGACATCTACGGATTCTCCCTGCCTGGGCTCTTCGGCGTGCACAGCCGACCCACCAATCTGCATGGCATGTTGATGCCGGTGACCGCCTGGGGGGTCAAGCTGATCTCCATCGGCATGTTCGCCGGGTCGGACCGGGCCATCCTCTGGAGGGGTCCGCGTCTGCAGCGCTCGCTGGAACAGTTCCTTTCCGATGTATGGTGGGGGGACCCTGATGTACTCCTGCTGGATCTGGCCCCAGGTACCGGGGACATGGCCCTGTCAGTGGCCCAGGCCCTGCCCAACAGCCGGCTGATCGTGGTCACCACTCCCCAGCCATCGGCCTCGCAGGTGGCCGTGCGTTCAGGGCTGGTGGCTCTCCAGCTGCCCACCAAGGTCCAGGGTGTGATCGAAAACATGTCCTGGTACGAGCACAATGGCGAGCGTCTGCGTATCTTTGGCCAGGGAGGTGGCCAGCGGGTCGCCGACCAGCTGACCCGGGATCTGGGGTATCAGGTACCCCTGCTGGAGCAGCTGCCTCTGCAGACCGACCTGCGCGAGTCGGGGGAGTCCGGGCGTCCGGCTGTACTCAGACCCGATGGCTCCCTGGATGATTCACCGCTGACCCAACGATTTGTGGACCTGGCCAAGACCCTGATGGCAGGTTCGGAGCCTGGCGATGCCCGTCGGGCCGCCGGCGAGGACTGACTTTACAAGAGAACTGCCACTAAAGAGACAACTCAGTATGCTGCACTGGCCACTGTAGATATGTCTTCTTGGCCATCCTTTGGATTAGTTAACCTCGAAGTCTTTAATTCGGTGTCAAGCCTTGTCCCAGACTAGATGGCAGCCGGGCTCTTCCGGCTGGTGATCTGCCGCGAGGGAATGGCCAGGAACCAGGGGACTGCCAGCACGACCAGACCGATGGCGCACATGGCCAGGAAGGGAATGACCTCATGCCCGGCCAGGATGTAGGAGGCGAACATGGGTCCCACGATGTAGCCCAGGGAGGCGGCTGTGTTGAGCAGGCCGAACATACGTCCGCTGAACGATGGCCCGGCCAGCTCGGCGGCCACCACCGGCTGGGAGATACCCATCATGACCTCGCCCAACCCGAAGATGGTGATGCCCAAGGAGGCCACGCTCAGGGCGCCGGGGGTGGAATCCAGGCGCAGACCCAGTACGATGATCACCCAGGCCGCAGCCCAGAAGACCGGCACGGTGCGTAGCATTCGCACATGGTTGGCGTCCTTGAGCCGGGGCAGCAGCACGATATTCATGATGACCACCGAGAAGGTGTTGACCACGTCCACCACCGACAGGGACCAGCGGGGGATGTGCGGATCCGAGATCAGGGTGGTGACCAGACCAGCGTCAAATTGGGAGTAGCCGAAAAGGTCCATGAAGAAGGTGCCCAGGGTCAGCAGGGTCATGGATGCCAGCACCCTGGTCAGTGAGCTGGTCCGCCCTCCGAAGGTGCCATTGATGGTCATGCTTTCTCTGTTGTCTGACTCCTTGGCCTTCAGGGCACCGGTGGCCCCTTCGGATTCCTGGACGACCTCCCGCTCTGCCTTGGCCTTGAGTTCAGCCGTCAATCGACGTAGCTGCCAGTGATGTTCGATGATTAGCAGGGACAGGCTGAGCAGGGCGAATCCCAGAGCCCTGCCGCCGAAGCCAATGCGATAGAGGAAGTCCTGACCTCCTGCGGCCAGCAGTCCGCCCACGGCCGCCCCAAGGCCGATGCCCAGGTTGAGTTCAGCCTGGTTGATTCCATAGACGATCCGGTGCTGCTCCCTGGTGGAGATCTGTGTCAGAATGCTGGCCCAGGAGGTCTGCATGCCCATCCCCAGGCCCGAGACGAAGGCTCCTGCGACTGCTGCCCGATAGTCGTGGGCCACGGTGAAGATCAGGGGACCGATGACCGAGAAAATCATGGCCGTGTGCATGGCCAGCCAGGAGGAGCGACGGTCTGAGACCCAGCCGATGATGGGATTGGAGATCAGAGACCCTACCGAGCTGATGGTCACCAGGAGGGCGGCCTCGCTCATGGTGGCACCGAGGGAATGGGTGGCGAAGAGCAGCTCGATAGGCATGACCAGGCCGATGCCGAAGTTGCACATGAGGTCCACGATGAGCATGGCTCGCAGATATACGGGCAACTCCATGAATTCACGCAGCCAGCGCATCGGTCTCCACCTCCATCGGACCAGTCTTCATACCTGCCCTTCATTCTGGCCTGACTGCCGCCGGAATGCCGGGGCTGGCGTGTTGCCATCCATAGGCGGATACCCATGGTCGTGATAATACAAATAGGCCCGACCCTTCAGCAGGAAGGATCGGACCTTAAGCGACCTTGCCCGTCAGCCGGCCTCAGTCGTCATGTGAACTCAGATGTGGAAGTAGAGCTCGTACTCGAGAGGGGTGGGGGCCAGCCGGGTCTGGTCCAGCTCGCCGCGCTTCAAGTCCAGCCAGGTCTGAATCAGGTCGTCGGTGAAGACATCGCCCTCGCTCAGGAAGTCATGGTCCTCCTCCAGGGCGTTCAGGGCCTCCTCCAAGGAGCCGGGCACCTGCTTGATTTGGGCGTGCTCCTCCGGGGGCAGCTCATAGAGGTCCTTGTCGATGGGGGCCGGGGGCTCGGTGTGGTTGAGGATGCCGTCCAGTCCTGCCATCAGCTGGGCCGAGAAGGCCAGGAATGGGTTGCAGGAGGGGTCGGGGGCGCGGAACTCAATCCGCTTGGCAGCCGGCGAGGTACCGGCCAGGGGGATGCGGATGGCCGCTGAACGGTTCCGGGCCGAGTAGACCAGGTTGACCGGGGCCTCGTAGCCGGGCACCAGCCGCTTATAGGAGTTGGTGGAGGGGTTGGTGAAGGCCAGAACGGACGATGCATGCTCGATCAGGCCGCCCACATACCAGCGGGCGATGTCGGAGAGTCCGCCGTAACCATTCTCGTCATAGAAGAGGGGCTTGCCATCCTTCCAGAGGGACTGGTGGCAGTGCATGCCGGTCCCGTTGTCCCCGGCGATGGGCTTAGGCATGAAGGTGGCCGCCTTGCCGGCCAGGGCAGCGGTCTCGTGGACCACGTACTTGTACTTCATCAGGTCGTCGCCAGCGTGCAGCAGGGTGTTGAAGCGGTAGTTGATCTCCTGCTGGCCTGCGCCGCCCACCTCGTGATGGGAGCGCTCCAGGATCAGGCCTACCTTCTGCAGGTTGGCCACCATGTCGTCGCGCAGATCCTGGTAGTGATCGATGGGCGGTACGGGGAAGTAGCCCTTCTTGACCCGGTTCTTGAAACCGATGTTGTCGGAGCCGTCCTCCTCGACATCCACGCCCGAGTTCCAGGGGGCCTCGATGGAGTCAACCTCATAGAAGGAGCGTTGCATGCTGTTCTCGAAGCGGACCTTGTCGAAGATGAAGAACTCAGCCTCAGGAGCGAAGGAGGCCGTGTCGGCAATGCCGGTGGAGCGCAGGTAGGCCTCGGCCTTGGAGGCGATCTGCCGAGGGTCGCGCGAGTAGGGCTCGTCGGTCACCGGGTCCACGATGGAGAAGGCCACATTCAAAGTGCGGTGGCGGCGGAACGGATCCAAGTAGGCTGTTTCAGGGTCCGGAATCAGCTTCATATCGGACTCGTTGATGGCTTGGAAGCCTTGGACGGAGGAGCCATCGAAGGCCATGCCGTCCGTGAAAGCTTCTTTGAGGAATTCGCTGGCGGGGACGGTGAAGTGCTGCTGGACCCCGATCAGGTCCGTGAACCTGACTGAGACATATTCCACGCCTTCCTGGTTTATCAGAGCTTCGCAATCGGCCTTTGACTTAAGTTCGCTCACTGAACTGCTCCTTTCGTGGAAACCTTAACGGTCACCCAGTCTAGGGGACCGGTTTTTTCGGCAATGCGCCACTGAGGTTACGGGGGTGTTTCATGCGAAGGTCCCGGCGCCTCCCTGCGGAAGGGGAGATACCGGGACCTTGGAAAACATCAGCGCCCGCGCATGGCCTTGCGGCTGACGTGTATCTTGGTCGGATCGATGCCCTTGGGCATTCCCAAGGCGTTCTGCCGCTTTTGCAGGGTGACCAGCCGGTCGTTCAGGGTCTCCAGCTCGGTGGCTGTCAGCTTGATCTTCTTCTTGACCACGGTGCGCTGGAGCTTGTCGAGCGGAACCTGGTCGGGGCCGTGGCCCACGCTGATCCGGTAGATGGGGATGGCCGACCCGCGGGTGATGCGGCGGATCTTTTCCTCCTCGCGGTTCATGGCCTTGTTGACGCGGTTGTAGTCGCCCTCGGCTATCAGATAGACCCCGGTGCGACCGGTGCCCCTCCAGACGGCATCCTTGGTCTTGGCATCGATCCAGACGGGGTCCTGGGGGAAGGAGAAGCCTGCCTTGGAGATGCTGCTCAGCACAGCGGCGGCTGCGCCTGGACGACCATCCATCTTGGCGTAGCCGACCTTATCGGAGCGCCTGGTAAGGGTCATGGTGGCCAGAAGCAGGCCAACCATGATGCCCAGAAGCACGGTCAGAATCCAGGACAGCCAGCCGAAGTGGGCCAGCAGGCAGATCACAACTGCTATCAATGTGGGTACCAGAATGGCCACGGCCAGCAGCCAGGGAAGGGCCTTGTCCTCTGCATAAGTGAATTGGTAGATCTTGACGATCTGGTTGATCGTGCTGCTCTTCTTTTTTGCTTTTTTGCCCTTGGTGTCCTCTGTAGCCATGCCATCCTCACTTGGAAACGTTCACTGGTTGACCAGTCTACCGCATGCCTATCGCATGTTCAGGGGTCTGCCATCAGCCTTGAGCAGGGCCTCTCCAATGGCTTCCGAGAAGGTGGGATGGGGGTGGATGAGCCCGGCCGCCCGGTGCAGGGGGATTTGGTTGCCCACCAGCTGCTGGGCCTCAGCAATGTTTTCTGAGGCCTGGGGGGATACCATCTCCAGACCGACCACTATCTGCTTCTCCAAATCGGTGGCTTGGCAGGCGGTGATCAGACTGAGGGTGCCCTGCAGGCCGCTCATGCGCATGCGCGAGTTGGACATCATGGGGTAGATGGTCTCCTTGACCTGGTTCAGCGATGGATCGTCCTCGGCCTCCTGCCGGCTGAAGCCCACCGCTGCGGCCTGGGGGGAGGAGAAGACCACGCGGGGGATGGTGGCCTCGTTGACCGGTTCGGGATCCAGGCCGGAGGCGGCATCGGCCAGGGTGATGCCCTGTTGGAAGGCCCTATGGGCCAGATGGTGACCCGGGGTGATGTCTCCCAGGGCCCAGACCCTGTCACGACTGGTGCGCCCTTGGGAGTCGATCAGGACCTGGCCATGCTCGTCCAGGTCGATGCCCAGCTCCTTCATGTGCTTGGGGTCAGTATTGGGATCCCTGCCGATGGCTACCAGGACCATATCAGTCTCGATTGATCCTTCCTGGCCCTTGTCGTCGGTCGGCTGGTAGTCGACCTGAATTCCCCCGTCTGCGGGCAGGCGGTGTCCACCTGAGCAGCGGGCGTGGGTGATGATCTGAATTCCCTGACGCTCCAGCTCCCGGGTCATGATCTGGCCGGTCCGCCGACCCCAGTGAGAGAGCACCCGGTCCCGTCTGACCATCAGCGTCACCTGGCAACCGGCTTGATTCCAGATGGTGGCGAATTCCAGGGCCACCGCACCTGATCCGATAATCAAGGCCCGGCGGGGGAAGGGTTTGAGGGTCAGGGCCCGGTCGGTGTCGATGACCAGATCGCCGAAGGGGAGTTCTTCCAGGGCCCTGGCATGAGAACCGGTGGCCAGGATGGTGTCGCAGGTGGTCAGGCGGGTTCGATTGCCCTCGTCGTCGGTCACTTCTACCAGGCCGTCGCCGACGATGGTGCCATGGCCATGCACCACGGTGATGCCACGTTGCTTCAGCAGGCTCGCTAGACCGCCGGTCATGGCATCCACCATCCGGTCCTGATAATCCTGGAGCTTCTGGTAGTCGATGTTGGCCGACTCGATATTGATGCCCATGGCGGCTCCCAGGCCAGCCTGTTCGAGGACCTGGGTGGCGGTCAGCAGGGCCTTGGTGGGGATGCATCCCCTGTTCAGGCAGACGCCGCCGACCACAGGGTCCTGCTCGATCAGAGCCACCCGTCCGCCCAGCTCTGCCGTGCGCAGGGCCGTAGCATAGCCGCCCGGGCCGGATCCGATAATGATGGTGTCGTACTGGCGGCTGTCGGCATCCCAGGGATCAAGAGACTCTGTGCCGGATTGGTTGATCGATTGCTGCATAGCAATCCATGCTAGCCGTAGAGGCTGGGAGAATGAAGACCATTAGCAGAATATGGAGTGATTACGAAGACCGCCTGGGGTGACCGACCCTTAGGCGAGAATATCAAAACAATCGGCTGTCACTTGGGCCAGTGCCCACGCTTGCTCTGGTTGGGCTTGGGAACCCGCCAGCGCCGGACCATCATGGCCCGCTGCCATGCATAGGAGGCCGATCGTGAACCCTTGGCCACCGAGCGCTCGCCGAACTTGTCGATCAGCAGGCGCTTGAGCTTGCGCCACATCAGCCAGGTGTCGACCAGGGCCACAATCAGGTAGCCGTACAGAAGAATGGTCACCACCATGGTGAAAGTGGCATAATGCTGCGGACCCACGAACATGCCCATCAGGGTGGCCACGAACATGAGGATGATGGCTGGGAAGATCCATTCCAGCAGATTGAAGCGGGCATCCACATAGTCGCGGATGTAGATCCTCCAAGGTAGGCGCTCCGACTTGGGCATGTGGTCGATGTCGCCGGTCCTCATGGCCTCGTACTGGGCATCCTCACGGGCTCGGATCCGGGCCTTGGCGGCCTTGCGAGAGGCCTTGCGGTCCTTGGGGACCAGCGGACGCAGGTTCCGGGCCTCGGCCTGCTTGCGCTTGGGGGTGGGGCGTCCCTTGCCTCGTACTTCTTCAGCGGAGGCCGTCTGGTCCGCATCCGCCTCTTTGTCCCGTCGATCCTTGCGTGAGAAGGGGTTCCATGTCATGCGAACAGGTTACGGTGACGCCTAGACTCGCAAGCATTGATACACAAGCAATCACAGGAGGTAACGATGGCGGAACTGGGCCTGGAGACGATCCGCACACGTGTCCAAAACGATAGGGGCCGGGTCGTCGATCTGCTCAAGGACAAGATCGCCCTGGCGTCGGTTTCGGCCAAGGGGATCACCGGGGATCACATGCGCCGCTCGGCCGACTATGTGGCCGGGCAGCTGCGGCAGGTGGGTGTGGATGCCCGGGTGGTCCAGGCAACCAATCCTGACGGGACCCCGGGCGCCTTTGAGGTCATCGGATCCCGGCTGGTGGATCCCGATGCCCCGACCGTTCTGCTCTATGCCCATCACGACGTACAACCGGTACCTGACCCCTCCCAGTGGTCCACTGATCCTTTTACCGGTGTTGAGAAGGAGGGGCGGCTCTACGGACGCGGATCGGCCGACGACGGCGGCGGCATCGCCATCCATTCGGGTGCCCTGCATGCCTTGGGCGATGACCTGCGCGTCAACGTCAAGGTCTTCATCGAGGGGGAGGAGGAGATGGGCTCGCAAAGCTTCATTCCCTTCCTTCAGGCTCATCGGGACGACTTCGCCTCGGATCTGATCATCGTGGCCGACTCGGGCAATTGGTCGGCGGACACCCCAAGCCTGACCACCTCACTGCGAGGGAATGCGGACCTGGATGTCACGGTCACAGCCCTGGAGCACCCCGTCCACTCCGGGCAGTTCGGCGGGCCCATCCTGGATGCCAACACCCTGGCCGCCATGCTGATCGCCTCCATGTATGACGACCAGGGCCAACTTGCCGTGCCCGGGCTGGAGGGCGGCCAGCCCATCGGCGGCCTGCAGCGTGATCTGGACCAGGCTCAGCTGCGTGCCGATGCCGGTGTGGTGGACTCCTACCGGCTGGCCGGAACCGACTCCCTGGCCTCCCGGCTCTGGACCAAGCCGGCGGCGGCCGTGATCGGCTTCGATGCCCACCCAGTGGAGGGTTCCTTCAATGTGCTGGCCGATAAGACCCGCTTCCGCATTTCCCTGCGCACTGCGCCCACCCAGCGGCCTGAGCAGGCCGCGCAAGCCCTGGCTGATTTTTTGATTGCCCATGCACCTCAGGGGGCCAGGGTGGAGGTCACGCCCAGCGATATGGGTATGGGATGGGCCATGGATGCCGATAGCCCGGTGGTCCGGCAGGCCGAGGAGTCTATGCGTCAGGCCTTCGGACGCGACCCGGTCAACAAGGGCGAGGGCGGATCCATCCCCTTCATCCCCGAGCTCAAGCGGCTCTTCCCTGAGGCCCAGGTCCTGGTGACCGGCCCCGAGGATCCCCAGTCCAACGCCCACAGTCCGAACGAGTCCATCTCCCTGCAGGGGCTGGTCGACAACATCATTACCGAGGCCTTGCTGTTGGATTCTCTTGACCATCGTATGTTCTAAGATGGCAGGTGACACGGGGGCCGTATGCCTTAGGGCGTGCGGCTGAGAGGAGGCTCAGCCTCAACCGGACGAACGTTTACCGGGTAATGCCGGCGCACGGATGTCACTGGACCCGTGCCTGAACGGGATGGCGCTCATAGGGAGCGCTCCGAGGAAAGGCACAAGATCATGACCGATGGTCATTTCATGAACAATACTGTTTCCGGATCAGGGCCGGAGTCTGAGCGGACTCCCTCCAAGGTCAGGATCCCCTCCAGACGGTGGAGGGTGGTGGATATTGCCGTCGCCTCGGTCATCGGGGTGGCCTCCGCCGTCATCTACTGGGTGGTCGCCATGGTGACCACTATTCCATGGTCTTTCCTGGACGGGGTTGTGCCCGGTCTGGGAGGCATTCTCAATGGTCTCTACCTGTTTGCCGGCCCACTGGCCTCGGTCATCGTACGCAAGCCGGGTGCGGCCGTCTATGCCGAGCTGGTGGCGGCCATACTGGAGTCGCTGCTGGGCAGCCTTTGGGTGCCTGTGGAGACCATACTGATTGGCCTGCTTCAGGGCTTCATGGCCGAGTTGGTCTTCATGCTGCTGCGTTATCGGCGTTGGAACATGTCCACGGTTGCACTGTCGGGCGCCGCAGCTGGTTTCGGTTGCTGGCTCTATTCCTTCTGCACCCATCTGCAGGCCATCAATCTGACCGGCCCCTATGGGGTGATCTATCTGATAGCCACCCTGATTTCGGGCGCGCTGATCGCCGGAGTGCTGGTCTGGTACCTCTACAAGGCCATCGCCGCAACCGGGGCTCTGGACCGCTTTGCTTCCGGCCGCGATATTCGCACGGCCGGGAAGTAGAGGTCCGAGCGTGGGTCAGAGCATCCAGGACAATCCCTATCGCCCAGCCGCATTGGAACTGCGCGGCTGGGGGTACCGTCATGCCTACAGGAACCACTTCGCCGTCAGGGATCTCTCCTTAAGCATTCCTGCAGGTCAGCGGGTGCTTCTGTTGGGAGCCTCCGGCATTGGCAAGTCGACCATCCTTGAGGGTGTGGCTGGACTGCTGGGCGATCATGCCCCGCAGAGCGGCCAGGATCAGGTTGAGGATGATGAGGGCGGGGTGACCCAGGGTCAGGTCCTGATTGACGGCAATCCTGCCGTCTCCAGCCGGGGGCGTGTGGGTCTGGTCCTGCAGGATCCGGATGCTCAGGCCATCTTTCAGAGGCTGGGTGACAATGTGGCCTTCGGGCCGGAGAACATGGGGCTGCCCCGCGAGGAGATCTGGCCACGGGTGCAAAAGGCCATGGCCGAGGTGGGCCTGGCCGACCTGCAGCTGACCCGGTCCACCATGCATCTAAGTGGAGGGCAGATGCAGCGTCTCGCCTTGGCGGGTGCTCTGGCCATGCAGCCTGGGCTGCTCCTATTGGACGAGCCAACGGCCAATCTGGACCCTATCGGTGTCGAGCAGATAGTTGATGCAGTCAGAAAGGTCCTGGATCGAGAAGGCTCCACCATGGTTCTGGTCGAGCACCGGGCAGGGCCTTGGATGGACATGATTGACCGGGTCATCGTGCTTGGGCTGGGTGAGGTTGAAGGCGGCACTGAAGGATCGGGTGCCGCGGCCTATCGCAAGACTGTGATCATGGCCGACGGCAGTCCCCAGGAGGTCTTTACTGATCCCGGGTTGGACCTGGCATCCCTGGGCATCTGGGTTCCAGAAGCCTATAGGAGCGCCAAGGATTCGCTTCATGCGCTTGGTCAGGACAGGACCAGGTCTGGTCAATCCGATATCGGCCAGGATGAACATCCCGTTCTGCTGGCCACCCGGGATCTGGCAGTGGGTCGTCAGGGCAAGGCGGTGGCCGAGCACATCGATCTGGAATTCAGGGCCGGGCAGGTCACGGCCTTGGTTGGAGCCAATGGGGCGGGCAAGTCCACTCTGGCTATGACGCTGGCTGGTCTGTTGGAGCCCGTGGCCGGTTCGGTACTTGCCCACGATCATCTGCTTCGGGGACCTCAGGGGCAGACGCCTGTCCAGCCCGAGCCCATTCGGTGGACCTCATCCCAGCTGGCGGCGCGCATCGCCTATGTTTTTCAGAATCCAGAGCATCAGTTCGCCCGGGGCACGGTCCTGGATGAGGTCAAACTGGCCCCCATCCGCACCGGCATGACTGAGGACCAGGCCCAGGCCCGCGCCCTGGATCTGCTAAGGCGCTTCAGTCTGAGACAGTATGCTCGCGCCAACCCGTACACGCTCTCCGGAGGTGAGAAGCGGCGGCTCACCGTGGCCTCGGCCCTGGCCGCTGCGCCACAGATGCTGATTCTTGACGAGCCCACCTTCGGCCAGGACAGGAACACCTGGGTCAGCATGGCCCAGCTGATTGCAGACTTGCGCGACCAGGGAGCCTGCATCATCCTGGTCACCCACGACCGGGAACTGGTTCAGGCCCTGGATGCCCGCCTGGTGGAAATGACACCTCCGGGAGCCCGGAAGACCGTCTGGCATGCAGCCGGGTCAGATTCGCAAACTTGTCAGAAGACTGTTGCCGCCCGACTGACCGTCACACCCATGGATCAGCGGGATGAACCGGTCAAACCGGCCAGCCGATCACCATACATAGCCTCCATCAATCCGGCCTTCCGCCTGATTGGGGCCTTTCTGGCGGCTTTGCCTTTGTTGATCAGCCTGGACCCCGTCTCCGCCACGACGGCCCTGGTCCTGGAGTTCCTGCTGCTGGGCGTGGCAGGCTTCACACCCCTGCGTGTGGTCAGATCCACCTGGCCCATCTTCCTGGGGGCGCCAGGTTCAGCCCTGGCGATCATCCTCTATGGCAAGAGTGGCGGCGCCACCTTCTGGCAGTGGGGGATGATCCACATCACCCAGCGCTCGCTGGATCTGGCCCTGGCTACTGCACTGCGAATCCTGGCCGTCGGGATCCCCGCCATCATCACCGTGCTGGGAATAGATGCCACTGACCTGGCCGATGCTTTCAGCCAGGTGCTCCATCTGCCTGATCGCTTCGTGTACGGGGGGCTGGCCGGCATGCGGCTCTTTACTGTTCTCAAGGATGATTGGTCAGCCCTGACCGCCTCGCGCCGCAGCCGTGGACTGGGCGATGAGAACCGTTTCAAGGCTTTTATGCCCCAGGCCTTCGCCCTGCTGGTCCTGTCCATCAGACGTTCGACGACTTTGGCCACGGCCATGGAGGCCAGAGGCTTTGGCGGCAGCACACCGCGCACCCATGCCCGGGTCTCCCATGTCGGTCTTCGTGATGTGGGCTTCCTGCTTATCTGCTTGGCTGTGCCCACGATCTCCCTGACCGCGGCTGCCCTGACAGGTTCCATTGCCTTCTTCGGCAACTGATCGCCGCGGTTTCGCAGGCTCTGGATATAGAGGAACCCTGGCCCTTTCCACCTCCCGCAGAGAGGGGAAAGGGCCAGGGTTTGCCTGTGGTTGGAAGCGCCGACCTCTTACCTGGCCAGAGTGGTGTTGATGTTGCGCACCTCGTCGAAGCGCTTGGAGGCATCCTCCCAGTTGACGATGTGCCACCAGGCCTTGACGTAGCTGGCCCGGTCATTCAGGTACTCCAGGTAGTAGGCGTGCTCCCAGAGGTCCAGCAGAACCAGTGGGAAGATGGTGACGGGCAGGTTGCCCTGGTGGTCGTACATCTGCAGGGTGACCAGGCGCTCACCCAGCGTATCCCAGGCAAGGACGGCCCAGCCGGAGCCCTGGATGCCTGCGCACATGGACTCGAAGTAGGTCTGGAAGCCCTGGAAGGACCCGAACTGGTCCTCGATGGCGGCCTTGAGCTCGCCAGTGGGCTCCTGGCCGATGGCCGGTGCCATGTTCTTCCAGAAGATGGAGTGGTTCTTGTGCCCGGCCAGGTTGAAGGCCAGGTTCTTCTCCAGCAGGTTGGACTGAGCCACGTTGCCGGACTCGGCCGCATCGTGGATCTGCTCCAGGGCCTTGTTGGCCCCGTTCACATAAGCCTGATGGTGCTTGTCATGGTGCAGCTCCATGATCTTGCCGGACACGTACGGCTCCAGCGCCGAGTAGTCGTAGGGCAGATCGGGAAGTGTATATACGGGCATATCGTCTCCTCACAATGATTCTGGCCAAGCCAGATGAGCGATGGTCGGTCTGCGCCATACCAACGACGGACGTGGTCGACCCGACCGGTTCTTTTAGACTAGCCCCTTGTCCGGCGAGCACAAGGGGTGCGGACCTTTCTTTCAGTGAACTTTCCCACAGATGTGTGCTCTTGAAGGTTCCTCAGCAGCGCTCTCGGCCGCCGGGGCTAGAGTTGTGCCCATGCGCTTCGATGACTCCCTTCTTGACAATCCCCGTGCCCAACGGATTCGCCGTCTGGCTGAACTGCAGGATCGGCGGGCCCGGCAACGTCATGGCCGCTTCCTGGTAGAAGGCCCGCAGAGCGTGCGCGAGGCGGTCCGCTGGCGTCCCGACCTGCTGACTGACCTCTATATTCAGGCGGATGAATCCTCTCCTGTGGCCCATGGCGGTCACCCTCGGCCGCTCAACGAGACCGTAGGCGCCATAATGGAGCAGGCCGGGGATCTACCCGACTGCTATGGGCACTTCGTCTCCGCCCGAGTCATGCGTGCCATCAGTGGCAATTCCCAGGGAATCCTGGCTCAGGCACGTACGGACGGATTTCTGGCCCAGTCGACGGGCCAAGACGATTCCCAGAGCCTAACCGGGGAGGGACCCGACCTGGTGGCAGCCTTCTGGCAGATTCGTGATCCAGGCAACGCTGGAACCGTCATTCGCACCGCTGATGCCGCAGGCTGCAGGGCGGTCATCCTGGTGGACCAGTGCGTGGAACCCACCAATCCCAAGGTCATTCGCTCCACGGCTGGCTCGGCATTTCACATACCCCTGATGACCATGGGCACCGAGGACTTCCTGGCCCTGTGCAGACGGCAGGGCCGGATCATGGTGGCGGCCGATGTCTATGGCACACCGGACAAACCCGTCCGCTCCCTGACCGATCTGATGGCGGGCGATACCCCAGCCAAGCCAGACTCGACACGTCAACCCACGGTCATGCTCTTCGGCAATGAGGCACGCGGACTGCCCGAAGAGTTGCTGCAATCCATGGATCAGATAGTTCGCATCCCTATATATGGGCGGGCTGAATCCCTCAACTTGGCTACCTCGGCGGCAGTGCTGCTCTACGCCATGGCCATGTCGAGTCGTATTGAAAGAATGTGAAGGCGTCAACGACCGGGATTTCCGCTGATTTGCGGCCCGGACACGGCATTGGCAACAGTGGAAAGGTCCATGGTGGCACAGGAAGAATTCGACCCCGCGGCGATGACCGACGAGGTCAACGAGGGCATCGGCAGGATTCGCGAAGCCTCCGATTTGGAAGAGCTCAAGGCGATCAAGGCCCGGTATGCGGGGACAGGTTCAGCCCTGGCCGGATCCGGACGGATGATCGGACGGCTTCCAGCGGATCAGAAGAAGACCGCTGGCCGCCTAGCGGGCAAGCTCAAGGCTGACTTCGGCCGTGCCTACGGGCTCAAGGAGCGGCAGTTGCGCCAGGAGGAGGAGTCTCGTCGCCTGGCTGCCGAGCAGGTGGATATGACCCTGCCGGTCAACCGCCGTCCCCAGGGAGCCCGTCACCCTCTGTCCAAGCTCATGGAGGACGTGGAGGACTTCTTCGTCTCCATGGGTTGGAGCATCGCCCAAGGACCCGAGCTTGAGGCCGAGTGGTACAACTTCGATGCCCTCAACTTCGGCCCTGACCATCCTGCCCGCCAGATGCAGGACACTTTCTACGTCAAGGGCAGTCAGGCCAGGGATGCCGCCGGCTTCGTCGGCTCCAACATGGTCATGCGTACACACACTTCGCCGGACCAGGCCCGTTCGTTGATAACCCGTGGCGTGCCGCTTTACGTGGCCTGCACGGGCAGGGTCTTCCGCACCGACGAACTGGATGCAACCCACACTCCGGTCTTCCACCAGTGCGAGGCAATCGCCGTCGATGAGCACCTGACCATGGCCGACCTCAAGGGCACCCTGGACAAGCTCGCCGTGGCCATGTTCGGCCCCGAGGCCCGGACCAGACTGCGGCCCTCGTACTTCCCCTTCACCGAGCCCAGCGCCGAGATGGACCTCTGGTTCCCCGACAAGAAGGGCGGCCCTGGATGGATCGAATGGGGAGGCTGCGGCATGGTCAACCCCAACGTTCTGAGGTCGGCCGGCGTGGACCCGCAGCGCTACTCAGGCTTCGCCTTCGGCGTGGGCATGGAGCGCACCCTGCTCCTGCGCCACGACATCAATGACATGCACGACCTGGTCGAAGGCGACGTGCGGTTCAGCCAGCAGTTCGAGATGGGGGAGTGACCGTCAGATGCCAATGGTAGATATCGACTGGCTCAAGGAGCATGTGCAGGTCCCCGAGGATCTGACCTATGAACAGCTGGCCAAGGACCTGGTCCGGGTCGGTCTGGAGGAAGAGGACATTCACCAGTCCACAGTGACCGGCCCCATCGTGGTCGGCTATGTGGTGGATGCCGAGCCTGAGCCTCAGAAGAACGGCAAGACCATCAACTGGTGCCATGTGGATGTAGGCGAGCAGTACAACGCTGTGGACGACCAGGGTCACAAGGTGCCCAGGGGCATCGTCTGCGGGGCCCCGAACATGGCTGCGGGCGAGAAAGTGGTGGTGACCCTGCCGGGGGCCGTTCTGCCTGGCGACTTCCGCATCGAACCGCGCAAGACCTATGGCCACATCTCGGACGGCATGTGCGCCTCCGAGCGTGAGCTGGGGCTGGGTTCGGACCATCAGGGCATCATCCTGCTGCGCAACTATGGGTTCACCCCCGAGCAGTACGAGCAGCTCAAGCCCGGGGACGATGCCATGGCCCTGTTGCATATGAACAGGCCCGTCCTTGAGATCAACATCACCCCAGACCGCGGCTACGCTTTCTCTTACCGTGGGGTCGCGCGCGAATACCATCACTCCACGGGCGCTGAGTACACGGATCCGGTGATTGAGCTGAACAAGACCGTGCCGGCCTCCGCAGCTCAGGAGGATCAGGCTCCACTGGCCGTGCGTATTGAGGACGACAACCCCATTCATGGTCAGCCCGGTTGTGACCGGTATTATCTGCGGGCCCTGACCGGCTGCGACCCCAAGGCGGCCACTCCCAGCTGGATGCGTCGTCGGCTGGTTCGGGCCGGCATGCGCTCCATCAGCCTGCCGGTGGACATCACCAACTACGTCATGTTGGATCTGGGCCAGCCCCTGCACGCCTACGACCTGGACAAGCTCAGCGGGCCCATCGTCGTCCGCAGGGCCAGGCAGGGCGAGCACTTGACCACTCTGGATGGTAAGGATCGCGAGCTCAGCACCGAAGATCTGCTCATCACCGACTCGCCCGATGGGCAAGAGGGATCCCGCATCCTGGGGCTGGCCGGAGTCATGGGCGGTCTGTATGGAGAGGTGACCGATCAGACTCGGAACATCCTCATCGAGTCCGCCCACTTCGACCAGATCACCATTGCCCGGACCGCACGTCGCCACAAGCTGCCCTCGGAGGCCTCCAAGCGCTTTGAGCGCGGGGTTGATCCTCAGATGCAACCGGCCGCTGCAGCCATGGCCGCAGACCTGCTGCATCGCCTTGCCGGTGGCCAGGATCTGGATGCTCCGCTTGATATGAACCAGACCAAGCCCATGCCGGTCATCGACTTTTCTGTCAGCGAGGTGGCCCGGCTGACTGGGCTGGAGGTGGAGCCCAAGCGCATCGTGGCCATTCTGCGTGACATCGGCTGCACGGTCCAGGGTGATCCTCAAGACAGGCTGTCGGTGACACCGCCAACCTGGAGGCCCGATCTGGGCGAGGGCTGCGATCTGGTCGAGGAGGTGGCCCGCCTGGTGGGCTATGACCGCATCCCCGTCACCGTGCCATCACCCAAGGTGTCCGGTGCGGTTGGTCTGACCGATCGCCAGCAGCGTCGCCGTTGGGTGGCCGACACCCTGGCCGAGTACGGGCTCACCGAGGTTCTGGACTACCCGTTCGTCGGGGACAATGATTTCAAGGCCTTCGGCATGGATCCTGACGAGGTCAATGTCAACAGCGTGGAGCTGGCCAACCCCATGGCCGCTGACAGGCCTTATCTGCGGCAGAGCCTGCTGCTGCCGCTGGCCAACACCGTGGAGCGCAACCTGCGACGCGGCAACACGGATGTGCGCCTCTTCGAGATCGGCTATGTCTTCCGTCGCGACCCCAAGGCTCCTGCGGTGCCCACCCTTCCGGGCGGCGTGCGGCCCAGCGACGAGGATCTGGCCCGCCTGGACCAAGGTCTGCCGGAGCAGCGGCTGCATGTGGCGGCCCTGCTGACCGGCCGCGCCCAGGAGGACGGCTGGCTCAAGGACAGCAGGGATGTGGACTGGACCGATGCAGTCGAATCGGCTCGCCGGCTCCTGGACAGGTTGGGTGCACACTATCGGCTGGAGCAGCCCTCGGCCGATCAGGTGCCCGACCAGTGGCATCCGGGCCGTACCGCCAGGCTGGTCCTGGATGACGGTACGTTTGTCGGTATGGTGGGTGAGCTGCATCCTCGGGTCGATCAGGCTCTGGGCTTCCCTGCCCATTCGGCCGCTTTCGAGCTGAGTCTGGACATGGTGCTGGATCACCTGGACTACACCCCCCTGCAGGCCAAGCCGGTCTCGACCTTCCCGCCGGTCCGTCAGGATCTGGCCTTCACTGTGCCGGACACGGTTTCGGCCGCTGACCTGACTTCCGCCATCAGAGAAGCGGCTGGGTCTAGTCTTGAATCCATCGAGCTGTTCGACGTTTTCACTGGCGATCAGATCGGTGAGCATGCAAAATCGCTGGCCTTCGCAGTCACCTTCCGCGCCCCGGACCGTACTTTGACGTCCGAGGACAGTGAATCCCTGCGTCAGGCCATCGTTGACAAGACTGCGGGTCTGGGCGCTGTACTGCGCGCCTGACCGGGCATCGAGGGGACCGAGGGACATGACGGATTCTCAAGA
Organism: Bifidobacterium sp. 7101; assembly: GCF_000499285.1. Lineage (GTDB taxonomy): Bacteria > Actinomycetota > Actinomycetes > Actinomycetales > Bifidobacteriaceae > Bombiscardovia > Bombiscardovia apis_A. The sequence goes on from NZ_AWUN01000003.1 coordinate 37,671, forward strand.
ACAGGGCACAGCCGGTGGACCTGACCGCCAGGATCATGATGGGGGCGACCAGCCCTTGTACGGCGCGCGCGCCGATCGTTATCCAGGATGGAATCCGTACATATACGGTCGCCCGGACCCTGAACCCAAGGCCAAGGAATCCGACTCGTCCCAAGGCAACCCCGCCAACAGGCCCATGCCCATGGCGGGGCAGTCGGGCCCCGGACGCGGTGGGAATCCTGGGAATCCCCAGGTCCGTCCCGGCACGCCTGGATGGCCTCCCCAGGGAATGCCGAATTTGAACGATCCCTCCCAAAATCCTGTCTATGGCCACTGGGATCCATGCGCCATCATTGCTTTCTTCATGGCCCTCTTTCTGCCCATGCCTGTGATCCCAGCTTTGCTCGGCGGCATTTCCATGTATCGGACACGACACCTGCATATGAAGGGCTATGGGCTGGCTATGGCTGCCCTGATCATCAATCTGCTCTTCACCTTGGCCTGGATCTGGCTGCTGGCCAACGGCATTTCCCTGAACGACTTCTACCAACAGATGGTGCCGTCGCCCTCAACGGGTGGCGGAGGCTCTGGCGGAGACGGCGTCAGCGCCTGAACTCTCGAGATACAGGCGTCGCCAGTGCCAACGTGGGCTGTGAGCAAGAGACTGTGAAAGAGTGCCAGGAAGAACCCGGCAGTTATAGGCCTGGCGGTACCATCGATTGAGGCGGTGATGTCACTTCCCGGAAGTGAGCATTGGTGCCAATGAGTATTCATGCCTGTGCGACTGATGTCAGCCTTGAGTCTGATGAGTGGCAGGTCTGCCAGTGGGGAGAGGTTCATTCGAATGGTGCCGGATGTCAATATTGTCGTATTCGACGGATTCGAACCCCTGGATGTCTTCGGGCCCTTTGAGGTTTTCATCAACACAGATGGCGCCCGCGTGCGGATATTCTCCTTGGACGGTCCTGGCGTGAAAGTCAGCGAGGGCGGTGCCAGGGTCGAGGCCCTGGGACCGGAGCAGATCAATCCCAAGGGGGTTCTGCTTATACCGGGCGGGTCCGGCACGCGCGCTCTGGTTGACGATGACCGCTGGCTAAACAGTCTGCGGAGCCTGGTTACGCAGTCTTCGCAGGTGCTGACTGTCTGCACGGGTTCGGCTCTGCTGGCTGCTGCCGGTGCTCTGGATGGTAGGCGGGCCACCTCCAACGATCTGGCCTTTGACTGGGTGGTCAGCACGGGTGAGAGGGTGGATTGGATCAAAGAGGCCCGCTGGGTGGTCGATGGAAAGTTCCGCACCTCCTCGGGCATCTCGGCTGGCATCGATATGGCCTTGGATTATGTTGAAGACACATGCGGGCCCGAGGCTGTGGACAAGGCCAGCACCCAGATGGAATACATCCGCAACCGGGAGTCCGGTTATGACCCTTTTGCACGGTCGAAAGCATAACGACACGCCGGATTGCATAATTATGCATTTTGTCGCATGACTATTTATGATGGTGCCCGGTGAAAGGAGCGTTCATGCACCAATATACAGTGGCCGTGGTGGGAGCCTCCGGTTATGCCGGTTCTGAAATGATCCGACTCATGGCCGCTCACCCCGCCTTCCGGGTATGTACGGTCACTGGGCGCAGGACGGCGGGTCGACAGCTGGGGGAGTTCTCACCCAATCTTCCGAATTCGCTGGCCTCGCTACAGATTCAGGCCACAGACCCGAAGGTCCTGGCTGGCCATGATCTGGTGGTGCTGGCGCTACCTCATGGTGCCTCTGGTCCCCTGGCAGAGCAGCTGGATCCCGAATCCATGCTGGTTGACTTGGGTGCCGACCATCGGCTGGAGGATCCGGCCGACTGGCAGGACTACTACGGCGGGCACTTTTTCTCTCCCTGGACCTATGGAATGCCGGAGCTATTGACGGCGGAAGGCGTTCGTCAGCGTGAACTGCTCAAGCATGCCCGCCGGATAGCAGGTCCGGGTTGCAACGTAACCGCAGTCACCCTGGCCTTCCAGCCGGCCCTGGCTGCCGGATTGGTGCAGGCCGATGACCTGGTGGCCGATCTTGCCGTGGCCTACTCGGGTGCCGGTCGCTCCAGCAGCAGAATGGATTTACTCGCTGCTGAAGCCATCAATTCAGCCCATCCCTATTCGGTCGGAGGCACCCACAGGCACATCCCCGAAATTCTGCAGAACCTGCGCAAGGCGGAAGCAGCCAATCAGGACCTGGGGGGAGACCATCAACCGATTCGCCTGGGGCTGACCCCTATCCTGGTTCCCATGTCACGTGGAATCCTGGCCGTGGTTTCGGCCAAACTGAACGCGCGTGGACGTGCCTTGGGCGCGGAGGGCATTCGTGCCGTCTGGGAAAAGATCTACGCCAAGGAGCCGTTCGTTGATCTGCTGCCCCAGGGTAGGCTCCCCTCCACGGCTGACGTCTACGGTTCGAACCTGGCACAGGTTCAGGTCCTCACAGACGAACGCGCCGACCGTCTCTATGCTTTCGCAGCCATCGACAACCTGACCCGGGGTACCGCCGGCCAGGCCCTTCAGGCCGTCAACCTGGCCCTGGGTCTGCCCGAGGAAACCGGTCTGACAACCATAGGAGTGGCACCATGAGCATCACCTACGCCGCGGGCTTCCAGACAGGCACCGCCATCGCCCATCGCCCGGGAGGCTCACGCCGCCGCAACCTGGCCTTGGTTGTCAACAAGGGGCCCGTGGATACTGCTGTAGGCGTCTTCACTCCCAACCGCTTCCGGGCCGCTCCGGTCATCTGGACCAGCAGGATTTTGAAAGAGGGCCGGGCAGGAGCCGTGGTCATCAATTCAGGCAACGCCAACGCATGCACGGGTTCCGAGGGCCTGGACCAGGCCAAGGCCATGGCTGAGCGGACAGGCAAGAATCTGGGTCTGCCAGCCGAACAGGTTGCCGTCTGTTCCACCGGGATCATCGGCCACCTGCTGCACCTGGACCCCATACTGGCCGGCATCGACCAGGCGGCTCAGGAGCTGTCGACCAGTCAGGAGGCCGGCGAGGCTGCGGCCAAGGCCATATTGACCACCGACACCTGTACCAAGACTGTGGCCCTGGACGGTTCTGGCTGGCGGCTGGGCGGCATGGTCAAGGGCTCGGGGATGATCGCCCCGCAGCTGGCCACCATGATCTGCCTGATTACCACCGATGCCATTGTGGAGCCTGACCAGGCCCGCCGCGCTCTGACCGAGGCCTGTCGGCTCAGCTTCAACCGGATTGATGTGGACGGTTGCATGTCCACCAATGACACGGTCCTGCTCATGGCCTCCGGTGCTTCTGGCGTTCGGCCTGACCCCGATCAGTTCCAGAAGTTGCTCAGCCAGGCCTGCGGTGAGCTCTCCCGTCGCATTGTGGCCGACGGCGAGGGCAGCCGCCACCGTATCCGTATCCAGGTGGACGGTGCCGAGAGCGAGGATGCGGCCCTGGCCTGCGCCCGGGCTGTCTCCGGCTCGACCCTGCTCAAGTGTGCCGTGGCTGGCGAGGATCCCAACTGGGGTCGCGTAGTGGCCTCCCTGGGCACCGTGCCGACTTCGACGGCGGCCTATGATCCGGACCGTGTGGATGTCAGCTTCAACGGAGTCAAGGTCTGCCAAGGAGGCCGCCCCGGCCAGGATCCCTCCCTGGTCGACCTGCACGTGCCCGAGGTCCATATCGATATCGATCTTGGTCAGGGTGACCGCCAGGCCACGGTTTGGACAGATGATCTGACCCACGAATATGTGACCATCAACGCCGACTACCACACCTGATCCGGAGCTTGCGCACGAGCGTGAGGTACCGGAGGCAGAAGCGGCAATGAGGAAAGGGAAAAGGATGGCAGATGGCGAGCAGGAGGCAGAAGCTGAACGGGCCTTGGACGATGTCAGCAAGGCCCAGGTGCTGATTGAGGCCCTGCCCTGGCTGGAGGAGTTTGCAGGTCAGCGGATCGTGGTCAAGTATGGCGGCCATGCCATGGTCGATGACCACCTGCGACAGTGCTTTGCTCAGGATATGGTCTTCCTGCGGCAGGTGGGTATGCATCCGGTGGTTGTCCATGGGGGAGGCCCCCAGATCTCTGACATGCTTCAGGCCCTGGGCATTCCCTCGGTATTTCGTGGTGGTCTTCGGGTGACCACGCCGGAAATCATGAAGGTGGTCCGGATGGTCCTGACTGGTCAGGTGGGCAGGGATTTGGTCGGTGCCATCAATGCTCATGGTCCTATGGCCGTTGGTCTGTCGGGAGAAGATGCCGGCCTGTTCAGCGCTGCCCGCCGTACCGGTATGGTGGATGGCCACCCAGTGGACTTGGGCCTGGTGGGCGAAGTTGTGGCTGTGGATGCTTCGGCCGTGGAGGATCTGATTGATGCAGGGCGGATTCCTGTGGTTTCTTCGGTGGCCCCGGACGAGCAGGACGCCACCCAGGTACTCAACGTGAATGCCGATGCTGCCGCCTCTGCCTTGGCCGCGGCCTTGGGAGCCAGAAAGCTGGTCATTCTCACCGATGTCGAGGGACTCTATGCCGACTGGCCCCAGACTGATTCCCTGGTATCCAGCATTGGCGTGGATCGCCTGGATGGTCTGCTTGGAGACATGAAGGCAGGCATGCGTCCCAAGATGGAGGCCTGCATGCAGGCTGTACGTGCCGGGGTCAGTCAGGCCCACATCATTGACGGGCGCCAGCCACACTCCATGCTCACTGAAATCTTCACCCAAAACGGGATCGGCACCGTCGTTGTACCGGGCCATGAAATGGTCATGAGGAGGAGCCATGAACAAGGCTGATCAAGATTGCGGCAAGATCGCGGAGCCAGCCGAAACGGTTGAGGGTCCACAGAGTCGCCAATGGGCCGATCGCTATGACCATGTCCATATGCAGGTCTTTGGAAGGCCAGGCAGGGTCATGGACCACGGCCAAGGTGCATGGATATGGGACGTTGACGGCAACCGTTATCTGGACATGTTGGCGGGGATCGCGGTCAACGCCCTGGGCTACGCCCATCCTGCCTGGAACAAGGCCCTGGCCGAGCAGGCCGGCAAAATGGCCCACATCAGCAACTTCTTCGCCTCCCGGCCTCAGATTGAACTGGCCGAGCGGCTGCTGGAGCTAGCCCAGGCCCCGGATGGTTCACGCGTCTTCTTCTGCAACTCCGGAACCGAGGCCAATGAGGCGGCCATCAAGCTGGCCCGGCTGCATGGCACTCGCATGGGCGGCCACCCCGGGCGGATCCTGGCCCTGACGCACAGTTTTCACGGTCGCAGCATGGGCTCGCTCAGTCTGACTTGGAAGCCAGCAATCCGTGAGCCCTTCCAGCCCCTGGTGCCGGGGATGGGCTTCCTGCCGTCCGGTGACCCCAAAGCCCTGGAGGAGGCCTTCTCCGGAGAAGAGGCTTCCGACCAGCCAGTGGCCGCCGTCATACTGGAGCTCATCCAAGGCGAGGCTGGCGTGCTGCCGTTGGAGCCCGACTATGTGCAAAAAGTGCGTGAGCTCTGCAGCCAGCATGGTGCGCTGATGATTCTGGACGAGGTGCAGACTGGGATGGGCAGAACAGGCCACTGGTTTGCCTTCCAGGATCAGAGCTTGTCCGGCGGCGCCTGTCCCGATGTTCTCACCTTCGCCAAGGGGGTGGCCGGCGGCTTCCCCATGGGAGGGATGATCACTTTTTGGCTCCGGGCCTTCTGGTCTGCTGACCCCAGGTACGCACGGGTCCACCTTCGGCGGCAACCCCCTGGGATCGGCTCTGGCGCTGACCACCCTGGAGACCATCCAGCGGGAGGGTCTGCTGGAGCAAGCAAGACAAATGGGGGAGAGGCTGCGCGATGGCATAGCCGCCTGCGGCAACCCGCTCTTCACCCAGGTCAGAGGCAGGGGTCTGCTGGATGCCGTCCAGCTGAGTTCTCCCTGCGCCGGCAAGGTGGCCTCTTGGTGCTTGGACCACGGGCTGATAGTCAATCCCGTAGCTCCTGATGCCCTGCGTCTGGCGCCGCCCCTGATCATCCAGGCCGATCAGATCGACCTGGCTGTCGACGTTCTCTCCAAGGTCCCGATCCGTCTGGGGGACATGGATTCGCAAGAGGATGATCGGTGATCTACAGCATTTAGAGACATTCGTGATGACATCGTAAGGGAGGTAGAGATGAACAGCGGTTTGCGGCACATGCTGCGTGACGACGACCTCAACCACGAGGAGCAGCTGGAGGTGCTTCGACTGGGCATGGCTTTCAGGGCCAATCCCTATTTATCCCAGCCTTACCATGGGCCTCAGGCCGTGGCGATCATCTTCGACAAACCCAGCACGCGCACCAGAACCAGCTTCTGCGTAGGCGTGGCCCAGCTGGGCGGCTATCCCATGGTCATCGACAGCCCGGGCTCGCAGCTGGGCCGCGGCGAACCCGTTGCCGATACAGCCAATGTGCTGACACGGATGACATCCACCATAGTCTGGCGCACCTTCGGCCAGGATCGGGTGGAGACCATGGCTGCCCATGCCACTGTGCCCGTCATCAACGCACTGACCGACTCTTTCCACCCCTGCCAGGTCCTTGCCGACTTCCTGACCCTGGCCCAGCACCGGGGCGGGGTTGATGCCCTGGCTGGCATGACCATCGCCTACCTTGGCGACGCGGCCAACAATATGGCCAACTCCTATATGCTGGGCGGGGCAGTGGCCGGCATGAACGTGCGGATTGCCGGCCCACATGGCTTTCTGCCCGATCCGAGTCTAGTGGACCAGGCGCGGACCCTGGCTGCTGAAAACGAAGGATCCATTCTGGTCACCACGGATCCGGTTCAGGCCGTGGAAGACGCCGACTGCGTCTTTACCGACACCTGGGTCTCCATGGGCGAGGAGGACCAGTATGCCATCCGTTCCCATCCATTCCTGCCCTATCAGGTCAACGCCCAACTCATGGCCCATGCCCGCCCGGATGCCCTTTTCCAGCACTGCCTGCCCGCCTACAGGGGCCGGGAGGTGACGGCCGAGGTTATCGACGGCCCCCAGTCCGTGGTCTGGGACGAGGCTGAAAACCGCTTGCACGCCCAGAAGGCGCTAATGACCTGGCTGGTGGCCCGCTCCCGGGGCGACGAATCCCTCCTGCAGGGGGTGTGCTGATGCGGCCGACGACCAAGGTGGCCCGGCTGGATGTCATTCGTCAGGCCCTGAACCGACACCGGGTCAACTCCCAGCAACAGCTGTCGGCCCTCTTGGCTGAGCAGGGCATCGAGGTGACCCAGGCCACCCTGAGTCGGGACCTGGACGACCTGCATGCCACCAAGCTGCGGTATTCCGACGGGAGCATGGCCTACTGGATTCCCGCCACCACCGATCAGCAGGCCATGGAGGCCGCTGCCGCCGAGGGGCCTGAGATCGAGGGTGAGAACAAGACCGATGCCTACCTGGCCAAGATTCTGACCGGGCTGATCACCTCGGTGGCCCGGGCCCGCAACCTGCTGGTGGTCAGAACCCCAGCCGGTGCCGCCCAATATGCGGCTTCCGCCCTGGACCGCCAGCCCATCAAGGGCATCCTGGGCACCATAGCCGGGGACGACACGATTCTGATCATCGCAGCCGACGATGAAGCGGCATCATCCCGGGCCGACTGGCTTATGACCATCGTCTCCGGTCAGGAGGACTCCCGGGCCCGCTGATCAATGAAAGCACGAACTGAATCTGCAAATGTGAAATTAGAAGGAAAGAGGATCGCCATGACCGAAAACAATCGCATCGTGCTGGCCTACTCAGGCGGCCTGGACACCTCGGTGTCCATTCCCTACCTCAAGGAGCGCACCGGCAAGGATGTGGTGGCTGTCTCCCTGGACGTGGGCCAGGGTGGCGAGCGTCTGCAGACCATCCGCCAGCGGGCCCTGGACTGCGGGGCCGTAGAGTCCGTCGTGGTGGATGCCAGGGACGAGTTCGCCAGGGATTACTGCATGCTGGCGCTCAAGGCCAATGCCATGTACGAGGGCGTCTACCCGCTGGTATCGGCCATCTCCAGGCCGCTGATCACCAAGCATCTGGTCCAGGCGGCCCACAAGTACGGTGCTGACACCATAGCCCATGGTTGCACCGGTAAGGGCAACGACCAGGTCCGTTTCGAGGTCTCCATCATGTCCATTGACCCTTCGCTGAAGGCCATCAGCCCCATCCGAGACCTGGGACTGATGCGCGATGTGGAGATCGCCTACGCCAAGGAGCACCACCTGCCCATCGAGCAGACCGAGGAGAGCCCCTATTCCATCGACCAGAACGTCTGGGGACGGGCCATCGAGACCGGGTACCTGGAGGATCCCTGGAATGGACCCACCAAGGATGTCTACTCCTACACCGACGACCCGGCCTTCCCACCGGTCGAGGATGAGGTGACAATCGACTTCGAACAGGGCATCCCCGTGCGCATCGATGGCAGGGCGGTCACCCCTCTGGAGGCCATCGAGGAGATGAACCGCCGGGCCGGGGCCCAGGGGATCGGACGTGTGGATCTGATTGAGGACAGGCTGGTGGGCATCAAGTCCCGCGAGCTCTATGAGGCACCAGGCGCCTTGGCCCTGATCACCGCCCACCAGGAGCTGGAGAACTGCTGCCTGGAGCGCGAACAGCACCGGATCAAGCGCGACATCGATAAGCGCTGGGGCGAGCTGGTCTATGACGCCCAGTGGTATTCGCCTGCCGTTCGATCCCTGAATGCCTTCATCGAAGAGACCCAGCGCTATGTCTCCGGCCGCATCCGCATGGTCATGCACGGTGGACGAGCCGTGGTCACCGGTCGACACTCCGACAGCTCCCTCTACGACTACAGCTTGGCCACCTATGAGTCCGGCGACAGCTTCGATCAGAACGCCTCCAATGGGTTCATCGCCATCTATGGCTTGGCCGACAAGGTGGCAGCCGCCCGTGACATGCGCTTCGGCAACGGCATCGCACAGGACGGACAAGACCAGTGAGCACCGGCGACAAGCCCATGGCCCTCTGGGGCGGGCGCTTCAGCGGCGGTCCCTCGCCGGCCCTGGTCGAACTCAGCCGGTCCACCCAGTTCGACTGGCGGCTGGCCGACGACGACCTGGCCGGTTCCCGTGCCCACGCCCGGGCCCTCAACCGTGCTGGACTGCTGGATGATAACGAGCTGGCACGCATGGAGCAGGCCCTGGATGAACTTCAGGACCAGGTGGACTCCGGTGCTTTTGCCCCAGAGCCTGGCGACGAGGACGAGGCCACAGCACTGGAGCGCGGCCTGATTGCCATAGCGGGGGACCAGCTGGGCGGCAAACTGCGGGCCGGGCGTTCGCGCAACGATCAGATCGCCACCCTGATCCGGATCTGGCTGCGTCGTCACGCCCGGGTGCTGGCCAAGGACCTGCTGAATACGGCCCGGGCTCTGATGGATCAGGCCCGGGCGGCGGGAACCACGGTCATGCCTGGCCGCACCCACATGCAGCACGCCCAGCCCGTCCTGCTGGCCCACCAGCTCATGGCCCATGTCTGGCCTCTTATCCGTGACCTGGAACGCCTGAGGGACTGGGACCAGCGTGCCGATGCCAGCCCATATGGATCTGGCGCGCTCGCCGGCACCACCCTTGGTCTGGACCCACTGCCGGTGGCCCGTGATCTGGGCTTTAGCCGGGTCTGCGCCAACTCCATCGACGGGACTGCCGCCAGGGATGTGGTGGCCGAATTCGCCTTTGTCGCTGCCATGATCGGCGTGGACCTGTCCAGACTGGCTGAGGAGATCATCATCTGGAACACCCAGGAGTTCGCCTTCGTTCGTCTGGACGACGGCTATTCGACTGGTTCCTCCATCATGCCTCAGAAGAAGAATCCGGACGTGGCTGAGCTGGCTCGTGGAAAGGCCGGTCGGTTGGTTGGTGATCTGGCTGGCCTACTGACCACTCTCAAGGGGCTGCCGACGGCCTATGCGCGCGATCTGCAGGAGGACAAGGAGGCGGTCTTCGACCAGGTGGACACCTTGGAAGTCCTGCTTCCCGCCTTTTCCGGCATGGTCACCACTTTGACCTTCAACAAGGATCGCCTGGAAGAGCAGGCTCCCACAGGCTTTGCGTTGGCCACCGACCTGGCTGAGTGGCTGGTCAGGCAGGGGGTGCCCTTCCGGCATGCTCATGAGCTTTCCGGGGCCTGCGTCAAGCTGGCCGAGGGTCGTGGTTGCGAGTTGGCCGACCTGGATGATGCCGATTTCGTCAGGGTCTTCGCTGACTGGGTGCCTGCCGATCGGGCTCCGGAGGTCCGTACTGTCCTGACCGCCGGGGGAGCCGTGCGTGCTCGCCGGGGCCAGGGAGGCACCGCGCCGGAGAGAGTCAAGGAGCAGATGGATCAGGCTGCACATGCGCTGGAGGAGCTGAAGACCTTCGCAAATTCGCAGTCTGATGGGCCTGCCTACCGTCCTCCCAGGTGATATTTCTGGTCTCCGCCGGACTGGTGGCCGCGCTAAAATGCCCAACGGTAATTCCTCAAGGGGGACGGCAAAGAACGAAAGGCGGCGGCGATAATGAATCCGGTGGCACTGGTCCAGGCTTGGTGGGCCAAACAGCACATCACTCTGGCCAAGGAGCCACCCGGATCCCGCCAGGGCCTGTGCTCGCCTCCGGATCAGGGACGAGACCTGGAGCCGCTGACCATGTTGGTGGTTGGCGACTCCATGGCGGTTGGCTGCGGGGTGAAGGACCAGAGCCAGGGTTTCGTTCCTGACATAGCCGCCTGCCTGGCCACCCGGCTGGGGCGTCCGGTATCCTGGTCGACCCAGGGTCGGCTGGGGGCCACTATCCGTAGGGTGCGCTACCGGTTCCTGCCCGCCCTGCAGGACCATCCTGATCTGCTGGTCCTGTGTGCAGGATCCAACGACATCATGGCCAACCGCACCGACGAACAATGGCGGGATGACCTGGCTGCCAGCGTCGAGCTGGCCAAAAACAAGGGCCGTCAGGTGCTGGTCCTCAGCTCTGGTCAGCTCTATCGGGATCCTGCGCTCGGCCGGGCGCTCAGGGCCGAGGTGGAGCGCAGGATAGCCCGCCAGACGCAGACCAGCCGTCAGGTCTGTCAAGAGGCCTCGGTGCCCTTTGTGGATGCCACCCGCGACGATGTTGGCACTGACCGACCCGACTTCTGGGGCATTGACCATTTCCATCCTGGGGTTGAAGGTTACCGGCGCATGGCCGCCTGTGTGGTCGACCATATTCCCCAAGACCTGATCAATCAATTGTCTGTGTCTGCGCATTCCTGACATGAATGCAGCAATTACGCTGAGAGGTTCCTTCTGGACGCCCTGCCTCAACGAGGCAGTTAGCGGTCAATAGTCAATCGATAGCGGCTGGTCCGCAATGAATAATCAATCCAAGCTTCATTCCTCGGGAATTCCGGCTTGGTGAGGCCCCGCCGTGTCGGTATCTGTTGCAAGAATAGTAGGGTTTAGCGTACATTCATCAAATATTCGATAGGGAGTAGCCTCTCATGTCGCAGGTCACCGATTTCAGGCAGGCGGGTTTCGACTCGCTTTTCGACGAACTCAAGTGGCGCGGTCTCATTGCCCAGTGCACGGACGAGTCCGAGCTCAGGAAGGTGCTGGCCGACCCCTCGGTGACCTATTATTGCGGATTTGACCCCACCGCCCCCTCACTGCACGTGGGCAATCTGGTCCAGCTGCTCAACATGCGCCACCTGCAGGCGGCCGGTCTGCATCCCATCGCCGTCGTCGGCGGAGCCACCGGGCTGATCGGCGACCCTCGGCAGTCGGGGGAGCGCACCCTGAATCCCAAGCAGACCGTGGCCGAGTGGACCGAGCGCCTTCGTGGTCAGATCGGGCGCTTCCTGGACACCGAGGGAGACAACCCCGTCCGATTCGTCAATAATTATGAGTGGACCGGGTCCATGAGCACCATCGACTTCCTGCGCGATGTGGGCAAGAACTTCCGTATGGGCACCATGCTGGCCAAGGACACGGTGGCTCGCCGTCTGGATTCCGACGAGGGCATCTCCTTTACCGAATTCAGCTACCAGGTGCTGCAGGGCAACGACTTCCTGGAGCTCTTCGACCGCTACGGATGCAGTCTGCAGCTGGGCGGCAGCGACCAGTGGGGGAACCTGACCAGCGGCCTGGATCTGATTCGCAAGGTGCGCAATGCCTCCGTCAACGTCATGACCAGCCCTTTGATCACCGACTCCCAGGGCAAGAAGTTCGGCAAGTCCGAGGGCAACGCAGTCTGGCTGGATCCCACCATGTTCAGCCCCTACCGCTTCTACCAGTTCTGGTTCAACCAGCCTGATGACCAGGTGGTCAAGCTGCTGAAGACCTTCACCTTCCTGCCCAAGGCCGAGATTGAGCGTCTGGAGGAGCGGACCGCCCAGGATCCCGGTGCTCGCGAAGCCCAGAAGGTTCTGGCCTGGCAGGTGACCTCATATGTGCACGGCGAGCATGCCGCCCAAGGGGCCATTGATGCCTCGGGTGCCCTCTTCGGTCGTGGCAAGACCCTGGAGGAGCTGGACGAGGATGTGCTGGATTCCGCGCTGGACGGACTCAAGGTCGATGATGGTCAAGGCGGGCGAGCTCTGCCCGCAGCCCGCGAGGGTCAGCGTCTGGTGGAGGCCGGGGTTGCGACCGGGCTCTTCCGTTCGGTCTCCGAGGCTCGTAAGACTGTGGCATCGGGCGGTTTCTATCTGAATAACCAGCGGGTCGAGGATCCGGATCAGGTATTGGAGAAGAAGGACTTTCTGCATGGGCGCTTCGCCCTGGTTCGCAGAGGAAAGAAGGCCCTGGGCGCGCTTGAGCGTCGGGCCGGCAAGTAGGAACGTAGGAATTAAGGACACTGATGGCAGAAGAACATAATCATTCCCGAGGTGATCGCGGACGGGGCCGGGGCGGTTCGCGTCCAGGGGGCTTCCGGTCGGGCGGCCATCGCTCTTCGGGCTTCCACCAGGGCGGTTCGCACTCGGGCGGATACCGCTCCGGAAGCTATCGTTCGGGAGGTCACCGTTCCGGCAATTTCCACAACCATGACGGCGAGGGCGGCGAAGAGCATCGCTCCGAGAGCAGGAATGGCCAGCGGTCCTTCCGCGGGCGCAGGAACGATCGATTCGACCGCGACAATCGCGGATACAGGCATGACCGTCAGGATGGTCACGGCGGTTTCCGCAGGGATTCCGACCGGGATCGGCATTTCGACAAGCGTGACGACCGCCACGGCCGTTGGCAGGATGGCGACCGTCCACGTCGCGACTTCCACGCCAACAGGAACGGCGGCTACGGGCATCGCGATCATGACAACGACCGCGGTCGGTCGGGGTATGGCTACCAGCGGCATGACCGTGACCGTGATCGTGGTCAGGGCTTCCACGGGGACCGCCGTCGGGATGGCGACCGGAGGTTTGATCGTCGGCAGGATGAGCGGTCCGGTGGGAATCGCCCCTGGAACAACCGCTCCCGTGATGACCGTCCACGTCATGACCGTTCACATGGGGATCGTCCCTATGGCAACCGCTCCTATGGCGACCGTTCCCGTGACGACCATCGTCAAGGCGGCTATCGGGGCGACCGTTCCCATGGCGACAGGTACCAGGGCCAGCATGGTCACGATGACCGTCGTCGTGACGACCATCGTTATGACGACCACCGCGGGGCCTATCAGCGTGACCGCCAGAATGGCTATGACCGCGGTCGCCGCAACTCAGACGGGACCATCTCCTACCCCTCCCAGAACCCATATACGGATCGTCGGCCTGGCGAACCCAAGATGCCCAAGGGCCTGGAATGGTCCATGCTCTCCAAGGATGATCGCCTGCGCTTGCGCGGACTGAGCAAGGAGCACGCAGAGAACATCGGCCTGCACATTCTGGCCGCCTACGCGCTGGAGGAGACAGACCCTCAGGGAGCCTTGGCCCATGCCAAGTGGGCTGCACGACAGGCCTCCCGGATCGATCTTGCCCGGGAGACGCTGGCCCTGGTGGCCTACCGTCAGGGCGACTACAAGCTGGCCTTGAAGGAGTTCCGTACTGCACATCGCATGAATGGCTATTCCGATTACCTGCCCTTCATCGCCGACTGCGAACGTGGCCTGGGCAATCCCCGCAAGGCCATTGAGGAGGCCACTTCTGAGGAGGGCAGCCAGCTGCAGGGCGAGTCCAAGGCGGAGATGTTCCTGGTTTATGCCGGAGCCCTGGGCGATCTGGGCCTGTGGGACAAGGCCATCGAGACCGTTCAGGCCCTGGTCAAGGCCCGGGGGCTCAGCGGCGACTACCGGATGCGTGCCGTGCAGGCAGAGCAGAACTTCCTCGAACAGGCTGGTCGCAGCCAGGAGGCTCTGGAGCTGGAACCTCTTCTGGATCGGCTGGAAGCAGAGTATGCCGACGAGGATGAGGACGAGGACGGCCAGAATGGCGGGCAGTCCGAGGAAATCCTGATTGACTACGACCTGGAGCACCTGGATCCGGCCATGATGGAGGATCTCTCCATTGATCCGGATGGTGGTGAGGATGCCGAGGCTGATGTCACTGACGCATCCGAGCAGGGTGCCGATGACGGTAAGGCTGAGGAATCTTTTGAATCAGTAGCCTCGTACGATTCAGTGGACTCAACTGGCACAGGTGACTCAACCGGCGCATCTGATTCTGCCGGTTTATCCGACAAAGTCGATTCGACAGGTTCGTCCGACTCAGCCGGTTCGTCCGAAATGCCGGAATCTGAAATGACAGAATCATCAGATGTTGTGGAGCAGACTGCGGGAAAGTCTTCCCGCCTTGACGCAGAAACTTCGGATGATGGTTCTCAAAGCGGCCAGAACGATAGCGAAGCTGACGTAACTGTTACTGACGAAGCTGCTGACAATGGTGATGCGACCATCCAGGATTCAGGATCCGAAGCAGACACCATCGATGTTCAAAATGAACAGGTCAAGGATGAGCAGGTCAACCAGTCCGAAACCACTGATGAAGACAAGGCAGAATCGTGACCGTCTTCCTCAAAGGAACTGATGACGCCCCGGCAAAGACCTACCGTCTGGCTCTACTGGACCTGGACGGGGTGGTCTACCGGGGCGCCGACCCTGTAGAGCATGCGGCCGAGGGTATCGACCGCGCTCAGACGCTCGGCATGCGAATGGCATACACTACCAACAATGCATCCCGGTTCCCACAGGTGGTGGCCGATCAGCTGCGCGGGTTCGGTCTGACTCTGAACGATGATCAGGTCATCACCTCGGCCGTCGTTGCCGCACGGATGCTGCGCCGATACCTGCAAAAGGGCGCCAGGGTGCTGGTCATCGGATCTGATCATCTACGTGACCAAATCCGCCTCAATGGGATGGTGCCGGTAGACAAGGCAGCAGATCTGCCAGAGGCCGTTATTCAGGCTTGGTATCCGGAGTTGAGCTGGCAGGACCTGGCCCAGGCCGCCTTTGCCATTGAAAATGGTGCACGTTACTTCACTACCAACAAGGATCAGACCTTGCCCCGTGAAGGTGGCATGGCGCCCGGCAATGGAGCTATGCTCCAACCGGTGATTCTTGCTACCGGAAAGCAGCCGGAGGATTCGGCCGGTAAGCCGGAATCGGCCATGTACGACGAGGCTCGGCAGCTGTTAGCGGATAGCCAAGAGAAGATTTTCGACGTTGACCGATGCCTGCCCGTGGGCGATCGTCTGGACACCGACATCGAGGCAGCCAACCGGGGCGGGTACGACTCCATGGTCGTCCTGACAGGCGTGGCCCGAACCCCCGCCATCCTGACAGCACCGGCCAAGTTGCGGCCGACCTATCTGGCTGAAGACCTGCGCGGCCTGACTGAGTCGCAACCGCAGCCCAAGAAGGAGGCAGACCAAACCTGGCACTGCGGCGGCCAAACTGCAAGGGTGGACGATGACGGGCGTGTCACCCTGCGCGCTCTTGAGGCAGGTGGCGATCCCCTGTCTGATTTGGATGCTGTGCGAGCCTGTGCCTGTGCGCTCTGGGAGTACCAGGATCGTGGTGGAGATATGGACTCGCTGGATCTGCCCGCCTTTGTCGTAGGGGCATAGCGGACATGTCTGAAGAAGCCAAGTCCGGACAGCCCGAAGCGAGCGAATCATCCCAGGAATCCAATCACTACGGGCTACATGGGCAGCCTGGTCAGACTGAGCAGCCTGTAGGGTCTGAGGCTTTTGGACGGTCCTCCCAGTCAGATGATGAGGATCCGACTGCGGCAGAATCTGAAGAGCCCATGGATAAGCAAGCCATGGCTCCTCTTTTGGAGCGTTTCCCTGATTTGGCTGACTTGGATAATCTGGATGATGCCCAACAGGTTGAGCTGCTCGGGAAAGTACTGACCGGTCTCCAGCAGGACCTGAAGCGGGAGGGCAAGTGAACAATGAGGATACGGTCGTCAGCGCTGGGGACGGTCGGCGAAGAACCGTGGCTCTTGCCCACGACCGGCTTGACCGCATCCTGCCCGCACAGGGATTGACGGATTCGCGTGCCAGAGCCCAGGCTCTGATTCGTCAGGGACGGGTTACGGTTAACGATCGTCTGGCTTCAAGACCTGCTCAGAGTGTTCAGCCAGGCGATGTGATCCTGCTGGACCCGGGCGATGACTATGCTTCCCGGGGAGCGCTGAAGCTGGAAGGCGCCCTGACGACTTTTGCGGAGCAAGGGATGGCCGGTCCGCGGGACAGGCTCTGCCTCGATATCGGGGCCTCCACGGGCGGTTTCACTGACGTCCTGCTCAGGCATGGTGCACGGCGAGTTATCGCCCTTGATGTGGGCCACGGACAGTTGCTTGAACGGATTGCCGCTGATCCTAGGGTGATTGACATGAGCGGTGTCAACATACGCGAAGTTCAGCCGGGGGACCTGCCTTATCGCCCGGAATACGTGGTCTCGGATGTGTCTTTTATCTCGCTGACCTATGTCATTCCGGTCCTGCCTGCCTTGCTGGCGTCTGTTGCCAACTGCCTGCTGCTGGTCAAGCCCCAGTTTGAGGTCGGACGTAGCCTGCTGGGTCATCATGGCATTGTGACGGACGAGGACAGCAGGCAAGAGGCTTTGGAGCGAGTCTTGGCTTGTGCGCGTGAGCATGGATTTGTTGTCCGTGCTACCATGCCATCGCCCATAACCGGTGCCCATGGCAACATGGAATATCTACTTTGGCTGTCTTGGTCACAGTCGGCTTAAGGCCTGTGGCTTTACGCTTCCCGCACGACACACCAGACTGGACAGAATCTGCAGTTGCGGTAATATAAATGAGTTGTCAAAACGAGTTCCTCGTCGAGATGACATGCGCCAGTAGCCCAACGGATTAGAGCAGCTGACTACGGATCAGCAGGTTGCAGGTTCGAATCCTGTCTGGCGCACCACACGGAAGCCCTACAGCCACAAAGGTTGCGGGGCTTTTCCATTACTCGGGAAGTTTGCTTAAAACTTGATTTTGTGTGACATTCGTGTGACAAAGGTTCCCGCAAAGGAAAAGCCCCGCCGGAGTGGGGCTGATCCGTTGGGATCTGGTTACTGATTGAGATGCTGCATAGCGTAAGCCACTTCTTCGGGGGTGAACTTACCTCCGTACGGGCTGGCGAGCTGATGCTGGATTTCTGCTGGGCTCATGTGCATTTTCCGGTAGTCTTTGGCTGCGGCGAGAGCAGTGGCCTTGTAGTCGGCTTTTAGGCTATCTACGGCGTGCTGGGCGACATTGGGCGTGAATTTATCCTCGCTGGTGAGCTCGTAGTAGATGTCCTCCTTGCTCTCGTGTACTGTTTCCAAATAGTCTTTGGCTCTGGCGTAAGCAGCCGCGTTGTCGTCGGCTTGGAGGTTATCTACGGCGTACTGGGCGGCCTCGGGCGTGAATTTATCCTCGCTGGTGAGCTCATCGTAGATGCCCCGCTTGCTCATGTGTATTCTTTTCTGGTAGTGTTTGGCTTCGGCAAGGGCATTGGCGTTGTAGTCGGCTTTGAGATGGTCTACGGCGTACTGGGCGGCCTCGGGCGTGAATTTATCCACGCTCGTAAGCCTATCGTAGATGCCCTGCTTGCTCTTGTACAGAAGCTCAGAGTAGTCTTGCGCCTGAGCCAGAGCCGCCTTGTGATTGTCAGAGTCAGGGTTAGCAGGTTTTTTAGGGGCTTTTATAGTTTTCTTCATCTTGTTCAGTTGCTGTGATATGCCGGCTGTCTCGATCTTGGGGACGCTGATTGGCAACTTGATGTTTGATCCTGCGGTTGCGGCAAAAACAAGAATGGCAACGACTGCGATGACGACCCAGAACCAGACCTGCTTGTAAAACGGCTTTTCCTCCGGCGGCTGCATCCACGGGGGCACGGGTGTCGGCGGGGTCTGTGTGGTCTTTGGAGTCTGGGGGGTCTGTGGGGTCTGTTCAGCGTTGGACATGACTTATCCCTCTTTCTTCATCCTCTATGACTACCAGCAGGCTACCATTTATTCTGTACGATGGTCGTGCCTGGTGGGGGGGGGCAGGTTCGTGCTTTGCAGCGCGTCTGGTTCGAATGGGTATGGGCTGGTAGCACTGGTAGCCCTGGTTGATTTGGAGGCTGACGTCGGGTTCGCAGACGATCCGATGTTCGAGGGGTTGGCGGGCTTCAGCGCGGTTTCGTGCCTTGTACGGCGTTTCAGGCGCAGGCCGTAAACGCTTGTTCTAGTGGCGTCGGTGTGCTGCCAGTGGATGGTCGCCGGTCTTGACTGTGTCCAAGCACATAAGCCGCCTTCTTATTTTCTGAGAGTCGAAGGAAATCCGCAGTCAGAGAGGATAGGGGCTAGGCTTTCCGTCATACGTTGCTCGGCCCTGCGGATGACCACCCTGATGTCCGACACGATATAGTCGCAGATCTCATTGGCAACTGCTACGTCTATCGGAGGCTTTGCATTTAGCCAGTTCGACATTGCGGATCTTGCATGGTCCAGGGCGTCTGCCACCTTGCCTTGGCTGTATCCGTGTGAGGCGTGGAACCCTCAACTCTACATCAATGTATTTCCGTACAAGATCGCTCTGTTGTGAACAGTACCGGTCGTGCAAGCACTAACCTGCTTTTTGGTGAGCAGTAGCTGAATCCAATGCGGGTAGGCTGACCGATGCGTCATCAACCCTTCCGGCTAGTCATACTTAGAAGCACAGCTATATCACGCAAAGAACCACGAGGAAGGTCAATACAGCTCTAAATGGATGCATGTATATCCGCGGACATCTTGTTGATACCTTATTTAAATATTGAATTATGATTATCAGATAATTACTTTTTCTTGTTGGACAAAATTGAACTAAATCTTTTCTACTTAATATCGAAGCATGGTCAATCCCGCAAAGATTCCCGCGCCTATTAGACTAACTGCCGCTAGAATTGCGGTATTCGTAGGACCGACCAAGTCTGATAACCAGCCGGTTAGAGATCCTCCGATTAGATATCCGACCGTACCTACCGCGCCTATAGTGGACATCACAGAAGCTCTATATTCATTGGGGGAGAGAACCTGCTCAAGTAATTCTTCAATTACATTGGCAATTGTATAGAATAAAGAAAATACAAAAAAACTGCAGAAAGCGAAAATCAGAGATTGACCGCTCAATGCAAACGCGCAGAAGGCTATTCCAGAAGCGATGAGGGACATTGGCAAACTTTTTATTGCTGATCGGGTATTTGAGGAAAAAGGTGCAGCTAGTGCTGCTCCGATAAGTGCCCCAATGGATCCAATCGTGTTCAAATACCCGTAAACAGAGTTTGGAGCATGTAACACCGTACGGGTGAAAACAACGAGTAGAGTTTCTTGTAGTCCGAGGCCGAACCAAAGTGCAAGAACAACAATGGACAAGGCAGCAAGAAGTCGTTCCTTTTTGATAAAGTCTAAAACATTTTTCAATCGAATGTTGGTTGAAGAAATTATCCCTTTTAACTTAACCCAGAAGGAAATACTTTGACTTTCCCGAAAACCATTGCGTGAATCGAAAGTTCGCTTCGAATTATGCTCCTCATGTGAATAGCAACCGTCAAGTGAAGCCGCAATTAAGCTGCCAAAAGCAGCAACCGCAAATGCAGCGACACTGTTGAAATTGGTGAGCAAACCGGCGAGGGCGCCAGAGGCGATACCTGCAGCATTGATCATGAACGATAAAACAGAATTGAGAACTGACAGTTTTGAATCTGAAACCAGTTCAGCAGCTTTTGCATATCGTGCCGGCTTCATAACCGCAGCCATGCTTGTTATGACAAAAGCAAGAATAAATGAAAGAGCAATGTTATGGTTAAATGCGAGCAATAGACAACAAAGAGCTCGTAGCGTTCCGCCCACTGCTAAAACAATCCTGCGATTGTATTTGTCAGCTATGCCGGAAAACAGTGGAGCTACAATTAAATTTGGCATAAAGGTAACTAAAAAAAGGGCGCTGACAGCCAGCGGAGACGATCCCGAAATATCGTATACATGAATGGTCAGTAAGAGATTAACGATTCCACCGACAAGACTGGTAAAGAAAGCACCAAGCGATAATGTAACCAATGGTTTGTGTCTCAAAACGTCTTTGAGGGCTACGAATGTTGTCGCTGCTTTACTTAACATGTGGCATACATCCTTCGTCTACTTATGGCTCAGTCAGCAGAATGGTTTAAACCTTCAAGGATTTCATCGTGTTGAATTCAAATTCCGTAATAGATAATATTATGCCATCCTTGACTTGTTCATCTTTGATTTCAAAATGGTCAATATGAGTCTATTAGAATCTGTATTTCGTCTTAATACTGCATTTTATGCTCCACGAGGTTGGGTTCAAGTGCTACGGTGATTGCTTAATTAAATCTTGCCTTCTTGGAAACGACATGCTGCATCTTTGCGGCATTTATATATCAGATATCCCGTGTTGGTGCTACTGCTCGATATGCGTACGGCTGTTAGGTATTCTTCATATATTCGTTCGTAATCGGCAACCACATGAGGGCAATCAGAACCAAAATGCCGGCGATCCCAAGGGTAGTGATTGCGACATTTCGATCCGCGCTCCAACCTATGATCGGGTTGCAGACCATGCCAATCAAGCTTGCCAACGAGCCCGCAATATTAAGAACAGTAGAGCGCTGATCAGGCGGAATCAAACTATTCGTAGCTGCCGAAGTTATGGGTCCCCTTCCATTCATGCACACCACGGCAAGCAGGAATCCGATCGCTACGACGATTGGCGAAGGAACTGCCATGAGTGCGAAACCAGCTGCCCCGATAGTATAGGCTAAGAAGAGGGCTTTTGATCTTCCCAGGTATACCTCAAGCTTGTCAGAAAGGTAGCTATAATCTGCGGCTAAAATAAGAGCAGCGGATGACAGCAGGCCCCCAGTATGACATAGGCAAATTGGTATGCTCATATCAGGGTTGATTTAAGGTATAAACAGTGTTGAAAAGCACGAACGAAGCGCTTGATGTAATGCTGACGAAAGCGAGAACAGGCGTTCTTATCAATACGCTTGCCCCTTTATCAAATCCTGCAGAAATGACCTCTTGCTTGTACTGTGTTTGCGATTGTTCACAGGAATAGAAGGCAGTCTAAGCACCATAGCGGTTGCATATGCGGGAAACGAGATATTTAGGTGAACGAGGTAGGATCCGCACAATGAAGCAAGCACGCTACTTATGAGTTCCAGTGATTTATAGAAGCCGAAGACCCCTGTTGCAGGCTTGTCTGCATCCTCATCAAGAGATTCGTAAACGTATGCTTCTAATATGCTTGAGATACGTCTTCGGAGCAGGGTCCACTAATGCTGAGCCAATATTCGCAGCAGGGCAGGATGTGGATATGGCAGGATCGTAACCGGTAGGACTGTCTTGCTCAGGACCTTATGCGGGTTCTAGTTCGACTCGAGGTTTTCCGGCATCTTGATTATTGTCCTTCTTATCTGAAACCGGATGGAGTATGTCAATGGAATGCGTTGGGTCTTCACTGTAAGTGTTCATGATGGTTCTTCGTGGTTCGTCGGATCGGTGCTCTCTGAGCGATGGCGCGCAGGTGGCCAGTGGAATCTTGCAGTTGGGTTCTTCCCTCTTTCGAGGGAAGAACCCAACTTAGAGACGTATCAAGAATGTCAAAGGTCAGTCTGTTTGAAGATCCCTCAGTAGTGAATCGGTGTCAGTGATGGTGATGAGCGGTGTGAACAGGGCCATCGTATCGATTGCCAGCTTGTGGTTTTCCGGTGTGGATCCAGCGCAGGCATCTGCTACCAATCGAACGGCGATACCTTGGTCTGCAGCCGCCAAGGCGGTCTGCAACACACAGGCATCGGTTGCGACACCGCACAGGGCTATCTTCTGGGAACCTTTTATTGCCGCTTGCAATTCCGGCCCCCACTTGCCGAAAGTGCTGAGCGAGACAATTGGATGTCCCTTGGCGAGCTCGGCGGTCTCTGGTGTGAGGTCATACATGGGATCGTCGGAGGGGACCTGGAATTCCGGCCATTCATTCATATATTCCACCCATACGCCTTTTGGCGGCTGCGGCGCAATGTATCTGGTGTAAGCAACGCGGTCGCCGTATGCCTTGGCGAGACGGATGTAGTTCTTGTTGGTCTGATAGTAGGTGCCGTCGGAGCAGGCCCAACGGGACCACTCGTTGTGGGCGAATACCTCCTGGCGGTCAATCACCACCAGCCATTCATCATCGTTGATCATGATAATTTCCTTTCCCGTAGTGAAGTGTGGAGCGCATCCTTCTGCGCCCCTTTCGATTTCAGTCGATGCTCTCCTGACGACGGATCTCACCCTTCTGGAAGAGGAGCGTTCCGAGGAATCCGACAGCCAAGGCTATGATGACACCCAGGTTTGCTGCCGCCCAGGTCCCGTCCTTACCTCCGATGGGACCCAGTAGGTATCCCTGCCAGCTGAGCCAGTTGGCGGAGGAGTTCACCACCAGTCCCCAGCCAAGGAAGGTGGCGATGGTAAGGATGGCGAAAGCGGTGATGTTCCAAGAACCATATCGTCCCTCAGAGTGATAGAGGTCGGTGGTGTCATAGTCCTTCCGGCGAAGCAGAATGTCGGCTACGAACATGCCTGCCCAGGCGGCCATGGGTACGCCGAGGGTAATCAGGAAGCCTTGGAAGGGGCCGATGAATGTGGAGGAGAAGAAGGTTACATAGACCACTCCGATTACGGTCAGCACGGCGGTGATGGCCGCTGCGAGTGTCCGGGGGAGCTTGATGCCGAAGGAGAGCAGGGCCAGTCCATTGGAGTAGTTGTCCATGATGGCCCCGGCTATCAACCCCAGCACCGCAACGATGGTGAATGGAACCAGATACCAAGTAGGCAATATGCTGGCCATGGCTCCGATGGGGTCGTTGCCCACGTTTTCGGCCAGGCCTTTGTTGGAGACGGCCAGGAGCAGGCCGTAGACGATAAGGAAGATATTGGCGATGGAGGCGCTGAAGGTGGTCCAGACAACGATTCCTGTGTTGGAGGCGCTGTGGGGCAGGTATCGCGAGTAGTCCGCTGCGATGTTGACCCACCCCAGGCCAAAGCCTGTCATCACGAAGAAGCAGCAGCCCAGCATGGCCGGCAAGGAACCGGAGTGGGCGGAGGAGATGGCGGAGAAGTCGATATTGCCCCAGCCGATGATGAAGAAACCTGCAATTACGATCGCGGTGACGATGGTGATGATCTGTTGGAGGCGCATGATGAGGTCGTAGCCGTAAATGCCGGCAACCACAACCAGCCCGATGATTACCAAGGTAGAGATTATTTTCGGGCTTGCGCCTGATCCCCAGCCGAGTTTTTCGATGGTCGAAGACGCTGCCAGTACGGCCGTGGTCGTTAGAGATATCTCCCACCCTAGTGTGGCTATCCAGGACATGACGGCCGGCACTTTTGCACCTTCCACGCCGAAAATGGCCCGGGTGAGGACCATGGTTGGGGCGTTGCCGCGCTTGCCTGCGATGGAGATGATGCCGACAAGCAGGAATGAGATGACGACACCGGCAATGGTGGTTAATGTGGCCTGCCAGAAGGAGATGCCGAATCCCAGTGCCCAGGCGCCATAGGACATGGCCAGTACTGAGATGTTGGCGGAGAACCATGGCCAGAAGAGACTTGATGGCTTGCCCTTGCGCTCAGACTCGGCAATGGTGTCGATGCCTTGGGCCTCAACGCTCAGGGCTGAGCCTTTGCCGGTTCCTTCTTCGGATGCACTGTGCTCATTCATGTTGATTCCTTATATCTTGTGGTGTTCGTTGACGGATTGTCTGACGAACGCCATGCTGGTGTTGATAAAGTCTTGGATTTTCTGTGATGTGGGCGGGTGGCCGGATCGGCTTTTGTTGCAGACAAAGCTGCGGCCGGTTTGGCGTAGGGGTTTGTTTCGGGTCGGGGCACCACTTGGATGGTTTAGTGCAGAGCAACCCATGTATGGCAGTCGCCTGCCTTTTGGTATCCAGAGGGATGTGGAAGGGAATCCAAGGATGTCTCGGACCTGGCTGCCCAGACAGAGCTAGTAACCGTAAGGACCGATTTGCACAATCAGAGCCGAGTCAAGGGTTTGGCACAGTTGTGAGCAGGCAGCTGTGCCGCCGTCTTCTGTTTCGCCTGTATCAGCCGGTTATTCCATACCGACTTTCTACGCGATGATAAATACTTCACCATGGCTGGAGGACCAGATGGGGAATTAGACCACCGGGGTCCGCAGAGCCGTATCTTCAGCCTTACCAAACACTGGTGAGGCATCGAAAATCGTTGCGAGGTGTCTTTGACTCGGGTGAGACCGAAGGAATCTGAGCAGCGCCTGGGCACTCCGGTGCACCAAATTGCGCCTCGTGTTATGCCCGACTTTTGAGCAAGTTGAAGTTTTAAGGAGGGTCGATCACCGTTCAGCGGTTCACCTGCTTCGATCCGTTTGGTGAAACGGCCTGCCACGCTCTGAGATTGGGGTCGGCGACCACTGTCGACCGGTTTGGACATCCATGTCATGTCTTCACTATTGTACAGGTTTATTTGCATGTTGGTTCCGGTTTAGTGAAGAGGAACTTCTGGAAAGTGTGCTCGTTGTTGTCTGATGCTGGCGCGCCACATTCTCTGTAAATACTGTATGGAAAAGATGAAACTCAACGAAGGAGTGCGAAGTGACCATACCCGGTACCTTTATAGAGTCTCATCGATATCCGCAACATGCTTTGCTCCAGGACCTCGTCTTGCCGATGGAACGACCTTGCCGCGGATGGAGTGAAAAGACAACTGTTGCGGTCCGGCATGCATCCAGGCGATTCTGGATGCCGAAGGACTTCCTGTACCGACTCTCGACACTTTGTTGGCTGAGGGGATTGAGAGCGGAGCCTACGATGTCGCCAAAGGGTGGGTATTGAGGGGTCTTCTCGAATTGGGATGTTCCTATGGCTTGGATGGTGAGGTTTTCACTGAAGTCCCAATCGGTTTTCTGGAAGGTCTACCCGCAGTCCACGTTGCTCATATAGTCTCTGTATTTTGCAACTTACGGCCACTTGGTCGTATTTCGTGGCACTTGGGCGTCTAGCACAGAAGGTGAAGTCTGCTGCTGCGATGATCCTTCAACCCAGGGAGCTACTGTCGAAGAAGTGGAACGGACTAGATTTTGGTCAGGTTTATCCGGTCGTGCGCTCATCTTGAAAGGGCGAAAGCCTGGCAGGGGTTGCGTTCGGTTATTGAGGATAAAGCTTAAGAAGCATATCTTGTTACTCGAAGACCCATCCAGTTTCTTTGACATTGCCAATGTTTGTCCGCATAGGAATTCTGAACGATATCTGGGTTAGGGCCTGAAGAAGTAGCGAAGTAGGACGGAATCGCCGTTGCCACCAAAGTCTTCTTTCTCCCAGTCGGATCGCTCCAACTAGCGCTTGCATTTCTGTTGGCCTATTATGCAGCAAATCGACCATAGCCTGGATCGTTTTGGGAATAGACTACGTAGTTCTAATCAGTCACCGCTGGGAATACCTCATATCATCGAGGAGAATATGGATGCTCTGTACTATCTGGTGAAAGCGGGAAAAGTACGTTACCTGGGAGCAAGCGCCATGTACGCCTGAAATTCTGGAAATAATGATACGTGGCGGCAAGCCGCGGATAGGCTCCTTAGTTTTGATGCGGAGCCATATGGACCTGATCTATTCCCTCTGCCAGGACGGGAACATCACCATCGCTCCATACAGATCCTCTGCCTGGACGTCAAAATCGGACAAGGGTCTCAGCTAGGGGAGCGTTCATAAAGTCATATTCCTCGGGTCTGTGACCGTCTACTTGACTTTCGCAACTGGGAAGCTTCGATTGCGGCGAGACTAACGAACACTGTTGTGCTGTTCCCTCCAAGTGATTGGAGCGATCCCGGTTTCTCTGGTGAAAGCCGCGCTGAATGAACTGGGACGCGTATATCCGACCCGCCTGCCAATCCGGGCAATGTCTTCCGTGGTTGATGAGAGAAGGAGGCGGGCCTGGTCCATTCTTTGCTCTCTGATGTACCTGGCCAGACTTGTGCCGGTCTGACGTCTGAAGGTGAGGCATAAACGTGTGCGTCCCACATACAGGGATTGGGCTATCTGATCGATGGAGAGGTCGCCGCCCAGATGGGATTTGATGTGGGTTTTGATCTGCTGGACCAGGTCTCGGTCGTGTGATGATTCGTGGCTCTGCTCAGGCGCGGAGGAAACCTGGGCCAACATTGCCATGAGGAGGTCGATGTGTGCTTTGATGAGAAACTCCGTCTGGCCCGGCCTTCCGGGGGACAACTTTGACATGGCGGTTAAAGCGGCCAGGGCAATATCGGATGGCCAGGGTTGGCAGAAGGCGTCAAAGAGTCCCTTGACCTGGCCAGGCCATTGGTTTTCCAACTCCATGAAATAGTCGGGCAGGATGCAGATGCTTCGGGTCCGCGAGCGGGAGCCTGCCGGCATACGGTTGGTGACCGAGCCCGCCTGTTGGACCAGGGAGACCATATTGTCCTCCTGCAACGTACACGGTTGCACCTCGTAAGGAACGGGGTTGGCTGCAGGGCTTTCATCCAAGATCAGGCAGGCGTAGTCGGTCATGGCGTACTCGCTGAAATCCATCTCGCGCAGGAAAGTGATGTCGTGCCATATGATCAGGCAATAAGGACCCACCGGATTGGCTTGGAATCTTCCCCGACAGATGTCGCCATCGACATGTCCTTCCAGTCCACCCGACCGGTGATGGAGTTCCATGCCAAGTTGCTCCACCTGGGGGCGGTACAGGGTCTGTATCTCACGGGATTCGGAGTCTATCGCGTGGTCTGTCATTGCGCACCTGGTTTCATCCTGCCGGCTTTGTGCCGATTTCGGCAGACTTTCGTTTTCGTTCGCACCTTTTATGGATTCATCCGTCGCTCTGTGACGGTCTTCCGGGCATTGACTTCTCAGATTACGTTCGATGGCAACGGACGGCAAGGGTTTTGAATGCAAATCAGGAGGAAAGGGATGACCACAGACCAGGTGGATTCGGTAAGCAAGCCGAATCCTACAGAAGATAAAGCACAGGGTGGGGGAGGCCGGCCTGGACAGGAGAGGTCGCATGGGCGTAGTTCCCTCAGGCGGCTGCTTGATTTCGCCGGCCCTCGCAAGGTGTTCTCCTATCTCGGCTGTGGTCTGTCCGCCCTCTCCACGATTGCTGGCCTTGGACCCTACATCTGCATATGGCTGGCGGTAAAAGACCTCCTCGCCGTTGCTCCGGGGTGGTCTCAGGCTAAAGGAATTGCCATATACGGATGGGCTGGATTGGGTTTTGCAGCGGCTTCCGTCATTCTGTACTGTGCAGGACTGTTGATGGCGCATCTGGCAGCTTTTCGGAGTGCCTCCAACATGCGTAAAGAGGCCGTAAGCCACCTGATGAGCCTGCCTCTGGGGTATTTCGACCTCCATGCTTCAGGCGAGTTGCGTCGCACCATTGATGGCTCGGCTGGCGATACCGAGAATCTGCTTGCCCATATACTTCCTGATGCAGCCGGCTCTTTCGCCATGATTCTGGGTATGCCAATACTGATGCTGATTTTCGACTGGCGTATGGGCCTGGCCTGTCTCTTCCCCATCCTGATTGCCCTGGTCTGCATCCGTGTCATGATGAACGATCAGGGACAGTCCTTTATGAAGGAATACCAGGATGCCCTGGTGCGAATGTCCAAGACGGGAACCGAATATGTCCGTGGCATTCCGGTGGTCAAGGTCTTCCAGCAAACGGTTTATTCCTTCAAGGCCTTCCATGAGGCCATTGAGCATTACAGCAGAATAGCCGGGAACTATGCCATGAAAATCTGTCACCTGCCTCAGACCATTCAGATGACGGCCCTGAACGGGACTGTGGTTTTCCTTGTTCCTGTAGCCATCCTGCTGGCTCCAGGGCAGAGTGACTTTACCTCTTACCTGACCGATTTCGCCTTCTATGCCGTCTTCTCGGGCATGGTTCCCACGGCCATGACCCGTCTGCAGTTCTCCAGTGAGTCCTTCAGCAAGGCTGACGATGCCTTGGACAGAATCACCGGCGTGCTCAGTATTGATCCCCTGACGGTAGCTGCCCAACCGAAACACCCGAAGTCGGCGGATGTGTCTCTGGATCAGGCGTCATATACCTATCCGGGTGCCAATCGTCCGGCACTGGACCGGATTGACTTCAAGGTGCCGGAGGGTGGGATGGTGGCCCTGGTCGGTCCCTCAGGAGGAGGAAAATCGACCTGTGCCAGCCTGGTGCCGCGCTTTTGGGATGTGGATTCCGGCAGGGTCGCCGTGGGTGGTATTGATGTCAGGTCCATCGATCCCCACGATCTGATGGGGCAGGTCGCCTTCGTTTTCCAGACCAACAGGCTCTTTTCGACGACCATCCTGGAGAACGTCCGCGCAGCCAGACCGGAAGCCACTCCTGAGCAGGTCATGGATGCGTTGAGAGCGGCTCAGTGCATGGACATTGTCGACAAGCTTCCTGATGGGCTTAACACCATGTTCGGTTCAAATGGAACCTACCTTTCCGGGGGAGAGGTCCAGCGTGTGGCCCTGGCCAGGGCGATCCTCAAGGAGTCTCCCATTGTGGTCCTGGATGAGGCGACTGCTTTTGCCGATCCCGAGAACGAGGTCCTGATACAGAAGGCGCTGACCAAGCTGACCCGGGTTGAAGGAGGCCGACGGCGAACCGTTCTCATGATTGCCCACCGTCTGTCGACTGTGGCGCATGTCGATCGAATCCTGGTGCTGGATGGGGGCCGCCTGGTTGAGCAGGGCACTCATAACCAGCTGCTTGATGCGCAGGGTACCTATGCCCGTCTCTGGTCTGATTACGAGCGGGCGGTCTCCTGGAAGGTCGACAACTCTTCGAAGGCTGTCGACAAAGCGGATCAAAATCCCGCAGGCTTCACTGTGGTTGAGGATCGCACCGTTCCCGGTACAGAGCCATTCGCTGCGGACTCGTCGACCGGTGATTCCGCCATCCAGAGGGAAGGAGGTGAGGCATAAGTGCTCGCCTCATTCAAGAAGAAGTACGCACTGTCCGACCAAGGTATGAAGATCGTGGTTCTGGGAACGCTGTGGACCACGCTGACCAATCTGATCATCATGGCGGGAACGGCCTTCCTTCTGCTGGTCATGAAGGTTTTTGTTGAGCACCTGACAGCAGGGGCGCCCCTGCCGGGGATCTTGCCCTACCTGGCTGGTCTCCTGGCTTTTGCCTTGGTTCTCTTCGGCTCCTCCTGGTTTCAATACAGTTATTCCTATGGCGCGGTCTTCAGCCAGACCGGAACGCAGCGGATTGACCTGGCCGAGAGACTGCGCAAACTGCCGCTCTCCTTTTTCGGGCGGCGTGACCTGGCTGATCTGACCGATACCATTCTGGGTGATGTGGCCACCATGGAGCATGCCTACGCCCATGCCTTGAGCCAGCTCTATGGTGCGGTCGTCTCATCCGTCCTGATATTCCTGTCCCTTCTGCCCATCAATTGGGCTCTTGACCTGGCTGCCTTCTGGAGTGTGCCAGTGGCCTTCGCTATCATCTTTGCCACTCGTGGATTCGTTGAAGCTTCGTCACGGCGCACGAGGCAGGCCCAGGTTCGGGTCAGTGATGGCATTCAGGAGGCGCTTGACTGCGTTCGGGAGATTCACGCCACCAACCAGGAGGAGAGGTATCTGGGCAGGCTCTTCTCGATCATCGATGACACCGAAGCCACCACAGTCCGAACCGAGATGACCAATGGCCTCATATTGAACTCCGCCATGGTGGTTTTGAGGTTGGGTGTGGCAACGACCTTCCTGGTGGCTGCCGGGTTAATCATTGAGGGCAGGATTGACTTCATGGTCATGTTCCTCTTTCTCCTGATGGTCTCACGGATCTATTCCCCGTTTGATCAGGCGCTGATGCTGGTTTCGGAGCTCTTCCAGTCCCAGGGTGCGGCACGGCGGATTCGTTCCATCACTGAGGAACCTGTGGCCGAGGGGAGTGCGGAATTCCGCCCCAATGGGCACGATATCGTCTTCGACCACGTTGCTTTTTCCTATCCTGCGCTTGCGGGTAAGGCGGTAGGCGAGCCGGTTCTTGAAGATGTGAGTTTCACCGCCCGGGAGGGGGAGGTCACGGCCCTGGTCGGCCCTTCGGGTTCCGGGAAATCGACCTGTGCTCGGCTGGCGGCTCGCTTCTGGGATGCTGCTGCAGGCTCCATCACCGTAGGAGGAGTGGATGTGAGCCAAGTGGATCCGGAGGTTCTTCTGCGCGACTATGCCGTGGTCTTCCAAGACGTGATGCTCTTTGATGACACGGTCATGGGCAATATACGGATGGGTCGGAACGGTGCTACTGATGAGGAGGTGTTGGCTGCAGCCAGGGCCGCCAACTGCGACCAGTTCGTCTCGTGCCTGCTACAGGGGTACCAGACGATGATTGGTGAAAACGGCTCCAGACTTTCCGGGGGCGAGCGGCAACGAATCTCTATTGCCAGAGCCATCCTCAAGAATGCACCGATTGTCTTGCTTGACGAGGCTACCGCCTCCCTGGATGTAGAGAACGAGACACAGGTGCAGGAAGCCTTGTCGCAACTGCTGGTGGGGAAGACCGTCATGGTCATTGCTCACCGGATGCGTACCGTCGAGCAGGCCGACAAGATTGTGGTTCTGGGCCATGGGTGCGTGGTCGAGCAAGGCTCCCCGCAGGAGCTCATGGCCGCAGATGGTGAATTTGCGCGGATGGTTCGTTTGCAGGGGGCGAGCGCAGACTGGTCCTTGTAGAGGGGGCTTGGATCGACTCTTGGCATCGCCAAACGGCAGAGAAGGACAACACTACATCATAGGCAGTCAGATTATTTCCGAACAAACTGAGGAACTAGTGGCTGAATGCGAGATTTCATTCCAAAATTGATTGTTCCTAAGGCTGTTCCGAGTAAGCTTGAACTGTTTACATTTATGTTGCTGACTTTATCAACGCACAGTATAAAGTTTTAATTTATAAGTTTTAATGTAAGCTCACATGCTTCACAAGGAGGTGGCTTTACAAAGAGAATTGGATCTGACTGAGCCTCTTCTGCCGCTCGAAACAAGCCATGAAATTTGATCAGCATCATCAAAGGTAAGTTTCGCTGGACAATCAAGCAGCTCGGACATGTCGAAATTAGCCTGGTGGCGTCTGCGAAAGGTGGCACGGTGAGACGCTTTATGGATAGATCGATACTGAGGCTCAACAATCGCCTTGAGTTGGTCTTTCTGTATTTGGGCTGCTTTCTATTGGCTGGGTTTTTCGTGTATTTGAAACACCAGGCGGATGATTCGGAAGTGTTGATGAGTTACATCAAATTCATGATCGAAAAACGGCGCGCTTTCGTTCTGGGATTTTCTGCGTTTGTGTTGGTGTTTCTTTATCAATTGGTGACAAAAGCCGGAACTGAGGTCAGATGCCGGGTACTGGTGGGGGATACGTTGAGGCAGATAAAACTCAGGTATCTTGTCGAATGCCTGATATTGCTCGGCATTTCTTTCTTGCTTTCGACTGTGGTCCATCTGCTGTTGGGCTTCGAGATAGTCGATAGCTTCTATGTGCTCCTGGCCCTGGCCGCATACGTACTGTTGAGCGCTGTGTTCTTGGGGGCAAGATGAAGGTTTTCCGCTTCTTTCTGACTCGTGTATTTCTCAGGAAACCAATCTTTGCCATAGGTGCACTGATCTTGTTCTTGATGGCCAACTACATGGCATTCCTGACAGCTCATAGTGTCTTGTCCACGCGTGAGGGATACCAGCAAATGGCGCATTTTGACAAGGAGGGAACATTCGTAGCGAACCTGGATCCGGATTCAGATTTTGGTAACAAGGACATCTCAAAAGCATCGATTCAGAAAGTCTACGATCGTCTGGACAGCCGATATCACTACGCGCTCTATACGGACGGAATGATGACCAATCTGGCCAATGGGCGCGGGGTTAAGGTTCCGGTGAGTTATATGAACCAGCGATATAACGACCTGGATGGGTTTCCCATTGCTCAAGGACGCGGGTTGAAGTTTGATTACAGCCTGGGGCGGAAGGATGCGATTCCCGTGTTGGTGGGCGAGGGACTGGCCGACGACTATCCACTTGGCACGCAATTCAAGATGTATGACCCTGCCCTGCTGCGAGAAGTAAGGGTGAAGGTCGTCGGTGTTATCGCCGAGAACTCGGTGCGTTCAAACTTCTACGCGCTTAATTCGAAGAAGTACTATAACTTTTCAGTAGTTGTGCCCGTCACCACGGCTTTCATCAAACAGGCCGATGTCAGTTTTAATATCAACGCGCTCAACGATCTCGTTCTATCTGATACCGATCGTGCGGACGTGTCCGAATTGGGCGATTACATCGACAAGACGATTGGGGCCAAGTTCAACCTTTACAGTTATCAGGACAACATTGACTATTACAACGAATATTTGTTCTCTTCTTTGCGTTTTCTGACCGTGGCTTCCGGTGTACTGCTTATTCTCATCGTTTTGCTGTCTGTCTTGAGTGCACTGATCAGTGTGCGGGTAATGATGCGTGATTTCACGATCAACCTCATGGTGGGGCTGAGCTATGGCAGACTTCGTCGGCTTTTCTACGCATATTATGCGGGTCTTTCCTTAATTGCATTGCTTGCTGTTTTCGCCATGGCAGCTTATTCGCGGCATAGCTACTGGCGAAAGAAAGATGCATTCTTAATGACCTATGGCTTGTGTGGAATGATCAGGATGGACTGGCTGGCCTTACTTGTCGCGTCGCTGTTCGATTTTCTTCTGGTTGCTATGCTCGCTCAATTGACCACCTGGAGGCTCAGGCGTGTTCCTATCTCATTGGGGGTGCTGCAATAATGGACAAGGTCATTGATCTCAACCTGGATCATAAAACATACAGGAAGGGCTCATCTTCAGTCACTCTTCTTGAACATTTCTCGCTGACAGTCACCGAGGGCGAGAAGGTCGCAATCGTTGGAGAGTCTGGCGTTGGCAAGAGCACATTACTGAACATCCTCGGTCTGCTCGATACACGCTATGAAGGCTCTTACAGGCTGCTGGGCAGATCCGCGCGCACGCTGTCCGACCTCGAATCGGCCGCATGGAGAAACGAGAAAATCGGGTTCGTCCTGCAGGAATCAGCACTTATCAGCTCCTTGAGCATCGCGGACAACATCAGGCTGCCCCTGCTTTACGCGCGGACACCGCGCAAGGGGGATTCTCGAAGATTCGACCAGGTGGTGGACTCTTTAGGCATCGGGTCGATACTGAGCAAAAAACCGCTTGAATGCTCCGGAGGGGAAAAATCAAGAGCAGTCTTCGCCCGGGCCATCATTATGAACCCCGAGGTTGTTTTTGCCGATGAGCCCACTGCCTCACTCGATTCGGAGAACCGGTCGAGGATCATCGCCCTGCTCTTTGCCCTGAACCGCGATTCGGGATCCACAATCGTCACCGTTACCCATGATGCCTCACTGGCTGACCAACATGATCGAATCATCAAACTTCAACGAAAGGACTAGAGCATGGGTTTCTGGATTATGGTATTCGAGGCTTTGCTCGGGCTGGTGCTTCTAATTCTGGGAGTCGTTCGGGGCAAGAATGACAAGCGCTGGTTTGCGCTGTGCATATTGGGCGTAGCATGCCTGGCGTTCGCCGTTTGGCTTGCCATATGAGCAGCCGGTGAAACAATGCCGGTGGCCGGCATCGAGTGAGTATGAGTAGCGGTTGCTGACGGGAGGGGAGCAGCAGATAGCTTATTGGGAGAGCCAAAGAGATTCCGAATTGCCATGGCTGATCGAATTAATGAGTGAGTTTTGCTTCTTTCCATGAACATGCAGGAGATACTGTTGATTCGCTTGATTCGCCAAAGATTTGAGATACCTGTTCCTCTTTAAATCTGTAGACAGGTGCTTGAGCATTCGGTCCTAACAGCTAGCGGTTCTGATGCCGATATATTTCAATCACCACTGGTGGTACTCTTTTCGAAGAGTGTCTGGCAGGTTTGGCCGCTCAATGCAATGAAACTTTAACGAACCGCTGTACCTACCATAAAGGGTGGCACCAATGAATGCTGCTATAGAACTTGGCAATCTGGTTAAAGAGTATGAAACACCGGCAGGGGTTATCAAGGCGCTGGACCACCTTGATCTAATTGTCCCTGAAGGAGGTATCTTTGGTCTGTTGGGCCCTAACGGTGCTGGAAAATCAACAACGCTCGAAATAGCTGTCGGCTTGAGAAAACCGACTTCTGGAACTGTCAGCATATTTGGCAGGAATCCGCAGACCGACTCGCAGTGGGTACATCAGCGGGTTAGTATTCAACCCCAGGAGTCCACTATCTTTCCCCAGGAAAGAGTGGGCGAGATACTGTCATTTTGGGCCAGTCTTTATGATCACCCGCGCGACGTGGATCAAGTCGCAAAATGGATGGGCCTGGATGAATTGCTGCTCCGCAAGGTGGCGAAATTATCAGGTGGACAAAAACAGCGTCTGAACGTTGGTCTATCCATCATTGGACGTACGAAATTAGCCATACTTGATGAACCTTCCACTGGTCTTGATGTAATGGCTCGAGACAACCTTTGGAAGGTGCTTAGGTTTCTGGCTGAAGAAGGTACGACGATTGTCCTATCGACACATGATCTAGATGAAGCGCGAGTTCTCTGCCACGAAGTAGCAGTGATAGATCATGGTCGGTCTGTAGCCCAAGGCAGTCCAGAGGAACTCATAAGGAAACATGTCAAGGGAACGTTAATATCCTGCCAAGTAACACCAGATGGAATATTGGACCTTGTGAGCATGCTTCGAACTTTTGGCGAACCGGAAGTTATTGATAAGACAACCATCTCAATACGTGCCGACGATACGGATCCTGTTATTGCTGTGCTGTCGAGCAATCCTGCGGTTTCCCAATTACGTATGAACGAACCAAGCCTTTATGATGCCTTCGTGAAATTGACCGGGCATGATTTTGAATAATTGATAATACTCATTTTTGTTAGGACTCCAGATGATAGAAAAAAGGCACCTTCGCCCCCTCTTGGCGCTGCAGACTCGTGAACTAGTCAGGAACACTTCGTATTTTATTTTTGTCATAATTTTCCCTTTTGGCATGGCGGGAATGTTCCTTCTCATGTCCGAGATGATGAAAGGGCAGGCTGATGCTCCGGATTTCAGCCCATTTGTCATGCCCATGGCGCTCTTTCTGGCAGTGACCGGTACAGCTTTGACCATGACTGCAGGTCCTTTGGCCGAGGTCAGGCAATCAGGAGCTCTTCGGGTATTTTCAACAACGCCTATTCGAAAAGCAGACTATTTGATGACGTATCTGGCTGTAAGGCTCATTATGGCGACCGTGCAGATCCTTGTCATAGTAGGCGCTTCGGTATTGCTGAATCTGCTTCCGTTTAGGGATATTGGTCGGGTTTTTGTCGTGTCCTTATTGGGACTGGTCATGTTTCTTGCCTTGGGGTATTTAATGGGTGGGTGGCTTTCGTCACCGCAGTTGGCAACCAACTTGGGAGCTCTCGTGCAACTGTTGGCTTTGTTCCTCAGTGGCCTGGCCATACCCTTCGCCATCCTTCCGGATTGGTTGACGAATGTTATCAGATGGATTCCGTCGACTCTCTTTGGAGATCTCATTTTCTGGGCATCAAAAAATCCCCTGCAGCAAACGGGCGCTATGCTTTCAACCTCCATTGTGCTTGCTGTTACTGCAGTGCTTGTGTTTTTGGCGGTTCGTGGTTTCAAATGGGATGTGGAGTGAGTTTGGAGCCCGAAGTGTCATTGATTAAAAATGTTTGAAAGTTAAAATATTCAAGCAAGTCATAAGTTATCCATGCCACCAGCCATAGGACAGTTGGAGGGCCAAGCTCGGTTTTTCTCTTGCTTATTTGTCCATGTCTTGGACTGCCACACCATACTCTGTTGTTTTGATTTAGCTCGTCCACGCTACCCTCAGCGCCTGCGGTTATTTCTCCTGATATGAATCTGATCTTGCTGTCAGCCGGGCGGCGGGGCCGCTATCATGAGAGCCGGAACAGGATCGAGCGGGTCCTTCGGATTGGGGCCCGATGAAGGAATGCGTACATGGCGGATATGGTTGACAATCACAATGACGACGAAGGCCCGGACCTGGGCAGGACCTACCACAGCGGTCCGGTCATCATGCGCGGGCCCATGATTCCCGAGGCGGATGCCAATGCTGGGTTGCTCTCGTCGGGTGGCGATACGGACTGGCTGCACATGGATCCTTGGCGGGTGCTGCGCATCCAGGCTGAGTTCGTCGACGGGTTCGGTGCGCTGGCGGAACTGGGTCCGGCGGCAGCGATCTTTGGGTCAGCGCGGACCGGCAGGGATGATCCCACCTATGCGGCTGCACGCAAGATGGGCGGCGACCTGGCCAAGGCCGGTATGGCGGTCATCACCGGGGGAGGGCCAGGCATCATGGAGGCAGCCAACAAGGGCGCAGCTGAGGTCGGCGGCAAGTCCGTCGGTCTGGGCATCGAATTGCCCATGGAGCAGGGACTGAACCGCTGGGTGAATTTGGGTATCACCTTCCGCTACTTCTTCGTACGCAAGATGATGTTCATGAAATACTCCTCGGGCATCATCGTCTGCCCCGGTGGGTTCGGCACCCTGGATGAGATGTTCGAGGTACTGACCCTGGTGCAAACCCATAAGGCACCCAGCATGCCCATCGTCCTCTTCGACAGGGCCTACTGGCAGGGACTCTTCGATTGGATCTCGGACACGGTGAAGCAGCGGGGCATGATTTCTGATCTGGACCCCGATCTGGTCATCCGCACTGATGATCCTGATGAGGCTGTCGAAGCCATCCTACGACACCGTGCCTGAATGGTAGGTGGGCGGCAGTCAGTGGGCGCGGGTGGCCATGATCATGCCCGTGCCGACGGGCAGCAGGCAGGATTCCCAGTCATTGTCTTTGCTTATGGCCTCCATGATGGTCCGTAGGGTGGTCGTTTTGGCGGATCTGTTGGCCGGGTTGAGCACGCCGCCCTTGTCTGGGTCGTCCAGCAGATCGAAGGCATCCGTGAAGATCAGCTGTCCCCGGTCCTTGAGCAGACGTGGGGCCTGGTCCATGACCTGTTGGTAGTTGTCACCATTGCCCGAGACGACGATAAGGTCGTAGTCGCTGGGATTGAGCCTGGGGAAATAGGTCCTTGCAGCCGCGTTGACCGCCCGCAGCCTCATGCCTGGATGGACTTTCTCCATTCCTGCGAATATTTTTTTGACCAGAGAGGTGCCTTGGGCTGTGGAGTCAACGGCGGTGAACTGGCCATGGCCATGCAGACCCGTCATCAGGCGCAGGGCTTCGACCACGGAGCCGTTGCCCACCAGGATGATGGATGCCGGAGCGTTCCGGCCGGCCAGGAACTGCAGAAAGGCGCCTTGAGACCTGGAACACTGGGCGAATCCGGCCTCCGAAGCCTTGTCTCGCAAGGCCTGCAACTTGTCGGATTCGACGTTCAGAGCGCTTGCCTCGGCGAATTCCCATCCTCTGGCGATGTTGTTGTACGAGGTTTTGTCCATGCTAACCATGGTAACGACTAGAGGGCACAAGCCTGTCGCCTGCTCACGCTGGCCTGTGTATGCATGAGTTTGGCTACTCCTTGACGGCTTCGACCAGCTTCCACATCTCTTCGCCCACGTCAATCCCTCTGGGGCAGGGTCGGGTGCAGGCCCGTATGGACTGGCATGCCTGGATTCCGTCCACCTGGTCAATGGCCTCAAGGCGTTCCTGCCGATGACTGTCGCGGGAATCGTTGATGAATCGAGCCGCTGCTATCATGGCCGCCGGGCCGGCAAAGGCCTCACCGCCCGCATAAATAGGACAGGCGCCCTGGCAGAGCCCGCAGGCGATGCAGGTGCTGAGCAGTTCGTACCGGGCCAGCTCTTCAGGAGTTTGCCGGTATTCTGACGCTGGTTCTGCGTTGGCTGCCTTTGTCTGGGCTGCTTGGCTGCTATCAGCAG
Source organism: Bifidobacterium sp. 7101 (assembly GCF_000499285.1). GTDB lineage: Bacteria > Actinomycetota > Actinomycetes > Actinomycetales > Bifidobacteriaceae > Bombiscardovia > Bombiscardovia apis_A. Next base: position 76,040 of record NZ_AWUN01000003.1, read on the forward strand.
AGGAATCATCATTGATCAGATAAGGCTTGAAGCGTCGAATTTGGTCAAACATGGCATCGGTGTCCGCTATCAGGTCTCTGAGAGGGGTGAAGCCGGGAAGCGGGCGGATCTCTACTACTGAAGATTCTGCATAGCTTGATGTTTCAGTAGGGTGTGGTGTGTCAGTATGGCTTGTAGCTGCTGTAACGGTTGCGGTTTCCGTAGGATTTGTAGCCGAGAAGTCTGTGGCCGTCGAGTCTGAGACCGAATCCGAATGCGATAACGACGGGGATACGGCCGTTTTGGAGGTCGCTGTGCCGGTGCGACGGAAGGCTGGAGGCTGCTGATCCTGCGGATTTCCAGTAGCTACACCGGGTGTGGCGTATGCGTTCGGCATGGTTTTGGATGCGGAAAGGCAATCGGCGATGGTTGCTGTGCAGAGCAGATCCGGACGACCGTTGATGAGCACGGCATCCGATCCGCACATGCCATGTCCGCAGGAGTACCGGAAGTTCAGTGTGGGGTCCACCTCCCGCTTGATCTGCAGCAGGGCATCCAGAACAGTGCGCTGTGGGGCAATGCGGATCGTATACTCCTGCGTCCAGCGGCGGCCTCGGGCCCGTCGGTTGCCAGCTGTGGCAAAGGGGTTGCTCTTGGCGAATGGGTTGGTTCGTGCCGGGCGCTCTGATTGGGGTCGTGGGGTGAACCGGGCTATTCGGAAGGTCACCGGACGGGGATCGCGGTCCGGTGCAGGTGCCTTGGATCCGTCTGAGCCGGTGGACTGTGATGTCACGGTTGCTCCTGTCCTTGCTCGGGATATGGCCCGATGCCCATTGATATGCGCGGACTCCATCCTAATCCCTGACTGACCAGGTTCGGTGTCGAACAGGTGCCTGTCTGACCAGATTGGATTCAGAGTCCATAATCGGGGTCCATCAGTAGTTGCGGCCCTTGGGAGGCATGTCGACGATATGAACAGGCTGCCAGGAGACGTCTTCATTAGCATCGATCATGGTGTGAGCCAGATAGTGTTCGTCATCGCGCTGCGGAAAATCGCGGCGATGCAGGGCGCCGCGGGATTCCTGACGTTGCAGACTGGCATTCAACACAGCCCGGGCCAGTGTCAGCAGGTTGTCCACCTCCATGATGGCGGTGACTTCCTGGTTGAGTACTGCTGTCTCACTGTGCGCACGTAGCTGTTTTGCATCAGTTTCCAGTTGATCCAGACCGCGCAAACCCTTTTCAATGCTGCCCTGATCGCATCGGACGGCAACGGCCTCCTCCATCAGCCGTCCTAGTCGGCCCATCAGCGCATAAGGGTTGTTCAGGCTGGCCTCGTCACCGGGGTCGGAGGCTTCGCCTTGGTCGTCAGCCAATGCTGGTTCCGAGGGTTCGCCGTTGCTTGCGCCAGCCAGCAACTCGTCCAGGAAGGCCTGACGCTTTTGCAGAGCTTGTGTGAGCGGAGATGTGTCGGTCGTGTCGTTTGGCTCATCGGCTTTGGATATGGCGGCGGCGATGGTCTGCCCGGTCCTGGTGCCAAAGAGGCAGGCGTCCAGCAGGGAGTTGCCGCCCAGTCGGTTGGCTCCGTGAACGCTGACACAGGAGCATTCCCCGGCGGCGAACAGTCCGTCCACGATTCGACGGTGGCCATTCTGCCAGCGGTAGACGCGACCACGATCGGTAATGGGAATGCCTCCCATAGTGTAGTGGGCGGTGGGTTTGACCGGAACCATGTCCACAGTGGGATCCAGGTGGGCATAGCGATGGATGGTCTCGGTGACCTGGGGGAGTAGGGCGGTCATGCGCTTGCTGTCAATGCCGGTCATGTCCAGCCAGACGCAATCATGAGGCCCGTCCGGGTCCGATGGATCGGCCACTCCTCGGCCTGCATCAATCTCGGCCATGATGGAACGGCTGACGACATCCCTGGCGGCCAGGTCGCCGTGTCCCGGTGCGTAGTCCTGCATGAAGGCCCGGCCCTGACTGTTCCTGAGCACGCCGCCTTCTGCCCGGGAGGCCTCAGAAAGCAGGATGCCAGTGTGGCCCAGGCCAGTGGGATGGAATTGGATGAACTCTACATCCTCCAGCTGCAGACCGGCCTGTAGTGCGAGCGCCATGCCATCGCCGGTCAGATCCCAGGAGTTGGAGGTCGTATGGAAGAGCCGGCCGGCCCCGCCCGTGCACAGGACGATATTGTCGGCTTGGATGGCTTGCAGCTTGCCGGCGTGAGTGTCCAGGACGATCAGTCCACGGGCCTGGCCGCCGGATTCCTCATCAACGGGTGGGTCAACGACCAGGTCGGTCACATACCATTCCTCAGCGAACTCGACTCCCAGACGCAGGCACTGCTGCCAAAGGGCGTGCAGGATCTGATGGCCGATACGGTCGGCTGCGTAGGCTGCTCTCCTAACTGGATGGCCTCCATAATCGGCGGTATGGCCGCCAAACTTCCGCTGGGCGATGTGCCCGTCTTCAGTTCTTGAGAAGGCCACTCCGTCATGCTCCAGTTCGATGACGATGCCCGGAGCCTGCTCGGCCAGAATCCGCACGGCATCCTGGTCGGCCAGCCAGTCGCTGCCCTTGACGGTGTCGTAGTAGTGCCAATGCCAGTCGTCCTTCTCCTGATTGCCCAGACTGGCCGCAATGCCGCCCTCCGCCGATCCGGTGTGGGATCGCAGGGGCTGCAGCTTGGAGACAACCAGGACCTTTGGCAAAGAGCCGTTCCTGTTTCCGTCGCTCTCCAGAGCTCTGTACAGTCCCAGAGCCGTCGACAACCCGGCCGCTCCGGCTCCGACGATGACGGCATCATAGCGGTTTCTGACCTTCTGCGGATTCATACCATCGATACTGTCACGACCTATTGATACCGGCAGCCCCACCAGTGCATGTCTGCTTGCGTGGGCAAAATAGGTCGTATGACCGAGCTTTCCTTCTCCCAGCAGGTTTATCAGGTCGTCAGGCGGATTCCTCGCGGCAAGGTCGCCACCTATGGCCAGGTCGCCTCCCTGACTGGTCATCCGTGCAACGCCAGGTTCGTGGGTTATGCACTTCATGACAATCCTGAACCTGGGGTGATTCCCTGTCATCGCGTGGTCTTTCGTGATGGTTCTCTGGCCCCGGGATTCGCCTTTGGCGGTCCTGAACGTCAGCGTCAGCTGCTGGAGGATGAGGGTGTTCATTTTGTTCCTCCCCGTAGCGATGAATCTGCTGGTGCAGATGGCTGGGTGGTTGATTTGGATCGCTGTCGCTGGAAGGCCTGATTCATTGGATCTTCAGCTACGACGCATCCGTCCTGCAGCCTGATCAGGCCACGAATCTCCAGGGACCCCAGTAGTTGCATCAGATGCCTGACTGAGAGCTCATGCCCCTGATTGGCTAGCTCAGCGCGAAGCTGCCCAGTCATTGGCGGACCTCCCTGACGCTGGTAGGTGCGGATAGCTGCCAATACGGTTGCCTCTCCCTCGGTTAGACGATCGTCGTCGGTTTTTTCATATTCATGGTCCTTATCTGGACTCGATGACGGGGTTAAAGGATGCTCTTTGTGCGGAGAGCGACTCGAAAGCCCACCTCTATCTGTCCGGGGTTGTTTGACTGTGATTGAGGACGGTTGACCGCCATGTATTGTCTGGATCGGATGATCGGAGTCAAGCGGTGGTATGCGCTGCCTGGGCTGTCTGCTTGCTTGGTGCTCATGATCTTCGGTGGTTTTGACTGAACCGCCGGTTCCTCCTTGGACTGGCTTGTCAGGGTGGATAGGTGCATGGGTGGGATGGCAGATCTCTTGGATGTCGGATGCCGATAGGAGCAACTCCGCCTTGCCCTCATGGATAAGTCGGTTGCAGCCGGTGTTTTCCGGCTGATCGATTCTGCCGGGGGCAGCCAGCACACGACGGCCCAATTCCACGCCCCAGTTTGCTGTATTCAGTGCGCCTGATCGGTGCCGTGCCTGTGCTACTACGATATCGGAGGCCAGGGCTGCAATGATTCGGTTGCGCAGCAGGAACCGACGCGCCTCGGGGATGGTGTCAGGGGGTAGCTCGCTGATCAGTGCGCCGCCATCTGTCTCAATGTTCTCGAACAGACGGCTGTTGCGTTTGGGCCCCATATGCCGCAGGCCTCCGGCAAAAACGGCTACTGTGCGTCCGCCGCCGGCGGCCAGGGCTCCCCAGTGGGCTGCGGCGTCCGTGCCCATGGCTCCGCCGGAGACGACCAGGTGGCCTTGGCTGGCGGCCTGTCTGGCAATCTGGTGGGCGATGGACCGGCCATACTCGTCGCAGGCCCTGGACCCGACCACGGCCAAGGGTTGATCACAGCAGATCAATGCTTCAGGATCGCCACGTCCCCATAGACAGAGGGGAGGGGCCCAGTCGGATCGGCGTGCCAGGTCATCCACCTGGCCTGGCCAGCAGGAATCACCTGGGGTCATCACCCAGAATTGGCCTCCACCAGTCATCATGGTCCGTACTTGGCCAGTGTCCATGGCCAGCAAGGGCGTCAGGCGTCTTCGCCAGGTGTCGCTGGTCTTGTGGAACCGGATGAGGTCCTCAGGCCTTGTTTGTCGTCCCCACCGAGCCGTCCCCTTCAGAAAGCGTTCGTCCAGACTGACGCGAGCCGCGTCATGAGGGTCGTCGCCATCCGGCTGATTCGGCGCTCCCAACTCGATCAGGTTTCGGCACAGGTCGGCCGCCTGGTCCGAGCCCAGCAGGCAGGCAATCATGAAGGCATCGGGGCCGTCTGCCGCCAGAGTCAGCACAGCCCTGGCAAGCCAGTCGTTTTCAACCATGGTCATCGGTCTCGGCTGGCCGTCGGGCATGGTTCTCATCAAGGGTTCGGCCATCTCAGACGGCCCTTGTCCTGAGCAGGATGCCGGTGGTCACATCGTCGGCACCGGGGCTGGTCCGTCCGTCCAGGTCTGCCAGAGTCCATGCCAGTCGCATGGTCCTGTCGGCCCCGCGCAGACTGATCCGTTGCTTGCGCAGGGCCTGATCCACGACCGAACGTGCCTTGGCTGAAGTGTTCTGACGCAGCCATTCGCCGCTGATCTGGGCGTTGCAGGTCCAGCCTTCCCTGTGAAAACGCTCATTTGCTGCCTGGCGGGCGCGGGTCACACGCTGACGGATCAGGGCGCTGCGCTGGCGTGGACGGTGGTCATCGAATCCCGGGTCGGTTACCGGAGGAACTGTGGTCTGTATGTCGATGCGGTCCATAATGGGGCCTGACAGCCTGTTCCAGTAGCGGAGGCGCTCGCGGGGCGTGCAGGTGCAGCGCTCGCCGGTTCCGTATCCGTATCCGCAGGGGCAGGGGTTGGCGGCCATGACCAGCTGGAAACGAGCCGGGAAGGTGGTGCTGCCCTTGGCCCGGGATAGGAAGATTCGCCCGATCTCCAGAGGCTCACGCAGGGATTGGATCACTCTTGGTGAGAATTCCGGAGCCTCATCCATGAAGAGGACACCACGATGGGCGCGGGTGATGGCGCCAGGCGTGGCCAGTCCTGCACCGCCCCCGACCATGGCCGCCATGGAGATCGTATGATGAGGGGCCTCGAATGGTGGCACATCGGTGATCCCATACTGGCTCAGCGTGCCGCACAGGGATCGGATGGAGGCCACTTCCAGCTGTTGGACAGCATCCAGAGCGGGCATGATGCTGGGAAGCCGTTCCGCCAGCATGCTCTTACCGGCCCCCGGTGGACCGACCATGAGCATGTGATGACCGCCGGCCGCGGCCACCATCATGGCCCACTTGGTCTCTTCCTGGCCTATCACGTCAGCCATGTCCGGCTTGGGTGGAGCTGGGTCGGAATTGGCGGGGGGATTGGCTTCATGACCTGAGTTCATGTGGTGCACGCTCGCTACGGGTGTCGATTTGTCAGAGTCTTGGCGAGTGTCTGCTTCGGGGATGGCGATCCTGCTTCGCCCACCCAAGGCCTGGATGAGCTGGCCCAGGTGGCGCAGTCCCACGACCTCGATATCGGGAACCAGACGGGCCTCGTCAAGGTTGTCTGCAGGGACGAAAGCCCGTGTGATCCCCTGGGCTCTGGCTTGCGTCAGAATGGGCAGCAGACCATTGATGGGCAGAATCGTGCCGTCCAGGTTGAGTTCACCCAGGATGACCGTATGGTCCAGCCCTTCCGTTGGCAATGCTCCGCCGGCTTCCAGAACACTGGTCGCAATGGCCAGATCATGTGAGGAGCCATGCTTGGGTTTTGAAGCAGGAGACATGTTGACGGTGACCCTGGTCTGCGGCCACCGGAATCCGCAGGCCGAGCAGGCGGATTTGACCCGTTCTCGTGACTCCGACAAGGAGGCATCCGGCAGGCCGATGATGGAGAAGTAGGGCAGACCCGGGGAGATGAAGGACTGCACGTGGATAAGAAAGGCCTTGAGGCCTATCAATCCCACGGATTCAGCGGATCCAAGACGCATCAGAAAGCCTCCCTGGTGTGCCTGAGGAAGACTGATCCCGGATTCCAACCACCCCTGCTCGAATGGTTGGATCCTCTGGCGGCCTTGGCGGAAGTCTGGCAGGAAGCCGGGGGATAGGCGCCCTCGGAATGCGTGCTTCTGCCAGGGTCGGATTTGACTGACAGGCTGATGACATCGAAACGTGTGCCACGATGCCGTGCGCTGGGATCTCGGTCATGGCTGATCAGCCATCGGACTGCCGCGCGACGAAGGTGGGTCTGCTTGCGCGGGCCGACGGCCTGCTCTGGGGATCCGAACCGACCGGTGCGTCTGGTTTTGACCTCTACGAAGACCAGAGTCGCCTCGGGATCCAGAGCGATGATGTCCAGCTCGCCGAACCGGCTTCGCCAATTCCGAGCCAGGATTTTCCAGTTTCGTTGTCGCAGCCACTGGCAGGCGTAGTCTTCGCCCAATCGTCCCAGTTCTCGGCTGTTTATGCCACTGGCTCTGATCTGTCGTTCAATACCTGCCATCTCCATGTCGGAAGATTCATGGTTGTTCCTGCCTAACCTGGTTCTCCTAGGTTGCGTGGTTTCTGGATTGTCGACGGACCTTATGGAATCGGGCAGAGCGCTTACGGGTCGCGCGACCAATGGGTCTGTGGTCATAACGTCGAGGCCAGCTCTGTCGCCCCTATAGCGGGGAACTGTGCGGAGATTACTTGGTCTAGTCAGTGCTTGTGTGTCCATGTTTCTAGGAGACCACCGAAAGGAAATCGGTGACTAGTCAAACCAGGCATGTGGTCGAATGAACCTGCGCACCCACGAAAGTGGATGAACTAGTGGATTTACGATGCTTACGCTGTATCGATTGCACTCATCTCGGTATCAGACAGAGGCGGCAGAGGCAAGAAGGACCGAAACAGAAAGCAAGGTAGGCAGAAACCAAGCAAAGCGGGACTAAGTCGAGCGGAACTTAGGAAACAGAATCCATGGAAATAAAAACGAGTGATACCAGGTAAAGCAAATGAACAAGGGGAGCGGGGCAATAGGCAGGCAAAAGAACCAGAAGCAAAGAGATAACAGAGGCCGGAAGACATCGCCGGCGGATTCGCTGGCAACGCCTTCCGGCCTGCTCTGGTCAACTGATCTTTATGACTGATTGATTACCTTGTCAGCCGAGTATTTGTCTAAAAGGAATACAGCGATTGAGGTGGTCTGGGTTCCATTTGTCCACTCTTGTCTTCCGCTCTTGACAAATACCCAGACTCTCAGGTGGTTTTCACCGGCCTCGGGCTCACTTCTCCGGCACCAGAGCGGTCATCTGTCCCAGGTCCAGCTCGAAGCTGACCCCGCGCTGCTGATAGTCGGGCTGGTTGCGTGTGTGCTGCATGGCCGAGCGGACGAATTCGCCGGCGATCCGGGCGGCATCGGCCAGACATCGTCCTGCAAAGAGCGCCCCGCAGAGGCTGGATGCAAAGGCATCGCCGGTTCCGTGGATCATGAAGGGCAGCTTGTCATGGACCAACTCGGTGCGCTCGCTGACTCCGCCATGATCTGCCGAGGCCACGAAGTTGCGCAGCTTGCCGTCCTTCCGGTCGATGCCCTTGATGATGACGTTTTTCGCACCCATGTCCAGCAGACGGCCCAGACGCTCACCAACCTGGGCATCGTCAAGGTCCTGGCCTTCGTAGTCGATGCCGGTCAGCAGGCTGACCTCGGTCAAGTTGGGCATGAGCAGGTCGGCCCCATCGACCAGATTCGTCACGGCCCGGCACATTTCCTCGGTGTAGGTGGGATACATGGATCCGCCGTCGCCCATGACCGGGTCGACCAGCCGCAGGGCCTTGGGGTATTCCCGATACATGCGCTGAATGATGTCGACCTGCTCGGCGCTACCCAGGAATCCGCTGTAGATCCCATCCAGTTCGACGCCCTCCTTCTGCCAGGCATCCAGGTATCCCGGCAGCATATCGGTGGTGTCGTGGAAGGTGTAGTCCTTGAACATGGTGTGCGCGCTGAACAGGGCTGTGGGCACCGGGCAAACGTCGCATCCGGCTGCTGAAAGGATGGGGATTGCGGCCGTCAGCGAGCACTTGCCATACCCACACATGTCATGCACAGCGGCGACTCGGGGAATGTACTTGCTGTCGCGCTGGTAGAGCCTGTTCTGATCGTCCGACTGTCCGGCCATCTTTTGAACTCCTTCATGCCTGCTGAGGCTGTTCGCATCGGAGCCTTCTCCGTTGCTTATTCGACTCTACAGCGGAGGGGTTAAACGGGTACCTCCGCGTGTGCAATGTTGAGATGAAAAAGGCCTGTTTTCAACCTTTTGGAAGCTGTTATAAAAAAGGACGATACCGAAAAGTCCTTTCCGGCTTGAACAGGTGGGCTTGGGCCGCTTATGGTCACATTCAAGAACTTAGAAGATGACGCACGTCACCAACAGATAGGAATCGACATGACCGACCAGAACCCGCACAAGTACCATTTCGAGACGCTTCAGCTCCACGTGGGCCAGGAGCAGGCCGACCCCGCCACTGATTCCCGGGCCGTGCCCATCTACGCCACCACCAGCTACGTCTTCCACGACTTCGACCACGCCGAGGCCCGGTTCGCGCTGAAGGACCCGGGCAACATCTACGGCCGTCTGACCAACTCCACCCAGGGGGTTTTCGAGGATAGGATCGCCGCCTTGGAGAACGGCACTGCCGGTTTGGCCGTGGCCTCGGGAGCCGCTGCCGTGGAGTATGCATTCCGCAACATCACCCAGACCGGGGATCATATCGTATCCTCCAAGAACATCTATGGGGGCACCTTCAACCTCCTCAAGCACACCCTGCCCCGCGATGGTGTCGAGACCACCTTCGTGGATCCTTCGGACCCGTCCAACTTTGAGTCGGCCATCCAGGACAACACCAAGCTGGTCTTCTTCGAGACCTTCGGCAACCCCAATGCGGACCTGCCCGACTTCGAGGCCATCTCCAAGATCGCTCATGACCACAACCTGCCGGTGATTGTCGACAACACTTTCGCCACTCCTTACCTGTTCCGGCCGCTGGAGCACGGGGCTGACATCGTCGTGGAATCGGCCACCAAGTTCATCGGCGGCCATGGCACCACCCTGGGCGGGGTCGTCGTGGAAGGCGGCAAGTTCGACTGGGCGGCAGTGCCCGGCAAGTTCCCAACCTTGACCGAACCCGACCCCAGCTACCACGGTCTGCGCTTCTACCAGGATCTGGGCGCTGCGGCCTTCGTCACCCGTATCCGCGCCATCCTCCTGCGCGACACCGGCGCCGTCATCTCGCCCTTTGCAGCCTTCCTCCTCCTGCAAGGGACCGAAACGCTCTCGCTGAGGGTTGAGCGCCACGTTGAGAACGCCCTGAAGGTAGTGGACTACCTGCAGACCGTGCCGGAGGTCGCGTCGGTCAGCCACCCGGCCATCGAGGGGCGCCCCGACCACGAGCTCTACAAGCGCTACTTCCCGAACGGTGCCGGCTCCATCTTCACCTTCGACCTGAAGGGCGGCAAGGATGCGGCCAGGGTCTTCATCAACAACCTGCATCTCTTCTCCCTCCTGGCCAATGTGGCTGATGTGAAGTCCCTGGCCATCCATCCGGCATCGACCACCCACTCCCAGGAGACGCCGGAGGAGCTGGAGGATCAGGCCATCCATCCAGGTACCATCAGGCTCTCCATTGGCACGGAGAACATCGAGGATATTCTGGATGACCTCAAGGGTGCCTTCCAGGCATTGAAGGAGTCCGGTTTGGCCAAGTAGCCGGCAATCATACTTCCTTCTTGGTGCCGTATATGCGTGATATATGACCAAGAAGGCGAGCAAGCAGAAGGCGCCCATCGAAACCTCATTACGTTTCGATGGGCGCCTTTTGTATATGCCCTCTCCTCACCTCTCTCCAGTGGCAGACAGCACCTGACATGCGAAGCGGAAATACTGTGGTGGGTAAGATGGGGGCATGAAACATGGAGCAAAGACGAGGTCGTCTTCTGATTCGTCGTCCGGTGCGGGGAAACCGAGGCAGATCGCTCAGGTGGCCATCAAGGCCAAGGGATTGACCAAGGACTATGGGAGTGGGGAGAACCTGGTCCATGCCTTGCGGGGCGTAGACGTCGAATTTGAGCGGGGCAGGTTCACGGTCATCATGGGTCCCTCCGGGTCGGGCAAATCCACCCTCATGCATACCCTGGCTGGCTTGGACACCGCTACCTCCGGACATGTCTACCTGAACGGGGCCGATGCTGCCGGGGTGAAGGGCAAGCGGGTCCACCGTCAAGGAGGGCTGAGGGGAGTGGTCGACCTGACCAAGCTCAACGACAATCAGCTGACCCTCTTGAGGCGCCAGAGCCTGGGCTTTATTTTCCAGAGCTTCAACCTCCTGCCCATGTTTACGGCCAAGCAGAATATCCTCATGCCTCTGATACTGGATGGGGCCAAGCCAGACACAGCTTGGCTGGAGGTTCTGGCCAAGACCCTGGGCCTGGAGGAGAGGCTGGACCATCGGCCCAGTGAGCTATCGGGTGGCCAGCAGCAGCGTGTGGCCATCGCCAGGGCCCTCATCACCAAGCCTTCGATTGTCTTTGCTGACGAGCCTACGGGAAACCTGGACACGGCCTCTTCGACCGAGGTGCTCAGCTTCCTTCGGGATTCGGTCCGCGAGCTGGGGCAGACCATCATCATGGTCACGCATGATGTCTTTGCGGCCTCATTCGCCGACCGGGCTTTGGTATTTGCGGATGGGCGGATCGTGGCAGACCAGGACAGACCCACTGTGGATTCCATGAACTCCCTGCTCTCCGAGGGAGTCATGGCCTCCGCAGCTACAGCTGGCTCAGCTGCTCATCGCTGAGGTTGATGCTTATGTGGTTCGTCGCCAGAAAAATGATGCGGCATGACCTGGGCATGATGGTTCCCGCCGGCATCGCCATTGTCGTCGGGACACTGTTTATTGCCATGACCTTCCTCTTCGGCAACACCATGGACGTTTCCATGCGGCGGATGGTCTCATCCGATGCGGCCCAGGCCAACTACGCCATCATCCCCGCGGAGGGCAGCCATCCCGATCAGAAAAGGGTGAAGGACTTCAAAACCGAGGAACTGGCAAAAGTCCCAGGCGTTCACGCAGTCAGATCAGACACCCAGCTTATGGCGGATGTCCGCGCCGGCAAGATCAAAAGCGAGAGCGTGATTGCCATTCCTATGGCGGGTTCATCGCTGATGCCGGTCGGACTTGCCAAGGGATCCTGGCCCAGTGCCGACGACCAAGTGGTCCTACCCGGGCCGACTGTGTCCAGGCTCAGGCTCTCCCTAGGTGACAGGGTGAATCTGAATCTGTCGCCTAACATGCTGTATATTTCCGAGGATCTTGGGTCGAAAAATCAGGCCAGTGCCGACCAGGTGGCGGGCAGGTTCATATCGATGCCCTTGACCTTGTCGGGCGTAAGTTCGAACCAAGGCAACGAGGGCGGCGAGTTTGGCGAGTCGGGCGGTGCAATCGTGCTGACCCCCAAGACCATAGATGCCTTTATGGCTACAGCAGGCCTTGGCGACATGGGTAATCTGTATGCCCAAAATGCATACTTGAATGTTGCCGGGCAGGGCAGCGACCTCGATGGGACTCTGGCCTCTCTGCGCAAGCTCATGCCTTCGGGCTATTCCCTTGAGGACCGTCACACTATGGAGGACCGACTGGTCAAGACCGCGCTCGGCGGTTCCCAAAACCCCGTGACCACCTTCCTTCTGGTCTTTGGCACACTGGCCATGTTCGTGGCTGCCACCGTCATCGCCAACACCTTCCAGGTCATGGTCGCACGGCAACGTCGCTATTTGGCCCTCCTGAGGACGATAGGCGCCAATAAGAACCAGGTCAGGGCCAGCGTCCTGATGCGTTCCATTATCCTGGGTGCTGTGGCATCCCTGATCGGTGTTGGTGCCGCCATCGGCATTATGGCTATTCTTGGTGTAGCCAAGGTTCATACGAATTCCCTCTACTTCCAATTGAAGCTGACCCCGGCAGTCTTCCTGGTGCCCCTCGTTTTCGGCATCGTCGTTACGGTCCTGGCCTCCCTGGGCTCCTCATGGGCCGCCACCAGAGTCAGTCCTTTGGAGGCTCTGAGGCCTGCCGATCTTCTGGAGAACAAGCAGACGAGCAGGATGCGTCTGTTTATCAGCGTGGTCATGATTCTGCTGGGCATCACCATGACGGTCTGGTCCCTCTGGCAGGTCAGGCTCAGTGCCACGGCAGACAAGGCCAGCAAGACATCCGGAGACGGGCCGAACATTGTTGCTGCCATGGCTGTCATCGGCATTGTTCTTACCTTCCTGGGCATTTTGTTCAGTGCCAATCGTTGGATTCCTTTCATGCTCAAGGGAGTCGGGTCCCTGGTTTCGCGGATCGGGCCCTCGTCCACAATCGCTGTGGCTAACATCGCACGGAATCATTCCCGTGTGGCGGCTACGGGTACCGCCCTTCTAATCGGCGTGACACTGGTCGCCACCCTGGCCACGGGCGCCGCCAGTGCCAAGCAGACCATGGCCAACATGTTGGACGAGCACTACTCCGTCGATCTGCAGATCAGCGCCGATGGCCTGGATGACAAGGCTCTGAATGCCATTCGTCGAATCGACGGGGTCGCTCAGGCCGAGCTGGTGCCCCAGTATGCTGCCATGGTCAAATCAGGCGGCGAGAACGGTGCGGGAATGACTATTTTCGCCCTTGACTCGCAGAAGATCGATCGTCTTCTGAACGCCAAGGTCGGCAAGGATCTTTCCGGACAGGATGCCCTTTTGCTTCCAGAAAGCCTCATGGACAAACAGAAGGATTTTCATGACGGAGGGAATCTGGGGCTCAATATTCTCAACCCGATTCAAGGAGATGCTCATGGGGGATCCGCATCGGTGGCTCAAAGACTCTTCGTGACCAGTGTCTATGCGCCCTTCCAGGGGATTGATGCCAGTAATTTCTATGGTCTGACTGACTCATCCTCGCTAAATGGCGTTCAGCCTCAGACCGTGCAGATCTGGGCCAAGGTCGATGGTTCACCAACAGTCCCGACATTCATCGACAAGGTAAAAGACGCGCTTTCTGGTTATTCGGCTGTTACCGTCAAGGGTGGGTTGGCTGAAAAGCAGCAGTGGGATCGGACCATCGACAGCCTGCTCATGATCATCCTGGCTCTCTTGGCGGTGGCGGTGGCCATCGCCCTGATTGGCGTGGCCAATACGCTTTCCCTCTCGGTGCTGGAACGCCGACGGGAGTCCGCCACCCTGCGGGCCATCGGGATGACCCGGAAGCAGATCAGGATGTCCCTGGCTGTGGAGTCAGGGTTGATAGCTCTAGTGTCGTCCTTGTCTGGCATGGTCCTGGGCCTGCTCTTCGGATGGGCTGCAGCCTATGAGATCTTTTCCTCTCTGGGTACGGTGGCTTTCCCCATTCCTTGGACCATAGGCATAGTGATTCTGCTGGTGGCGCTCGTAGCCGCGATCTTGGCAAGCGTCCTGCCTGCAAGACGCGTCAACCGGACTCCACCGGTCGTGGCTCTAGCAGAGGAATGACGGCAAGCCAACCTTCACCCAGGCGCATCTTGGTTGAAGCCGGGAATGAATGACTCATTCTGCCGGGTGATGGTTTCCTTGATGCTGCTTAGGTGTTCCTGTAGTCATTCATGGGAATCCAGGCAACTGTTTCACTCCCTTGGTCCGAAGGTTGCATGTCTTGTGACTCGTGTCTTTTGTGTTGAGCAAGACGCTTGACGTGATTTGCTCCATCTCCGCAAATGTCCATCCCCGCCGCCCCGCGTTGGTTTGGATGGTGTCAGCCTAACAGGAGGAGTTCTTCATCGCACTCATCCGTAAGGATGATTATCTTCATCGCTCCCAGGGAGCATATCGCGGCAGCTAATAGCCGCATAGGGTCGGAAGCTGACGGGAGAAAGGCTTCCTCGCGGATAAGGAGCACCATGCAGAACAAAGCGGATACTTCGTCTTCACAAGGGTTAATCGACAGAGCAGGTCCAGGCGTCGTGGGACAGCCGGCCGTCAGCGCCAGGCAGCTGACCAAGGATTATGGGCAAGGATCGAACGCCGTCCATGCCCTGCGTGGAATCGACGTGAATTTCGAGCGTGGCCGGTTCACTGCCATCATGGGTCCTTCAGGTTCGGGCAAGTCAACGCTCATGCACGTTCTGGCTGGTCTGGATACTGTCACCTCAGGCCATGTCTATATAGCCGCTGATCTTCTGCATTCGAAGAGCGGAGATCGTCACCATCCATCGATTGATCAGGCCGGCCGAGTCGACCTGACACGAATGGACGACCGTCAGCTGACCCTTATCAGGAGACGGCATCTGGGATTCATCTTCCAGAGCTTCAACCTATTGCCCATGTTCACTGCCAAACAGAACATCCTCATGCCGCTGGTACTGGACGACGTTCGGCCCGACACCTCATGGATGGAGCAGCTGGTAGAGACTCTGGGATTGTCGGAGAGGCTGGACCATCGGCCCAGCGAGCTCTCGGGTGGCCAGCAGCAGCGAGTGGCCATCGCCAGGGCCCTCATCACCAAGCCTTCGATCGTCTTTGCGGACGAGCCTACGGGAAACCTGGACACGGCTTCCTCGACCGAGGTGCTCGGCTTCCTTCGGGATTCGGTCCGCGAGCTGGGGCAGACCGTCATCATGGTCACGCATGATGCCTATGCCGCATCCTACGCCGATCGTGCGCTGGTCTTTGCCGACGGACGGATAGTCGCGGACCGACAGAATCCGACAGTGAAGGCCATGAATGACCTTCTGGCTGAACAAGTGTCGGCTGGCACTGCTGGCGATTCCCAGGTACGGGACTAGGGGGTGCACTGTGTGGCGGATAACCCGTACGATGATGAAGCGCGATGCACGTATGATGATGCCGGCTGGTCTGGCCATCGTTATCGGCACCCTCTTTATGTGCCTGACGCTCCTTTTTGGCAACGTGGCGAAAGCCTCCATGCGTCGCGAGATCAGCGTGGATGCTGGTCAAGCCAACTATGTTGTGGCCTCCAGAGAGGATCAGGACAAGCCAATCCTGTTCGACGAGTTTGACGGCAAAGGACTGTCGAACTTGCAGGGGGTTCGTGGTCTGCGCCCTGATGTCAGCCTCTTGGTGGATACGGAAGCGAACGGTCAATCCAGCAAAGAAATTCTGGCCATTGCGGGTGCCAGGCAGGAACTCATGCCTGTTGATCTGGTCCGGGGGCAATGGCCGGATTCAGATGATCAGGTTGTGCTGCCGCATCCCGTCTCCGACAGGCTCCAGGCGGGCCTGGGTGATAAGGTGCGCCTCCATCTGTCCACCTCGATGCTGCCAGGTAGTGATAGCGATAGTGCTCAGGATTCTGCAAGCAAAGAACGCCTTGTTGACCAAGGAACCGTGGACTTGACCATCTCAGGCATCAGCAAGAGCCGTGGTCGACAGTACGATGCCTTCGGTGGAGCTGTGGTGCTGAGGGATTCTCGGATTGAGTGTCTGCTGAGTATGGCGGGAATAGTTGGACCGGAGTCTCCTCCTGTGAATAATGTCTATCTGCAGGTTGATGGCCAAGGCAAGGAGCTTCAGAAGGCTCTGCAAAATATCAGGCGATACGTTCCCAAGGGATACCAGCTGGAGGATCGTCGTACCATGGAGGACAGGCTGCTCAGAGAGCAGACCGGCGATGGTGTGGACATCACAACTCTTTTCCTCATGACTTTTGGTTTGCTGGCCATGGTGGTGGCTGCCTTGGTGATTGCCAACACCTTCCAGATCATGGTGGCCAGACAGCGCAGGTATCTGGCCCTGCTGAGGATCATTGGTGCTGATCGACGGCAAATCAGGGTAGGCGTGCTGCAGCAGGCCCTGCTTCTTGGTGTCATATCGTCCCTGATCGGCATCCTGCTGGCCATGGGTTTGATGGGCCTTGCCGGTTGCCTTGGTCTGCATTCGGGCACCATGAAGTTTGAACTCCTGCTTACACCCGCCTCCCTCCTGGTTCCGTTTGTGCTCGGTGTTTTGGCAACCCTGGTGGCTGCCTTTGGATCTAGTCATAGGGCTATCAGAGTCAGACCGCTTGAAGCCCTGCAGCCAATGGATTATCAGGAGCAGGGCAGCAGGAATCGGACCGGTTTACGAATCAGTATCCTGCTGGCTGTCATTGGTCTGGCGTTGGTGACCTGGTCATCTTGGCGCGTAGGGGAGTTAGTCCGGACAAACTCTGGCGATACAGTCCAGACCAGTAATCAGCAGGAACGATTGCTGGGTCTCGCAGTATTGGGTGTTTTGCTGATCTTTCTGAGTGCGCTGATAGGGGCTCGGCGATGGATTCCGGCTCTTCTGCGTTGTTTGGGTAAACCTGTGTCCAAGATTGGACCATCTTGCAGGGTCGGAGTGGCGAATATCGCTCGAAATCCCTCACGAGTCGCTGCCACAGGTGTTGCTCTGCTGATTGGCGTGACTCTGGTCTCAACTCTGGCTACGGGTGCGGTAACCGCTAAACGTACTTTGTTCAAGGATATTGATCAGCGTTATTCCGTGGATATTGAAATATCTGGTCAGGGGCTGAACAAGAGAAATGTGCGGGCCATTGAGCGTATCGAAGGTGTTGCAGATGCAGAGCTGGTGCAGCGATTCAATGCCAAGGTCGAGTCAGGAGGCCCCTCACAAGCTTCCATGACTGTCTATGCCTTGGATGCTTCACGGATCAGGCGAGTGCTTCATGCCGATCTGGGCCCAGGTATGCAAAGGTCGGATGCATTGTTGGTGTCGACCAGAACGATTTCCAAGCATTCCGGTTACCGGGATGGAAGTCGGCTGAAGTTGTCGATAGCTGATCCTCAGGCGGACGATGAACGTGAAAAGGAGGCAGATGCAAGAAGAACATTGACTGGGGTCTTTGCCGGATTCGGCGGGCTGGATACCAGTGGCGTCTATGCAATCACGGACTCCCGGAATGTCGCCGGGATTGACACCAAGACGCATGAAATCTGGATTAGGACCCAGGGAGATCGCGATACCGCACTGCTCTTGGATGACATACGTCAGGCTGTAGGAGAGCATGACGATATGGCTATGAGCGGAGGGCTGACGCAAATGAGGACATGGAGCGAAAGAATCGATTCCTTGTTGGCGATCATGGTGGCATTGCTGGGCGTTGCTGTGATTATCGCCCTGATAGGGGTTTCCAACACTTTGATGATGTCGGTGCTGGAACGCCGTCGTGAGACTGCCACGCTCAGGGCAATCGGCATGAGCAGCGTCCAGGTTCGTCGATCCTTGGGAGTCGAGGCCTGCATGATAGCCCTGGGAGCCAGTCTGGCTGGAATCGTTCTAGGAACGCTTTTCGGATGGATAGGAGCCTACCAGGTCTTTGTGCCCTTAGGGTCCGTGACTTTCACCGTGCCATGGTCGGCTTTTGTGCTGATACTGCCAGTGGCCTTGCTGGCTGCTGTGGCAGCCAGTGTGCTGCCAGCCAGGGAGGCAGTCAAGGTTTCACCCATTGAGGCGCTTAGTGACGATTGATGCTGTATGACGTCCAGGTTCATACCAGATGGTTTTCGTAGGCGAAGACCACCGCCTGGACGCGGTCGCGGGCATTGATTTTCTGGAGAATGTGAGTGACGTGAGTTTTCACCGTGGGCAGTGAGATCCCCAGATTGTCGGCTATCTCCTGGTTGCTCAGACCTTGGGCTATGTGAATCAGGACCTGCAGCTCGCGATCGGTGAGCAGGTCCGCTTCGGGATCGCGATAGGTCGATCCCGATGTCATGGCCCCGGTCTCAGGCACGTCATGGGCCATGTGTTCGATCAGGCGTTTTGTAGCCGAAGGAGCGATGATCGCATTGCCCCGGTGAACTGTACGGATGGAGGACAGGAGGGTTTCAGGCTCGGTATCCTTGAGCAGGAATCCTGATGCACCGGCTTTTATAGCAGCCATGACGTATTCGTCAAGATCGAAGGTTGTCAGCACAATGACCCTGGACTCCGGACGGTCAGGTGACAAGGCAGTGATTCGGCGGGTGGCTGTCAAACCATCCACGCCGGGCATGCGTACATCCATGAGGATTACATCGGGCCGCAGGCGTGAGGCCAGATCCACTGCTTGTTCGCCGTCTGCGCCTTGGCCGACCACGGTCATGTCATCCTGGGAGCCGATGACCATGGCAAAACCGGCCCGGACCAGATTCTGGTCATCCACGATGGCAACGCTGATGGGTTTGGTCCGTTCCATGATTGCCTGCTTCTTTCCGTTAGATGGTAGCCAGCGCTACCATTCGATTTTATCTGAGTTGAGTGTTGCCAGGAATTACGGCTGGTTTCGATTTGTGGCTAAGGCAATCGCTGTAAGTTTTGCCCGAACATCCGTTGCCGGAGTAACTGTCAAATAACAAAACGACTTACCCTGGTCATTGATTCCTGGGGCAGGTTAATGTTCGGATGCATGATTCGTGGGGTGCTTGATTCTTTGGTTGTGCTGATTACCTGCTGTGCTCATTAGTGCTCATTATCAAGAATGCTCATGCCTGGTGTCCGGTTGGACATGCGTCGGTTTCTTGTCCCGTTGCGAGTGTTGCGAAGGGTTGTCAACCTGATCGTCAAGATCTACTGGCAGGGGTTTGGCTGGGTGAAGAGCCGTCATAGGTGGGGTTTTGTGGGTGGATTCAGCCTTGTGGCTCCCATCTGAATTAAAACTCTTGTTCGGGTCATAGATGGTCTCGGTGTCTGAATGCGGATCGGTGCTGGAGCTGTGACGCAGGACTGTTAGCAGTTGCCGCATTCGAGCCAGGGCCTCGCGTCCTTGGCTTGCAATGTCGCCGAAGGCTTGCGCTATCTGTTCCGGGGGAGGGTCCACTCCCTTGACTTGATAATCGTTCAACACGCCGATGGCTTTAGTGGCGGCTGCAATGACTGTATTTAGTGTGTCAGCTACTTCTATCTGCATGGTGGCGCCGATAAGTTCCCGCTCCTGATTGGCGGCCAGAGCCTGGCTTTCCTGCAGGGTCTGGCTTAGCGCGCGCTCGCGTTCCTGCTGCAGAAGAAGGACCGAACCACGAGTGCGTTGGTGCGACGCAATCAGAATGGTCAGCAGACAGATCAAGGCCGGCGCGGCCATCACTGTGAAATGCGTTAAATTGGATGCAGAAAAAGGTGATTCTGCTGGTCGTTCTGTAATGTATGACAGAACGGTGGGACACCCTTGGTTATTGGCCACACATCTGGCAGCCCATAAAACCACATCCGTGATGACCGCGAATGGAACCCATCGCCTGGTGGTGTCTTTACCATAAACCACTGCCGAATAGATGGCGATGGGGGAACAGATCGCAGCCTCTGGCAGCCATGGCGAGAAGAGCAGCAGCAGGGCGGCAGCTGCAGCCACTAGGGCGGCGCAAATGCCGGGACGGACTCTGCGCACAATCAGAGGCAAAGTGATACCTAGCGTAGCGATGATCCTTACTGGTCGGCCCGGGTCATATTGGGGCGTGACAGGTGCTATAGAAAGAGCTTGACCTGGATTCCCTACCAACACAAGTCCGATTACCAAACCCAGGTCGGCCGTCAATGGATGGCGTTGAAACCAAATGAAGAGTTTCGAGACAATCGAGCGCAAGGACCACTGAGCTTGTCGATTTGCGTATATTCCCATTTCGGGGTCAGATTGTGGCGGTGCGACAAAAGGAATCCATACCTGAAGGTGGTAACCGCCATCTGGTTTGGGGCCAGCTTGAAGGTTGCCTCCCAGAGATGTCAGTCGTTCCTGCATCCCCAAAAGTCCGAAGCCTGAATGCTCAGGTTGTTCCATCTGCGTCTGAGAATCTGAAATAGTAGTGGCAAGGTCAAGCGGGTAGTCGTCAATAGTCAGGCTCAAACCGTCCGTGAGCCACTGCTCTTCAATCAGCACGTGTGAAGCAGGAGCGGCATGCTTGCGAACATTGGTCAATGCTTCTTGCAGGACCCTATAAGCAGTTATGGCGCGGCTGCGATCCAACCTTTGTGGTTGGGGTCGGCCTTCGACGTGCCGGCTGAATTGGGATTCTGGCTGAGTGAGTCGAGCCGCATCTATCAGGTCTGTCCATGATCCGTAGCTGGTCGGTGGGTTGCTTGAAGAGGTGGCAGCCGAGGGCCAAGTATGTGCATTGTCGGCCGTATCAACATTGGCCTTGACAGTGTCAACAGTTGGAGTCTCTTTAATTGTGGGAGGATGACCGCTGGCTTGTCTTGGTTGAGCACCTTCTGCATCAACTGAATTGCGATCATGCGCGTTCGCAAATTGATGAGTAATGCTCGTTTGGGTAGCTGCTTGAGATCGGTCAAGTATTCTTGGGGAAGACGGGTGTTGACCTGGAGGGAAATCCGTTGTTTTTTGGCTGTTTTCGGCCACCGGGTTGGTTGGAGCCCTGAGTTTGCCGAAGAGCGAGCTCAGCTCACGTAGGGCGCGACGGCCCTCTTGATCAATGGTGCGCATGGTCTTGAGGGCCAGGTTGGCATCGGCAGTGGCAGCATATCTGCCGGCATCTGCCTGTACGATAACAATGGACAGTGTGTGTGCGACGACATCGTGCATATCACGGGCCATACGGGCCCGCTCAGCGCTTGCAGACAGGGCCGCGCTTTGTTCTGCCTGCAGGGCCAAGGCGTGGTTGCGTTGCCGGGCCTCGTCAAGGGCATCCCGCCTGGTCTGCGCCCAGTAGGACGCAATGATGGCGACGAGCAGCAGAAGCCCATCGAACAGAAAGTTCAATAGGAAGTTAATCGTCAGATCTCTCAATGAGCCCGGCGACATGAAGGTGCGGTCCTGCCGTGTCCTGCCTGGAGGCAGAAACCCCGAATTGACCAACGTGAAGGCCAGGCAGGCCAAGGACACCATGACCCAGGCCAAGATCAGGTAGAGTCGACGCAGGGATGGGCGTCCGTAGAGCAGACAGGAATAGACCATTATCAGGCAGACTGCATCAGCTAGCATGATGGCAGGCCCCAACAGGAGCTGAGCCAGAGCCACAGCGATGAAGAGCCCGGCTGCCAGGTCGGGGAATCGGCGACGGATAATGACAGGCGCTATGATCAGGATCGTCCAGATCAGGATTTGGATTTTCTGCGAGGGAATCAGGGCTCCATCTATTGGAACGGAGGCGGAGGTGGGGCCGCTCACTAGTAGAAGTAGAAGGATGGCCAAGAGAGTGTCAGTCAGCAGCGTTCGACCGTTGGACCTGGTGATCGGCCGCTGCGCTGTTTGACTGACTGTGTTCATGGAACCAACAATATTCGTGGGTGATGGGAGGCGCTATCAGTCCGAGGGATGATGTGGTCAAATGTGGTCTCTGGCTATCGCAAGGTGGATGAGCCAGAGCAGTCACAATCGGGGGTGGGCGCTTGATGATTGGTCGAAGAATTGTGGCTTTGCAGATGTGGTTACTGATCATCGGTTTAGCCACCTCGAGGGGCTTAATGCCGTTCCCTCACTCAAATACCAGTCAGGCCGACTCCCCGTCGTGCATTCCACAACGGTTCGTCGGCCTGACAAAGCCGGGGGAGACCGGTCCACTTGCCTAATCGTTGGACCCTGACCAATGGACCTTGGTCATAAGATCCCGGTGGACTGATCCCGATGGCTCGACCTTATGGTCCGCCCCCGAGCGCCCGGTCTCAGGAGAAACGCAGCCGAATCTGCTCGGCTGTGCCGTAGGAGGCCTGCGCCCCCTGCCCGGTGGCGGCGTAGGCGGAGACGTAGGAGGCCAGCTGGGCGGCCTGCACCAGGGTCATGTCGGAGGCCAGGCCGGCCAGCACGGTGCCCATGAAGGCGTCCCCGCAGCCGGTGGTGTCCACGGCGTCCACATGCACGGCGTGAATTCGGTAGGTCTGGCCCTGGTCCAGCACCATGGATCCTTCGCCGCCCAGGGTGACGATGGCCCGGTGGAAGCCGAAGTCCTGCATGGTCTGGTTGATCCGGTCCCAGTCGGCCCCCAGCCAGTCGCCATCCTCGGGCTCGTCGATGCCCAGCAGCTGGGCCATCTCATGCTCGTTGACCAGGATCAGGTCCGAGTTGGCGATCAGGTCGGCGGGCAGGTCGGCGCGGAAGGGGGAGTCGTTGAGCAGCACGGTCATGCCGGCCTCGTGGCCCATGCGCGCCGCCTCGGTGACCGTCTCGATGGGGCTCTCCAGGCACAGTCCCAGCACCTTGGCCGAGGTCAGGGCCTGGCGTGAGCGATGGGCGTAGTCCACATCCACCTTGCCGTTGGAGCCGGGGGAGTAGACGATGGTGTTCTCGCCGCGCGCATCTACGGTGATGACTGTGGTTCCGCTGGCTCCCGGCACGGTCATCACGTGGGAGACGTCCACCCCGGCGTTGCCCAGCTGCCCCAGCAGGAAGTCGGCGTTGGAGTCGGATCCGACGGCTCCGAAGAGCCTGACCTGGGCGCCGATGCGGGCCGCAGTCGCCGCCTGGTTGGCCGACTTGCCCCCGGGCAGCACCTGCAGGGGACCTCCGTTGATGGTCTCGCCGGGCTTAGGCAGCCGGTCGGTGTTGACGGTGTAGTCCGCATTCATGGACCCGACCACCGAGATGGATCCCGTGATGGTATCCAGTCCCTTGAGCACCTGGTCGGGTTCTGCCGCCATATCTTGAATCATGTTTCTCCGTTCCTTGATGAGCTTGTCCGCCTTGATGATCACGCTGTGACAGGTTCAGGGATCCTGGCCGGTGTGCGCGGGCGGGCGACCCACCGAGGCGCAGTGGCGGTAGCTGGTCTGCAGCCGGACCGACCGCACGGGCGAACCTGCCATCAGAGCCAGGAGCATGTCCACGCAGCGGGTCCCCATGGTGTCGATCTGCTGGGAGATGGTCGATACGGCCGGGGTCAGGATGCGGAAGACGGGCAGGTCGTCGAAGGTGATCATGGACAGGTCCTCGCCGATGCCGATTCCTCGGGACTGGGCCGTTTTGATGGCGCGTATGGCATCCAGGGAGGATCCGAAGAGCACGCCGGTGATGCCCTGCCGGGCCCAGAGGTCGATCATGTCGGGGTCGAAGGTGCCTGGCTCTACCTGGTCGGCCAGGGGGTCGTCCATGCCCTCGATGCCTGCCAGCAGGTCCCGGTAGACGTTCAGGCGTTCGCGGAAGGTGGCCGATTCCTTGAGGGGCCCGGGCACCAGGGTGATGCGTCGGTGGTCCTGGGCGTGCAGATCCTCAAGGGCCTGCCTCAGGCCGGGCTCGGGGTCGGCGTCCACGCAGGGGATGGCACGCCCGTCGCGTCCGGCGGCGCCCTCGGCGGCACGGTCCACGCAGACCAGGGGCAGTCCGCGTCTGGTCAGCTCCTCCAGGGTGTGTGAGGAACGTGGCCCGGGCACGATGATGGCTCCATCGATGTGTTGGCCCAGCAGGTTGCGCACCTGGGCCCGGTCCTCGCCGGGGTCGCCCTGGGTGGAGGTGCAGATCAGGGTCTGGAAGCCGTGGTTGAGCAGCTGCCCCTGGATCAGGTAGGCCAGGTCTGCGAAGTAGGAGTTGCGGATGTCGGGGATGAGCAGACCGATGGTGCGCGAGTGGGCTGAGTGCATGGACCGGGCCCGGGAGTCCGGCACATAGTGCAGGTCGTGGATGACCTGGTTGATGCGCTGTCGTGTGGCGGGGGAGATGCGCCCGGAGTCGTTGAGGGCTCGGGAGACCGTCGATACGGAGACTCCGGCCCGTTGGGCCACATCCCTGATCGTCGCGTACGCCATCATGGCCTTTCGTCGAAGTGGTCGGCCGCCGGGCCGGACTGCCGACCTCGGCGGTTGCCTGACCGCCGCCATGGGCAGGCGAACGGTTCTGACAGCCTTCAGTTATATCAGTGCGGTAACGATACCGCAACTTTCACAGCATGGCCCGTCGAGGCTTGGCTATGAGTGAAGGCGGGCGCGGCTGAATGCTCGGGGATGAAGCTGCTGTTTACGCGATTATTTTGAGATTGGGAGGTCGACAGCAGCCGGGCTGGCTGGGATCTATATATCCGTGGCCGGCTTGGCCATGTTTCCTTCTCTCCTAGGCGGAGGTGGGGGCGTGCATGCCTGCCCTCGGCTCCTGTCTGCAGAAGTGTGGTGGGGGCGCGGGAGGGAGTGTCGGCTCTCTTGGGGTTTGAGCCTTAAATGACACGTTTCCTCCCTGCTCCCCCTAAATGGGCCGGGGCGGGGGGATTGATACGCCGCCCGGCCGCTCTTACTCATGCGAAGCGTGAAGCAGCTGGTGTTGTTCTCTCCGGTGGCGGCGTGATGCCAGGACACCGCCCGTGCCGGTCATGCCGGTGGCCAGGGCGAGCAGGATGCCTTCCCCGCCTGCCTTGGGGAGCACGCCTGCTGGCAGGTACGTGTACCTGAGGGAGGTGTCCGGCGTTTGGGGTGCGCCGCCCAGCGTGTAGTCCACGCTGACCGTGACCGTGCCCGGCTGGTGTGCAGGCGTGAGCACGCTGACGCTGCTTCCATCACCGCTTTTCAGGTTCGTGCCGGGGCTGGTGTCAAATATGACACCCGTGATAATCCGCTGCAGGTTGAACACCACCGGTACAGGAACAGGACTATAGCTGCCTGTGGGGATGCTGTCGTTGCCGAGTTCTCCATAGTTGTTGTATCCCCAGGCGTAGGCGTTGCCGTCGCTGCCCACGGCCAGCGAATGAGAGCCTTTGGCGCTCACCTGCACGGCTTTCAGTCCTTTGCTCGTGTCGGTGGGGCTGGCGGGGTCATGCACGCGCACAGGAACGGAGGAGTTGTAGCTGCTGTTGTCGCCGAGCTGGCCATTGCCGTTGTACCCACAGGCATAGGCGTATCCGTTGCTGCCCACGGCCAGCGAATAATGTAACCCGGCGCTGACTTGTGTGGCTTTCAGCCCTTTACTCGTGTCGGTGGGGCTGGCGGGGTCGCGTACACGCACAGGAACAGGATTTACGGTGGAGCCTCT
Source organism: Bifidobacterium sp. 7101 (assembly GCF_000499285.1). Classification (GTDB taxonomy): domain Bacteria; phylum Actinomycetota; class Actinomycetes; order Actinomycetales; family Bifidobacteriaceae; genus Bombiscardovia; species Bombiscardovia apis_A. The sequence goes on from NZ_AWUN01000003.1 coordinate 101,375, forward strand.
GGTGTTGTTGCCGAGCTGGCCAAATAAGTTGCATCCCCAGGCGTAGGCGTATCCGTTGCTGCCTAATGCCAGCGAATGATCGCCTCCGGCACTGACCTGCACGTAAGTGAAGTCCGCAGGCGCCCCCACCGTGACTGGCGTAGTCCGGTTGGTGGTTGTCCCGTCGCCGAGTTGGCCTTGCGCGTTGTATCCCCAGGCGTAGGCATTGCCGTCACTACCCACAGCCAGGGAATGACTACTTCCGGCGCTGACCTGCAAGTAGGTGAAGTCCGCGGGCGTGCCTTCAAGCTTCCGCACCTTGACCGGCGTATACTGCCTGGTACTCGTTCCGTCGCCGAGCTGGCCATAGTTGTTGTTCCCCCAGGCGTAGGCGTATCCGTCGTTGCCTATGGCCAGCGAATGATCGTATCCGGCGCTGACCTGCAGGTAGGTGAAGTCCGCGTGCGCGTCTGCAGGCTTGCTCACTTTGACTGGCGTAGTCCGGTTGGTGGTTGTCCCGTCGCCGAGTTGGCCTTGCGCGTTGTATCCCCAGGCGTAGGCATTGCCGTCACTACCCACAGCCAGGGAATGCCGGTATCCGGCGCTGACCTGCAAGTAGGTGAAGTCCGTCGGCAAGTCCGGATACGTCTTGCGATCAGGCGTCCTCACCATGACTGGCGTACTCCGGGTGGTTCTTGTCCCGTCGCCGAGTTGGCCATAGCTGTTGTTTCCCCATGCGTAGGCGTTCCCGTCGCTGCCCACAGCCAAAGAAAAACCATAGCTGGAATCTTTCCCTCCACTAACCTGGCTGAACCTGATGTTCCTGCTGGTGTCTGGCGGTGTGATGATGGTGGATTCCCAGCCCAGTTGGCTGCCCTGGTCGGGGCTGATGCTCCATGTGCTGTTCCGGCTTTCGGTCCAATTAGCGGTCAGGGTGAGGTCCTTGGTGACTGGCTTGCTGAAATCGTAGGCGACCTGCCCGATAAACCATCCGTCGAACTGGAAGCCTTTGCGCGCAGGATCGGTGGAGGGCCGCTTCACCCTGCTGTTTAAAGTGGAAAAATGCTGGTCTTCTGGTTCTGGGCTGCCACCGCCCGTGTCGAAGCGGACCGTAAATGTGGATCTTGGTTCGACATCTCGTGTCAGCGGCTGGTCGACCGTGTACTTCAGGCTCCTGGTGAAGGGCTGGTTGTCTTGTTTGCCGGCGATGAGGATGGTGGCTAGTCCCGGCTTGCGAGCGGGTATGTCCGTCTGCCAGGAGTCTTCTTTTTTGTTGAATCTGAGCGGCTTGCTGTCCATGCTGGCTGTTTCCAGTATGGGCGCTGTGGCGGTGTCGAGTCTGGCTGGCTTGCCGGACTGACCCTGCTCGTCTATGCTCCACATGAATATGCCGCCCTGCCTGCTGATGGCGGTGATCCTGCTGCCGGTGCTGGCGGCCTGCATGTACTGCTGACTCCCGTCGTCCACGCGCTTGGGCGCTTCGCCGGGCTTCCAAGCCCAGACGCGGCCGTCCTTGCAGGTTATCGTGGCCTGGTCCTTGTTGGTGGAGATTGAGTTGGCTTTCATGTCTTCCGACAGTTCGACGGCTGCTGAATCGGTTGTGTTGTCGGTCAAATACCGGACGTGTCCGTCCGCGTCCTGGAGGAGGAACCCCTGGTTGAGGGCTTGGGCTTGGACGGTGCGCATGCCCGGGGCCTGCCTGACGCGTTCGGGTTTGACTTTGCCGGTCTTGCTTGCGTCCCAGGTCCAGGCCTGTCCATCTGCGTCCACGATGAGAGCCTGGCTGTCGGATGCTGTGGCGGTGACGGCCTGTACTTTTCCGGGCAGGCTGGCCGTGGCTAGCTTTGTGAATTTCGGGTTCAGATCCTGGCTGTCGGCATTATTGACCCGGTAGGCGTGGATTCGTCCCTGCTGGTCCACGGCCAGGAGCCGATTATCGTTCATGCTGATGCTGGTGAACCTGGTATTCTGATTGGAGTTGATAATCGTGGGCGCCGCTTGTCCGCTGGCCCATGTGTAGATGTGCTGGTCAGATCCCAGAGCGGCATGCCATCGGCTGTCAGCTACGGCCTGCAGATAATGTAACCCGCCGGATGTCTGGGCGGGGAAAGGCATCTGTTTGGGTGTGCCGTCTTGCGTCCAGGTGCGGATGCGGCCGTCACCGGTCAGGCCGACAGCCTGGTCTCCCGCGGCCTGGAGGCTGACGTGGTATGGCTCCTGCCTATTGGGCGGGCTGATGGTCAGCCGCGCACCGGTAGCGGGCCCGTGGTCCGGGCTCAGTGTCCAGTCCGTTATCTTCGACCATTGTGCTTTCAAGGCCATGTCCTGGAGGACGGGGGTCTGGAAGTCAAAGGGCTGCCCGTCATGAGCCCACCCGTCGAACCGGAAGCCGGGACGTTGAGGATTGTGTTGCGGGGGGTGGCGAGAGTGCCGGTTTTCACGGTTGACTGTGTGGGTTTGGTTCCGTCGGCCGGGTCGAAGCACACTATGTGCGTGGCTTGATCATCCGTCTTCTCTGCTGATTTAGCCGGCGAGGAGTCTACGCTGTTCGGATTGCCTGTCGTCAATGACGGGATGCCAGGGCTTGGCGTTGCGGAACTCAATGGTGTGGTGGTTTGTATTGGCGATGGTGAGGAATGTGGAGTATCTGATGCGCTGCCGGGGAGAATGGCGGGGGTTTGCTCAGCTATTGAGGGGGTTTGACCCGACCCCCCCCCCCCGCTAAACACAGGAGCGTCCGCGTTGGCGGACGCGACGCCAAGGCCTGCCAGCAGGCTGATCAGGACGGTCATCATCGCCATGATGCGACTCAGACGGGAAACCAGATGCATGAAACCAAAACCCCTTCACCAAATACCAAGCGGAGCAAACGCCGCCTGCCTAATAAAGTCCCTCTTGTCGGAAAGCCACCCATAGCTCAATACCAGCCCGTGCAACAGACTACACGAGCCATGACAAAAGTCAGTTGTCTTCTCGACATCCCCTGCTTTTTACCCTACCACCCAGCCCACCAACAACACACAAGCCAGGTCCAACCGCCCGGCGACAATGAACCCGACTGATCTCAAAGAAAGGAGCCAGCGCATGACCAACCAGGGATACTATCTGCCGGGACTCTACGTTCGGGAGGGGTCCATCCCCGTTCCCTTGGACTGGGCGGGCAGTGAACCTGGCGTCTGGCGAGCCGAAGATCATTCGGACCAGGCGGTCGTCCGCTGCTTTTACCGCGTGGTCTGCGCCCCCGAGCACATCCACGACGACCTGCCGCTGCTAGTCTATCTGCAGGGCGGGCCCGGGTATGGGGCTCCACGGCCGCTGAACGCCACTGCCGACGGGTGGATGGCCGAGGCCCTACGCCACTTCCGCATTGTTCTTCCCGACCAGCGGGGTACGGGCCGGTCCAGCGCCATTGACGGCTCCACCATGGCCTCCCTGGGCGAGCCCCGGGCCCAGGCCGACTATCTGAAGCATTTTCTGGCGGACTCCATCATCAGGGACTTCGAGCACCTGCGTCGTACGGTCTTCGTCGGCCGTCCCTGGGTCGCCCTGGGGCAGAGCTTCGGCGGCTATCTGACCCTGGCCTACCTGTCGAACTTCCCCCAGGGGCTGGCTGCGGCCTTCACTGCCGGGGGCGTGCCTCATATCCCCACTGATGCTTACGAGCTCTTCTCTCATACCTTCACCAAGATGGCCCAGCGATCCCAGATCTTCTATCAGCGCTATCCAGGGGACCAAGACCGTGTGGCGGCCATTGCCGACCGGCTGGCCCAGGGCGATGTGGTTCTGCCCGGAGGCGACCCCCTGAGCGTGGAGCGGCTGCAGACCCTGGGCGCTGACCTGGGCAAGAGCGGCGGGTTCGAGCGTCTCCACTGGCTGCTGGACACGGCCTTCCTGGACGGCGACGGCAGCCTGCCCGCTTCCGGCTCTAGCAGCTCCCGGGCCACCCTCTCGCAGACCTTCCTGGAGGGGGTGCGGGCGGCCACTACGGTTACACCGCTCTACTGGCCCCTGCAGGAGTTCATTTACGCCGATGGGGACTGCGAACCCCTGCGCTGGGCTGGACAGCGGGTGCGCGATGCCCGTCCTGAATTCGACACTGCTGCCCGCCCGCTCATGTTCACCGGAGAGGCGATCTTCCCCTGGATGTTCGAGCAGGAGTCGGCCCTGCGCCCCTTCGGCCCGGCGGTCAGCCTGCTCATGGAGGAGGGCTCCTGGGGCCACCTGTACGATCCCGAGCGTCTGGCCGGCAATCAGGTTCCCCTGCAGGCCGCGGTCTATGCCGACGACCTCTACGTGCCCTCCGAGCTCCAGCTGGACACCCTCTCGCGCGTGGGTCACGCCCATGCCTGGGTGACCAACGAGTTTGAGCACGACGGTCTGCACGGGGACAGGGTCTTCGCCCACCTCTACCGGCTGGCCCTGGAGCGCGGCGATCTGGAGGGGCTTTTCCCGGCGCGCAGCTAGACTTGAGGGCATGAACACGGACTCATTGACTCTCGGATTCATCGGATACGGCAACATGGCCCAGGCCATGGCCCAGGGGCTTGTCGACGCGGGTGTGCTACCCGGCGGCCGGATTATGGCCTGCGCAGCCCATTATGACCGGCTGGTGGAGCGGGCGGCTCAGCTGGGGGTGCGGCCCATGCACTCCGGAACCGAGGTGGCTGCAGCCGCCGACCTGGTGATTCTGGCCGTCAAGCCGGGGCAGGTGGCCCAGGTCTGCGAGCCCATCCGCCATGAGCTGGCTGATCCGGACCGCATGGTCCTTTCTGTTGTAGGCGGCATGACCCTTGAGGACTATGCCGACATCCTGGAGGAGGGCACCCACCTGATCTGCGCCATCCCCAACACCCCCATTTCGGTAGGGCAGGGGATTCTGGTCACCCAGGAGGACGATACCCTGACCGACCAGGAGCGGGAGCTGTTCACCCAGATCTTCGACCCGGTGGCCATGATCGAGCGTCTGCCTCGGGAGCTGGTCTCGGTGGGTACGACCATCGCCGGATGTGCGCCCGCCTACACAGCTATGTATATGGAGGCCCTGGCCGATGCCGGGGTGGAGCACGGGCTGCCCAGGCAGGCGGCCTACCGGCTGGCGGCGCGAATGGTTCAAGGGACCGGGGCCCTCTATATGGCCACCGGCACCAACCCCGGGGCCATGAAGGACGCGGTCTGCTCGCCGGGCGGAACCACCATCAAGGGGGTCGCCTCCCTGGAGAAGCACGGCTTCCGTGGAGCGGTCATCGATGCCATCGATGCGGTGGAGCGCGGCCACTAGGGGGAGCCACGCCGGGGCAGTCCGGGCAATAGACTGGTACATATGTCGTTAACCATAGGAATCGTCGGGCTGCCCAACGTCGGCAAGTCCACACTCTTCAACGCCCTCACCCGCAACAACGTTCTGGCGGAGAACTACCCCTTCGCCACCATCGAGCCCAACACCGGCATCGTGCCCCTGCCCGACGACCGGCTGCCCGTCCTGGCCAAGCTGGTCCACACGGACAAGATCGTGCCCGCCACGGTCACCTTCGTGGACATCGCCGGCATCGTCAAGGGGGCCTCGGAGGGGGAGGGGCTGGGCAACCAGTTCCTGGCCAACATCCGCGAGGCCGACGCCATCTGCGAGGTAGTCCGCGCCTTCAATGACGACGACATCGTCCACGTCAACGGCAAGGTGGATCCGGCCGACGACATCGACACCATCAATACCGAGCTGATTCTGGCCGACATGCAGACCATCGACAAGGCCCTGCCCAAGCTGGAGAAGGACCAACGCGGCGGCAAGATCAAGCCCGCCTACCTGGACACCGTCCGCAAGGCCAAGGAGATTCTGGGCCAGGGCCGGACCATCGACCAGGCGGCCCAGGCCGGGGACATCGACAAGGACGAGCTCTACGACCTGCATCTGATGACCGCCAAGCCATTCATATACGTCTTCAATGTGGACGACGACGAGCTGCAGAACGAGGACATGAAGAAGCAGCTGGCTGATTCCGTGGCTCCCGCGCCAGCCATCTTCCTCAACGCCCAGTTCGAGTCTGAGCTGACCGAGCTGGACGAGGCAGACGCCCGCGAGATGCTGACTGACGCCGGACTCAAGGAGTCCGGCCTGGACCAGCTGGCCCGGGTGGGCTTCGACATCCTTGGCCTGCAGACCTTCCTGACCGCCGGGGTCAAGGAGGTGCGCGCCTGGCAGATCCACAAGGGCTGGACCGCCCCCCAGGCTGCCGGTGTTATCCACACCGACTTCGAGAAGGGTTTCATCAAGGCCGAGGTGGTCTCCTACGACGACTTCGTGGCCGCCGACGGCTCCTATGCCAAGGTGCGCGAGGAGGGCAAGATGCGCCTTGAGGGCAAGGACTACGTCATGCAGGACGGCGACATCGTGGAGTTCAAGACCGGCATTCCCTCCGGTTCCAAGAAGTGAGCGCCAGGCCCGGGTTCGCCATTCGCCGGGGCCATGGGCTGCCGCTGATCTTCGTGCATGGGTCCGGCGTGGACCACCACATCTTCGACGACCTGGATTCCGTCTTCGAGCGGGTGGGCGACTTCGAGCGGATCTATCTGGATCAGCCCGGCTTTGGCCGCACGCCGCCCGACCCGTCCATTCTCGATCTGGACGGTCTGGCCCGGTGGCTGGATGATCAGGTGGACATTTTCTGCGGTGGCGGCCCCTTCGCCCTGGTGGGTAACTCCCTGGGCGGGCTGCTCAGTCGCCATGCCGCCGCCGGTCGGTTGGACCGTTGCCGGGGGATGGCTCTGCTCTCTTCAGTGGTCGACCCGGTGACCGCCCACAGGCGCCTGCCCCCGCGTCAGGTGCTGGTCCGGGACGACCAGGGACTGGCCGATGTGGACGAGTTCACCAGGCATGCTTACCGGCAGATGGCTGTGGTTGAGTCCCGGGAGCATCTTGAGGCCTACCAACGCACCATCATGCCCGGCATTCGTTCGGCCGATGCCGATACGGTGGCTCGAATGGAGGGGCACTACCAGCTGGATATGGACTTCGACCAGGTTTGGTCCGGATTCATAGCCCCTGTGCTCTTTGTCTGCGGCCGCCAGGACGACCGTGTGGGCTACCTGGACCAATTCGACCTGGCCTGTCGCTTCCCCCGGGCCTCCTACTCGGTGCTGGACCAGGCCGGCCACAATGTGCAGATCGAGCAGACCGCCCTGGTGTGCGACCTGCTGGAGGATTGGGCCAGGCAGGTGCTGAAAGGCTGAGTCCGCCTTGTTTCCTTCTGCCGCTAAAATGAACTGTGCATATAGGTTCGTTCGATGGCGACGAAGGGGAAGGACATGGCTGTCTGGGGATTGGATAGCAAACGCCTTAAGCGGCGTGTGCTTGCCATGCTCCGTTGGCTGCTGGACCCTGTCCGCCGCACGCCTGTGGTGGTGACAACCGCCCTGTTGACGCTGTTGTTGACAGTCATGATTGTCAACCTGATTCAGCCGGTGGATGCGGCTCATGCGGAACGATCAGCAGGTGCGAGCGCTTCCAGCACAGCCACTGTTTCGGCGAGACAATTTCCCAAGGCGCATCATTCCGGTAAATCCGAGTCCTCCTCTTCATCAGCGACAAAGAGGCACACAAAAAAACAAGATGAGGAGCAGACAAAGGTTCAGACGACCGAGCCTGCTGGCGCATCTGCACAGCCTGTCGATTGGCTCAAGCCTTCACAGCAGATCGATTACCCGGATCCTGCGGCCCACCCTGGCCTCTCCCTGGAGGTCAGCCTTCAGGATCAGCGGGTCTATGTGCGCGACGGGTCTCAACTGCTCTACACCATGTACGCCTCGACGGGTATGGATGACTCCACGCCCAGGGGCAGCTTCCGTATCCAGTCTGAGCGCGGCGACCACTTCTACAACCCTAGGGAGGGGATGGGCGCCCGCTACTACACCAGCTTTCTGAACCACGGGGTCTTCCTCTTCCACTCGGTCCCCACTGATTCCAGCGGCAGCTACATCAAGGAAGAAGCTGACCTGTTGGGCATTCGACCCAGCTCCCATGGTTGCATCCGGCTGACCGTGCCCGATTCCCTGTGGATCATGCAGTCCGTGCCCACCGGCACTCCCGTCCTGATCAACTGAATTCCAGTCGGAGCCGGAACAGCCTCGTCCAAAATGTGACCATTCGCCGTCGTGCCTGCCCTCGGTTTTCTAACTTTGCTCTACCACAGAGAGAACTATCGAGAGGAAGTGGTCAGGAATCATGCAAAAGGTGCAGCGGTTCAGTGACTGGTTGACTAAGTGGTTCATTCTGGTGGTCCTAGCGTGGGCCGCCATCAACTTCTTTGTCCCGCAGATTAGCATTTGGGCCCGCAGCTACACCAACTACTTCCTGAGCATTATTCTCTTCGGCATGGGACTGACCCTGAGCCTGGACGACTTCAAGCGAATCGTCAAGATGCCGCTCATGGTCATCGTCGGCACTATAGCCCATTACCTGATCATGCCCCTGCTGGCCGTGCTGCTCTGCCGCATCTTCCGACTGGACGGCATGATCGCTGTGGGAGTCATCCTGGTGGGCTGCTGCCCGTCGGGGACCTCCTCCAACGTCATGTCCTACCTTTCGCGCGGTGATGTGGCCCTGGACGTATCAATAGGACTGCTTTCCACCTTGTGTGCGCCCTTCATGATCCCCATGCTGATGAACCTGCTGGCCAGCCAGTATGTGGCCATCCCCACCAAGCAGCTCTTCCTGACCGCCCTTGAGGTGGTGCTGATCCCCATCGCCCTGGGCCTGGCCGTCCACGCCATCTTCAAGGAGAAGGTGCAGAAGGTGACCGTGGCCCTGCCGGCCGTCTCGCAGATTGCCATCCTGGTCATCATCGGTGTGGTGGTCTCGGTCAACCATGCCAAGCTCTTCACCGCTGCCACTGCACTGGTTCTGCCGGTGGTCATGCTCCACAACCTGTGCGGGTACGGGCTGGGCTTCCTCTTCAGCCGGCTCATGTACCGCATCTACCCCAAAGGCTTCCGCTACGCCCAGCAGAAGGCCATCACCTTCGAGGTGGGCATGCAGGATTCCGGACTGGGCGCGACCCTGGCCCTGCAGGCCTTCGCAGCCGACCCGATCGTGGCCATCCCCTCCACCTTCTTCAGCGTCTGGCACAACATCTCCGGATCGGTACTGTCCGCCTGGTGGCGTCGGCATGACGACCGTCTGGGGATTGCCGCCGACTCCGCCCAGGGTCGTCCGGAACCGGCTCGCGCCTGATTCCGGAACGCCTTGATTGCTGGCCGGACCTGCTATATGCCCGGTCCGGCCAGCAGGAAGCCCAGGGCCGTCAACAGAGGCGGCAGGAAGATCGAAGCTGTTAGATAGCACAGGGCTGCCAGATGCCGTCTCTGCCGGGCCAGGGCCAGCACCTCGTTGACCGCTGTCGAGAAGGTGGAGAAGCCGCCCAGCAGTCCTGTGGCCAGCAGGAGCCGTCCCCAGTTAGGCAGTCCGTGGAAGGTGGCCAGGGCGGCCACCAGCCCTGCGGCCAATCCGGCCAACAGGTTGATGATCATGGTCGACAGGGGCAGGTCCACCTGCCAGCGGGCCTTGACCAGGGCATCCAGTAGGTAGCGCAGTCCGGCCCCCAGGCCGCCGCACAGGCAGATTAGCAACGTAAACGTAATGGTCATCGCGCACCCGCCTGGACGCGTGCGGCAAGACGCGCTCCCAGCGCTGCCATGGCCCAGGAGACCGAGAGGCCTCCGGCGAAGGAGATCAACAGGTAGGCAAGGGTTGCCTGGATTTGACCGCCCGACAGGCCCTGGACCAGTTCCAGCGAGAGGGTGGACATGGTTGAAAGTCCTCCGCACAGGCCCATGCCCAGGCCCTTGTTGGTCAGCTGCCTTCGGCGCGCATGCGTGCTTTTGGGCAGCCCGGCCAGGAAAGCGGTCAGCAGGGCGTAGCCTGCGCAGGCGATCAGGTTGGCCAGGAGGGTTCCCGGATGCAGTGGGCCGCTCTGGCCCGGCAGCAGGCTCAAGGTGTACCGGCAGCCGGTGCCCAGGATTCCGCCCAGAATTACGACCAGAGCCGTGGCCATATCAGGTCCGGTAGGGGGTTTGGTCATTGGAGGCCTCGGTTCCCGACGGATCAGCATCCGCGGGGTCGGGCTGAATGGCATGCGCCTGCACCCGGCCCGCAGACGGGGTCGTCGAATCATGGTGCAGGAACTATCAGCAGTTTGCGGTTCGGGGCTCAAGCCCCGGGCGGGTTCCATCGCCCCAGGTCCATTCTAGGGGCGCTAGAGGACCGTAACTGTTCACTCGGTGTGATTCTCGGGGTCCAGGGTCAGCCGATCATCGTCGGCATCGTAGTCGAAGAGCTCGCCGTAGCGGCCCCAGGTGATGGCGGTGTCGAACTGCTGGACGGCTTCCTTGTCCGAGTGGTGGGCCCGCAGCAGGTCCAGGATCAGGGAACCATGCAGACTCTTGTCGTCGCTGTTCTTCAGAGCCCTGTCGATGATGCGGATTAGCGGAACGTGGTCCATCAGCATCTTTGAGAACATCTCCTTGCTCTCCAGAATGTCCGCATCATGCCAGGCCCGGCCCTGGTCGGTCAGCCTGACATGTCCGTTGTCCGCCTGGAAGATACCCAGCATGAGCCCGGCGTCGATCAGAGGGAAGAGGTCATCCACTTCGAAGGAGAGCTTGGCGGCCAGGTCGGCCAGGTCCATGCCGTTGGGCTGGTTGACCATGACATCGGCCAGACCGGCCAGGCCGCCGGGGGTTGCGTCGGGCAGGTTGCGCTCCGCGGTCTCCTCGTCCCGCACCGAGTCCCGCACGGCCTGACGGTTGCGTACCTTGGTCTGCAGACGGCGGCGGATGTCCTCGCTGTCGCGCTGGCCGGTCAGGATGGAGTAGAGGTAGTCCACGCAGGACTGGAAGAGGTCGGACTGCTTGTCCCGAGGCCTGTCCAGGTTGATGGGCACGTTGGCGATGACCCGGCCCGGATGCGAGTCCAGGACCAGGACCCGGTCGGCCATCTCCACGGCCTCCTCGATGTTGTGGGTGACGATCAGGACCGACTTGACGCTGCCAGCCTCCTCGGACCAGACCTTGAGGACCTCCTGGCGTAGATTCTCGGCGGTCAGCACGTCCAGGGCCGAGAAGGGCTCGTCCATGAAGAGGGCGTCCGGCTTGAGGACCAGGGCCCGGGCGATGCCCACGCGCTGGCGCATGCCGCCGGAGAGTTCCTTGGGGTAGGCGCTCTCGAAGCCGTCCAGGCCGATGGCGTCGATGGCGGCCAGGGAGAGTTTCTCGCGCTCCTTCTTGGGCACACCCCGGGCCTGCAGGCCCAGTTCGACGTTGTCCTTGACGGTCAGCCAGGGCATCAGGGCGAAGCTCTGGAAGACCAGTGCCACGCCGGGGTTGGGCCCGTCCAGCTGCTTGCCCCGGTATTCGACGCTGCCCTTGCTGGCCGGAACCAGGCCGGCCAGGATGCGCAGCAGGGTGGACTTGCCAGCGCCTGAGCGGCCCAGGATGGCCACCACCTCGCCCTCATGCAGGGTGAAGTCGATGTTGTCCAGGACGGTCAGCTCCGCGCCCTTGTCGGACTGGTAGGTCTTGGTCACGTGCTCGGCCGTGATGATTCCGTTGGAATTGATCTTGGTCATTGTCGAACCTCTCAGACTTCTCATGTCAGGGAATAGCGCCGTTGTGCCAGTGATTGCAGGGGAGACCAGAAGAACCGGTCGGCCAGGACCACGAAGATGCTCATGACGGCCACCCCCAGGATGATGCGGGGGGCGTCGCCGGTGGCGGTCACCTGGGCGATGTAGGCACCCAGGCCCTTGGCCGTCAGCTCGGTTTTGCCGTAGGAGACCACCTCGGAGACGATGGATGCGTTCCAGGCCCCGCCGGCCGCTGTGATGCCGCCGGTGCACCAGGAGCCGAACAGGGCCGGCAGGATCAGGGTCTTCCATCGTTGCCAGCGGTTCTGGCCCAGGCTGCGCGACATCTCCAGCAGGTCGTCGGGGATGGCGGAGGCACCGGCGATGACGTTGAAGAGGATGTACCACTGGGTGCCCAGGGCCATGAGCAGGATGCTGCCCCAGTTGATGTCGATTCGCCAGATGATGAAGACCATGGTAACGAAGGGGAAGATGAAGTTGGCCGGGAAGGAGGCCAGGATCTGCACCAGAGGCTGCAGGTAGCGGGAGATGCGCGGATTCATGCCGATCAGGGCACCAATCGGAACCCAGACGATGGTGCAGACCACCATCAGGATCAGCACTCGCAGGAAGGTCAGCAGACCCAGCTGGAAGACATGCCCGACCTCGCCCAGACCCAGTGGACGGATGACCAGACGGTCCAGCTGCCAGAGTCCCCACAGGCCGATCAGAGCCAGGCAGACCCACCAGACCAGGTCGCTTGCCCGCCTGCGTCCGCCGCCACGGCCCCAGCGCGCCCCGGTGCGGCCCAGTGGGCGGGTGATTCGGTCCAGCAGGTCGGCCAGTGGATGACCCACCAGGCCCAAGAGGTCCTTGACCCCGGACAGACGGATGACCGTCAGCACCAGGCTGTGCCGGGGCTCGGTGGACTGGCTGCTGGTGTAGCGGAACTTCTCGGCCCAGGCGGTCAGCGGCTTCCAGAGCAGGAAGTCAATCAAGAGGACCACCACAATCATGGTCAGGATGGCCAGGCCCACCTTGCCCAGATCCTGCTCGGCGGTGGCCTCCTCCACGAAGGAGCCGATGCCGGGCAGAGCCAGGGTCCTGTTGTTGACCGAGATCATCTCGGAGGCGGTCAGGAAGAACCAGCCGCCGCCCATGCTCATCATGCAGTTCCAGAGCAGGGGAATCATGGAGTTGGGCACGTCCAGCTTCCAGAAGCGCTGCCAGCGGGTCAGGCGCATCAGCCTCACCGCCTCGTCCAGGTCGGTGGGCTCGCTGGTCAGGGAGTTGTAGAAGGAGAAGGCCATGTTCCAGGCCTGGCTGGTGAAGATGGCGAAGATGGAGGCCGCCTCCACGCCCATGATGGACCCGGGGAAGAGGACCAGCCAGATGGAGATGGTGGCCGACAGGAAACCCAGGACGGGCACCGACTGCAGGATGTCCAGCAGGGGGATGAGCACGGCGCCCAGGCGGCGGGAGCGCGCGGCGGCCAGTCCGTAGACAAAGGCGAAGACCAGGGAGATGATTAGGGCCGCGAACATGCGGAAGAGGGAGCGCAGCGCGTAGTAAGGCAGGTTGGCCGGGTCGGTGGAGACGTGGGAGGGAACGCCGGCGGGACCGATGGGGGCACCCAGGGCCGGCAGCAGATAGGCCAGGGCCCCCAGCAGGACCAGTGCGCCTATGGCTACGGCCAGGCCCGTCCATATGCGGGTGGAGCGCGATGCCTGGCTGCGGTCGTCGTTCAGTGGCGAACGGAGCATTCCTGGCAGTGCGACAGTATTCACGATGGCCTCCCTCCAAGGTGCGGAACATCCCTGTCGGCAGCCTCGAAGACGGCGTGGCAATCGGCCCATGAGCCGATCATTGTCATCGTTCAAGCTTCGGCTTCGCATGGTATTTGGCCCTGCATTAGTCCCTGCCTTGATCCGACGGGGACTGTTGACCTGCGCGGGGTGTCTCCACCACTTTGCGGCAGCATGCCTTGTCCATGCGGTAGCTTCACCTACCGACCACCCAATAACATAGATGGGCCCTGGGGGCAGTGTCAAGCATTTGCCTAACCAGTGTTGCCGTCCTTGCCAGGACTGACAATGACAAGGGTCTGCACGCAGTCGGTGCAGGTGCGAAATGGAATGTAAGGAGTGAATCCCTATGAAGATCGTGGCAGTCACGGCCAACCCCGAACCCAAGAGTCTGACCGATGCGGCGGGCAACGCCCTGCTGGACGGTGCGGCCGAGGGCGGGGCTCGCACCGAGTTGATCGACCTTTGCGCCGAGGGGTTCAATCCCGTCTTCGGCATGGAGGACAGGACCCACTACCTGGGCCAGGGACCCATGCCCGAGGATGTCCAGGCCATGCAGGAGCGAATCAAGGATGCGGACGTGCTGGCCCTGGTCTTCCCCGTTTACTGGTACAGCATGCCGGCCATCATGAAGGGCTTCATTGACCGGGTCATCTGCAGGGGATTCGCCTATAACGCTGATGGAACCCCGGGAGCTCTGGCCGGACGGCGTGTGGAGCTGGTCATGCTGACCGGCGGAGACAAGGAATGGTACCAGTCCAGCGGCATCGGAGAGGCCCTGGACAACCAGCTGCGCAGGCAGACCTTCCTCAAGTACTGCCAGGTCGCGCAGGTGGAGACCATCTATGTGGACAATCTGGATTCGGGCAACGACGAGCAGCAGGCGCGCGAGGCGGCCGACCGGCACCTGGTGGCCCTGGCCCTCAAGGGTCGTCAGCTGGCCGCAGGGACCGAGCCTGAAGCAGGCCAGGACGCTCAGTGACGCTCAGCATCGGATTCGTCTTCGATGACACCCTGGATGTGTTTGACGGGGTCCAGCAGCACATTCTGACCCTGGGACGGGAGCTGGGCAGGCGGGGCAATAGGGTCCAGTACCTGGTCGGTCAGACCGCCCATCCGCCGGTTGATGGGGTTCACTCCCTGTCCCGCAACGTCATGGTCTCCTTCAACGGCAACAGGATGCGCATACCTCTGCCTGCGCCCAAGGCGCCCATCCGCCGGGTCCTGGAGGCCGGGCACTTCGACCTGCTGCACGTCCAGGCTCCTTACAGCCCCTTCCTGGCCGGCCGGGTCATCCGCGCCGCCAACCCGGCCACGGCCCTGGTGGCCACTTATCACATCGCCCCCACGGGAAACCTGCAGCTGCTGGGCGGTCGGCTGCTGGGGATGATCAACCGCAGGACCCATAGACGCATCGACAGGGTCATCGCGGTCTCGTCCGTGGCGGCCAGCTATGCTCGGCAGACTGCCGGCGTGCCCAGCAGGGTGGTGGCCAACCCCGTGGACGTGGCTGCCCTGCGTCGGGCCCGACAGGCCGCTGGCGACCAGGAGGTGGCACGCCTGCATGGCCAGGGGCCTCATCTGGTCTTTCTTGGACGGTTCGTGGCCCGCAAGGGGGCGGGGATCCTGCTGTCAGCCCTCCAGGCGGGGGAGCGGGCCGGTATCCTGCCCGAAGGCCTACATGTGACCATGGCAGGCAAGGGCCCGTTGCTGGAGGACTGCCGTCGAAAGGCCGCCGCCCTGCGCACACCGGTGGCCTTTCCCGGTTTTGTGGACGAGAAGGACAAGCCCGCCCTGCTGGCCTCCTCCGACCTGACCGTCTTTCCCTCCACAGGGGGTGAATCCTTCGGCATCGTCCTGCTGGAGGCCATCGCCTCGGGCACGGCTCCGGTGCTGGCCGGGGACAACCCTGGCTACAGGTCCACCCTGATGGGCGATGAACGGGCTCTGGTGTCCGTCGACTCGCCCAACACCCCCGAACTGCTGGCCTGGCGAGTTACCCAGGCTCTGGGGGACCCATCCTGGAGGCGGAAGGTGCGCCATGACCAGCTTGCGCTCTTGGACCGCTACGACGTGACCACTGTGGCCGATCAGGTGGAGGAGGTCTACAGGCAAGCCATTCAAGACCGCCGTCTCATGTAGGGTAGGTACATGTCATTCTTTGATTTCTTCGGTTCCATGTTCGACCCTATGGGCGGTCCAGACGGACCAGGCCGGCGTCGCAATGAAGACGACCCGGTCATCCTGCACGTGCAAACCGATGGGGAGGGTTCCGGCCAGGAGGGCGGCGGTACGCCTCGCTTCCGCTTTTCCGGACCAGGTGACCCCCGGCTGACTTCCCGCAGGAAGGGCAATGACGGGCCTTCCCGGGGCTCGAGGATCCTGGCCGTGGTTGTGGCCGTCGTCCTGGTCGTCTTCCTGCTCCTGTTCGCGCTCAGCCGCTTCATCACTGATGTCATGTGGTTCTCCCAGCTGGGAGCGGCGCAGATTGTCTGGACCCAGCTGGGCATCAAGGTGGGACTCTGGCTGGCCTATGCACTGCTGCTGGCTGCGGTGACCCTGCTCTCGGCCATCCTGGCCATCCACAGCCGCCCCGATTCGCCTGACGGGTCCACAATCAGGGTCAAGGGCGATCTGATCGAGGTAGGCAAGGGGGTCTCCTCACGCACCGCGCTCAAGGTGGCCGTGGTGGTCTCCCTGGTCGTCGGCGTCTTCTTCGGCTTCCAGTTCAACGCCGACTGGAAGCAGGTGTTGCTGCTCTTCAACGCCCAGTCCTTCGGGGTGCGCGACCCCCAGTTCGGCCTGGACAACGGCTTCTATGTATTCATCCTGCCCGGCCTGCAGCTGCTGGTCTCCTCCCTGCTGATGATGCTGCTGGCGGCCACGATATTCAGCCTGGTCACCAACTTCCTCATGGGCGGCATTCGCTTGACCATGCCTGTGCACGGACACGGCATTCTGGAGATGACCCGTCCCGCCCGTCGCCAGGTAGCCGTCTGGCTGGTCCTGTTCATGCTGGTCTGGGCCGGTGACACCGCACTGGGCGTCTTCGGCAGGCTGACCGAGGAAGGCGATCGGATCACCGGCGCCTCCTACACCTCGGTCAAGGCGGCCATCCCCGTCACCCTGATCATGGCTGTGGTCATGGCCCTGCTGGGTATCATCCTGGCGGTCTGGATTCTGCGCTCGCGCACCTTGGAACCCGGCCGTGTCCATGCAGGTTCCCTGGGTTCGGCCGTCAAGCAGTGGCGGGTGCCCGTCCTGGCTGTGGCCGTCACCGTTGTTCTGTCCCTGCTGCTGACCGTCTTCTGGCCGGCCCTGGTCCAGCGCTTCCGGGTCAACCCCAACGCCCAGGAGATGGAGTCCGCCTACATCCAGCGCAACATCGCCGCGACCACCAACGCCTATGGGCTGGACAAGCTCAAGACCGAGGCCTATGACGCCACCACCGAGGTCCAGTCGGGCGCGCTCTCCCGTGATGCGGAGACCACAGCCCAGATTCGTCTGTTGGATCCCCAGGTGGTCTCGCCCACCTTCCGGCAGCTGCAGCAGTCCAAGCAGTACTACACCTTCGAGGACACCCTGGCCGTAGACAAGTACGACATCGACGGAGTCAGCCAGGATACGGTCATCGGCGCTCGCGAACTGGACCTGGAGGGCAACGACAACCGCAACTGGGTCAACGACCATACGGTCTTCACCCACGGCTACGGCATTGTGGCCGCCTATGGCAACAAGGTCACCCCGGACGGGCAGCCCGAATTCTTCGAGCAGGACATTCCCACCAAGGGCAAGCTGACCGACAGCCAGCACTACGAGCCGCGAATCTACTTCTCGCCCAACGCGCCCGAGTACTCCATCGTCGGCGCGCCCCAGGGCTCATCGGGCTGGGAGTTCGACTATCCCACCGGCTCCAAGGGAGCCACCAACACCTTCAAGGGCAACGGCGGCCCCTCGGTGGGCAACTTCCTGGCCCGGGTCCTCTACGCCATCCGCTTTGGATCCGACCAGATCCTCTTCTCGGACCGCGTCACCCCTGACTCGCAGATCCTCTACAACCGCTCGCCCAAGGAGCGCGTGGCCCAGATTGCCCCCTATCTGACCCTGGACGGGCGCGTCTACCCGGCTGTGGTGGACGGACGGGTCAAGTGGATTGTCGACGGCTACACCACCTCTGACGCCTACCCCTACTCCCAGAAGGTTGACCTGGGGCCCATCACCCAGGACACAACCACCCTGAGCTCCGAGGCCGTCAAGGGCCTGGGTTCCCAGAAGGCCAATTACATCCGCAATTCCGTCAAGGCCACGGTCGATGCCTACGACGGCTCGGTGGATCTGTATGCCTGGGATGCCAAGGATCCTGTGCTCAAGGCCTGGCAGAAGGTCTTCCCCGGCCAGTTCAAGCCGCTCTCATCCATTTCGGGCGACCTGATGAGCCACATGCGCTACCCGGAGAGCCTGTTCAAGGTGCAGCGCCAGCTCCTGTCCCAGTACCACGTCAACTCGGCCAGCCAGTTCTTCTCCGGTGAGGACTTCTGGCAGACCCCTGTGGATCCGACCGGTACCAGCAAGGAGCAGAAGGCCGGGATCAAGCAGCCTCCCTATTATCTGACCCTGCAGACCCCGGGGACCGACAAGCCCGCTTTCTCGCTGACCTCCACCTTCATTCCTGCGGGCACCTCCACCAGGGAGATCCTGACCGGGTTCCTGTCCGTGGATTCCGATGCCGGGTCGACCAAGGGGGTGATAGGCCCGGACTACGGAACCATCCGGCTGATGGAGCTGCCCAAGAATTCCAACGTGCCCGGCCCTGGGCAGGCCCAGAACAACTTCAACTCGGATGCTGCGGTCTCCACCGAGCTCAACCTGCTCCAGTCGGGGTCCACCAAGGTCAAACGTGGCAACCTGCTGACCCTGCCCATAGGTGGCGGACTGATCTACATCCAGCCGGTCTATGTGCAGTCCAGCGGCGCCACCAGCTTCCCCTTGCTCAAGCGGGTCCTGGTGGCCTTCGGAGACAAGGTCTCCTCCTCGGCCACGCTGGATGCGGCCCTTGACAAGACCTTCCAGGGCAACTCGGGCGCATCGGCAGGCGATGCCGACAACACCGGACGTACCAATTCCGATGCTGACCAGAGCGAGCAATCCGGTAAGGCTCCTGACAAGACCGCCGGGTCCGGCGGGACATCGACCACAGGAGGACAGGCCCTGAAACAGGCCTTGGACAAGGCCAACCAGGCCATGAGCGACGGGGATGCCGCCCTGAAGAAGGGCGACTTCAGCGCCTACGGTGAGGCGCAGAACCGTCTGCGTGAAGCCCTCAAGGAGGCCTCCGACCAGGAGGGCGGCGACAAGTGAGCGCCACCCCGCGCATCCGGCTCTGCCGTCGCGGGGACCTGGAGGCGGTCACTGCCATCTACAACCAGGCGGTCATGGATGGCGGCTCCACGGCGGATACGGCCCCGGTCAGCCTGGACCAGCGCCTGCGATGGTGGCTGGAGCACGATCCTGACCAGGGTCATCCGGTCCTGGTCCTGGAGCAGGAGGGCAGGGTGCTGGCCTTCGGTTCCCTGTCGGCCTACTACGACCGGCCCGGCTACCAGGAGACCTGCGAGCTCAGCTATTACGTGGATCGCGACAGTCGTGGACGGGGTCTGGGCGCCCTGATGGTCCATTCCTTGCTGGAGCGCGCCCAGCAGGTGGGCATGCGTCTGGCCGTGGCGATCATCTTCGATGACAATTCGGCTTCCAAGGCCCTGCTGCACCGGTTCGGTTTCAGCCGCTTCGGCCTCCTGTCCCAGGCCGCCTGGGACCGGTTCGCCTTGCATGACGTCTCCTACTGGAGCCTGTCCCTTGAGCGAAACGGGGTCGGGGAGCCTGTGTAGAATCTCACCGTCCCGTTTGAGAGCAGGAGGTATCACCTACATGGTATCCGATTTCTGGCTGATAGCCGGACTGGGCAACCCGGGTGACGAGTATGAGGGCACCAGGCACAACATGGGCTTCATGTGCGCCGATCTGCTGGCCGAACGCTGGTCGGTCAACCTGCGCGACCACAAGGGTCTGGCCCAGCTGGGCAGGGGCACCCTGGATCTTGACGGACGGCGCATACCCTTCTTTCTGGCCAAGCCGCTGACCTTCATGAATGACTCCGGCGATGCCCTGGCCTCCATCTGCTCTTACTACCACATACCTGTTGGCCGGGTCGTGGTCATCCATGACGATATGGATCTGGAGTTCGGTCGGATCAAGGTCAAGGCCGGCGGGTCCTCGGGCGGGCACAACGGCATCCGTTCCATCGACCGTTCCCTGGGCAGCAACGCCTACGCACGGGTCCGCATGGGCGTAGGGCATGCCCGGAGAGGTCCTGATGCCCACCGCCGAACTGTGGACTGGGTTTTGGGCACCTTTGTCGGCGATCAGCGCAAACGCCTGCCCGAGTTCCTGGCCGACGGCGCAGATGCCGCGGAAATCGTGATCACCAAGGGCCTCAACCAGGCTCAGGAGCAGTTCAATGGTCGATGAGGATACACAGAAGGCGGAACCCCAGGAATCGCTGAACGGGTCCCTGCGTCCTCTCCTGGACGACCTGCAGGCGGATGCTGCCTTCAAGAGGTTGGTCCAAGGAGACTCCGAACCTGCGGCTGACACCGACACCTCCCTTATGGTCCAGGCTCCCCAGGGCATCAGGCCGGCCCTGGCAGCCGCTGCAGCCGGTCGGGCTCCGGTGGTTCTGGTGGTCCCCTCAGAGCGTGATGCCCAGGAAATGACCGGCGCCATCCGCTCCTGGTATGAGGGCGACCCGGGTGATGTGGCCCTGTTGCGCTCCTGGGAGACCCTGCCTCATGAGCGGCTCTCGCCTCGTGCAGACACCGTGGCCTCCAGGATGGCCGTCTTCAGGCGGCTGGCCCATCCGGTCCAGGACGATCCCGACTTTGGACCCATCCGCATTCTGGTCATGCCCGTGCGCTCCCTACTGCAGCCTGTGGTCAAGGGTCTGCAGGATGTGGAGCCCCTGGTCTTTCTGCGTGGCCAGGAGCTGCCCTTGGACCAGGCGGTCGAAGCCCTGGTACGCAACGCCTACACCCGGGTGGACCTGGTCATGGAGCGCGGCCAGTTCGCCGTCCGAGGTGGCATCCTGGATGTCTTCGTCCCCACCATGGCCCACCCGGTGCGCATCGAGTTCTTCGGCGACGAGGTGGACACCATCCGCAGCTTCCACGCCTCCGACCAGCGCACCTATGGTCCCGACCTGGACCGGATCTGGGCGCCGCCCTGCCGCGAGCTGCAACTGACCGACCAGGTCCGCGCCCGCGCACGTTCCCTGATCGGGAGCATCCCCAACGCCGATGACATGCTGGAGTCCATCGCCCAGGCCATTCCGGTGGAGGGCATGGAATCCCTTCTGCCTGCCCTGGTCGACGACCTGGTGCCGGTAGGATCCATGCTGCCCGAGGGCGCTCTGATCCTGCTGTCCGAGCCGCAGCTGCTGGCTCGCTCCGCCCAGGACCTGGTCAAGACCGCCAACGAGTTCCTGGCCGCGAGCTGGCATGTGGCCGCCTCAGGGCAGGGCTCGGGCGCACCCATCAGCTTCGACAGGGCCAGTTTCCTGGACTACGACGAGGTCATCTCATCCCTGGAATACCGCAAGGGGGAGGTCTGGAAGCTGACCGACCTGTCGGTGGACCCGGACCGGGAGGGGGCCGAGCGTCTGGATGCCCTGGCACCGGACCAGTACCGCGGCGACGAGGATCGGGCCGCTTCGGGCATCGCCTCCCTGCTGGAGCGCGGCGACCGGGTTGTGGTGACCGCTCCGGCACAGGGAACGCTGAGCCGTCTGCGTCGGGCCGTGCAGACCACGGGAATCACCGGGCTGGAGTACCACCGCTCCCTGGCTGTGGACGGTTTCGTGGACCAGTCCGCCCACCTGGCCCTGCTGACCGAGCGTGACCTGACCGGGCGCACCAGCGTGGCCGCCGGAAGCAAGACCTCCAACCGCCGACGCAAGGCCATCGACCTGGACGAGCTCAAGCCCGGCGACTATGTGGTCCACGACCAGCACGGCATCGGCCGCTTCCTGGGTATGCGTCAGCGCAGCGTGGGCGTGGGCCCCAGCAAGGGCAGCCGGGAGTATCTGGTCCTGGAGTACGCCCCCTCCAAGCGCAACGCCCCGCCGGACAAGCTCTTTGTGCCTGCCGACCAGCTGGACCAGGTCAGCCGCTACATCGGTGCCGAGATCCCCAGACTCAACAAGTTGGGCGGATCCGATTGGTCGGCCACCAAGGCCAAGGCCCGCAAGCACGTCCACAAGATCGCCCAGGGCCTGGTCAAGCTCTACTCGGCCAGGCAACGCACCAAGGGCTTCGCCTTCAGTCCCGACACCCCCTGGCAGAAGGAGCTGGAGGATGCCTTCCCCTACCAGGAGACCCCAGACCAGCTGACCGCCATCGACGATGTCAAGGCTGATATGGAGAAGCCGGTGCCCATGGACCGGCTGATCTGCGGGGATGTGGGCTTCGGCAAGACCGAGATAGCCATCCGTGCTGCCTTCAAGGCCGTCCAGGACGGCAAGCAGGTGGTGGTCCTGGTGCCCACGACCCTGCTGGTCCAGCAGCACTATCAGACCTTCACCGAGCGCTTCGAGGGCTTCCCGGTGGATGTGGCCGCCATGAGCCGCTTCCAGACCGCCAAGGAGAATCAGGCCACTATGGAGGGCCTGGCCAGCGGGGCCGTGGACGTGGTCATCGGCACCCACAAGCTGCTCAACCCGCGCATCCGCTTCAAGGATCTGGGTCTCATGATTGTGGACGAGGAGCAGCGCTTCGGCGTGGAGGCCAAGGAGACCCTCAAGGCCATGCGGACCAACGTTGACGTCCTGTCCCTGTCGGCCACGCCCATCCCTCGCACCCTGGAGATGGCGGTGACCGGCATCCGGGAGATGTCCACACTGGCCACGCCCCCCGAGGACCGTCTGCCGGTGCTGACCTATGTCGGCGCCTACGAGGATGCCCAGGTGACGGCGGCCATTCGCCGCGAGCTCTTGCGCGGGGGCCAGATCTTCTACATCCACAACCGGGTGGAGGACATCGGCAAGGTTTCGGCCAAGGTGCAGGCCCTGGTCCCCGAAGCCAAGGTTGGTGTGGCCCACGGCAAGATGGGCGAGAAGCAGCTGGACGGGGTCATCCGTGATTTTTGGCACCGGGACATCGATGTGCTGGTCTGCACGACCATCGTCGAAACCGGCCTGGATATTCCCAACGCCAACACACTGATCGTGGACCGGGCCGACCGCTTCGGGCTTTCCCAGCTCCATCAGCTGCGCGGCCGGGTGGGGCGAGGACGGGAGCGCGCCTACGCCTACTTCCTCTACGACCCCAGCAAGCCCATGACCCAGACAGCCCACGACCGACTGGCCACCATCGCCCAGAATACGGCCCTGGGGTCCGGCTACGACGTAGCCATGAAGGACCTGGAGCTGCGTGGCACCGGCAACCTGCTGGGCGACGAGCAGTCCGGCCATATCGAGGGGGTCGGCTTCGACCTCTACGTGCGCATGGTCTCCGAGGCGGTGGAAGAGTACAAGGATCCCGGGCGGACCGAGCCGGTCACCGTCAGCATCGACCTGCCCCTGGAGGCCTCCATTCCAGTGGACTACATCGACTCGGACAAGCTGCGTCTGGAGGCCTACCGCAAGCTGGCCTCGGCCCGCAACGAGCAGGATCTGCGCGACCTGCACGAGGAGCTGACCGACCGCTACGGACGTCCGCCGGCCCAGTTCGACACCCTTTTCGCGGTGGCCAGGCTGCGGGCCAAGGCTCGCTCACTGGGCATTGCGGAGATTGCCTCCCAGGGCTCCAGGGTGCGGATCAGGCCCGTAACCATGCCCGACTCCCTCCAGGCTCGAATCGCCCGCATCTACAAGGGCAGCCAGTACCGCCCGGTGACGCAGACCCTGCTTATTCCGGCTCCCTTCGCGGGCTCCCTGGGTTCAGGCCCCATGGATTCGGCGGCCATGACCGCCTGGGTGGACACCCTGCTGGACGACCTGGCCTGGGGGCTGCCCAAGTCCTCCGACGATGGCACGCCAGCGGGTCCCTCGCCCGTCCAACAAAACTAGTATCCTGTAAGAGACATCACAACAACTTATTGAAGGAGCAGTTGTGGCAGCAATTGAAAGCGTGTTCGCGCGCGAAATTCTTGATTCCCGTGGCAACCCGACCGTCGAGGTCGTTCTGCAGACTGAGGACGGCGCCGAGGGGCGTGGTCTGGTTCCCTCCGGTGCTTCCACCGGCGAGGCCGAGGCCTGGGAACGTAGGGATGGCGACAAGAAGCGCTATCAGGGCAAGGGTGTGCTGGACGCCGTCAAGGCGGTCAATGAGACCATCGCTCCCAATGTCATCGGTATGGACGCCACCGATCAGCGCGCCCTGGACGAGACCATGATTGATCTGGACGGCACTCCCAACAAGGGCAAGCTGGGCGCCAACGCCATTCTGGGCGTCTCCCTGGCAGCGCTCTATGCGGCCGCCGAGTCCGCCGAACTGCCTCTCTACCGTTACCTGGGTGGCACCAACGGCCACATCCTGCCCGTGCCCAACATGAACATCATGAACGGCGGCGCCCATGCTGACTTCGCCACCGACATCCAGGAGTACATGATCTCCCCCTACGGCTTCGACTCCTACCGGGAGGCCCTGCGCGCCGGCGTCGAGGTCTACCACACCCTCAAGGGCATCCTGAAGAAGGACGGCCACGAGACCGGTCTGGGCGACGAGGGCGGCTTTGCCCCCAAGATGAAGTCCAACGAGGACTCCCTGAAGTACATCGTCGACGCCATTGAAGCTGCCGGCTACGAGCCCGGCAAGCAGATTGGCCTCTGCCTGGATGTGGCCTCCTCGGAGTTCTACAACAAGGACACCGACAAGTACCACTTCGACGGCGAGGACCGCGACGCCGACTACATGCTGGACTACTACCAGGGCCTGGTCGAGAAGTATCCGCTGGTCTCCATCGAGGATCCCTTCGCTGAGGAGGACTGGGGCGCCTGGCAGAAGATCACCGCCGCCATGGGCGACCGCCTGCAGTTCGTGGGCGACGACCTGCTGGTGACCAACCCCAAGAGGCTGCAGAAGGGCATCGACCTGAAGGCCGCCAACTCCCTGCTGGTCAAGCTCAACCAGATCGGCACCGTGACCGAGACCCTGGACGCCATCGAGCTGGCAACCGCCAACGGGTTCACCTCCATGGTTTCCCACCGTTCCGGTGAGACCTCCGACACCACCATCGCCGACCTGGCTGTGGCCAAGAACACCCGTCAGATCAAGACCGGTGCTCCGGCCCGTGGCGAGCGCATCGCCAAGTACAACCGTCTGCTGGAGATCGAGGAGGAGCTGGGCTCCACCGCTGAGTACGCCGGCTACAGCGCCTTCAAGGCCTGCAAGAAGTACACCAAGTAAGGCCTTGCCAGTCGGACCGGAGCCTTTGCAGGTTTTGACCCGACTGTGAAGTCTTTCACCCGTGGTAGTCCGCGTCGGCTGCCGCGGGTATTTTTATGGATATGGCCAAGAACAAACGTGACGGCACCGACCGGCGGACAAGCAGGCGGTCGTCGGGACCCATCACCTTCTTTGTAGCGGTCATCATTGTGGCTCTGGGGCTGATTCAACTGGTCTCCACCTTCCATGCCTACGCCATCAATCTTTCCGAGCTCAACGGCCTGCGCAACCAGCAGGCCCAGTTGGTCGAGCACAAGCGTGACCTGGAGAACCAGATCCGACGCTGGGACGACAAGGCCTATGTGACCGCACAGGCCAGGGATCGGCTGGGATTCGTCTTCCCCGACGAGGAGGCCATCCGGGTCCTGCATCCGGAGGCGGTCACTGGCAGCAAGGACAAGGACCAGGTCGGAAGCAAGGGGGTTCGGGCTCCCAGGAAGAACTCCCTGCCCTGGTATCAGGAGATGGCCTACTCCTTTGCCAAGGCCGACCAGGAGCCGGCTGCCAATGGGAGCAGGGGGAGCAAGGGCCAGCATTCTGGTGACGGAGCCAGCCCGAACGGATCAGCTGGTCCAACTGGTTCCAACAGTACAGGTGGCCCTGATAGTCCTTCTCCGTCCAAGGGCGGGAAAGCGCAGTGAACCCCGAAGGTTCGGATTTCGTCGCGTCAACAGTCAATGCACTCAGCAGCAGCAAACAATCAGGAAAGATGAGGACAGCGTGATCAAGGCCCAGGAAAGGCCCCAGGCAGCAGTGAAATCTCAAGCTGGAGACGTGGCCCGGGTCGAGCCTAAAACCTCCAGCCGGGTGACAGACCGGGACCTGGCGGCGGTCAGGGATCGCGTCCAGGAGCTTCTGGCGAACCCGGCCACGCCGAATCAGATAGCCGTTGTGAACCGACAACTGGGCCGCTATCCGCGGGGCATGGTGGCCGTGGGCGCCCGCTGCGTCTGTGGCAACCCCTTGGCTGTGGTCACTCGACCCCAGCTGGAGGACGGCACGCCCTTTCCGACCACCTGCTATCTGACCAGCCCCGAGGCCGTCAAGGCCGTCTCCCGGTTGGAGGCCGACGGTATCATGGCCGACTGGAATACCGAGCTCGGTGCCGATCCGGACCTGGCCAACGCCTATTGCAGGGCCCACGAGCTCTATCTGGCCTTCCGCTCCGCCCTGGCCCAGCGGTTGGGCGACGACGAGAGTCACATCGCCGGAATCTCGGCCGGTGGCATGCCCAAACGGGTCAAGTGCCTGCATGCTCTGACCGCCCAGTCTCTGGTTATGGGACCCGGGGTCAATCCTCTGGGTGACCGGGTTCTGGATCTGGTTCGCCAGGTGTTCGACCCACAGGTCTGCAGGTGCGCCCAGCCTTGGACTGAGGCATCACGGCAAGCGAACCAGCAGGAAAACCAATGAAGGGGGCTTCCATGGATCAGGTGACAGTGGCGGGCGTGGACTGCGGCACCAACTCCATACGTCTGCTGATTGCCCGGGTGGACCGGCAGGGGCTCCACCCGGTGGCTCCCAGGCTGATGCGGGTCATACGGCTGGGGGAGGGCGTGGACCGCAACCACCGCTTTTCCGACCAAGCTCTGGAACGCGCCTTTGAGGCCTGTCGGCTCTTCGCCCAGCAACTGCAGGAGCACCCGGTGGATGGCCTGCGCTTTGTGGCCACTTCGGCCACCAGGGATGCCGACAATCGGGAAAGTTTCGAAGAGGGGGTGCGCTCCATCCTGGGGGTCACGCCCGAGGTCATCAGTGGTTCCCAGGAGGCCTCGCTGAGTTTTCTGGGCGCGGTCAGCGTGCTGGAGCAGCGGGGCAGCGACGATATGCCGCCTGCGCCCTACCTGGTGGTCGATCTGGGCGGCGGATCCACAGAGCTGGTCCTGGGAGGGGACGGGAATGACCTGCCTGTCGACCAGGTCAGGGCCTCCTACTCCATGAACATCGGCTCCGTTCGGATGACCGAGCGTCATCTGCTGGGCGATCCGCCCACCCAGGAGCAGATCGACCAGGCGCTTGAGGATGTTGACAGCTGGATCGACCGGGCCTTCGACCAGGTCCCTGTGGCCGGTGTAGGCAGCCTAATCGGAGTCTCCGGCACGGTCACCACCATGAGCGCCCTGGCCCTGGGATGCCAGGTCTACGATCGCCATGCCGTCGACGGTCAGTCCATTTCGGTAGATGCGGCCCGGCGGGTTGACGACCAGGTGCTGAACATGAGCCGTCAGGGGCGTCGGGAGCTCAAGGTCATTCATCCCGGGCGTGTGGATGTTATCGGTGGCGGCGCCCTGATTTGGAGCCGCCTGCTGGAGCGTCTGGGCCAGGCCAGTCCGAGTGCTCTGGCTTCGGGAACCTATGTGGCCAGTGAGCACGGCCTTCTGGATGGCCTGGTCCTGGACTACGGTCGGACCCTCCTGCGCGAATGATATACTAAGGCGTTATGGGTTACGGCCCCGGTGGCGAAATGGTATACGCATCGGACTTAAAATCCGCCGCCTTCACCGGCTTGTGGGTTCGATTCCCACCCGGGGCACCAAGGCCTCATCGGCTTGGAGGGCAGTGTCGCAACTTGTCACCCGGCCGACGAACCGATACTCTGGTACGCAAGAAAACCAAAGGAGTTGTCATGAGTGACCAATCCATGCCCGAGGTGAACGCCGAATTCGGCGCCACGCCGACCATAACCTTCCATGGTCCGGCGCCCAGCGGGCTGCGCGCCGTGGAACTGGTCGAGGGGGATGGGCCTGTCGTCCGCAAGGGCGATACCGTAACCGTCAACTACCACGGCGTCGTTTGGGGTTCGGATCAGGTCTTCGACTCCAGCTTCCAGCGCCATCAGCCGGCCAGCTTCGGGATCGGCGTGGGGCAGGTCATTCGCGGCTGGGACCAGACGGTGCCCGGCCACAACGTGGGGTCCAGGTTGGTGGTCTCCATTCCACCGGAGTATGGATATGGTCGTCAGGGGATGCCCCAGGCGGGCATCGGCGGCGACGATACCCTGGTTTTCGTGATCGACATCATATCGACACGGTAGACAAGGGTCTCCAGGCGCCGGTGAGGGCCGGCGCCTTTTTCATACCCTTGACTTGCAGTTCAGGTCGGGCCACGAGTCAAGTGCATCAAACAAGGAGGAATCACATGGCTGAGGAAAAGACGATTCTGCTGACACAGGCCGCTTACGACAAGCTGAAGGAGGAGCTTGACCACCGTCAGGGCGAGTACCGCGACGAGATTACCGAACGCATCGCGGCGGCTCGTGCCGAGGGTGATCTGAGCGAAAACGGCGGCTACCAGGCTGCCCGCGAGGAGCAGGGCAAGAACGAAGGGCGGATCAACGAGCTGATCGTCAAGCTGCGCAACGCCAAGATCCTCAAGGCCCCCAAGGCGGGCACGGTTGGGAATGGTTCCCTGGTCACCCTGACCATGGCAGGCAACGAAATGGTCTATGTGCTGGGCTCCAGGGACCTGACCGTGGCCACCGACTACGACGTCATCAGCCCCGAGTCGCCCATCGGCGCGGCCCTGATGGGCGCCAAGAAGGGCCAGACTGTGACCTACAAGGCTCCCAATGGCAAGGACATCTCGGTCACCGTCAAGGATGCCCAGCCCCTCAAGTAGCGGGACGACCCCTCACCGTCCCAGTCCGGCCTGAATGAAGCCGTTCCCCGCCATGGTCGACGGAGGGCGGCTTCATTTATGAACGAGCGTTCTGTGAATGACTGCTGTCTGATTCTTGCGGCAGACCGAGGGTCTGTATTGGATGTTGCTCGATGAAAAGACCCTCAGGCCGGGGATGTGCTCAGCGCAGGTTGCAGACCACCAGGTAGATGGCCACGATATGGCAGGCGTAGCCGATGACCGTGCCGCAGTGGAAAATCTCATGGAAGCCGAATACCCGTGGCCAGGGGTCCGGCCGGCGCAGGCCGTAGACAACCGCACCCAGGATGTAGGCCAAGCCACCGGCCACGATCAGCCACACCACAGCCGGACCGGCCATGGGGGAGTCCCAGAAAAGCTTCAGGAAGCCCACACCAGAGACTCCGAAGACCACGTAGACCAGGGTGTAGAGCCAACGCGGGGCATCGATCCAGAAGACGTGGACGATCATGGCCACCAGGCTGGCTCCCCACATGCCCAGGATGATGATCCGCCGCCAGAAGGGGTTCAGTGCGAAGGAGATCGGCGTGTAGGTGCCGGCGATGAGCAGGAAGATGTTGACGTGGTCCAGGCGGCGCAGCACATCCGTGGTCCCCGGGGTCCAGTCGCCCAGGTGGTAGAGGGCCGAGTTGCCGAAGAGGGCCAGCGAGGCGACCATGAAGACTGCGCATGCCAGTTTGAGACCAGCGCCGTGGGCCAGGCAGATCAGCACGATGCCGGCGGCCAGGGCCAGCGGGGCCGCTACAGCGTGGATCCAGCCACGCAGCAGGGGTTTGGGGCGGCCGTGCACGTCCAGGCGGACCTTGCGCTCGATCTCCATGTCGGGGATGCCCTCAATCCTCGAGGCCTTGATCTCGGCCTTGGCCATGATCCGCGCGGCCTTGGCCTTGGCCTTGGCGCGCACCGCGTCGGCCCTGGCCTGCAGATGGGCCTCATGGGCCACCTCTGCGTCCTTGCGCAGGTAGGTCAACTCCTGGCGGCGCTGCTGGCGGCGGCGTTCGAGATCGGGATCGACCTCCTGATCCTCGGACGGTCTGCCGTCCTCGCTGGTCCTGGTTGCCATGGCCCTCCCTTGGCCCCTGACTGGTCCGGGCCCGTCGGGTCCGGTCGCCGGGGCGAAACATCCGTCAACCACCCTACCGCAGACCTATGTATTGGACGCGCATGTCATCATCGCCCTTGGCATGACCCGCCTGTCCGCTTCCGAGGGCCCTTTGTATGATGGGGGCATGGCTGATTTTTCCGAGATTCTGGCATCCTGCGACGACTGTAATGAGGAGGACCGCGAGTGGCTCCACCACCTGGTGGCCGACTGGCAGGTCATCGCCGATCTGAGCTTTGCCGACCTGCTGCTCCTCCTGCGCACGGGCGAGGGAGAGTTCACCGTGGCCGAGCAGTGCCGGCCCTCTACGGTCATGTCCCTGCGGACCGAGGATGTGGTGGGGGAGCACTTCCCGGCGGATCAACGTGAGGAGCTGGAGGCTGCCATGCGGTCCAAGGGGGTGTTGCGGTCCAACAAGCTGCGCACCATCGGCCGCGCCACGGTCTGTGATGTCTACGCTCCCATCCGACACCAGGGCAAAACCCTGGGCCTGGTGGTCCGCGAGACCAATATGGCCACCCGCGAGTCCAACGGCCGTTACGAGAGCGAGAGCATCAATGCGGGTAAGGAGCTCTTCGAGATGATTACCCGCGGCGAGTTCCCCTACGCGGATTCGGTGCTCAACCAGCGGCACAACGCCAGGGTGGCCGACGGTTTCTTTGTGCTGACGGCAAGCGGCGTGGTGCGCTACGCTTCTCCAAACGCCATCAGCTGCTTCCGCAGGCTGGGCTCGGTGGAGACCATGATCGGCCAGTACCTGAGCGAGATCGGAACCTCCCTGCTCAAGGAGAACGATCCGGTGCCCGACTCCCTGCCGCTGGTCCTGTCGGGCAAGGCGGCTGTTGATTCGGAACTGGACGCCAACGGGTCGGCCGTCTCCATGCGTTCCCTGCCCCTGTACGGCAAGCAGGGAAGGACAGGCGCCATCGTGCTCTGCCGGGACGTGACCGAGCTGCGCCGCCGGGAGAAGGAGTTGCAGACCAAGGATGCCACCATCTCCGAGATCCACCACCGGGTCAAGAACAACCTCCAGGCCGTGTCGGCTCTGCTGCGACTGCAGGCCAGGCGCACCAAATCCGAGGAGGTCCGCAAGGAGCTGGAGGAGGCCCAGCGCCGCGTCCAGACCATCGCCGTGGTTCACGAGGGGCTCAGCCAGACCGCCGACGAGATTGTGGACTTCGACAAGGTGATCGCCAACCTGCTGAAGATGAGCGTGGACCTGGCCACCACCAGCGACCAGCACATCACCATCTCCTACGTGGGCAAGTTCGGGATGATGCCCGCCCAGGACGCCACACCTCTGTCCCTGGTGCTGACCGAGCTGGTCAACAACGCGGTCGAGCACGGTTTTGAGGGCCGCGACGAGGGACATATCACCATATCGGTGGGCCGTGGCGGCAACAACCTCAACGTGGTGGTCGAGGATGACGGCAACGGTTACAGCACCGAGTCGGATCAGGGCCAGGCTCGTTCCACCGGGTCCGGTCTGGGGACACAGATCATCAACACTTTCGTCACCAACGACTTCGGCGGCACGGTCAAGTGGGAGCCCCGTCGGGATGGCGGCACCCGGGTGGTCATCAACATCAAGCTGCGAGTGGCCCAGGACGTGTGATGCCGGGAAGCTTGTAGCAAGGGGTACGTTTCGGAAAAAGAAAGGGGGCGACGGCATCAAGCCGTCGCCCCTCTGCTGTTTGGCGCAATCGGGAAGATTCAGGACTGCATCTGCATGGCCTGGGACCTGCGCGCACGCATGGCCCGGCGCTTCAGAGCCCTGCGTTCGTCTTCGCTCAGTCCGCCCCAGACGCCGTAATCCTGATTGGTGTCCAGTGCGCACTTCAGACAGGCGTCAATGACCTTGCAGGTCCGGCACACGGCCTTGGCCTCCTCGATCTGTTGATAGGCTGCACCTGTGTTGCCGACGGGGAAGAACAGCTCAGGGTCCTTGTCACGGCAAGCAGCCTTAGCGCGCCAATCAAACGCATTACTCATCTACCTAAGCCTCCAAGAAGTTTTTATCGGTGCTTTATCACTACCCTATGCAAGATAAGCACGATGAGTGACTTTTTTCAAGGGTCCGTTTGTTTTACGGCTAAAGAGAACACCTGTAGCGGAATGGCGAGACCTGCCTCCAGGACCAGACACCGTCCAGGAATGGCGCTGGCTCGGGAGGATAGGGTGGCCAGCTGATCGGCGGGGATGCCGGCTGCCAGGTCAGCCCCTCGTTCGCCACAGGGGAACACCAGGCGACGGCTGAAACGCTCAGGTCTGCGCAGGGCACTGGCCGTCTCCACGGCCAGAACCACCGTAGTTCCCTCCTGTCCCAGAGCCTCCTGCAGAAGAGGGGCCAGAGGATCCTGACAGAGCGGATCCAGCAGGTCCTGTGCATCGTCAAGGATCCAGACCAACCCTCGACTGCCATTGTGACCACCTCCAGGCGGTGCGGGCACCGGACCCGGGAAATCCCGGCTACTGTAGCCGTGGCCTGTCCGGCGGGTGATACGCAGGTCGAAGTCGGGCTCTGGTCGGGCTCCCGGTTGCATCAGGGTGAGCAGGGAACGAGCCAGCAGGGCCAGCAGGGTGCTCTTGCCTCGGCCTCGAGTTCCGATCAGAGCCGTATGGCCTTTGAGTGGCAGGCGATAGAGGTGGAGCAGGACCCCGTCGTCGGTGCGTCCCAGGGGTATCAGAGGCCGTCCCGACTTCCAGATGATCTTTCCGTAGGCCGGATCATGTTCTGGAAGGGGAGGGGAGAAGAGCGGTGCCGGCGGTCGGCTGCCGCAGAAGCGACTGGCTTTGACGATCTGGTCCACCAGGGCCTGCGGATCGGCCGCTGGGCAGGTGCGGAAGGCCTGGGGGCCCCGACCCTGCTCCAGAAAGCCCAGACCAGGATGGGCGGGGTCGATGGCCGTGGCGCAGGAGGAGCCCAGCAGCTCCCTGGACTGCAGGGGATCCCGCACCCGCAGACAGATGCCCAGGTTCATGTTGGCCCGCATCTGGGCGCTGATCTGCCCCATTGTCTGCTGGGTGCAGGCCACCAGGTTCATGCCCAGGGACCGGCCCTGGGAGGCCAAAGAGGTCAGCCTGTCCAGATAGTCGGGCAGGAGTTGGCGCAGGGCCTGGAACTCGTCGATGACCACCACCAGACGTGCCGGCGGATCGGACATCAGGGCAGTGTCCTCCACTCCTGCTCCGGCGACCAGGCGCTGGCGGCGTTCCAGCTCACGCTGAAGTCCGTTCAGCGCCCGTGTGGCCCGGTCCAGATCCAGATTGGTCACGCAACCCACGGTTTGCGGTAGTCGGGCCAGCAGGCCGAACCCGGCACCGCCCTTGAAGTCCAGCAGGACCAGATTGAGCCGGTCCGGCGGCTGGCTGGCGGCCAGGGCCAGACACCAGGTCTGCAGAAAGACCGATTTGCCTGATCCGGTGGTGCCAGCCACCAGCGCGTGTGGTCCGTCGCGCGGCAGGTCGATGACCAGCGGGCTGTGATCAGGACGGATGCCGATGACTGCCGGCGCTGTAGGACCGGATGCGGCAAGCCAGGAGTGGACGATGCCCTGCCAGAGCAGGCCATGTGCTCCCGGAGTCCTTGATCCTAACAGTCGGGACTCCAGCTGAGGGCCCGGGCCGGAGACCAGTTGAGCCAAGTCTTGCTCGATCTGGTCCCCAGTGGTTGTCGATGGTGATGCACGATCCGATGCCGGGCTGTATACCAACTGTGTGCGGGCAGGGGGAGGGGGTGATGGCTGACGATGCGCTCGCAGCAGGCTTAGAAGCACCATGGCCAGGGTGCCGGTCAGGCTGGGCAGCAAAAGGAGGAGTAGCATCCAGCGGCCCTGGCCGACCACGTACCAGATCATGCCCGCCTGTGCCAGGGCCGGAGCCGTCTGGGCAACCAGGGTCAGAACGACCTGGACTCTGCTCTTGTTGGCAGAGCGCGGATGGTCACTCTCGACCTTCTTAGAGGTCTCTTGGCCGACTGTCACCGACGAGGGGAGTGTAGTAGTCGAATGGGCCTTGGTCATGCTTCCAGCATGAAAGAACTGATACTTGAATGCCAGGGCGAACTAGGTATGTGGTTGAATGTGGATGGTGACTGCCGGATGGTGCAATCAGTTGCCGCCGACGGTGCCTGGGTCGTGACTGCCCTGGACCAGCTGGTCGAACAGCTCGGTGTTACGGGCCTGATTCAGTAGAACGGTGGAACCGACCCGCCTGTTGGGGAAGTAGTTGGGATTGGTCCAGTACAGGCTCCCGGTGACTCCCTTTGGGCCGCTGGCGCTGCGGAAGGCCAGGACCATGCGTACCAGGTCTATGGCGTTGGCCCGCTCATCCACCACCAGGGAATCCAGACCTGCCGAAAGGACCTTGCCGGCCGTGACGGGGTTGAGCAGGACCGAAGGCTGCAGGGCCTTGGTGGTGATGGCCGAGATGGCTTGACGCTGCCGTTCGGCCCGCCCGAAGTCACCCTTGGGATCCGAGTAACGCATGCGGGTGAAGGCCAGGGTCATGCCGCCGTCGGCCTGATGGCAGCCCCTGGACCAGACCATGCCTGATCTGGGGTCGTTGACATCCGCGTCATAGCAGAGGTTGACACCACCCATGGCATCGACCACCTTGCTCAAGCCTCCGAAGCGTATCAGGGCCACATGGTCGACCTTATGACCAGTGATGTCCTCGATCTGGCTGGTCAGGGACTGGTAGCCCGAGGTGTATGCAACGGCGTTGATCTTCATGTATCTCCCGTCCTCCTTGACCAAGGAGTCGCGGGGGACTGAGATCAGTGAAGCTGCTCCGTGCCGAGGCTTGGTCAGCACCAGGATGGTGTCGGTCCGGAAACCGGTGATGCTGGTGTCCTGGCCGGCCCCTGGGGATCCGTCACGTTGGTCCGACCCCAGCAGAAGCCAGGTGGTGGCCCCAGAGCCTGGGGCGTCCGTCAGCATTTGCTCGCGGTTGAGCCTGGCATTGATCCAGAACCACCCGCCGCCTGCCAGTACGACCAGAGCCAAGAGGATGATCAGCAGCAGTATGCCTATGAACCTGCGCACTGGATGCTTATGGGCCAGGGCGGTACCGGAACGCAAGCCCCGATTGCCTCGAGCACCGCCGTTACCCCAGCCGTTCCGACTGGGAACAGGCTGGGCCGCTGGTCTGGGCGTGGTCCGCGAGGAGCCGCTGGTGCGTCTGGCTGTCCGGGTCCTGCCGACTTGCGTCGGCTGAGTTGCGCCTCTTGAGGAAGGCGAGAAGCTTGGAAGCTCCTGCTGTCTGCGGCTGTGCCTGGCCGAGGCGGTGGGAGCGCTGGCAGCAGTTTCGGGACGACGGTGCCTGGAGGGCATGAAGCTGGGTGGCTCCTGCTCTTGTCCGCCTTGGTCTGAACCAGTCCGCATGCCTTCAACCTCCGTAGCTTTGACCGACTAGGCAAGCAATAGCATGTCTGAACGACCCATGGCAGTTAATCGGCTATCTCTGCGCCGGAACCGCACAGACCGTGGCGAACAGGTAGCGATCGGCCATGCCGATGTATTGGCCGGTGTTCGCGTCCTTGATGGTCCCGTCATTCGGGTCGACAATCCCCCCTGTGCTCGGATCAATCAGGGTCTTATTGGGCATGGTAATCAGTCCCGTGCGCGGGTCCGGATCGGGCAGAGCGGTGGCGGAGGCGGAGGGAGTCTGGGTGGAGGACTGTGTCTCAGAGCTCCTGCTCCGTGTTTGAGCCTTGCCTTGCGCCCTTTGGGTGCCTCGGGTCTGATTATCTGACGAGGAGGTGCTTGACAAGGAGGCTTCTTCAGCTTCCTCATTGGCCTGTGTCAAGGGCTTGCCCTGACGCAGCAGGCGCCAGATGGTTTCGGCCTGCTCGGTCCAGACCACCCGATAGCGGTCCTGGGACCATTCCTTGACTGGTATGGTTCGCGCGTAGATGTGCGCAGTGTCTATGTGTTTGAGCGAGTTGCCCAGGCCCAGCAGGGTCTGGAAGCTGCCCAGACCCTCGCTCAGCTGCAGGGTTGACATGGAGGTTGTGGCCAGACGGTAGGCCTTGGGCAGGTCTGAATAGATATCGACGTTCCTGGCCTCGTTGACCAGGCTCTTGATCAGGTACTGCTGGCGGGTGGTGCGCATGATGTCCGATCCGTCGGCGCCGGTGCCATGACGCATGCGGGCGTATTCGGTGGCCTGGGTCCCGTCCAGATGGTGCAGACCGCGCTTCAGGTCAATGCCGGTGTAGCTGTCCTTGGTGTCCTTGGGGATGCATACGTCGACCCCGCCCAGGGCGTCGATGATGGATTTGAATCCGTTGAAGTCGGCCACCACGAACTGCTGGATGTCCAGGCCGGTCAGGGAGCGGACCGCAGCCAGGGAGCAGCTGGCGGCCGAATTCGCATCGCCGCCTTGGTTGTAGCCCTCAGCGAAGATGGAGTTGAACATGACCTGACGGCGGGCCGGGATGGTCTCACCCTTGCTGGTGACGCAGGCCGGGGCGTTCACGATGGAATCCCTGGGGATGGAGACGACGTTCACATAGGAGCGGTCGGCCGCGATCTGGACCACCATGGCCGTGTCGGACTGGTGGTTCTCCTCCAGGCCGTCTCCGCTGCCGCCGACCTCCGAATTACCCTTGCCGTCGCGGGTGTCCTGGCCAAGCACCAGGACGTTCAGGGTCTTGCCCTTGTAGATGTCTTCCGGGGCCTTGTGGGCCTGGGTCAGGTTGATGGGCTCGAGCACGTGCATGTGCCCGTTGATGTCCGTCCAGAAGGCTGCCACAGTCGAGGCCAGGAAGCAAAGAACGAAGGTGAGGGCCAGACAGATGCCCGTGCGCAGGGAGTGGCTGCTGCGGAACCCGTCGCTGTGCTGGGGTTTACCGTTCCTGCCCGCCTTGATGTTGGGCAGTCCCATCTTTCTGGTTGGGGACGTCAATGGTATGCCTTCCTCATCGGCTGTCGCTGTAGGGGCCATTCCGGCAGGAAGAACCGGGATGGCGCTGGCGCGTGCTTGAACCAGTCACAGTATAGTCTGACCCCCCCATCCGCAGCTCCTCTTCGGGCGATACGGTCTCCTCCACGTGTTGTTAAGTTGCGCTTGCAGTCATTTGGGGGTTGACAGAAGACCCCCGCAGCGGCTGTAATAAAAGTGTGTAAAACACACTAGGGACTGGGGGGTCGCTATGAGTGGTTTTGTAGACACTCGATACAGCAATACAACTAAAAACAGGCTGACGCCGCTGATGCAATGGTTCGAAGTCAACATCGGGCCATCCTGGCGAAGCGAGGCGCTCTGTGCACAGACCGACCCGGAGGCATTCTTCCCGGGCAAGGGAGGCTCCACCCAGGAGGCCAAACGGGTCTGTGCCGACTGCACCGTCCGAAAGCAGTGCCTGGACTGGGCGGTCGAACACGACGAGCGCTTTGGCATCTGGGGCGGCATGAGTGAACGGGAGCGCCGCCGTTACAAGAAGAGGATGCGCGCGCAGCGTCAGGTCTGAATCGCCGCAGGTGCCCGAGCGAGGCATCCGGTGACCTGGATTGCGTAGACTGGAACGCATGAGTTTCGTCGCACCTCAAGCCCAGGATGTTCGGCAGGTCCTCTCTGCAGTCATGAACGAATGT
Organism: Bifidobacterium sp. 7101; assembly: GCF_000499285.1. Taxonomy (GTDB): domain Bacteria; phylum Actinomycetota; class Actinomycetes; order Actinomycetales; family Bifidobacteriaceae; genus Bombiscardovia; species Bombiscardovia apis_A. Next base: position 138,623 of record NZ_AWUN01000003.1, read on the forward strand.
TCGCCTGCCGCCAGCCCTCATGTTGAGGATGCCGTGGCGGCGGTGATCACTGTCGAGCATGACCTGACCTACCTGCCCGAAACCCTGCGTGCCCTCTTGCGACAGAGCCTCTTGCCCAGGGTCTTGGTAATCGCCGACTGCTCGGGGGCCACCGTGGAGCCTCTCTATGCGCAGTTCCCGGTGGACGGACCCGCGCGGGTGGAGGTGCAGGTGGTTCGCGCCCGAGGCGCCTCCTCTTTTGGCGATGCCGTGGACAAGGCGCTTGGCTATGCCCGTCTGCCTGGTCGGATCCGCGCTCTTTGGCTTCTGCACGACGACTGCCGTCCATTGGATAATCATTGTCTGGACAAGCTTGTGGACACCTGGCACAGCAATCCCACGGCCTCTCTGCTGGGTGCCAAGCAGTATGACTGGCAGGGCGAGGGTCTGCGGGACGTGGGTCGGTATGCCTACCATCACCGGACGGTGAGCCTGGTAGTGGATAGCGAGCCCGATCAGGAGCAGTATGACGCGCGTCAGGATGTCTTTGCGGTGAGCCTGGCCGGCGCCCTGGTGCCCATGCAGACCATGAAGGACCTGGGTGGACCAGGCGTCTGGGCCGGCACTTTCGGTCAGGCCGACGACCTCTGCCGTCGCATCTGCCTGTCGGGGGGACGGGTGGTGGTGGTGCCCAGCGTTCGCATGGCCCATGCCAGCGCCCGGATGAGCGGATTGCGTGACCGGAATGGACGGCCGGTGCCGTCTGACCACTGCTTGGATGCCTCCATGGGTCCCATACTGGCTCGGGAACGCTACCTGTTGACCGACTTTGCCCTGCCCTGGTGGCCGTTGGTCTGGCTCTGGCGGGTTCTGGCGGCATTGTGGTTCATGGCGGTTGATCTTATCGGCAAGCGACCCTACCGGGCCCTCTGCCGCCTGTGCGCGCCCTGGCGGATCCTGGCCCGTCCTGCAGCCTTGCTGACCATGCGTCGTCGTCTGACTTCCGCCTGCCATGGCGGTCCCCGCCGATTGGACATTCTGCAGGCCAACAGTCAGCAGATCCGGCAGTGGCGGCAGCGCAGGCAGGCCTTCCACGACCAGCAGGAACATCCCATGCTCAGCCACCTGGCTCTGGCTCATCTGCGACAGCAGTTTTTGCGTCGCCTGGCCTGGGCTTCAGGGATGACCATAGCGGTCTTGGTGGCCCTGGTGGCCACCCACTGGCCACTCTGTCGTGCCATCTTCTCGGGAGGTGCCATTCATGCTCCCTCCCTGCCCTCGTCAGGATCTGACTGGTCCCGTCTCTTGGCGGCGGCCACGACCTCCTGGTCCTGGGCCGGAGGCGTGGGACAGCCCGTGGTTCCTGCTCCCTTCCTCCTGGTGCTTCTGCCCTTTGCCCTGCTGACCGGCGGTCATGTGGCCCAGGCCATGGCCCTGATGCTCCTGGCGGAGACGGGACTGGCCGCCCTGTCTTTCTGGGCCCTGGCCGGCGTGGTCACCAGGTCCAACCCCATCCGCGCCCTGCTGGGACTGCTCTGGGCCTGTCTGGCATTCGCCCTGGGCATTGTGGACGGCCTGCAGCTGCCCATGCTGACGGTCATGGCCTTCATGCCTGTCGCCTTTGCCTTCGTTTTCAAGGCCGTGGGGCTGTACCAGACCGAGGCTCCCGTACACCCCAAGGCTTCGGTGCAGCAGGCGGCTCTGGCCTCCATCTGCTTCCTGCCGGTCCTGGCAGCCGAGCCTCAGCTCATAATGGCCATGATTCCTCTCTTCATCATGGCGATCTGCCTGGTGCCCTCCCATAGGATCATGCTGCTGCTGATGCCTCTGCCTTCGGTGCTGGCCCTGGCGCCCACCCTGGTCAATTCCCTGCATCATGCCAAGGATGGGCTTTGGAGGCAGCTTTTCGCAGACCTGATGGTTCCTTCGGCAGACCTGACTGGCCGGCCCAGGACCGGGAGTCTGGGGGAACTGCTGTCCAGTCTGCTGGGCCTGGATGTTTCGGCCCTCTGGCCTATCAGGTGGCGGCCTGAACTCTGGCGTCCGGCCACGCTGGTCTGCTGCCTGCTGACGGTGGCCCTGCTGGCATTTGTTGCCCTGGTTGTGCCTCGGGCGCTCAAGGCGGCCAGGATTCTCTGGATCGACGTCCTGCTGGGCCTGGTTCTGGCGATGGTCTCGCAGGCGGTCTGCACCGGTCTGGACGAAACCGGTCCAGTGGCTGGTTCGGTCCTGCCCGGCATGATGATGGCCTTCATGGGGCTGCTGACCTGTCTGGGCCTCTTGGCTGGCAGGGCCGTCCGTCCCTTCTCGCCCCTGGCTCCTGGCCATGATCAGGTCCCTGATGGCGATGCTGATCGTCCGCCCCTGCCTCCTGCTCAGTCGTCCCCAACGTCAGCAGTTGCAGTCGATGGTGGCGGACGGGTTTTGAGGCTCTTGCTGGGCCTGGTCCTGGCCCTGGTCACTGCAGGCGTGGCAGTGGCGGGTCTGGCTGCGCCAGTCGGCGGCCCCCTGTCAGCGGATGGCCGGCAGCTTCCGGCAGTGGCCGTGGACTACCTGGACAAGGATCCGTCCCATCGGGTGCTGGTGCTGACCTCGCCCTCCCATGGCCGTGTGGCCTACACCGGTCTGCACACCTCACGAGGGGAGCTGATCGATGCCTCGCCTGCCCTGCGCATCCAGAGGGTCAACGGCAGTAAGCTGACCGGCGAGGATCTCCTTTCGCATTCGGCGGCGGCCCTGATGGCCAATGCCGACTCCAAGGCCGTAGCCGCGGTGACCGGCCTCGGCTTCGGGGGAATCTATGTGCCCGTCGACCGTTCAGGAGCCGCCGGCTTGGGGTCCACGCCCAACGATGACCTGGTTTCCAACATCACCGCCAGCGATGGCGCCCAGCAGGTGGTGGCCAATGCCCAGGGAACCTATTTCCGTCTGAGCCCGCAGTCCGACAAGGATGTGGGCGTTGACATGGCTGGTGTCACGCAAGCGGAGGCCAGCACCTGGAGGAGGGCCTGGCTGTGGACCCTGGGCCTGATCCTGCTGGGATACTGCCTGGTGGCTCTGCCGCGTCCGAGCTACTTCGGAGGGGAGCAACTATGAGTGCACGAAGCAAGGGATCCCTGGTGGCCGCTCTGGTCACGGTGCCCCTGGTGGCGGTTTTGATCGCCGCTCTGCTGATCTGGACGCCCCCTGCCTCCTTGGCTGATGGTGCCAAGGGCTCGACTGTTGTGGCCAGCCGCGTCAGCCAGCGGGAGGTGGCGGCCTACTGCCCGGCTCGCATGGCGGTAGCGGACGAGGACAAGGTCGGCGATGACCAGTTCAAGGCATCGGAGGGCGATCTGAGCTCCCGTGTCACCGCCGCCGCCTTTGGAGCCATCGGCAGTTCCAGCCTGACCCCAAGTGGGGGGAGGGCAACGCACCACGGTGACTGATCCTGATCTCCTGGACGGGCAGAAGGCCATGGCCGCCTCGCTCGATCCTGGGGCCTCGGCCACTGCCTTCGATTCCAGGATGCTCAAGTCCCAGCCGGGCACGGGGGCTGCCGTCGGCATGGTCTCATGGGCCACCAAGGGCGATCTTAGGGGGATTCAGGCGTTGGCCTGCCCCCGGGCCGTCATGAATGCGGACTTCCTGCTGCCCGCCACCAGCAGAGGGACCACCCAACGGCTGGTGGCCTACAATCCGTCATCCAAGGCCACGGTGATCAGTATCGAGGTCCAGGGTTCGCACTCCTCGGGCCACCTGTCTTTGGAGACCGGCAAGACAATGACAGTGGCGCCTGGCGGCCATGCTTCATATGACCTGTCTGCGGCGGCTCCTGGCCAGCAGGCCATCTACGTCCGGGCTCGCAGTTCCCAGGCCCCGGTGGCCATGTCGGTCTCCGTCAATGTCATGTCTGGGTTTGATCCACGCGGGTCGGATCAGGTGACCGCCTTGCCGGCTCCCGGTCGTGATCTGGTCATTCCCGGCCTGCGAGGTGCAGACCAGGCAACTCTGCTTCTGCAGGGCTCCCATGCCACGGCGGTGGACCTGTCCTGGGTGGATGAAGGCGGTCAACAATCCTTGCGGCGCGTGGATCTGCAGGGCTCTCAGGCCACGGCGGTGGACCTGGGTGGCGTGCCTGACGGCAAGCTGGCCCTGCAGGTACATGCCGATCGGCCTGTCCGTGCAGTCCTGCAGGTGACCACCCAGGGCAGTCAGGATCAGTCGCAGTCCGACCTGGCTCTGATTCCTGCGGGAACTGCTGCCGCCTCTTCGGCCCTGACCATATCCCAGCCTGCCCAGGCTGCGCTGACCCTGGTCAACCCGTCGGCTGATCCGGTCAAGGCCGAACTGGTTGGTTTCGACGAGAAGGGCAACAAATTGGAAGAGCGCTCGCTGACTGTTGAGGCAGGTCGAGCCAGCGAGCTTTCGACTCACGATTTGGGCGACCAAGTAGCCGCCGTGCGACTGAATGAGGACTCTGGGCATGCCTCTTCCCGGCTGATCTGGAATGCACGCCTGAATGTGGACGCAGTCAACCAGGCTGGCCTGGCCGGTCTGGCGGTCATGGCCCCTGACGGGCTCATGCCTACCACCACCGTGATTCGCTCCGGCCCCGACTCCACCGTCCTGCCCTGAGATTCGGCCTTCAGCGTCCCCACATGGGGTCGATCTCCTCGGGGTCGCGTCCGTAAAGGTCGGCCAGCTGCAGGACCAGCTCGTCGCGGATGATCAGTTCCAGCTCCGTGCGGTCCCTGGTCTTGCTCTGGATGGGCATCCGGTACAGGACGATTCTGGCGGGGATGCCGCGACCTGCCGGGAAACTGCGTGAGAAGAGGTCCGACCGGTCCTCCCAGGGGGTGGGGTCGGAGGGCGGCACATCCTCGACCGCGAATTGGACGGGCTTGACCAGTTGAGGCCAGCCGGCGCCCAGCCGCCGGATCTGGGCTGCGGTCAGATCGTCGAAGATTCCACACCTGGTGCGATAGCGGGGCAGGCGGGTGCCGAAGGTGGGCCGACGGATTCCCCGGCCATGACTGTCCCGGTAAACGGTGCGTGCCCAAGGCGGCTGATCGTTGATCATGACACTCACCATAGCCCCTCAACTCAGTGGCAGTTTCGATTCAGGGTGTCTTGTAGCATGGAGCGATGATCGACAAGCGGATGGGAGCAATCATGGCGAAGGACGGTGCGATGAACGTGGCCTGGTGGGGCGACCAAGACATAAGGTCCATCTGCGCACGGGCCCGGGTGCTGGCCTTCGATCTGGACAATACCCTGGCGCTGTCCAAGACCCGCATGGATCAGACCATGGCTGTTCATTTCGCCGCCCTTACCCAGCTCCGGCCTGTGGCCATCGTCTCGGGCGGACGGTTCAGTCAGTTTCGCGACCAAGTGCTTGACGCCCTGCCCGACGATACCCGTTTCGACCAGCTGCATCTGATGCCCACCAGCGGCACCCGCTACTACCGCTGGCAGGAAGGAAGCTGGAATTGCGTCTACGCCCACGACCTGAGCGCCCAGGACCGTCAGGCTGCCGAGGCCAGTCTGGAGCGCAGGGCCAAGCAGCTGGGCGACTGGGAGGAACAGGTCTGGGGTCCTCGCATCGAGGATCGCGGCAGCCAGATAACCTTTTCAGCACTGGGCCAGCAGGCACCCGTGGAAGCCAAGGAAGCCTGGGATCCCGACAACAGCCGCAAGGATGCCCTGGCCCGGGCTGTGGCTGCTGACCTGCCTCACCTGCAGGTGCGCTCCGGCGGCTCCACCAGCGTGGACATCTCCGCCAAGGGCATCGACAAGGCCTACGCCATGACCTCCCTGGCCAAGATACTGGGCGTGGATGTCGACCAGATCGCCTTCGTGGGCGACCGGATGGATCCGGACGGCAACGATTATCCGGCAGCTGAGGCCGGGGCCATGGCTCTGCGTGTGCACAATCCTGCCGATGCCCTGGACCTGATCCGGGCCCTGGAAGCTGACCTGGCCTGAACCTACTGAACCTGTCCGCAGACCAGTCTGTGAACGGCGAGCCTGTGAACAGATGCCTGTTCATGCACATGGCTTTCTTCTGCTTGCCTATTCTCGCTGTTCCAGGGTTGGCTGGACGATATGCGCAACCATTCATTGCCATCCGGCCGACTCCGCCAGGCCATTTGTGCTGTGACTACGGCCTTGGCGGGCTCGGCCCTGGATCTGCTGGCTCCTCGAGCCTGCGCCGGCTGTGATCGCCCCGATCTTCTGCTATGCCCCACTTGCAGATCCCTGCTCCTCCGGCCCCTGTCGTTGCCTGCGCCTGCCTATGCCGCTGGTCTGGCCCTGGCCTGCGCTCCATATCGGGGACCCGTCCGGCGGATCATTCTGGCCTGGAAGGACCACGACAACCGGCCCTTGGATGAACCCTTGGGCCAGGCCGTGGCCGGCCTGTCTCCGGCCCTGTCCAGGTTGATCGACCCTCTGCTCCGGTCCAAGCCAGCGAAGGCGATTCTGGTGGTTCCCGCCCCCTCCTCGGCCGCCTCCCTGCGAAGGAGGGGGCGGGTTCATCTGAAGCCGATCCTCTTGTCTTTGGTCCAGGCCCTGCAGCGGCAGGGTCTGACTGCCCGGGTGGAACCGGCGCTGGTCATGAACTCCGTGAGAACCAAGTCTGTCCAGGCGGGCGGCCGTCGAAACCGTTCGCGTCGGTTGGCGGGCCGGATTGCGGTTTCGGATCCCTCACAGCTGGCCGGTCATCCCGTCCTGGTGGTGGACGACATCATCACCACGGGATCCACCATCCGCCAGTGCGCTTGTGCCTTGGAGGCCGCAGGCGCCCTGCCGCTGGCCGCCTTGGCTCTGGCGGCTGTTCCTCCAGGCCATGAGGATCTCTAGCGGGCCCGGGCCACGGCCATCTCATCCCAACGGGTGGTGGACCGGGGGGAGAGCATGCCCCGGTTCATGGCCCAATCGGCCCCCGTGTCCTCGTCGCCCCGGCCCTGGCCACGGATGCCTCCGTAGCCTACGCCCACACGGAAGGGACCAAAACGACGGGTGGCATCCTCCAGGACATCTCCCAGACCATGGGTGTCCCGGGCTGCATCCAGGCCTTCCAGGGTGTGGAAGTGGTCGGCATCGGTCAGATCCAGCAGAACCACTCCGGCCCGGATCCAGCGGGCGTGCGGATCCACCCGGCCCTTGAGCGCCCGGCTGGCTGCACCTGCAATGACCAGCGGGTCGTCGCTGGGATCCTCCAGGACGACGGTCCTGCCGGCTGCGCAGAACTGCTGGGGTGCATAGGGGCTGGTGGAGCAGAAGACCTGTACTTTTCCGCACAGACCGTGCTGTCGACGCAGACGGCGGCAGGCCTTCTGGGCGTATATGCTCAACGCCTGGGCCAGGGTGGCGTAGCCCTCTATAGGGTGGGAGAACATGCGCGAGCACAAAATCTGATTGGTGCGTACGCCCCTGGCGGCATCTCCTTCGGGCTCGATGCAGGGCCGTCCTCTCAATTCCAGCACGGTGCGCTGCAGCATGACGGAGAACCGGTGCCGGATCAGAGAGGGATCGGCCTCGCGCAGATCCAGAGCGGTAGTGATGCCCATGCCCATGAGCCTGCCGGTCAGCCGTCGACCCACCCCCCAGACCTGGTCGACGGGCACTGATGCCAGAGCCTGGTCGCCATACTGGGCCTCCACCTGGCTCCAGAGGGTGATCCCCTCGGTCGAGGGGTGATCCTTGGCCCAGTGGTTGGCCACCTTGGCCAGGGTTTTGGTAGGCGCCACCCCCACGCTGACGGGAATGCCGGTGGACCGCAGGACCGCGGCACGCAGCTCCCGGCAGATTTCGACAGTGCGCTTGTCGTTCCAGATGCTGTCCATGAAGCACTCGTCGATGGAGTAGACCTCCTGGTTGGGCAGGAAATGGGCCATGATGGCCATCATGCGCCGGGAGAGGCTGGCGTAGAGCTCATAGTTGGAGCTGCGGGCCACCACTCCGTCCTGCAGGGCCCGTTCACGAATGGTGAACCAGGGTGTGCCGTTGGTGATGCCCAGGGCCTTGGCCGGGCGGTTGCGGGCCACCACGCAGCCATCGTTGTTGGACAGCACGACCACAGGGCGGTCGGCCAGGGAGGGGTCAAAGACGGCCTCGCAGGAGGCAAAGAAAGAGTTGGCGTCGGCCAGGACCACCTGACTGGTCAGAGCGGTCCCGGATGCAGGGTCGCCCGGCCTCTGCGCGCTCATGCCGACCCCCAGCCCGTGGAAGGATAGACGGGCCTCCGGCCTTGACCTCCCGTGCGCCCGCGTACGTGCGGGGTGTGTCCGGGATAGGTGACCTGCGGCAGGGGAGAGTCACTCCGGGATCCACCCCTGGCGTCCACCCGCTGCCAGTGGTAGTTGCCGATGACCACCCCCCAGATGACCAATTCCTCGCCCTCCTGAGGCATGAAGTCGGGGTAGGCGGGATTCTCGGCCCGCAGCATGGTCCGTCCCTTGCATCTGGCCAGCCGCTTGACCAGCAGCTCGTCGTCCAGGATGGCGATGACGATGTCCCCCTCGCGCGGCTCCAGGGACCGGTCGACCACCAGCAGGTCCCCATCGAAGATGCCGGCGCCGGTCATGGAATCGCCGGCCACGTGGATGATGAAGGTGGAGTCGGGATGGACGATGACGTTCTGGTCGAAGCTGAAGTCGCCGCTGAAGTAGTCCTGGGCAACTGAGGGGAAGCCGGCGTGAACGGCCTCCAGTGCCTGTGGGACAGGGCTGGGGTGTCCTCGGAAGAGGCTCAGGGCATCGACCCGGCACTCCGGCAGGGAAGCAGGGGCCGCATCCGGCGACCCATGAATGGTAGCGACCATGGCACACCTCGAACTCGATGACATTCGAACAAATGTTCGATTTCATTATGAGCCGAAGTGCGCCTCCCAGTCAATGCGGCGCGTCGGGCCCGCCGGAGCGGTTCCCGTCCCCCTCGTCTTCGTCGGGGTCGCGGTGATATCTGGGCAGGGTGATCTCGAAGTCCGCTCCGCGCGGATCGTCCACCACCTGCACCTGGCCTCCATGCAGCTGGGCCGCCCAGCGGGCGATGGACAGCCCCAGCCCGGTTCCGCCAGACTCCGTGCCAGGCCCGGCCTTGCCCTTGACAAAGCGCCTGAAGATGTCGGTGCGGGCCTCGGGGGGTATCTGCGAGCCGAAGTTGACCACGTTGGTGACTATGGTCTCCTGCTGCCGATCCTCGTGGGCCTGGATCAGCACCGTGGTGCCGTCGGCCGAGTGCTTCAGGGCGTTGCTGATGACGTTGGTGAAGAGCTGACGCAGCCGGTCCTGGTCGCCCTCCATTCTCAGCCCCTTCTCCAGGTCCACCTGGATGTCGTGGGCGTGCCCGGCGTCGGCTATGGCCAGGGGCTGGAGGGTCTCGTCGATGAAGTCCCCGAAGTCGAAGTCCTCGATCTGCAGGCTGGCGGCCCCGGCCTCCATCCTCGACAGGTCCAGCAGGAAGGCGATCAGGTCGGACAGGCGGTGGGTCTGCTCCAGGATCCCCTCCAGGTTGGCTGGCGTGGGCTCGGTCACCCCGTCCGCCATGTTCTCCACCATGGCCTGCAGGGCCGAGACGGGGGTGCGCAGCTCGTGGCTGACATTGGCCACCATGTCCCGGCGCATCTGGTCGGCGTGCTGGAGCTCCTCGGCCATCTCGTTGAAGGACTGGGCCAGGAGTCCGACCTCGTCATGGCTGGTCGTGGTGGCGTGGACCCGGACCGTGTAGTCCCCGTCGGCCATGGCCTCGGCCGCGTCCCGCATCTGCCGCAGGGGAGCGGTGAGCCCCCGGGAGAAGAAGTAGGTAATCCCCAGGGCCACCACCAGGGTCAGCGGCATGGCAATCCAGCCGCTCCAGCCCATCTTCAGCAGGAACCAGGCCATGACGAAGGCGATGGCTGTGGAGATGATGATCAGGACGCTCAGCTCCACCTTCAATGAGGCGAAGGATCCGATGGGTCGTTCGCGGTCCACCCGCACACTCAGACCTGGTCCCTTACGCCGGCTTTTGCCGTCCTTGCTCATGGTGTGCATCCGCGGCCGTTACCGCTGGTCCTGGTCCTGTTCCTGGTCCTCGGGCGGTTCGAAGGCGTAGCCCACACCATGCACGGTGCGAATCATCTGTGAACCCAGCTTATGGCGCAGAGCCTTGACGTGGGAGTCCACCGTCCTGGTGCCCGAGGCATCCACCCAGTCCCAGACCTCCTCCAGCAGCTTCTCGCGGGTGAGCACGGACTTGGGCCGACGGGCCAGCGTGGCCAGCAGGTCGAATTCGGTGGGGGTCAGGTGAATCTGCTCCCCGCGCAGGGTCACGATGCGCTGGGCCGGGTCGATGACCAGGGAGCCGAAGTCCAGCACCTTCTCGTTCTCGGAGTTCTTGGCGATGACCTTGGCTCGCTCCACCCGACGCAGAAGGGCCTTGCAGCGGGCGATCAGCTCGCGCATGGAGAAGGGCTTGGTCATGTAGTCGTCGGCCCCGGCACCCAGGCCGGTCACCTTGTCGGCCTCGTCGTCCCGGGCAGTCAGAATCAGCACCGGCACCGGTCGCTCGGCCACAATCCGCTTGGTGGCCTCCAGTCCGTCCATGATGGGCAGCATGATGTCCATGATGACCAGGTCGGGTTTGATCTGGGATGCGGCCTGCACGGCGCTGGCACCGTCCGAGGCCACCCGTGCCGTCCACCCTTCGGCGGTGATGCGCTGGGCGATGGCGGTGGCCAGGGTGGGTTCGTCCTCAACCACCAGGATGGTGCTGGGTGTAGTGTAGCGGCTTGTGTTTTTGATCATGCCTACCTCTGTTTTCGATCACTGATCCGCAAAACGATGCTCGTCATGCGGGGTGGAGCCTTGTCGGCATTCGTTCCACCACCGTCGTTTCTTCCAGAATAGTCTTCAGAGCTTCCAGGGGAAGTGTGCTCGCGGAGAATCGCGTCGCCTCCGGGCCCCGTCGGCAAGTCCATGCGCAATGACATTATTATATGGTATTTTATCGACTCGTTCTGGAGGACATATGGGTTACAAGGTCGGTGACATGGTCGTCTATCCGCGTCATGGGGCCGCCAGGGTGGATGCCATCACCGAACGGACCGTCAAGGGCGTCACCCGCAAGTACCTGCAGCTGTCCGTACTTTCCTCTGATGGGCTGGTCATCAACGTCCCCGTCGAGAACGCGGCCAAGGTGGGCGTCAGGGACATCGTCGACGCCAAGGCGGTGGCCAAGGTCTTCGAAATCCTGCGCACTCCGGTGGTCGAGGAGAAGGAGATGAACTGGTCCCGCCGCTACAAGCTGAACGTGGAGAAGATCGCCACCGGCGAGGTCAACAAGATCGCCGAGGTGGTGCGAGACCTCTCCCAGCGCGACGTGGACGAGCACGGGCTGTCGGCGGGCGAGAAGCGGATGCTGATCAAGGCCCGCAAGATTCTGACTTCCGAGATCGCCCTGTCCGAGAAGCTGGACGAGGACGAGGCCCAACGCTTGTTGGACGTCAACCTGGGCTATGCGGAGCCCATGCCCGGTGACGACAAGCACCATACCAAGTCCCCCAAGGAGCCGGCTTCCAAGACCCTGGCACGGGTGGCCCAGGAGGCCGCCAAGAACAAGGGCAAGGGTAAGACCAAGGGCAAGCGCTGAGGCCGGATCCGGTCATGGGCCATCCAAGCGTCGGACTGGGCTTTGACGCCCATCGCTTCGACCCGACTGGCGGGCGTCCCCTCTGGTTGGCCTGTCTGTCCTGGAATGACGGAACTCCCGGCCTGCTGGGTGATTCTGACGGCGATGCGGCCGCCCATGCCCTGATTGATGCCATCCTGTCAGCCGCCGACCTGGGTGACATCGGCACCCTGTTTGGCCTGGGAGCGCAGGCACCCGGAGCGGGCATGCATGGGGCGGCCATGCTGGAGAAGACCGTGGCCTGCCTGCACGAGCATGGTCGCAGGCTGCTCAACGCCTCCCTGGTCATCGTCGGTCAGCGTCCCAGAATCGCCTCCCGCCGTCACCTGGCCCAGCAGGCCATGAGCCAGGCCGTCGGGGCCCCGGTTCGGTTGACCGCCACCACCACTGATGGTATGGGCTTTACCGGCCACAACGAAGGCATCGCCGTCATGGCCACCGCCCTTGTCGGCTGACCGGCATCAGGCGCGCAAGGCCGCCCATCCCTTGGCCAGAGCCCAGAAGAGGGTGGACAGGGTCACGATGATGAAGCTGGGAGGGGCCGGCACCATGGCTGAAATGACCAGGCCTCCCCAGATGGAAACCAGACAGATCAATCCCGACAGAAGCATGGCCCGCAGGGGAGAGGCCACCAGGATGTTGGCCGTGGCCGCCGGGGTGACGACCAGGGCGAAGATGAGCAGGGTCCCCACTGCCGGCACGGCGATGGTGATGACCCCGGCCATGATGGCCATAAAGGTCAGGTTCATCAGCCCGATGGGCACGCCGCGGGCCTGGGCCACCTGCTCGTCCAGGGAGCTGAAGAGCAGGGGCCGGTAGATCAGGGCCAGCAGGATCAGCAGGATTGCATCGAAGATTATGAAGCCGACGACCTGGCCCCGGGTGACGGTCAGGATGGATCCGAAGAGGATGGCCTGCATCTGCTGGGAGGCCGAACTGGACATCCTGGCGAAGAAGAGCCCCAGGCCGGTGGCGAAGGCCAGGACCGTGCCCGTGGCGATCTCCCGCTGGGAGGCCCGCTTTCCCAGGGCTCCGATGACCAGCGCCCCGCCCAGGGCGAACAGGCCCATGCCGGCAGAGACCGGCAGTCCCAGCAGGACGGCACCCGTGGCGCCGGGCAGGCCGATGTGGGCCAGGGCGTGGGCGGCGAAGGTGGAGTGCCTGGCAATGGTGAAGTAGCCCATGGCACCGGCGGCCACGGCGATGCACAATCCAGCCACCATGGCGTTGCGCATGAAGGGGGCGGCGAGGATCTCCGTCCAATGAGGGTCGAAGACTGGTGTAGTCATGAGGTCCTTTCCCGGTCCGTCCCGTGCAGGCGGGCCACCTGGCTGGGTTGATAGCGATTGTGGACGGGGCCAATCGGCTCGTCCATGTCGGGGGCCACGAACATGTCCCCCTGGGGAGTGGTGACCACCTCCACCTTGGTGCCGTAGAGGTGGGTGAGCAGGTCCGAGTCCAGCACGTCGTCCATACGGGCGTAGTGGGGATGTCCGTCCAGCAGGTAGACCGCCCCCGTCAGCACAGGCAGCAGCATGTTCAGGTCATGGGCCACCACCTGGATGGTCATGCCCAGACGGCTGTTGAGCTGTGCCAGCAGGTGGACGGTGGCCCGCTGCCCGGCCAGGTCCAGATTGGCCAGGGGTTCGTCCAGCATGAGCAGATCAGGATCGCAGACCAGGGCCTGGGCGATGGCCACCCGCTGGCGCAGGCCTCCGGAGAGCTGGGACAGACGCAGGTGGGCCCTGTCCTCCACGCCGACGAAGCGCATGGCCTTTCTGGCGCGCTCGCGGTCCTGCCGGGTGACGGGGTGGATGCCGAAGCGGGTGCCGGTCAGCCCCAGCAGGACGGACTGTTCGGCCGTCAGATTGGAGTCGATGTCCGAGGTGTAACTCTGTGGCACGTAGCCGATACGGTCGTTGGCCTGGCCGGCCGGCTGCCCCAGGACCTGCAGACTGCCGGCATCCAGGGGGAGCAGACCCAGCTCGGCCTGCATCATGCTGGTCTTGCCGGTGCCGTTGGTTCCCACGATGGCGGTCACGGTCCCCGAGGGAATGGTGAAGGTCCCCTCCGACCAGATCAGTCGACCGGATCGGCGGATGGCGGCATGGTCGAAGACGATGCAGGCCTGCGTGGATGTTTTATCCGTGTCCTTATCCATGGCGTCCTTCTTGGCAGGAGTTCCATTTGACGGTTCTGCTCTTATTGAGCATGATTCTCATTATCGCTGGGGAGGGGACAGCTTGCAACCTGATCAGCCGAGTCTTGCAGACCGGCTCTTGGACGGCGGTTCCTGTCGGGGAGGAATCTGCGCTAGTCTGGCCCAGACGACTTCGGCAAGGGTTTGCGCCCGCTTGGATGATGGAGATGTATTGACTGCAGTGAAACTGGACGGCAAGGCGGCGGCCGCGGAACTCAAGGAGGACCTGCGCGCTCGCGTGGCGAGGCTGACGGCCATGGGACGTACTCCTGGTTTGGGGACCATTCTGGTGGGGGAGGACCCCGGCTCGCTCAAATATGTAGAGGGCAAGCATCGGGACTGCAGCCAGGTGGGTATCCGGTCGATTAGGATCGATTTGCCCGCCGATGCCGGCAAGGAGCGGATTCTTGCTGCGGTGGATCAGCTCAACCATGATCCCGACTGCACTGGTTACATCGTCCAGCTGCCCCTGCCCGAGGGCGTGGATCCCACGGAGATCATCGATCGTATCGATCCGGCCAAGGACGCCGACGGCATGCATCCATACAACCTGGGCCAGCTGGTCCTGCATACCGACGGCCGGATGCGGACCCCCCTGCCCTGCACCCCGCGGGGGATCCTGCACCTGCTGGACCATTACGGGATTGACCTGACCGGCAAGGAGGTCTGCGTGTTGGGCCGCGGATTGACCGTGGGCCGCACCATCGGACTGCTCCTGACCAACCGCGGGGTGGATGCCACCGTGACCCTCTGCCATACCCGCACCAGGAATGTTGACGCCCATCTGCGCAGGGCTGACGTGATCATCGCAGCCGTGGGACAAGCCGGGCTGGTTGGCGCGGACCAGGTTCGCCAGGGTGCCGTCCTGGTGGATGTAGGTGTCTCCCGGATTTGGGATCAGCAGGAGGGGCGCTGGCGAATCAAGGGCGACATCGATCCGGCCGCCAGGCTGTCTGCATCCGCCTATACGCCCAATCCCGGCGGGGTGGGGCCCATGACCCGGGCCATGCTCCTGGTCAATGTGGTCGAATCCGCTGAGCGGGCCGCCGGAATCCCTGCCTGCGACACGCCCGAGGTCTCCCGGCGACAATGACCGTGGTGTCTCCTATCATGGAGAATGTTCGCGCCTGTCGGCGGGAACGCATAACTCAATACGGAAAAAATATCCACCAACTATACAAGAAACAATTTAATTAATGGCAGAGAACAAGAAGGAAGTCCCCCAGGTCGCGGTCAATGACATCGGGTCCGAGGAAGACTTCATCAAGGCAGTCGATTCCACCATCAAGAACTTCGACGATGGGGATCTGGTCGAGGGGACGGTCGTTAAGATCGACCATGACGAGGTTCTGCTGGACATCGGCTACAAGACCGAGGGCGTGATTCCCTCCCGCGAGCTTTCCATCAAGAAGGATGTCGATCCCGACGATGTGGTCCAGGTCGGTGACACCATCGAGGCTCTGGTCGTCACCAAGGAGGACAAGGAAGGTCGTCTGATCCTGTCCAAGAAGCGTGCCCAGTACGAGCGCGCCTGGGGCGACATCGAGAAGATCAAGGATGCTGACGGCGTCGTTGAGGGCACCGTTATCGAGGCCGTCAAGGGCGGACTCATCGTCGACATCGGCCTGCGTGGCTTCCTGCCCGCATCCCTGGTCGAGATGCGCCGCGTGCGCGACCTGTCTCCCTACATCGGGCAGAAGATCAAGGCCAAGATTCTGGAGCTGGACAAGAACCGCAACAACGTGGTCCTCTCCCGCCGCCAGTACCTGGAGGAGACCCAGTCCGAGGTGCGCGAGACCTTCATGGCCCAGCTCAAGAAGGGCCAGATCCGCGAGGGTACGGTCAGCTCCATCGTCAACTTCGGCGCCTTCGTCGACCTGGGCGGTGTGGACGGCCTGATCCACGTCTCCGAGCTCTCATGGAAGCACATCGATCACCCCAGCGAGGTCGTCAAGGTGGGCGACAAGGTCACCGTCGAGGTGCTGGATGTCGATATGGACCGCGAGCGCATCTCGCTGTCCCTCAAGGCCACCCAGGAAGATCCCTGGCAGCGTTTCGCCCGGACCCACGTGCCCGGACAGATCGTCAAGGGCAAGGTCACCAAGATCGTGCAGTTCGGCGTCTTCGTCTCCGTCGAGGACGGTATCGAGGGCCTGGTCCACATCTCCGAGCTGGCCAACCGCCATGTGGAGAACCCCGAGACCGTGGTCAAGCAGGGCGAGGAGATCTTCGTCAAGGTCATCGACGTCGATCTGGATCGCCGCCGCATCTCCCTGTCCCTCAAGCAGGCCGACGACTCCGTCGACCCGACCTCCGAGGACTTCGATCCGGCCATCTACGGCATGCCTGCCGAATACGACGAGGAAGGCAACTACAAGTACCCCGAGGGCTTCGACCCCGAGAGCAACGAGTGGATTGCCGGCTACGAGAAGCAGCGGGAGGAGTGGGAGTCCCAGTATGCGGCCGCCCACGACCTCTGGGAGCAGCACAAGGCCTTCGTGGCCAAGGAGCTGGAGAACGCCGAGGCTTCGGCCGCCGAGGACAGCCGGTCCTCCCAGGCGCCTGCCTCCGGTTCGCGCTCTCGCCGTCAGAACTCCGAGGAGACCACCAACTACAGCTCGGAGTCCAGCTCCGAGGGCACCTTGGCCTCCGACGACCAGCTGGCCGCCCTGCGCGAGCAGCTGCTCAAGGAAAAGAAGTGAGCATTAAGCGGTGAATGGAGGGGTCCGGCCTCGGTCGGGCCCCTTCATTTGTATCTGCTGTCATAAGGTATACGTGGGAGGTTGGGATGATACGTGTGGGATTGACCGGCGGGATTGCGGCCGGCAAGAGCACGGTGGCGGCTCGGCTTGCTCAGGACGGGGCCAGGGTCATCGATTATGACCAGCTCTCTCACGAGGCCATCGCTCCGGGCGGGCCCGGCGTGGGGCCGGTTTTGGAGCGTTTCGGCTCAGACTGCGGGGACGGCCGGGGAGGAGTGGACAGGTCAGCCTTGGCGGCACGGGTCTTCGGCGGGCCGACGGCCGACAGGGGTCGCAGGGACCTGGACGAGATCATCCATCCGCTGGTCTATGACCTGGCTGCCAAGGCCGAGCAGCCCTGGCTGGAGGGTTCCGAGGTGGTGGTCCATGAGGTGCCCCTGCTGACCGAGGTAGGCTCAGCCATTCCTTTTCATTTCGACAGGGTCCTGTTGGTGGAGACTCCAAGCCAGGTGAGGATTGCGCGTATGGTGAATCAGCGGCATATGACCAAAAGCCAGGCTGTTGAACGCATAGATTCCCAGACCAGCAGCAGTTTGCGACGTGCTCAGGCCGATCTGCTGGTGGACGGATCCCAGCCTATCGAACAAATGTTCGAGTCTGTTGATAGAATATACGAAGAGCTAAAGACCTTGGCCTAGGGGTCCTCGCACAGCGACTGAGGAGCCTTGGGCGAATGACGCATCCTGGAAGGGAGTTTCATGGGGTTCAACATTGAGCGGACCGACAAGCCCTTCGTGGTCAAGTCTCCCTATAAGCCCTCCGGCGACCAGCCAGAGGCCATCGAGGAACTGGCCACCCGGATCGAGAATGGCGAGAACGATGTGGTGCTCATGGGCGCCACCGGCACCGGCAAGACCGCGACCACGGCCTGGCTGATCGAGCGCCTGCAGCGGCCCACCCTGATTCTGGAACCCAACAAGACCCTGGCCGCCCAGCTCTGCGCCGAGTTCCGCGAGCTCATGCCCGACAATGCGGTCTCCTACTTCGTCTCCTACTACGACTACTACCAGCCTGAGGCCTACATTCCTCAAACAGATACCTACATTGAGAAGGACTCCAACATCAACGACGACGTGGAGCGGCTTCGGCACGCTGCCACAGCCAATCTGCTGACCAGACGGGACTGTGTGGTGGTGGCCACCGTCTCCTGCATCTACGGCTTGGGCACGCCCGAGGAGTACGCCGGTCGCATGCTCTTCCTGCACGAGGGGGACCGGATCAACCGGGACGACCTGCTGCGCAAATTCGTGGACATGCAGTACAAGCGCAACGACATCGCCTTCACGCGAGGCACCTTCCGCGTGCGCGGCGACACGGTCGAGATCATCCCCGTCTATGAGGAGCTGGCCGTCCGCATTGAGTTCTTCGGCGACGAGATCGACCGCATCTCCACCCTGCACCCGCTGACTGGGGACGAGATTGCCCATGAGACCTCCGTGCACATCTTCCCTGCCTCCCACTATGTGGCCGGTCCCGAGCGGATGGAGCGCGCCCTGAAGACCATCAAGGAGGAGCTGGATTGGCGTGTGGGCCAGCTGCGCAAGCAGGGCAAGGAGCTGGAGGCCCAGAGGCTGACCATGCGCACCACCTACGATCTGGAGATGCTCACCCAGATCGGCACCTGCTCCGGAGTGGAGAACTACTCCCGCCACTTCGACGGGCGCGAACCCGGGACGCCGCCCCACACCCTGTTGGACTTTTTCCCTGACGACTTCCTGCTGGTCATCGACGAGTCCCACGTGACCGTTCCCCAGATCGGAGCCATGTACGAGGGGGATGCCAGCCGCAAGCGGACCCTGGTTGAGCACGGTTTCCGTCTGCCCTCGGCCATGGACAACCGTCCGCTGAAGTGGCCCGAGTTTCTGGACAAGGTTGGCCAGACGGTCTACCTGTCGGCAACGCCGGGCGACTATGAGATGGGCCTGTCCGACGGGGTGGTGGAGCAGGTCATCCGGCCCACTGGCCTCCTGGATCCCGAGGTGGAGGTAAGGCCTGTCAAGGGCCAGGTGGACGACCTCCTGGACGAGATCAAGACCCGAGTGGCCCGTCACGAGCGGGTCCTGGTGACCACGCTGACCAAGAAGATGGCCGAGGACCTGACCGACTATCTGCTTGAGCGTGACATCAAGGTGGAGTACCTGCACTCTGACGTGGACACCCTGAGGAGGGTGGAACTCCTACGCGAGCTACGCGAGGGCAAGATCGACGTCATCGTGGGCATCAACCTCCTGCGTGAGGGGCTGGACCTTCCCGAGGTCTCCCTGGTGGCCATTCTGGATGCGGACAAGGAGGGCTTCCTGCGCTCCTACCGCTCACTGATCCAGACCATCGGCCGTGCGGCCCGAAACGTGTCCGGCAAGGTCATCATGTACGCCGACGAGGTCACCGACTCCATGGACAAGGCCATCAGCGAGACCAACCGTCGCCGGGCCAAGCAGATCGCCTACAACAAGGAGCACGGCGTGGATCCCAAGCCGTTGATCAAGAAGATCAGCGACGTCAACGACATGCTGGCCAAGGAGGATGTGGACACCCAGACACTGCTTGCGGGCGGCTACCGCAATGCCAACAAGGCCGGCAACTCCCACCTGGGTGTGCCCCTCTACGACAAGGAGGAGGCCGACAAACGGCATCAGGAGATCCTCCAGGCCGGTCTGCCGGCACAGGACCTTGCCGATCTGATCCGTCAGCTGAGCGACCAGATGCACACGGCTGCGCAACAGCTGCAGTTCGAGCTCGCAGCCCGTCTGCGCGATGAAATCAAGGATCTGAAGAAGGAGCTGCGGCAGATGACCGAGGCCAAAAAGTAAGTCCGGCCCTTGGCTTGGAGGAGGCCTTGGCCAGTAGACCATACCGGCCATGCTTCGGGTCTGTGATGTCAGGCAAGAGCATCACAGACCCGTCCTGTAAACCCCGCTCTGTGCGGTTGTTCAGACACGCGGACCAGGGAGATGGCACGTCATATCTTGCAGCTAAAGTCAGGTGATATGTCCGAGACACCTCTGCCGTTCATGGTTGTGAGCCTGGTTGTGCTGGCCGTCTTCTTCGTAGTCGATCTTCTGGTGATCGGACGTCGGCCACATGTGCCCTCGACCGGTGAATGCGTGCGGCACATCGGCTTCTTCGTGGTCATGGCCCTGATTTTCGGTGCACTGATCTGGAAGGTTGCCGGATCCAAGCCGGCCATCGAGTTCTACTCGGGTTGGCTGACCGAGTATTCGCTCAGTATCGATAACCTCTTTGTTTTCGTGATCATCATGGGCAATTTCGCCGTGCCCCTGCGTCTTCAGCGCTATGTGCTCAGCGTCGGCATCACCATCGCCCTGCTGCTACGCGGTGTCTTCATCCTGGCCGGGACAGCGCTGATCACCCGCTTCACCTGGGTCTTCTTCATCTTCGGCTTCTTTCTGCTCTATACCGCTTGGAATATGGTCTCCAGCCGGGGCGAGAAGGAGGAGTACCACGAGAACGGGCTGATCAGGGTCCTGCGCCGGGTCATCCCCATCACCAGCCATTACGACGGTGAGCGTCTGCGGACCACCTTTGAGGGCAAACGCTACTTCACACCCATGCTGGTGGTTTTCCTGGCCATCGGCACCACTGATGTCATGTTCGCCTTCGACTCCATTCCGGCCATCTTCGGACTTACCAAGGATCCCTTCATCGTCTTCACCTCCAATGTCTTCGCCCTGCTGGGCCTTCAGCAGCTCTACTTCCTGTTGGGATCCCTGCTGGACAAGCTGGAGTATCTGCCCCTGGGGCTGTCTGTGGTCCTGGCCTTCATCGGGGTCAAGCTGATCATGGAGGCTCTGCACGGCAACACTTTGCCCTTTATCAATGGAGGACGGCCCCTGGAAGCCGTGCCGGAGATACCGACCTGGGCATCCCTGCTGGTCATCGTCCTGGCCATCGGCATAGCCGCCCTGGCCTCATTGCTCAAGAGCCGCCATCAGTCCCTTGAATCAGCTTCACAGGGAGAAAAGTGATTGACAATCCCTTGAGCCACAAGGATTGTTAGCGCTAACGGGAAATACTGGTTCACATCGGCTTGAGTCTGTACAATAGAACGGTAAGTAAGAAAAAAGAACAGGCAGGTAGCATATGCGCAAAGCCAAGATCGTCGATACCATCGGGCCGGCTTCGGAGTCGCTGGAAAACATCACCAAGCTGGTCAAGGCCGGCATGGATGTAGCCAGGCTCAACCGGTCCCATGGCACCCCCGAGGATCACCTCAAGGTTTACAACAACGTGCGTCAGGCCAGCAAGGAGACTGGACGCAACGTGGCGGCCCTGGTCGATCTGCAGGGTCCCAAGATCCGTTGCGGTTGGTTCAAGAAGAACGAGCAGGGCGAAGACAAGGTCATCCTCAAGGAGGGCCAGGAGTTCACCATCACCACCGACGATGTCGAGGGTGACGAGCACATCACCTCCACTACCTTCAAGGGTCTGCCTGGTGACTGCCATCCCGGCGATCCCATCCTGATCGACGACGGCAAGGTCCGTCTGGAGGTCACCAAGGTCGAGGGCAACCAGGTCCACACCAAGGTGGTCGTGGCTGGTCCGGTCTCCTCCCACAAGGGCATCAACCTGCCCGGCGTGGCCGTGAGCCTGCCGGCACTGACCCCCAAGGACGAGGAGGACCTGCGCTGGGGCATCCGCACCGGCGCCGACATCATCGCCATGTCCTTCGTCCGCTTCGCCACCGACATCGACCGCGCCCATGAGATCATGGACGAGGAGGGTCGCCGCATCCCCATCGTGGCCAAGATCGAGAAGCCCCAGGCCGTTGAGAACCTGGAGGAGATCGTCAAGGCCTTCGACGGCATCATGGTGGCCCGCGGTGACATGGCCGTGGAGATGCCCTTCGAGCAGGTTCCCCTGGTGACCAAGCGCTGCATCGAGCTGGCCCGTCAGTACGCCAAGCCGGTCATTGTCGCCACTGAGGTCTTGGGCTCCATGGTTCATTCGCCCATTCCCAGCCGTGCCGAGGCCTCCGACTGCGCCAACGCCGTCCTGGACGGCGCCGACGCCACCATGACCTCCAACGAGACCGCCGTGGGTGATTATCCCGACACCACGGTTTCCACCATGGCCCGGATTTCCGAGTACGCCACCACCCACGGGTTCGACCGCATCCCGGATATGCACAACCTGGACATGTCCAACTCCGGTGCCGTCTCCTCCGCTGCTGTGGACCTGGCCGACAAGATCAATGCCAAGGCCATCGTGGCCTTCACTCAGACCGGCAACACCGTGCACCGCGTCTCCCGCGAACGCCCGGCTGCCCCCATCTATGCGCTGACCACCGATGAGCATACCTATCATTGGCTGGCCCTGAGCTGGGGCACTGAGGCCTTCATGTGCGAGCAGGACTACCACGACTTCAACCGTGCAGGCCTCATGTCCTTCGTGGACTCCACCCTGAAGAAGCAGGGCAAGGTCTCCGACGGCGATTGCCTGGTGGTGCTCAGCAGCGCCCAGGGCGAGTATGAGCCAGGAAACACCGACTGCATCTACGTGCACACGGTTGGCGCCAACGACTGATTCTCCGGTCTCCCGCCTTGCTGTCGATTGAGTCAGTCGGGCGGCTGGCCGTTAGATTGGCTCGGCACTAATACACAACGAACCGGTGGTCTTTCCCCCGCCTGCAAAGGTAGGGGAGAGGCCACCGGTTCGCTATGTGAGGGTTCCTGTCTCAGTGCAGGTCGGACAGTCCAATCTTTGCCCGCAGGATGGCGATGGTGGTCTTGGCGTCCAGTATGGTCCCTGCAATCACCATGTCATAGGCCTCATCCACAGTGAAGAGCCGCACATTCTGGTGGGGGGTCTCTGGTGCCAGGCTGGCAGGCTGGACCGGGGTCAGGCCTTCGGCATAGAAGAGCGTCGTGTGCTGCGTGGAGAAGCTGGGGGTGTTGATGAACCTTGCGAACTGGTTAAAGGAGGCAGCCTTGTATCCGGCCTCCTCGCGCAGTCGTCTGGTGGCTACATCGATGGGGGCTTCTGTGTCGTTGAGCGGATGGCCGGCCGGCAGCTCAAGGGTCCAACGGTGGGTAGGCAGACGGTACTGCTCGACCAGGGGTATCCTTCCGTCGTCGGTGATGGCCAGGACGGCGATGGTATCCCCGTGCTTCTCACTGACGATGCTGCGATCGAAGGTCTGATTGTCGCTTGATTCAAAGGTGACCCTGTCGACGCTGAAGTAGTGGCTGTCCATAATTTGCTTGCGGGCCTTCTCCTGGACGGGGGAGGTGCGCCAAGGATCGAACCGTCGATAGATCTGAGTGGTCATCATGCTCTCCTTCGACTGCTGATGTGCCTGTATACATAACTGTCTTCATTCTAAGGCAGATTCAACACGAATAACCTTGCGTCGTCGCCAAAGTATGGTAGATTCTCTGTGGTAATGAAAAGCCCCCGTATCCCAATTGGTAGAGGAAACGGCCTCAAAATCCGTGCAGTGTGAGTTCGAGTCTCACCGGGGGCACGATAAAGCGAACCCCATCCGCCCCTCATCGATTTTCGGTGAAGATCGGATGGACTTTCAGGAAACGAGGTTGAAAGTGGCTTCAGAGAGTAAGAACCGCAGCGATTCCCCCGAAGGGCGGACCGTGGTTGTGGCGGAGGATGAGGCTTTGATCAGGCTCGATACCGTTGAAGCTCTCGAGGATGCCGGCTATGACGTAGTCGGCCAGGCGGCCAGCGGCCAGGAGGCCATTGATCTGACTCGCGAGCTGAGGCCCGACGTAGTGGTTATGGATGTGAAGATGCCCGGCACTGACGGTATCACCGCCGCCACTGAGATTGGCAAGGAGAACCTGGCCCCGGTGGTTATGCTGACGGCGTTCTCCCAGCAGAGCCTGGTCGAGAAGGCGGCTGATGCAGGAGCCATGGCTTACGTGGTCAAGCCCTTCGCTCCGGAAAAGCTGCTGCCGGCCCTTGAGGTGGCTATTTCCCGCTTTGACCAGATCAACGCCCTGAAGGACGAGGTCACCGATATGAAGGCCCGTTTCGAGGCCCGCAAGCGGGTGGACCGGGCCAAGGGCCTGCTCATGGAGAGCATGGGGATGACCGAGTCCGAGGCCTTCCGTTGGATTCAGAAGACCTCCATGGACCGTAGGCTGACCATGCAGGAGGTGGCCGACGTGGTCATCAACAACGTGGCCAACCAGAACGACCGCTAGCCCTCCCATGGAAGACCAGACGAAGAATCAGGACAAGGACGGCCGCACCCTGCTGGTCGTCGATGGACATTCGCTGGCCTTCCGGGCCTTCTATGCCCTTCCCGTCGAGAGTTTCACCACCTCGACAGGGCAGCCCACCAACGCGGTGTGGGGCTTTGCCACCATGCTGGCGGATGTCATGGCCAAGGAGAAGCCCACTCATATGGGCGTGGCCTTTGACGTCAAGGGCGGCACCTTCCGCAATGCCATGCTGCCCCAGTACAAGGGTACCCGTGAGGCTGCTCCCAAGGAACTGCTGAGCCAGCTGCCCCTGATCCAGGACCTGCTCAAAGGTCTGGGCATCACCTATATCGAAAAGCCCGGTTACGAGGGCGACGACATCATCGGCACGCTGGCCACCATGGGGGAGCAGGCCGGGTTCAAGACCCTGGTCCTGTCCGGGGACAGGGATGCCTTCCAGCTGGTGGATGACAACATCACCGTGCTCTACCCGGGTCACCACTTCAAGAACCTCAAGCACATGACGCCTCAGGCCATCATGGATCGCTACAAGGTGACCCCGCAGCAGTACCCGGATCTGGCCGCCATGCGCGGCGAGGGAGCCGACAACATTCCTGGCGTACCGGGCGTGGGCGACGGTTACGCCGCCAAGTGGATCAACAAGTACGGATCGCTGGATTCCATTCTGGAGCACGCCGATGAGATAGGCGGCAAGAAGGGTCAGGCCCTGGCGGAGAACGCCGACCAGGTGCGGCTTAACCGAAAGGTCAACGCCCTGGTTCGCGACCTTGACCTGGGCGTGAAGGTGGAGGACCTGCGTTTCGGCACCATCCATACGGATCAGGTCCTGCCCATCTTCGAGCAGTTGCAGTTCGGTCCACAGACCCGAAAGAAGATCCTGCGCGGATTCAACACGGTTGCCGATTACGATTACTCTTCAGCCTCGGCACTGGTCGATGTCAGCAACAAGCAGGAGGAGTTCACACAGCCTGAGCGCGATAAGGCGGAGTCCGCCGACCAGCTGCGGGACTGGTGCGAGAAGCATCTGCCGGACAAGGCCCTTTGCCGACGGTCGGCTGACCATGTCAAGGCCATGGCCGATTCCCTGGACAAAATCAAGGACATCGGCGATACCGACCAGAACGCCATGCGCTGCAGCGAGGCCATGAAGGCGCACTGGGTTCTCCATGCCATCGGCTGGGCCAAGCATGGCGACTACGGCCTGGAGGAGCTGGCCATTCTCTCCATGGACGGCCACGGTCTGGTCCTCATGGCGGAAGACATTGACGAAGACATGCGCGCGGCCATCCAGGAGCTGATTGACCAGCGGATCGGCACCTGTGTGGTCCATGGTTACAAGGAACATTTGCACTTTTTGGAGAGCCAGGGGTTGCACATGCCCCTGCCACTGTTCGACACCAATCTGGCAGGCTATCTGGCTGAGCCTGATTTCCATGCCGACAATCTGGAACAGGCCGTCGCCCATTTCCTGGCCATCCCCGTAGAGGAGGAGCCTGAGGCGACTCAGGGAGCTCTGGCCTTGGATGGGCGAGAGGATGAGGACGAACGTCGGCGGGGGACTCGGATTCTGCGCCAGGCGCAGTACGTCATGATGGTCTCCGAGCGCCTGCAGGAGCTGATGGACGAGCGTCACCAGTACGGCCTGCTGCGCACCATAGAGCTGCCCACCTCCGCAGTCCTGGCGCAGATGGAGACCGAGGGCGCCAAGGTGGACGATGCCCGTCTGAAAGAGATGCATGACCGGTTTGCCGCTGAGGCCCGTCAGGCTCAGGAAATCGCCTGGGATAAGGCTGGCAGCCGTGTCAACCTGCAGAGCCCCAAGCAGCTGAGCAAGGTGCTCTTCGATGACATGGGCCTGGTGCCCACCCACAGGACCAAGACCGGATCCTATTCGACCAACGTCTCGGTCCTGCAGGACCTCTACATCAAATCGGTCAACAATGAGCGGGCCAACGATTTCCTGGGTGCGCTGCTCAAGCACAGGGAGACCAACAAGCTCAAGCAGATTGTGCAGACCCTGCGCGAGGCGGTCAATCCCCGGGATGGGCGGCTGCATACCACCTACGAGCAGACCGTGGCCGCCACTGGTCGGCTGAGCTCGGTCGATCCCAACCTGCAGAACATTCCCAACAGGGATGCCCGGGGCCGCGAGATTCGTTCGGCCTTCATACCTGGTAGCGGGTACGAGGCGCTGCTCTCCTCGGACTACTCCCAGGTGGAGCTGCGGATCATGGCCCATCTTTCCGGGGATCAGGCCCTGATCGACGCCTTCAAGTCTGGCGCTGACTTCCATCGGTACGTGGCCAGCCTGGTCTATGACATCCCCATGGAGGAGGTCACCGGGGACCAGCGCTCCCATGTGAAGGCCATGAGCTACGGCTTGGCCTATGGGCTGAGCACCTATGGCCTGGCCCAGCAGCTCAAGATCAGCCCGGCAGCGGCCGACGTGCTGCGTGCCAAGTACTTTGCAACCTTCGGCAAGGTCCATGAGTACCTGGAGTCCCTGGTGGCCGATGCGCGGGAGAAGGGCTACACCGAGACCATGTTCGGCCGGCGACGCTACTTCCCCGGGCTGCGCTCCAAGCGTCGTCCCACTCGCGAAGCCGCCGAGAGGGCCGCATTGAATGCGCCCATCCAGGGCTCAGCTGCCGACATCATGAAGATCGCCATGATCAAGGCCAGCCGTGCATTGTCCGATCAGGGGCTGAAGAGCCGCATCTCCCTGCAGATCCACGATGAACTGCTGGTGGAGATCGCTCCAGGCGAGACCGACAAGGCAACCAAGCTGGTCAAGGATTCCATGGAACATGCCGTTGAATTGGCGGTGCCCCTGGACGTGTCCACTGGCATCGGCCAGGACTGGGAGCTGGCTGCTCACTGACCTGACATGGGGTGGCCTGGGCCCAACAGAATCCGAGGAGGGATCGTCATGCCTGATGAACAGGATGAGGTTCAGAGGCCTTCGGTGCCTTTGGGCCAGGTGGTGGATTTGCTGGAGGGGCTCTACCCCTTGGATTACGCAGAGGACTGGGACCATCCAGGGTTGGTGGCAGGAGATCCCTCCTGGCCAGTCAGACGGATCTGGTGCGCCGTGGACCCTCGGCCCGATGTGGTACAGGAGGCTCTGAACCACAAAGCCGACCTGCTGATCACCCATCATCCGCTCTTCTTCAGGTCGGTCCACCAGGTCTCCGGACTGGACTTTAGAGGGGATATGATAACCAGGCTGATCGAGGGACACTGCGGCCTCTGGGTGGGGCACACCAATGCTGACGCTGCCTACCGCGGCGTGGCCCAGGCCGCAGCCGATGCCTTGGAACTGCAGGAGACACGACCGTTGGCCCCACAGCCGGTCTCAAAACGTGATCTGCACGCCGATCAGGGAATCCAGGTAGGCCTGGGCCGCTGGGGACGGCTTCCCAAGCCCACGCCATTTGAGGATTTGGTCCACACCGTGGCGGGCCTCCTGCCCAAGACTGCTCTGGGTGTTCAGGCGGTCGGACCGTCCAAGGCCATGGTTTCCACTGTTGCCCTGCTGCCCGGATCGGGGGACTCCGAGTTTGACCTGGTCCGGTCCACGGGGGCTGATGTCTACATCACCAGCGATCTGCGTCATCACCCTGCCACGGATGCCTACCAGCAAGCCCTCTATGAGGCCCGGATGGCCGGTCGGCCCAATCAGCCCAGGCCCATGCTGATCAACACACCGCATTCGGCCATCGAGGGCCTTTGGTTCCGATACGCCAAGGGAGACATTGCCAGGACCCTGGAGATGGCTACCGGTGTCCGTCCACAGGTGGAGGTCTCACCCATCGTCACTGATCCCTGGACCATGGTGTTGCGCTAACTGCCGAGGATAGACAACTGAGAAGGATTGATTTCATGAGCGATGAAGCACAGGATCTGCAGGCACGATTGGCCGCAAGACTGGCCGGCCGAGATGGACAGGGACCCAAGGGCATCGATATGACCCGCGCTCCCGAGCTGATGGATGACAAGGAGGTCTTCCGCGGCCCGATATTCGTTATCGACCAGCAGCAGGTGGCCATGTTCCGGCGTGACGGTTCCAAGGAAACCATTGACAGGCAGCTTATACGCCACGCCCCCTGCGTGGTCATGCTGGTGCACGACTGCGTTGCCGATGCCTATCTGCTGACCCGGGAGTACCGGGTGGGTGCCCAGGGCTACGTCTTTGGCCTGCCTGCCGGCTTCATCGACCCGGGGGAGAGCCCGGTCAAGGCTGTTCTGCGCGAGCTGCGTGAGGAGACTGGTCTGGTGCCCGGGCCGGAGGGTGCTCGGGGCTCCGAAAGCCATCTGGACCCTGAGGACGGTTGGATTGATGCCGCTCCCGATGTCTACTCCTCCCTGGGCATGAGTGACGAGCTCGGACACATTGCGGTCCTGCATCTGCGTCGCTGGCATCAGGGGCCCACCGACTTCGACCCTGGCGAGCATATCCAGTCGGCCTGGGTCTCCTGGCAGGAGCTTTGTGCAGCTGGAGTTGCCGATGCCAAGGCGGTGGTGGCCATCCAGCACGAAGCCATCCGTCGCCTGCAGAAGGATTAATGCCAAGTTGGCAACTGATATGAATGGATAGACAAAACATACCAGTGGTATGATAGACACTTGTCAGAAAAGATGGTCGGGCCAGGATGGTCAGACATTGATGCACTGACAAGGAGGGAGGCACGGCATGGGCACGCCGAAGGACCCCGAAGGGCATCGCAATCAGATCCTTGATGTTGCCCAGCGGCTCTTCCTGGAAAAGGGCTACGACGGAACCAGCATCCAGGACATCGTCGATGGCCTGGGCGGTATGACCAAGGGAGCGGTCTACTACCATTTCCCCTCGAAGACGGCCATTTTCCACGCGGTTACCGAACGTATGGCCTCGTCCTCATCCCAGGAAGACTGGCTGGGGGACTGGCCTGGCAAGACCGGGTTGGACAAGCTGCGTAACGAGTTGATCGCCTCCCTGTCGGCATACTCACGTCTCGATGTGACCTTCTCCGCCAGAACCCTGCTGAAGAGCCCCCGCATGGTAGGGGAGATGTACCTGAAATCCATGGACAGGATTGTGGATGTGATTACCCCCTACGTCCGCGAAGGCGTGGAGGATGGTTCCATCGCCCCCTGCAATCCCGAGGATCTGGCCCAGGTGCTCTATATCCTGCTCAACATGTGGATAGGGATTCGATTCTCTACCATGACCCGGGACCAGGTGGTCTCCAAGTTCACCCTCTTGGCCGATATGCTCAAGGGGATAGGGGCGCCGGTCATCGATGATCGGGTCATCCGCGCAGCCGTGCACCTGCATGCGCATCTGAAGAGCAATCCTCTGACTGCGGCAGGCGGGGAGTCCACGCAAGAGGAATCTGACGTGAATCAGGATCAAGGGGTCTCTTAGAGCCGATGGATTTCTTAAGGCCCTGACGGCTATGGCCATTAGCAGGATTCGGGCACTCAACAAGTGAATGATTTTTGTTTCCATAAACATACCGATGGTATTTTTGGAAGGAGTTTTATGAAGGTGCTGGAGGCGGACGGTATCGTCCAAGTATTTGAAGGCAGGGAGGTGCTGGCTGGTCTGGACCTGACCCTGGGGCAGGGCGAGATTCTGGGCTTGCTGGGAGCCAACGGGGCTGGCAAGTCCACGCTGTTGAAGATTCTGACCGGAATGCAGAGACCTGTCAGTGGACGGGTCCGTTTCCTGGGGAAGCCTCTCAGCGAAGGCTATCCGGGCAGTTTGGCGAGGATGGGGGTGTCCATCAACGAACCTGTCTTCTATGAATCTCTGAATGCCAGGGAGAATCTGGAGATTGACCTTGCCTACCTGTCCCTGGCAAACGAGGAGCATAGGGCGGTCGAGTTCGCCGGGATCAGCCAACTTTTGGAAAAGGCCGGATTGACAGCCGATTCTGCCACTGCTGTTGGCAGGTATTCCATGGGTATGAGGCAGAGGCTGGCCCTGGCCAGGTGCATGGGACGTCATCCCGACCTTTATCTACTGGACGAGCCGCTCAACGGACTGGACCCGATAGCTGTCGGACAGTTGCGAGACAGCCTGCGAAATCTGGCTGCCCAGGGGAGTGCGATTCTCTTTTCCAGCCACATCCTCTCCGAGGTGTTGCACACTGCCGACCGTGTCATGGTCATATCGGGCGGCAGGGTGAGCCTGCGGGCCAGCGTACCGGAGCTCCTCAATAAGGGCCAGGAGGGTGCCGAGCAGACCCTGATCAAGGCTATGGAGGGCTGATATGAAGACGTTGCTGAAATTGGAGCTGAAAAAGACAAGACTCTGGCCCTGCATCCTTGGAGGGCTGGCAGTGGTGGCCGCAGCCTTGGCCCTGGGAAGCATGTTCCTGGCCATTGGCCACACGACGAGCGGTCGGTCTGACCCACGACTGTCCAGCCTGGCCTTCGTGCTGCAGATGGCCATGGTCATCCTTCTGGTGGGTTTCTCTTTGGTGGCCGCTGCCCTCTGCAATCTGGTCTTCATCGAGCCCTACACGGGTAGGAATCTGGCGCTCACCCTGTCGTGCCCTATCTCGCGGGACCGAATCCTGCTGGCCAAGCTGATTTTCGTTGGTCTCTTCACAACCCTCTCCTACTTGGCGGGAACGGCCGTTACCCTGACCGTCTTGCTGCTTGTCGACCGCCTTGTGGGCTCTCTCGGGACGGATTCGTCGGGCAGTTTGCTCGTGCAGGTTCTCCTCATGATGGTTACCAGTCTTGCGGGACTGATAGGGCTTGTAGGCATCGCCCTTTCCCTGGGCTTCTGGAGGCGCTCGCTGCCTATCATGTTTGCAGTCCTGCTCCTACTGGACGCTGTGGTGGGCAATCTGCTCTCCCTCTCCCCGCTGCTGTCGGCGCTTGTGCTTCTGATCATCTTTCTGGCCTCTCTGCCGGCCTGGTGGCTGCTTCACCGGACTCTCATGAAGATCGAACTGCCCTGATCGGCGGCTGACCATGCAGGAGCTTCTGAAGAACAAGCCTTTCGTGACCATGGTTCTGGCAAGTCTGTTGAATACGGTCGGAGGCGAGCTCTTCAACATCGTCTTCGTCGTCTATGCCCAGACCATGCCCTTTGCCGGACTGGCTGTCTCTGTAGCCTCAATGGCCTGGGTGGCTCCAGCCCTGACCGCCATCCTGACCGGATACCTGGCCGACAGGACCGTGCACAAGACGCGGATGCAGCTGGTGATCAAGCTGATTCAGGTATGTGTCTATCTGGTCATGGCCATGACGATTGGCAGGTCCAAGAGCCTGCCTGTCTTTCTGCTGTTGGTAGCCATGGACATGGCATCCTCCATGCTGGAGGGGTATGCAGGCAGTCTGTGGATGCCTGTCCTCAAACATCTGGTCCTGCCTGGCCAGCTTCACCAGGCCACTTCGATCACCTCGGCCGCCTCCAGTGTTGCGGCCATCATCAGTGCAGGCGGAGGCGCAGTGTTGATTGCGCTCCTGGGCAACAGATTCGCAGTATTTGCGCTGATCAACGCCGCCACCTTCCTCCTGGCGGGGATTCTGGTGGCCATCGGCTATCGGGAATTCACGAGGGTTGAGGTTGCGAGCAGTGGTTCACCGGCAGACAAGCCTTCGGGCCTGGCATCCAGTCTCCGCGTGACCTTGGGGGAGTTCCGCAGCTCTACCTTCCTGATTCTGATGGTGGGCTTCGGCTGCCTGGTCAACCTTCTGGGCACGGCTCTGCAGCCCCTGCTCAACCTGGGGCTGATTTCCATGCCCGGGGTCTGGTGGGGAAGCTACGGCACGACCATAGCCGCCGTCAACGGCATCTCCTCCCTGGGACTCATCCTTGGTGCACTCCTTGCCGCAGATCCGCTCCGACGGCTGCCCATAGCCCCCCTGCTGACCGGAGTCATGGCTGCAGCTGCCGTGGCAGGGGTCAACCTGGTCTGGCTGCGCAGCCCTGTCTTGCTCTTCGTTCCACTCTTGGTCATGAATTATCTTCTTGGCAAGATCAACCCAAGGTTCATGACCATGCTCATTAGCACAGTGGCTGAGGACCATCTGGCTGCGACTATGGGCATTGTACAGACCGTCATGATGATCGGGGCGCCTCTGGGGCAGATGGTCTTTTTGACGCTGGGCAATCTGGTCGGCATCGCCATTACCATGTCCATTTATGCGGGCCTGACGGGCCTTCTGGCTCTCGTGATTATCATTACGGGATTGATGGGCATGAACGCCAAGGATCCGACTCCCGAAATGGGACGAAGGCTAAAGTCGGGCTAGCCGGATTTGAACCGGCGACATCCTGCACCCAAAGCAGGCGCGCTACCAAGCTGCGCTATAGCCCGGCGCTCATAAGTATCAACGTATGAGCACAATGTATCAATATAGCACAGGGTCGGGTCCCGGCTGGTCCTGAGGGGTGAGCAGGGAGGGAGAACAGCTCTGCGCCTGCGGTTACCATGGTGACCATGACAATGGAAGAGACATGGGCGGCGCCACAGGCCGATGGGCCCTTGGATGCAACGGTGACCATACCGGGAAGCAAGTCCCTCTCGAACAGATATCTGATTTTGGCGGCCCTGGGAAGCTGCCCTGTCAGGCTGACTGGTTTGCTCAGATCTCGTGATACAGACCTTATGATCGGGGCCCTGGAGGCTCTCGGCGTGAACTGTCGGGTCGATCCGGACGACCCTACGAATGTAACAGTTGTTCCACCGGAAGGGGGACGTTTTCGCGGCGGCGCCCGGGTGGACTGCGGACTGGCTGGAACCGTCATGCGTTTCGTGCCGGGCCTGGCCATGCTGGCCGATGGCGCCACGCACTTCGATGGAGACCAGCAAGCCTATCGGCGCCCCATGAGGCCTCTCTTGGACGGCCTAACCCAGCTGGGAGCCAGAATCGAATACCTGGGCCAGGAAGGCTTCCTGCCCTTTGTGCTCACACCGCCGGATCGCCTGGTGGGCAGAGAGGTGACCATAGACTCCTCGGCATCCTCGCAGTTCGTTTCCGGCCTCCTGCTCCTGGCTGCCAGAGCTGAGGGCACTATGACCATCGTCCACTCTGGACAGCATCTTCCCAGCCTCCCACACATCGCCATGACCGTTGAGGACCTGCGTCAGGCTGGAGTCCAGGTCCAGGCCAATCCCGACCGCTGCAGGTGGAGCGTTGAAGGCAGAGGATCTGCCGGGACGCAGCTGCCCAATCAGGTCCAGGTGGAGCCCGACCTGTCGAATGCGGCTCCCTTCCTGGGAGCGGCCCTGATAGGAGGCGGACAAGTCAGCGTACCCAACTGGCCAGACCGGACCACCCAGCCAGGCGGCCTGTTGCCCAAGTATCTGGGGACTTTAGGCGCGAAGGTGGAGATGGTTTCCGACGAGCAGGGTGGCGCCACCTGCAGAGTGACTGGCGGGGAAGCCATCCATGGGCTTGGTGACTTCGATCTGTCCCCGGCAGGGGAGATCGTGCCCTCAATTGCGGCCATCCTGGTCTTTGCCGATGGACCCAGCCGCCTGCACGGCATTGGCCACCTGCGCGGTCATGAAACCAACCGGCTGAAGGCGCTAGCCATGGAAATCACCAGAATAGGTGGCCGAGCCAGTGAATTGGATGATGGTCTAGCCATCGAGCCTGTGCCTGTTCAGAGTATGCACGGGGCTGTCATGGAGACCTATGCCGACCATCGAATGGCTACTTTCGCAGCCATGATTGGGCTCAAGATACCTGGCATCCGAGTGCGCAACATTGGCACTACAGCCAAGACCATGCCCGACTTCCCGGGTATGTGGAAGCGGATGCTGGCAGGCGAGATTCGAGCGTAAGGAGCCGTGTCATGAATAT
Organism: Bifidobacterium sp. 7101; assembly: GCF_000499285.1. Taxonomy (GTDB): domain Bacteria; phylum Actinomycetota; class Actinomycetes; order Actinomycetales; family Bifidobacteriaceae; genus Bombiscardovia; species Bombiscardovia apis_A. The sequence goes on from NZ_AWUN01000003.1 coordinate 172,231, forward strand.
CGAGGCTGAAAGGCAGACCTGGCAGGAGGATCTGGATCTGGCCATTGCCATGGCCGACCAGGCGGATCAGGTCACCATGGGCTACTTCAAGTCGCCGGATCTTCATGTGGAACGCAAGGCTGACAATACTCCGGTCACCCAGGCTGACAGGGAGGCGGAGGCGGTGATTCGTCGCGTTCTGGCCCAAGCCAGACCGGACGATACCATCTACGCCGAGGAGCTGGGAAGACAGAAGTCCAACGGCAGACGGTGGATTATTGATCCCATTGACGGGACCAAGAACTATGTGCGCGGAGTCCCGGTCTGGGCGACCCTGATTGGTTTGGAGGCAGGCCATCAGATGGTGGTCGGCGCCGTCTCTGCCCCCATGCTGGGTACCCGCTGGTACGCCGCGCAGGGTCAGGGAGCCTACATGGCGCGCCAGGGTGAATCTCCCAAGCCCATACACGTATCGAGAGTGGACCGGATGGAAGACGCCTCCATGTCCTTGTCGTCGCTGACCGGGTGGAAGGCCATAGGTCGCCGGGAGCGGCTTCTGGATTTGACCGATCGGATCTGGCGCCTGCGTGGTTTTGGCGACTTCTGGCAGTACATGCTTCTCGCCCAGGGAGCCATCGACCTGGCTGCCGAGCCGGAACTGGACCTCTATGACATGGGTGCGCTGGTTCCCATCGTGACCGAGGCAGGGGGGAGCTTCACCGACCTGGCAGGCAACCCAGGTCCCTGGGGTGGTAATGGCCTTGCCAGCAACGGTCTTCTGCACGAGGAGGCCTTGGCGGCCCTAGGCGACTGACAGATACAAGAAGGCCGGCAACCACAGCAATGTATGTGGTCACCGGCCTATTTGGTTCTCAGCGATCAGGCCTGGAACTTGTTGCCGTAGGCGTCGCCTTGGCTGGCGACGACCTCGGCCTGGCGGGCGATGGAGAGCTCCTCGTTGGTGGGGATGACGCAGACGGCGACCGTGCTGTCGGGGGTGGAGATGATCCGGGCCTCCTTGGAGCGCTGGTCGTTCTTCTCCTGGTCCAGTTTCACACCAAAGGGCTCCAACTGCTCGATGACCCGGCGACGCACGATTTCATCATTCTCGCCCACGCCGGCCGTGAAGGTGATAGCGTCCAGACCACCCATCTGGGCCGTGTAGTTGCCGATGTAGCCGACGATGCGGTGGATGTAGATATCCAGGGCCAGCTTGGCGTCCTCGTCACCCTCGGCGATCAGCTTGTGGACCTCGCGCATGTCGCCATGGCCGGTCAGGCCGGTCATGCCGGAGCGCTTGTTGAAGAGGGTGTCCAGCTCGTCAACGCTCATGTGGGCGTTGCGGATCAGGTGGAAGACGACGGCAGGGTCGATATCGCCGGTGCGACCGCCCATGACCAGGCCCTCCAGAGGGGTCAGGCCCATGGAGGTCTCGACGGGATGCCCGGAGACCTGTGCCGAAGCGGAAGCCCCGTTGCCGATGTGCAGGACGATCTGCCGCAGGCCTTCTGCGGGCTTGCCCAGCAGGCCGGGAACCAGCTGGCCCACATACTGGTGGCTGGTGCCGTGGGCGCCATAGCGACGGATGTGGTACTGCTTGGCGATGTCCTTGTTGAGGGCGTAGGTGGAGGCCTTCTTGGGCAGTTCGAAGAAGAAGGAGGAGTCGAAGACGAAGACCTGCGGGGTCTGCGGCATCAGCCGGCTCATGACTTCGGCGCCCTCAGCCTCGGGTCCGTTGTGCAAGGGGGCCAGCACGGCAAGGTCCTTGACCTGGCTCAGGGTCTTCTGGGTCAGGAGGGCAGGCTTGGGGAAGATGGCTCCACCCTGGACGACTCGGTGACCGACGGCGATGATCCCGGCCTTGTCCAGATCAGGTCCATACTCCTTGAAGAAGCCCAGGACGCGCTTGAGACCGACCTCATGGTCGTGGATGGGCTCCTCAAGCTCATGCTTCTCGCCGTTGACCTCGTGCTTGTAATGGCCGTCGGTGGGCTCACCGATCTTCTCGACCAGACCCGAGGCAAGGCTCTGGCTGGTCTCCAGATCGACCAGCTGGTATTTGATCGAGCTTGAACCCGAATTGATGACTAGGACGGTTTTCGCCATTGGGGCATCCTCCTGATGTGCTTGTATAGAGCCTGCGCTCCTCAATCAGTCTTCAAGATTACTCGTCGGCCCTTACAAGGCGCGGTATATTGCCAGGCTGACATGATTTTGGGGCTGCTACTGAGTCCGTGTTGAAGATGGGAATCAGCAACAGCCCCAGGGGGTTTATCGGAACGTTATAGGACGGTGATCAGTCCTGGGCTTCAACGGCGGTCAGAGCAACGGTGTTGATGATGTCAGCCACCAAGGCGCCGCGTGAGAGGTCGTTGACAGGCTTGTTCAGACCCTGCAGGACCGGTCCGATGGCCAGGGCACCCGAGGTGCGCTGTACGGCCTTGTAACCGATATTGCCGGCGCTCAGGCTGGGGAAGACGAAGACGTTGACTGTTCCGGCAACCGGATCGCCTTTGGCCTTGGTGGCTGCCACAGTGGGCGACCAGGCCGCGTCGAACTGGATGGGGCCCACGATAGGCAGGTCCGGCGCCTTCTCCTTGGCCAGGCGGGTGGCCTCTTCGACCAGGTCGACATCCGGACCCTTGCCTGAGCCCAGGGTGGAGTAGGAGAGCATGCCCACGCGCGGGTCCACGCCGAAGGAGCGAGCGGTCTGGGCCGACTGGATGGCGATGTCAGCCAGCTGTTCCGACGATGGATTGAGGTTTATGGCGCAGTCGGCGAAGACCGCCACATGGTCGGGGAAGCACATGAGGAAGGCTCCGGAGACCAGCGAGGCCCCCGGCTTGGTCTTGATCACCTGCAGGGCTGGGCGGACCGTGTTGGCCGTGGAGTTGATGGATCCGGACACCAGGCCGTCGGCCTTGCCCAGCACCACCAGCATGGTACCAAAGTAGGAGGGGTCAGCCAGTTGCTTGCGCGCCTGCCCCGGGGTCATGCCCTTCTTGGCGCGCAGCTGGCAGAGGCGATCGACCATGGGGGCCAGCACCTGCTCGTCGTCCATGGACTGGAATGAGGCCTTGTCGAGGTTGTTGAGGCCAAGCTCCTTGCCGCGCGACAGAATGGAATCCTTGTCGCCCACGATGATCAGGTCGACGATGTCGCGCGCCAGCAGGTAGTCGGCCGCATTGATGATGCGGTCCTCGCCACCCTCGGGCAGGACTATGGTCTTCTTGTTGGCTTTGGCCTTGGCCAGCAGATCGTTCTGGAAGGCCACAGGCGTAGTGGCCTTGGGACTGGCGGCTTCGGCCGCCTTCAGCACCTGGTCGACATCCACCTCCTGCTGGAATGTCTGACTGGTGGCCTGGCGGGCCTGATCGGCGGATGGATCCGTGTCGAAGTCCATCTTGGAGACGGTCCAGGTCGGCAGGTCGTACTCCTGGAAGGCCTGGGTGAGAGGCGCCTTCTGCTCGGTCTGGCATCCGGTGATGAAGACTCCGGCAAGCACGGCTCCCTGGGCCTCGATGGTCCGACGGCAGGCGGCCACGGTCTTCATGACCTGGCCGGGTTCCTTGCCGATGGTGCAGACGGCCAGCATGACTGGGGACCTCAGATCGGCGGCAATCTGCGCATTCAGAGCGAACAGGCCGGGATCGAAGAGTTTTGAAGCATCGCTGCCCACGATCAGGACGCGCTCGGGATGGGTGGCCTCCACCAGCCCGTCATAGGCATTGAGGACATCAGCCCGGGTCTGCATGGGATCCTCAGTGGCGTGCCCGGGGCACTTGCCACGGCAGATCTCCGGATCAGTGTCGGGGAATGAGCTGGCTGCAACCAGTTCCGGGGTCAATGGGTGCTTCCTGCAGGCGATTGGCCTGAATACGGCCGTTTTGGCTTTGGCGCTCAGGGCCTTGGTCAGGCCGTAGGCCACGACATTGCGGCCGTTGGCGGCTTCTGGGCTGATGATGGTGATGCTTGCAAGACTCACTGTGTCTTCTCCTGTCCGGACGTGGTTGCCTTTATGACTGCTTTGTTCACAACCTTGTCCAGTATACAGAAACCGCCCGCCATGCGGGCTGCGCATGACGGGCGGTTCCAGGGGCGGATCAGCGTATCACTCGTTGTCTCCGGCGGTTGCGGCGGTGGCGGAGATGGTCTCCTGACCGGCGCGGTTGGCATCGGGCCAGACCCAATCGGTGTAATCGGGGTGGTCGTAGCCCTTGTCCACGGCGAACTGGAAGGCCTCGTCGCGGAACTTGGTCCACTTGTCGATCTGGTCGGCGTACTTGCCGGCGTCCACCAACTTCAGGGCGGAGGCGGCCAGGCACCAGCGATCCATGTTGTTGACGCGCACCATGTCGAATGGTGTGGTGGTGGAGCCCTGCTCCTCATAGCCGTGCACGGAGAAGTTGTCGTGGTTGGGACGTCCGTGGATCAGGCGGTAGATGGAGCCGGGGTAGGCATGGAAGGCGAACAGGACCGGCTTGTCCTTGCTGAAGAGCTCAGTGAACTCCTCGTCGGACAGGGCCTGATCGTTCTCCTCGGTGTCCTGGATCTTCAGCAGGTCGACCACGTTGACGAACTGGACCTTCACGCCCAGCTTCTGCAGCATGTCGTCAGCGGCCAGGGCTTCCTGGGTGGGGATGTCGCCTGCGGTGGCGATGACGACATCAGCATCCTCGGCATCCTTGGCGTTGGAGGCCCAATCCCAGCGGGCGGCCCCCTTCTCCAGCTCGGCGGCGGCCTCGTCCACGCTCTGGTAGGTGGCGGCGGGCTGCTTGCCGGCGAAGATGGCGTTGATGCAGTTGGTCGACTTGTAGCAACGCTCGCCCACGTTCAGCAGCATGTTGGCGTCGGCGGGGAAGTAGATGTTGACCACATGATCGTTGTTGAAGTTCTTGTTCAGCAGGATGTCAACGAAGCCGGGATCCTGGTGGGAGAACCCGTTGTGGTCCTGACGCCAGACGTGCGAGGTGACCAGGAGGTTCAGGCCGGCGATGGGCTTGCGCCACGGGATCTCGCGGACGGTGGCCTCCAGCCACTTGGCGTGCTGGTTGATCATGGAGTCGATGACGTGCACGAAGGACTCGTAGGAGCTCCAGATGCCGTGGCGTCCGGTCAGCAGATAGCCCTCCAGGAAGCCTTCCATCTGGTGCTCGGAGAGCTGCTCGATGACCTGGCCGGTGTGGGCCATGTGCTCGTCGGTCAGCTCCGACAGGTAGTCGGCATCCCACTGCTTGTTGGTCACCTCATAGGCGGCGGCCAGACGGTTCGATGCAGTCTCGTCGGGCCCGAAGATGCGGAAATCGGTGGGGTTCTTGGCCAGCACGTCGCGGGTGTAGTAGCCCAGGACGCGGGTGGCCTCGGTGGCGCCCCAGCCATGGCCGTGCTTCTTGACATCGATCTCGTAGTCGTGGATGTCAGGCAGCTCCAGCGGCTTGAGCAGACGCCCGCCGTTGGCGTTGGGGTTCTCGCCGATGCGCAGGTCGCCCTTTGGCATGAAGCTGGTGACCTCGGGACGCAGTGCGCCCTTCTCGTCGAAGAGCTCCTCGGGCTTGTAGGAGGCCAGCCAGTTCTTGAGGATCTGGAAGTGGGCCTCGGTGTCGCGGGCGGAGGTCAGCGGCACCTGGTGGGCGCGCCAGGATCCCTCGGTCTTCTTGCCGTCGATGAACTTGGGGCAGGTCCAGCCCTTGGGGGTGCGGAAGATGATCATGGGGTAGAAGGGACGGGTCATGTCGTCGGTTTCGGCCCGGGCCTTGATGTTGCAGATCTTGTCGAAGACGGTCTCCAGCAGGTCGGCGAAGCGACGGTGGATGGACAGGTGGTCCTCGTCGTCGAACCCTGCAACGAATTCGAAGGGCTCATAACCCATGCCGTGGAAGTACTCATGCAGCTCTTCATCGGAGATGCGCGAGAGGATGGTCGGGTTGGCGATCTTGTAGCCGTTCAGGTGCAGGATGGGCAGGACGATGCCGTCGGTGCGGGGGTTGACCAGCTTGTTGGACTGCCAGCCGGTGGCCAGAGGGCCGGTCTCGGCCTCGCCGTCGCCCACGATGCAGGGCACGAAGAGGCTGGGGTTGTTCATGATGGCGCCATAGGCGTGGGAGAGGGCATAGCCCAGCTCGCCGCCCTCGTGGATGGACCCGGGGGTCTCAGGCGCGAAGTGGGAGGGGATGCCGCCCGGGTAAGAGAACTGGCGGAAGAACTTCTGCAGGCCAGCCTCATCGTTGGTGATCTTGGGGTAGTACTCGCTGTAGGTGCCATCCAGGTAGGACTGCGAAGTGCCGGCGGGGCCGCCGTGGCCGGGGCCCATGATGATCACGGTGTTCTGCTGATGGTCGGCGATCAGACGGTTGATATGGCCCAGCAGGAAGTTCAGGCCGGGGGTGGTGCCCCAGTGGCCGACCAGACGATGCTTGACATCCTCCCGGGTGAAGGGCTCCTTCATCAGGGGGTTGCTGCGAAGATAAATCTGTCCGATGGAAAGATAGTTGGCCGCCCGCCAATACTTGTCGACGGCCTCGAGGGTCTCCTCGGCGATTGGGGTCTCCAGCTTCGCCCAAGGGGTGCCGATAACAGGATTCGTCATGTGTACTCCTGCACTTTAGTGCGATTGTTTATTTACCTCGGTTACGGGCTTGTACAGTGTCATTCCAGGCATCTGCCGGGTCCGTACCCAATGCCTACATGGTACGTGAACGAGCAGACTTTTCTGAACGTTTTCTTGCAGTGTGTGTTCGCTCTTGTGAGAAAATGCGATGGAATTGTCTGCTTGCAGGCATGGATTGCCGTCTGGGGTGCCGGTGAGGCCTCAATGACGGTAGCATTGTCGAAAACTGCAACCATACTGGACTTGTCCGAGGGCCTTGAATCGTCGCTCTTGGGCATCCTTGGCAGATACAGCATACATATATAAAGGAGTCTTATGGCACAGGGTCCCGTCCTGGTGGTCGATTTCGGTGCACAGTACGCCCAGCTGATCGCTCGTCGAGTCAGGGAGGCAGGGGTCTACTCCGAGCTGGTGCCTCATTCGATGAGCCTGGATCAGATGCTGGCCAAGGATCCCAAGGCGGTCATCCTCTCCGGCGGTCCGGCCTCCGTCTACGTGGACGGGGCGCCTACCATCGATAAGAGGATTTTCGAGTCGGGTGTGCCTGTGCTGGGCATCTGCTACGGCTTCCAGGTCATGGCCCATGAGTTGGGCGGCGAGGTGGACAAGGCGGCCCTGGGGGAGTACGGCAAGACCGAGGCCTTCATCGACAACGCCAAGGGAATTCTGCAGGATTCCCCCGCGAGGCAGGATGTGTGGATGAGCCATGGCGTCGCCGTCAATCGTGCGCCTGAAGGCTTTGAGGTTTTGGCGCATACCGAGGGTGCTCCTGTGGCAGCCATGCAGGACCCTTCCCGTGGACTGTACGGGGTCCAGTGGCATCCCGAGGTGACCAACACTCCTCTGGGGCAGGACCTGATCGACCGCTTCCTGCATCAGTGCGCCGGACTGCCGTCGGACTGGAACGCCTCGGGCATCATCGAGCAACAGGTGGAGAGGATCCGTAGCACGGTGGGTGACGACCAGGTCATCTGCGGCCTGTCAGGCGGCGTCGATTCAGCTGTGGCAGCCGCCCTGGTCCACAGAGCAGTTGGCGACCAGCTGACCTGCGTCTTTGTGGATCACGGTCTGCTGCGTAAGGGAGAGGCCGAGCAGGTCAAGCATGATTTTGTGGCCGCCACTGGCATCAAGCTGATCGCCGTGGATGCCTCGCAGGACTTCCTGACCGCCCTTAAGGGCGTTTCCGAGCCTGAGCGCAAGCGCAAGATCATCGGGGAGAAGTTCATCCGCACCTTTGAAAAAGCCCAGCGGCAGGTGATCGAGGAAGCCGGCAAGACCGGCAAGGAGGTCAAGTTCCTGGTGCAGGGCACACTCTACCCTGACGTGGTCGAGTCGGGCGGTGGAGACGGAGCGGCCAATATCAAGTCCCACCACAATGTGGGCGGTCTGCCCAAGGACGTCAAGTTCAAGCTGATCGAGCCCCTGCGCACCCTCTTCAAGGACGAGGTCCGGGCCATCGGCACCGAACTGGGCCTGCCTGACCAGATCGTCTGGCGTCAGCCCTTCCCGGGCCCCGGTCTGGGCATCCGCATCATCGGCGAGATCACCCAGGAACGTTTGGAGACCCTGCGCGAGGCCGACGCCATCGCCCGCGAAGAGCTGTCCAAGGCTGGGCTGGATCGGCAGATCTGGCAGTGCCCGGTGGTGCTGCTGGCCAATGTGCATTCAGTAGGTGTGCAGGGCGACGAGCGTACCTATGGCTCGCCGATTGTGCTGCGTCCGGTCTCTTCCGAGGACGCCATGACTGCTGACTGGACGCGTCTGCCCTATGACGTGCTGGCCACTATTTCCACACGCATTACCAACGAGTGCCCGGGCATTAACCGTGTGGTACTGGACTGCACCTCCAAGCCACCGGCAACCATCGAGTGGGAGTGAGCATTTGGGCCGACAAGCCATACGGATACGTTGAAGACGATATTGTCACATATGACTTGTCGGCCCAGTTATTTAGTTCTTGGGTTCTTAAATGTCGATAGTCGATAAAGGAGCTCAGGTCCTGCATTTCATTCAGTTCATTGTTTATTGCTTTGTAATGGCCGCATTGATCCTATTGACCAGCTCGCGGGGTTGCTCCACCCCGAGCACCAGTCGGTCATAGTGTTCGTCCTTGAGTTGGATGACAATGGGACTTTCCGGTCTGGTGACATTCCAGAATGTCTTTTCCCCATGCTCAATGTATGTGCCGGCCCATTTACCGGGGACATGAAGGCCGGGCGCACGCAGCCCCTTGGTATCATCAAGAATGCCCGGATCCTCGCTCGCACCGAGAACATGCTCGAGCGGCACCACCAGTTTCCCTTTGAACGACCACATCTTATCCAGGCCCTGCGGTTCAATCTCCAGCGTTTGTCCGACAATTGCCACCTTGTTGTTCATGACTTATCTTCTTTCATCATCAGACTGCAACCGAATATGTGCACGCTGCAGCAGCGTCGCACCAAGGAGCTTGGCGACATCAACGGTCACAGCATTGGCATCTCCCGATCCCGAGCAGGACAGCTTCGCAAGGTAATCTCTGACCAGCACACGAACCTCAATATCATGATCTGACAGCTCCATGAGTGCTACCAATACCAGATTGAGCACTCTTGAATCGCGCGAATCCGAATCCGTAGCATCACGAAGCGCAGCCACGAACATCCCACGCTTGCTGCCGAAGGCACCGTAGAGACTGCCCCGGAGCAGACCTGTGGCCTTGACGAGGGCATCAATCGACGTACCCTCATAGCCATGTTCCAGGAAAACCTTGCAGGCACGGGCAAGTACCTCATCATCATCGAAACTTCTCTTGCGACCCATGCTCGTCAAGATAGCATTATTTGACTAAACAGTCAAGAATGATAAACGGTATTTTTACCCGCAAATATCGTTTCCTCTTTTTGGAAGCTGTCGGTGCTGGGAATAGTAATTCGTTGGCTGAGCTACCGGTAATGAACGCTAGAATCAAGAGCCATGGAGATGGCCCCCATCCCAGCATGAAGATTGTGATAGGAGAGGGTGATAACCAGTGTAATAATTACGTATCCCAATGACACTGCTGGCCCTGAAGGACTTTCTGTGTTCTGTTTTTCGATTGAATGAAAATATTCACGGTTTCCAGGGAACTGATCAGGAATAAGAGTACCAGCTCGACAGTCACGAGCATTGTTGAAAAGGCCGAAACCGCTCCGCGTCTCTTCCTGGTTTCATTCGACGTTCCTTAATTACCAATAAAGTTGGTGATGACCAACATTTTTGACGTCAGTGGTCGCCAGAATTGCAAATGCCCAGGCCATAAATCAGCTGAAATGCTGTCGTATTACGCAGTCAAATCTCAATTATTCCCAACATCACATTGGGGACAACTTCTCTAGTCGGAGCCTGTTCAATTATTAGCTTCTGCGCAGTTGTAGTGAGTTCTGGGGTGCTAGCTGTTTTAGCAACACCAACATCGGCGCTGCTGACGTGCTTGTTGGTACTTGGGCCAGTAGCTTGTGTTTTCTTTGACCGCATATCAATCTCCTTTGGTTGATATGCATGCCAAACGGCATAGCCCTACTGTAGCTGTGGCAAAAACAAAAATCGACATAATTGCTGATGAGACCAATCCCGCAGGAAAGACACGAGATGATTCACAGTCTTCTACAGCACAATTGGGGAATGCCTCATTGGCTCCGAGTAATGCGCTGGTAAGCTTGGCAAGCGCTCTAAGCCAAGTCGAACCGAGATCTTCAGCAATCCACGCAGGCGTTCTGGTATGCACCATCAGAATCATCAAGACCTGAGTATGGCCATACCGGTGTTACACCGGGTCAGAGCGCAGGCGGCTCATTGCCGCAAAGCAGCGGGGAAGACGAGAAGCATTATCCTCTTGGGACAGAAGGTAGGCCTAAACAAAGAGTCTCAATCACAGTGAGCCGAATATATCGTCTTAGGTGACTTCGAGGAATACCCATATCACCGGTTCGCTTGAATGGGACTGGGAGGGGGCTCACGGAATATTGCGATTGGTGTCCAGCAGACTCTTGATGCCTGTTCCATCTGTGTTGTGTTCGGTTCGGGAAGCTTTCGCTGTCATCTGGGCAAGGTACACGGCGGATTTCAGACTTAGACTCGGCTCCGCACGCCTGAGTTCACGGATAAACACAACTTGATCCTTGCTGGGATTTATTCCCCTGGAACTGGCGATGCTTTGGGCCCATTCCACTGCCGCAGTCATGGGGTGTTCGTAGTCGGCAAATATCTTTGTGACTTCAACCCTCGGATTCTTGTCATTCGTCAAGCTCATGGCTATTCCTCTCAAAATTCCTGGTGCTCATTGTTGGCCGCTGAAGATCTGATCGCTTTTAGAATCCAGCCGCGAGAGTCGTCGTCACAGAAGCCGCCGATACCTCAACGCTTTCATGAATCGCCTATGACTCACTTTCATAACAACTATATAGCAACATCACGAAATCAACAATCGCACGTTTTGTGTCGTCAAACTCTGATGTCGCGGCCTTGGCCACTCTCAACTCCCAACGCCTTCTGGCTCTATCCGTCAGTACGTTGCATATTTCGAACCTACTGATCTGTGCGTAGCAGGTTGCTCCCTGGCCGGTTAGCAGGCTGCTGGTATGGTGTCGACTCAGTCATCTGGCCACGCATATGGGGTGGAATACATGTTGGATGCCAGCCACCGCGCCCAAGGCATGTTGTTCCGGTCCATGAAGGCCTTCATTTTGGTATGAATTTGCTTGCCGTCGCTAAAACTGAGGCGATTGTTTTGCCTTTCTTTGCGAGGAAACCACCTACTACTAACACGCCTCCGCCGATGGTGGACATGTTTTTCTTGACATGATCTACGCGGTCTTTTCTTTTGGCCAAACAGCGGGCGCAGAAGATGCTGTCCGGGTTATCCAAGAAAGTGTGGCATCCGCGGGAGTTGCATACGGTCATCAGTTTTGAGCCGCATTTTGGACAGTAATCGAAGTCTTTTTTATATTTCAAGTTCTCTTTGTAAGAGCCGCATTCCTGGTTGGTGCAGCCTCTAACGCTCTTCATGGCTCTCATCCTTTTTATCAGTTACCTTTAGGTACAAGTGCTTTTCGGGCAACGCTAGGGATTTGCTTAGTTTGGATACGTCAAGTTGGAGTGCGGCCCGAGATCGCCAAATTCCCTGTTCTGTTCCTGTATCGGAGCGATCGCATTCCGCTAGAAGGCCCGCATTGTCTCCTACGGTCTTCTTGATAAAGTGCGAATATGTTTCCAGGGCTTTCACCATGGCCTTGGGCTCTCCCTGTTCGCAAAAAATGGCTGCTCTGGCAATTGACGCCTCGTGTATGGCAGGAAAGCAACCGTTGATGCTCTCCATTCTTTCATCGATGAGTTTTGTACGTTTGCCTTTTTCATGCTCGTAGTCGCCATTTGCGAGATATTTTACGTCAGACTCCATCTTCAGCTCGAGCTGGGCCTCTGCGTCCGATAGAGCGCGCAAAGCCTGAGATATAAGGAGTTTTCTAAGAGTGTCGTCGTCAACTTCACGGGCCTGCAGATAAAGGCGCATGCCGCTCTGTAGGAGGCCGAGCCTGTCGTTCTGTTGCCCCTCGAGTACTTCCTGCACGCGCACATCTATGACTGCAATCTGGCGGGCGATGTCTTCAAGCTGACCTTGAACTGCCCTGAGTTGTATTGCGTTCGCCGCTTGAACGGGATCAATTCCCTCGCTGAAATCCTCGCGCTTGATGGGTAATTTCTTTCCGTATCGCCCGTTGGTATCCAAAAGTTGGGCAAAGGTGTTGCCTGCTCTATCGGTGGTTAGCTTGATGTCACCATTAGCGATGGCATCGAGGGTATTTTTTGGAGCATCTACCACCAAACGAAAATCGCTGTTCATGGCTTTATGGGCCAAGGCGAATTCGGAGGATTCACGTTCCAGTGCATGAACGATATCTTTGATGGCGGTATTGCCTTTAGTGATGCCATTCTTTATTCCGTTCCGGAAAAATGCCAAGGGCGAGTCCGGATCGGCACTGAACTCAGATTCTTCAGGCTTCAACCAAACCCCCTATCGAAGAACATGCCGACTGCACGCTAATAGCTGACGATAATTAATTAGATTATAACCGTCCATTGCTCAAAGGCGTTTAAAGCAATTGCTTTGTTTGGGAGTGGTCAGAGACTGAAACAAATATCAACGAATAGGCGCGGCATAGTATTTGCAATATCCAAACCTAACGTCATTCACACGTCCGTCCTCATCAGCACCAGCCTTAGGCAAGGAAAGTGATGTATATCAGACTCTTGGTATTTCACAATAGCCAGGTCAGAACTTTGCCTCACCAAACTTAAACTTCCTTGCGCACATCTGGCTTCAATGGCGTATTGCTCTGGCACATAGTTTTAGCGTTCAGAGGTCCTTGGCATGGACCATCAGGTAGTCCCAGGCACGGGTGGGGACCAGGGCATGAAGGGCGACCAAAGGTTTGGCGCCGAAGCCCAGAAGGTAGCGTGGACGGGGATGGCGTACCGTTGAGGCACGGACGATGGCCCTGGCGATAGTGGATGGTTTGGTCAAATGCCTGCTCGAGTACAGTTTGCGTAGTCCGGCTGCAGCCCTAGATCCCGACTTTTGATAGGCACTCATGCGGGTGACCGCCTGGAGATGGTCGGCGGCGATTGCGCCCCAGTTGGTGGCGATGGCTCCTGGCTCGATCAGGACCACGTCGATGCCGAAGGGTCGCATTTCCATACGCAGTGCGTCGCTGAAGGCTTCAAGGGCGTACTTGGTGGCGTGGTACCAGGCACCCATATAGGTAACCATCCGGCCTGCCATGGAAGAGGTGTTGACGATCCGGCCGCGTCTGGCCCGGCGCATGGCGGACAGTACCAGCTGGGTCAGGCGGGCAAGGCCGAAGAGGTTGACCTCGAATTGTCGGCGGACCTCATCAATGGAGACCTGCTCGACCGGGCCATAGGAGCCATAGCCGGCGTTGTTGACCAGCAAATCAACCCGCCTCTCCTTCTGCAGGATTCGTGCGACAGCCTTCTCAATGGAGGCGGAATCTGTCAGGTCCATCTGCACGGCTGTCACCCCTTTGTCGCCCAGCGGCTTCAGTCGTTCGACACGTCGTCCTGCTGCATACACCCGGTATCCATGCTCGGCGAGCATTCGAGCGGTTTCATACCCTATGCCGCTGGTGGCCCCAGTGACCAGCGCCACTCGATTGGTCATTTCCTCACCCCTTTTGACGGACATCCAAGAATTCTGTCTCTTGCCTGTCTTTGAGGCAAAGTATATGACGGCGATCTCAATGCAAAGGCCTGTACAGTCAGACAAGGCCACTTTTATGATCGATTTGGTAGTACGATACAGCTTTGACATGACTCTTTACCCAGTTCGTTTTAGCTGGTCATAGCTTGCCGGCCATAGCGAAGAGATGAGCTCAGCATACAACCGATCAATGCTTCGGGATGTAATGGGTCGGAACGAGATGAGAGCTTGTGTGGGGAGGGGGCTATCTCAATATGTCAGTAAAGATCCACAGGCTATGATTTGCCAGCCTGGTGAATGGGTGATCCGAGGAAGCCTACCAGGGAACCTGAAGATTAATCTGGCTTGGCATCGTGTCACCTGCATAAAAACGTGTTTTGGATACCTGTCGTGTCCGCAAAATGGAAGCGCCTGGTCAAATAATGGTCGCGTTTATCGGATTGCCGCAACTTCGCTGTACGCTTACCATCAATGCTGATTGCAGATTCCGCAGGAGGTTTCAGCATGCAGGGCACACGATTTACCTATTGGTGGCACGGATTCGATCTGTGACGCCGCGTGCCTTGTAGGAACGGTTGCATGGATCGGAACCCACCGGCCCTGCAGTCGTCGACAGCATTTCCCGTGCATCGTCACCGCATAGTCGGTAGGGCAGCACCAGCGACAATGGTTGTAGTAACGGCATGGGAAAGGACAAGCCAATGACATTGGCGGATCATATGAATGCCAGGGTCAAAGCTCTGGCGCCGAGCGACATTCTCGAGTTCAACAAGGACATCGCCGGAATAGACGGCATCGTGAAGCTGACTCTTGGGGAGCCGGACTTCTTTACTCCTGAGCACGTCAAGCAGGCGGGTATCCAGGCCATCCAAGACAACCACAGTCATTACACCGAGAGTCGCGGCATGCCCAGTCTTCGCAAGGCGGCTGCCGATTATCTTCAGACCAAGTACGGGCTGGACTACGACCCTGACAGTCAGATTGTGATTACGGCCGGGGCCACGGGGGGCATCTTCTCGGGCCTGACCGCCATGATCAACCCGGGTGATACGGTCATTCTGCCCACTCCCATCTTCCCTCTCTATATCCCTATTGCCCAGCTGAGTGGTGCCAAGACCGTCTTCGTCGACACCTCTGACGACGGCTTCATTCTCAAGCCGGACAAGCTGGAGGCCGCCGTTAAAAACAGCGATGGTCCGGTCAAGGCCCTGGTGCTCAACTACCCGACCAACCCGACCGGTGTGACCTATGCCCGTGAGGATCTGGAGGCCCTGGCCCAGGTGGCACGCAAGCATGGCTTCTTCGTGCTCAGCGATGAGATCTACGCCGAGCTGACCTACCAGGGCACCCATGTGTCCATGGGCACCATCCTGCCCGAGCAGACGGTCGTTCTTGGCGGGGTTTCCAAGTCCCATGCCATGACTGGATGGCGGGTCGGCATCGCCGCTGGCCCCGCTGACGTGATTGATCAAATCAGCAAGGTCAACGAATTCACCATCACTTCGGTTACCACCAATGCCCAGTATGCGGCCCAGGAGGCTCTGACCAAGGGCATGAACGACACGGATCCGATGCGCGAGGCCTACCGCAAGCGGCGGGACTATCTGGTCAAGGCCCTGCCGGAGGTCGGGCTGGACGTGATCGATCCCAAGGGGGCCTTCTATATCTTTGCCCGGCTGCCCGAGGGCATGCGCGACAGCTGGAGCTTCGTCTATGACCTGGCTCACAAGGCCAAGGTGGCGGTAATCCCCGGAGCAAGCTTCGGGCCCGGTGGAGAAGGCTACGTTCGCATCTCCTACGCGGCCTCCATAGAGGATCTGCATACCGCCGTGGAGCGGATCGGCGACTATATGCGCGCTCAAAATCGCAGCTGATTCATCTGGCGATTCATCTGACAACCATCAACGAAGACAGTTACCGAGGACTAGAAAATGACCAGTATTCTCATGTATTCAGTACGCCCCGACGAGCAGAAGGCCATTCAGGCCTGGGCGCAAGCCAATGATATCCAGGTTGATACCACAGACCGCGATCTGGGGATGAAGACCGTGGACATGATCAAGGGCTACGACGGCATCGTCATCCAGCAGCATGCGGCCCTGTCCGAGCCCGAACTCTACCAGCGGCTCAAGGAGTATGGCCTCAAACAGCTGACCCTGCGGATCACGGGCTATGACATCGTCAACCTGCAGGCCGCTCGGGAGAACGGGCTGGTCGTCACCAACGTGCCTGCCTATTCGCCCCGGTCGGTCTCCGAACTGGTCCTGGCCCAGGTCATGCGTCTGGTTCGGCATCTGGGGGAGGCGAGCGCTCGCGAGGCCAATGACGACTATACCTGGGATGGGCTTCAGGCCCACGAGATCCACAACCTGACCGTGGGGATCATCGGAGCCGGCAAGATCGGATCTGCTGTGGCCAGGATCTTCCGTGCCCTGGGTTCCACCGTCATCGCCAACGACCCGGTCCACCGTCCCGAGCTGGCAGACACCCTGGATTACGTGGATCTGCCCACCCTCTTGAAGCGGGCCGACATCGTCACCGTCCATACACCGCTGGACGAGACCACCCACCATCTGATCAACGCGCAGGCCCTGGAAGCCATGAAGCCCTCGGCCTTTCTGATCAACGCCGCCCGAGGCCCCATCGTGGAAACCCCGGCCCTGATCGAGGCCCTGCAGACCAAGTCCATCTCCGGTGCCGCCATCGACACCATCGAGGGTGAGGCCGGCATCTTCGAAAAGAATCTGAGCGGGACCAAGGTCGACAACCAGGCCCTGGAGACCCTCAAGGCCATGCCCAATGTGGAGGTCTCGCCTCATATCGGCTTCTACACTGATGCCGCCGTGACCGCCATGGTCAATATCTCCCTGAACGATGTGAAGACCATCCTGGAGGGCGGCACCAGCGAGCATCAGGTGGACTGACTTGACTATTTCCGCGACCCGGACCAGGTGTCGACCTGCTCAGGCGGGATTGTGAGCAAAGGTGATGGTGCCTCGGTCCGGGTCCATGCTTTCCACGATGGCCAGGGACTGGAGGTTGTAGCCCTCTTTGCGCAGGGTGCGGCCGCCCTCCTGGAAGCCCTTCTCCACGGCGATGCCGATGCCCTCAACGACGACCTTGGCATCATGGCAGATGTCGATCAGACCATGTAGGGCGTTGCCCTTGGCCAGGAAGTCGTCAAGGATCAGCACATGCTCACCCTCTTTGAGGAAGCGCTTTGCCACGATGACAGGGTACTCACGCTGCTTGGTGAAGGAATAAATGCGGGCCGTGTACTGGTCGCCGTCAAGGTTGATGGACTGGGTCTTCTTGGCGAAGACCACCGGCACGTCCCCGAAGTGGCGGGCGGCCAGGCAGGCGATGCCGATGCCGGATGCCTCGATGGTCAGAATCTTGTCGATTTGGTGACCGGCGAACAGGCGGGCCCATTCAGCGCCCATGTGATCGAAGAGCCGCACGTCGCACTGATGGTTGAGGAAGGCGTCCACCTTGAGTACATTGCCAGGCTTGACCGTGCCCTGGCGGCGGATTCGCTCCTCAAGTTCCTGCATGTCATCGTCCTTGTCGTCATGAAAGCGGGGCCCCTCTGGTCCCGACGGATAGACACCAAGATAACCCGGTTCTGGGACTGTGGTCAGAAGGCCCTGATTCGTCAGGTTTCACCTCCAGCGGATTGGAGTGTCTTCCTGGCGTGTCAGCCCGTCAATCCGCGGATTCAAGGCCCTGACTGTTACAGTGAAAATTGACCGCAATGGTCACGCATCGTCGCGGTGCGTTAAAGGACCTAAGGAGGACCATATGGGGATTCTTGATGATGCAAAGGATGCCATGAAGTCTGCCGGCGAGAAGATTTCCGACGTCGCTGGCGATGTAAAAGACACCGTTATGGACAAGGCATCCGATGCCAAGGACGCCGTTGCCGATAAGTTGGGCGACGCCAAGGACGCTGCCCAGGACAAGATGGGCGACGCCAAGGACGCCGCCTCTGACAAGATGGACCAGGCCAAGGCCGATGTCAAGGTCGGCAAGGCCAAGGCTGAGCAGGGCGCCACCGAGGCTGTCAACAACGCCAAGGACCAAATGCGCAACTGACTGGGTCATCTCGACTTCCCCGACTTGCCCCGTTCGCTTTACCTTTCTAAAGCGGACGGGGTCTTTTATGTCTGCCGGCTAACCCGTGAGCCAAGGTTGATGACACCGCTTTGTGGTAGAAATAGTTGTTTGCCGGGTGTGCGCCATCCGGCCTGTGACGGTGACCGAGACCAGATGGCAAGAGGTGGCTTGTGAACGAGGAACCGGACTTGATCCAGCGCAGCGCCAAGGAGCTGCTCAAGGGGCTCAACGATCGTCAGGCCGAGGCAGTGCAATACCAGGGGCCGGCCCTGCTGATCGGGGCAGGCGCGGGCTCAGGCAAGACCAGGGTGCTGACCCGCAGAATCGCCTGGATTCTCAGTCAGTTCGGCGCCTGGCCCAGCCAGATCCTTGCCATCACCTTCACCAACAAGGCTGCATCCGAGATGCGCGAGCGTCTGCGTCGGCTGATCGGGCCCGTGGCCGACCGCATGTGGGTGTCCACCTTCCATTCGGCCTGTGTGCGCATTTTGAGGCGTGACGGCAAGGAGATCGGCCTGCGATCGGGTTTCACCATCTATGACACGGCCGATTCCGAGCGCCTGATCAAGTTGATCGGCAAGGATCTCAACATTGATCTGAAGCGCTACACACCCAGAAACATTCTGAGCCACATATCCGACTACAAGAACAACCTGCAGGATTGGCGCACACAGCTGCAGGAGTACGCCCCCGACTACCGACCCGGGCAGCGCGGCCAGCAGATCACCGCCCGCTTCGGTAACGAGGAAGAGCTCTACTCAGTGATCTATGCCGAGTACGAGCACCGGCTGGCTCAGGCCAACGCGGTCGACTTCGACGATTTGATTGTGCGCACGGTCCAGTTGCTTCAGCAGTCCCCGATGGTGGCGCAGTATTACCACCATCGCTTCCGCTACGTGCTGGTGGACGAGTACCAGGACACCAACCATGCCCAGTATGTGCTTATGCGCGAGCTGGCCGGTGCCGATGCTGGCAAGCAGGACCAGGCCTGGATCACCGTGGTGGGGGATTCGGACCAGTCCATCTATGCCTTCCGAGGGGCCGATATCAGCAATATCAGGGACTTCGAGAAGGACTTCCCCGGAGCCCGGACGATACTCCTGGAGCAGAACTACCGTTCCACCCAGACCATTCTGGATGCGGCCAACGCAATCATTGTCAAGAACGAGGGGCGCAAGCCCAAGAAACTCTGGACCGCCTTGGGCAAGGGGGAGCCCATCGTGGGCTATGCAGCCGACAATGCCCAGCAGGAGGCCGCATGGATTGCCACCGAGATTGCCAGGCTGCGCAGTGAGGAGGGCATTCCATACTCCGACATGGCCATCATGTACCGGGCCAACGCTCAGTCCCGCGCCCTGGAGGAGGGGCTGATCAACGCCGGGCTGCCTTATCAGCTGGTGGGCGGTACCCGTTTCTACGAGCGCAAGGAAATCAAGGACGCCCTGGCCTACCTTCATGCCATTGCCAATCCCCAGGACGACGTGAATATGCGGCGGATACTCAACGTGCCCAAGCGGGGCCTGGCAGCACGTGCCGAGGCGGCGGCGACCTCCTATGCGGATCTGCATCAGGTCTCCTTCTGGGAAGGGGTGAAGCATATCGAGGAGGTGCCCGGGGCCTCTACGCTGATGATCAAGCGGATGAAGGCTTTCAGGGATCTGATCACCTCCCTGACCGACTTTGCCACAGAGCACGATTCCAAGCCGTCTCAGATCGTGGAGAAGGTTCTGGAGGATTCCGGCATGTTGGATGAGCTTCGCAAGTCGGTCGATCCGCAGGATGCTTCCCGGTTGGAGAACCTTGGCCAGCTGCAGTCCGTGGCCGCCGAGTTCGAGCAGAAGACTCCCGACGCTACGTTGGCTGGCTTCCTGGAGACCACGGCACTGGTGGCCGATTCGGACCAGTTGCCGGGTCTGGGTGACGACTCGGGCAAGGTGACGCTGATGACCCTGCACACGGCCAAGGGCCTGGAGTATCCAGTGGTCTTCCTGACCGGCATGGAGCAAGGAACCTTCCCGCACTCCCGCTGCCTTGAGGATGCCGATGAGATGCAGGAGGAGCGTCGACTGGCTTATGTGGGCGTTACCCGTGCTAAGAGGCGTCTTTACCTGACCCGGGCGGCCGTCCGGTCTCAATGGGGGCAGGTCAATGAGATGCTGCCCAGCCAATTCCTGGATGACATCCCTGACGATCTGATTGACTGGAAGCGTCGGCAGGCCGGCAACGAGCGGATGCGCGCAGGCTGGGACCTGGGTGAAGACGAGGACGAATTCGGCGGCTTCGAGGATGAAAGCGATGGCCGTGCATTCGGTCATCGTTCATTCGGCGGTTTTGGCTCTTCTCACAGTGGGTATGGGCGCTCGCGGGCCTCCTCACAGCGTTCATTCGGTTCTTCCGGATACGGCTCTCGTAACTCCTCCTCCAGAAGCGGAAGAGTTACAACCAGGAGGAGCACAGCAAGCTCATCGTCATCCGCACACCCTGGCAAGGCCTCGGCCCAGCCCAAGTCGAATGGCTTGTCCATTCAGGATTTCTCCTTGGGAGACAGGGTGGCCCATGACCAGTATGGCCTGGGCAAGGTGGTCGACATTCAGGACAAAGGGCACAACTCAGTCCTGACCGTGGACTTCGGTTCCGAGGGGACCAAGAGGCTGATGCTGCGCTTGGCGCCGATTGAGAAGCTCTGAGCAATCGGGACCTCAGAAGCTTTATGCTCATGACTCTTGTGAGGACAGCCATTCCACCGCGAGCTGGGTCCGGTTGGCCAGGTTGGTCTTGGCCAGGATGGCTGAGATGTGATTGCGAACGGTGCCTTCGCTGAGATAGAGTCGACTGGCGATGGCCTGGTTGTCGAGGCCGTCGGCCACCAGAGCGACGATTTCACGTTCGCGGTCGGTCAGCGTTTGGAAGCGCCGGGGAACAGGCTCAGCTGTATCCTTTGTATCCTTTCGCGCCTGCTCCTCCTGTTCGCCAAGCGATAGGTTGGCAACGGCTTCAGCCCCAAGAACCGTCTGACCGGCCATGACGGCTTGGAGGGCCGGCACCACTGAGGCCACGTCCTGCTTGATTACATAACCCCTGGCACCCAAGGCCAGTGCGCGGGAAATATACTCCTTGTCGGCAAAGGTGGTCAGAAAGAGTACCCGGGCAGTCGAATCCATGGCGAGGATGTGCTCCGCCGCTTCCAACCCATCCATGCCGGGCATCTGCACGTCAAGCAGCAGCACGTCAGGCCTGCCGTCGGCGGCCTGGTAACAATCCAGGGTTGACTGACCGTCATTGGCAGTCCAGAGCACGTCTGCAGTACCAGTTGCCGTCAAAATCGTTGATAAGGACGAGCAAACGATCGGATCGTCATCAGCGATAGCGACTTTCATGCCATTACCCTCTTATTCTCTACATGGTCTGTTGCGCTTTGGTTGCTCCAGGGTTCCTTAGGCAAGGATACGAAAACCTTCCATCCCTGTCGGTTGGGTCCGCTGTTGGCTGTGCCGCCCAAGGCTCTGGCTCTGGCCTCCATATCGGCCAGCCCCATGCCCCGCTGTAGCCTTGACTCCTTATTAGCCGAGCTGTCAGGCTGCGACTGCTGAATCCCGCCGTCGTCCTGTACCACCATCTGCCAGAAGGCTGGGAGGTCGCGCAGAATGACCTGTGCCGACCTGGCTGAAGAATGCCGGACCGTGTTGGTGAGGGCCTCGCGAACAATGGTGGCTAGGCAACGGCACACTGGTGCAGGGGCTGTCTTAATGCCGTTGTTCAAATCGACCTTTAGCCGCCCCATGGAAGCCTCGGAGCTGGCATCCTCCATCTGGGATGCGAAGTCAGTGCCCTCATCCTCCAAGTCATGCACCGAGCGACGAATCGTAGTCATGGCCTGGTCCAAGGTCTTGCCAACACTCTCAAAGACATGCTCGGTACTCTGATCGCCCTTACTCTTAGCAACCACCCGGCCAGCCTGTGTCTGCATGATGGCTCGGGTGAGCAGGTGGCCCACATTGTCATGAATATCTCGGGCGATCCGGGTCCGCTCCGATAAGTGCGCCATCCGGGTCGCTTGGGCTCTCTCCTCGTCCAGATCGCTGATGCGGCCATGCAGTTGGCGAATCCTGTAGCGCTCGGTGTCTTCAATCTGCCATACGCGACCCTTGGCCACGGCCAAGTGTGCGCACGTCAGTCCGCCGCCTTGCGCCAGTGCCGAGGTCAATAAAGCCAGCAGGGCATAGCGTTGGGGGAGGCCTCTGAAGAGTATGAGGTCTGCCGTGGCAGGTATCAGCCAAAAGAATGCCGGCAGCAAGGCCAAGAGCAACCTGGGCCAGGCCGGTCCGGAGTTCTTGGCTTGGAGATCTTTCATGCCGACTGACCTGGTGGCCGGAACCATGGTTCCGAGTCCGACGCCCGCCTCGAAGGCCAGGGCTGGTAGGAAGAAAAGCCAGTCTGGTATGAACGTTGCCAAAATCGATACCAGAGCGCCGCCCCAGATGGACACCGGCGCAGGCAGCAGCCATTCACACAGGGCACCGGCGGCTACTGAGGCCAGGAGGCCGGTGATCAGGGTTCCTGAAACCCCTGAACTGTACCATGATCCGCATAAGGTCCCCAGGCCAAGCAGGACCAGCCAGCCAGCTATCCTGCCCATGAATGTCTCCTCGCCCTGTTTGACCTATTGTCTCAAATAGTAATTGGCGGGCTACCCGTTCCTGAGCCTTAGCACAGGCGACCACCCATGACAAATGTCATGGATTAGTTTGAGCTTCCATAACATTGATGACGGCTGTCATGGTGTTGGGCCAGCCCTAGCTGGGATGATGGAGTTATGAACAGTTCACGTGAGCAAGAGCCGGCCTTGCAGGTCAGCGCATTGGTGAAGCGCTACGGCGACATGGTGGCCTTGGACCACTTCGACATGGAAGTCAGTCGTGGTGAAGTATTCGGACTGCTGGGCCCAAATGGTTCAGGCAAGTCAACCGCCATCAACTGCATACTGGCCCTGCTCAGCTTTGAATCGGGGACGGTTCGGATATTCGGGCAGGAGATGACCCCGACCTCCTACGACCTTAAAAGTCATATCGGCGTGGTTCCGCAGAATGTGGCCGTCTTCAACGAACTGAGTGTGCAGGAGAACATCGACTATTTTTGCTCCCTCTATGTGCCCAAGAAGGCCGACCGCAAGGATCTGGTTGAGCAGGCCATTGACTTCGTGGGACTGGGCGACTTCCGCAAGTTCCGTCCCGGCAAGCTGTCGGGCGGTCTGCTGCGCAGGCTCAACATCGCCTGTGGCATCGCCCATCAGCCCGACCTCATCTTCTTCGACGAACCCACCGTCGCCGTTGACCCCCAGAGCCGCAACGCCATCCTGGAAGGTATCGAACGGCTGAATGCCCAGGGGGCCACGGTGGTTTACACCAGCCATTACATGGAGGAGGTGGAGCAGATCTGTACACGCATCATGATCATGGACCACGGTCGTCAAATCGCCTTAGGCACTGCCGAGGAGCTCAAAGGCATGGTCCAGGCCGGCGAGCAGGTCACCGTTGAGACCTTGGATCTGCAGGAGTCCACCCTGTCCCAGATTCGTGCCCTGCCCCTGACCCAATCCGTCGACTATGACGGCAAGGAACTGGTCATCCATTGTCGCCAGGGCGAGCACAACCTCCAGGACGTGCTGACTGTCCTGGAATCCACTCAGACCAGCTACGGCCACCTGACCAGCCGTCCGCCATCCCTGAACGATGTGTTCCTGGAACTGACCGGCAAGGAACTGCGCGACTGAGCGCGGTCCCCAGGCTCAATTGCCGTAAGGAGCACCTATCTATGTGGAACTCATTCCTGATCAACGTCAAGACCTCGATACGCAACACCTCCTCCCTCTTCTGGGTCCTGGCCTTCCCGGTCATTCTGGCCGCTCTGATGCTAGGAATCATGGGCAACCTGCAAGACAGTTACACTGCTGAGGCGCAACATTTCGCCATTGTTTCGGATGCCAACTGGAAAGCCAGCCCAGGCGCTGACGAGTTGGTTTCCTCACTATCGAAGAAACCCGAGGCTGGATCCAAGGACACTCAGCTGCTTATCCCGACGACGGTGGCTACCAAGGCCGAAGCAAATACGCGTCTGGATAGCCGGAAGGATATTGGCTACCTGTACGCGAATTCTGACGGACTGGTCAACATGGTCCTGTCCGACCGCGAAGCCGCCAGCATCCAATCCGATGCAACCGCCTCCGAAGGCATAGCGGTCTCCATTCTGTCCGCCTCTCTGGGCAGCTTCAACCAGGCCAACTCCTCAAGGGCAGCCATTGCCCCACCAAGCAACCAAATTCTGCTGCAATCTGGCGGACAGACCTATACCAAGCAAATCCGCCTGACGCACATCCATCCTTCTATGACCGCGCCCTACTTCTTCGCTGTGCTTGCTATGGCCTGCCTTATCGGAGCCAGCACCGCAGCCGAGATGATTGCCAGGACTCAGCCCAACCTTTCAGCCCTGGGAGCCCGACAGGCCAGCTCGCCCAGCCCCAAGTGGAGGCAGGCAGCTGGCGCCTTCCTGGCCTCCTGGCTCGTCTCTGCAGTCAGCCTCCTGGTCGCCTACATCTTCGTCCGCACAGTCTGCGGCGTGCAAAACGGTGGTCGTGACCCGATAGCACTCATAGCCATCGCCGTGGGCACCTTTATGGCCACCGCTTTCGGCTCTATGATGGGCGCTATTCCCAAACTCCTTACCGAAACGAAGGTTGGTCTGGTCATAGGCATCGATTGCACCCTGAGCACCTTTATCGGCCTCTACGGCAGCATGACCATGGACCTCAACAACGCCATCCAGGAGCATGCTCCTATCCTTCACCTGCTCAACCCAGTCAAGCAGGTCTCCAACCT
The DNA here is from genome assembly GCF_000499285.1 of Bifidobacterium sp. 7101. Taxonomy (GTDB): domain Bacteria; phylum Actinomycetota; class Actinomycetes; order Actinomycetales; family Bifidobacteriaceae; genus Bombiscardovia; species Bombiscardovia apis_A. Next base: position 197,039 of record NZ_AWUN01000003.1, read on the forward strand.
CTTCTACGACATCGTCTACTACGACAGCCTGGCACCCTTCGCCCGCACCTGCGGCATCGTGGCCATTATGGCCGCCATCTTCCTGACAATCTGTGGTCTGCTTCTAAGGAAACAACGGTATGAATACTTGTAAAACAGCACTGCGCGTCATCTGGGCGCATAAGTTCTACCTGCTCCTGTACCTGGTGGGCATGAGCCTGATCATGGTTGTCGTCGGTTCCGCGAATATGCAGGCCACGGTGCGTGCCAATGCCTCAAGCTCGGTTGGTCGCTTTGAACCCGCACGTGCGAAGGTGGTCGTCATCAACAGGGATTGCGGTAACCAGATTGGTTGCGAGCTGGGCCAGGGTCTGAAGAAATATTTGGGCAAGTCGGCCCATCTGGAGACAGTCGACGATAAACCTCAAGCTCTGCAGGATGCCAACGTATCCGGCAAAAGTGATTTAACTGTCATCATTCCTAAGGGATATGGTCAACGGTTCCTTGAGGCGCTTGAAGACACTGCTGCCCAAGCTCACAGCGGCGGTAAGACGTCTGATTTTCCCAAGGTTGAAACGGCTGCCTCCTATAATTCCAGCCGCGGCAGTCTGGCACAATTGCAGGTGGACAGTTATTTTGATGCTCTTCGTACTGCCTTGCTTACGGGTCTGGGCCAAAACGGTTCGATGGATCAGCATTCGTTTACGGCGGTCAAGGATGCTGCTGCCTATGCAGTGGCCCACTATTCCGGCAACCAGCCACATGTGAGCATCCATGCCAGCCCGAAGTCTGATGGACATGGAGCCCTGTTGAAAGGCTTCGCTACGACAGTCGGCCTGGCTGCCTTTCCCCTGATGACGGCATTGACGGTCTGCGTTGCCACGCTCTTCGGAGCTTTCATTTCTCCTGACCGACATCGACGCCTGCTTGCCTCTCCAATGCGATCAACCAGCCTGAACGGACAGGAACTCACAGCAGCCCTCATCCTGGCAGGCTTCTCTTGGGCATACTACGTGGCACTTGTTGCCTTCAGTATGGCGGCATCGGGGGTGTCCCTGGCTTCACTTGGCTGGGATAGGGTGCTGCTGAGTTTTTTCGCCATGCTGGTATTCGCTGTTTCGGCGGCATCCTTTGGATTCGTGCTTGCTCAGTTCAATCCTTCTTCTTCGCTCATAAACTCCGTCGGGGTCACCTTCGGCCTGGTGGTTATGTTCACCTCCGGGTCAAGTTCCGGCGGCCCTCTGCCTCCGATTATGCAGACTATCGGCAAACTGACGCCGGGCTGGTGGTACAACACTGCAGTCCAATCAATCATGGATTCGAGCGCAGCAGATTTGGCCTCTTGGGGTCTTCCGCTGACCGTGGTTTTCCTGTTCGCTCTGGCCTATGCCTGTGTCGGTCTCATGGTCTCCCGTCTGACACGCACCCGGGCCACCCTGGTCGCTCCTGTCAGCTCCGACCCCAGTATGATCGGATGACTCCTGATTTGCCAGTCATTCGTCCGGTTTCATGGCCAGCCTGGCTACCAGGCATGTCAGCAGTGTCACAATGACCACTCCAGTGATAATCAGGGTCATGGGGCAGTGGTCGATCAGCGGGCCGAAAGCGGCCTGCCCCAGCGGAATCGCGCACATGCATAGACTGTTGGTCAGCCCTATCACCTTGCCTATCAGCATTGAAGGGGTATGAATCTGCTCATATGACAGGGAAGTGATGTTGACCGTCTGCACTATTCCCGCAGCCAGAGCCATGCATCCGGTTACCAGGGCGAAGAGGGCATATGTAGGCAAATGCAAAAGCAGTCCTGCCGCAATGGGTAGGAGAACCAGGGCACTGCCCGAGAGCAGTATGGGTATCCGTTGCAGATAGAACCAGTCCGGACGGATGGACACCAAGATGGCTCCAAGTAGGCTTCCGCAGGCCAGTATTCCTTCGGCCAGCCCCTGCATGGCATTGCTCAGACCCAGCGTGCGAGTGACCATGTATGGCAGGGCCACGTTGATGTAGGAGGCAAAGATCAGGTTGGCTGCCAGGCTGAGTCCTATGACCACTTTGAGGTTGCTATGTCTGACGAGGAATTGTGCAGCGGCTTTGGTGTCCGTGACCAGGTGGCCCACCAGCGCTCTTGGGCCTTGTGAGGGGCCCTGCGCTGGTTCGGGAATCCTGACGGCGATCCTGATCCAGACGGCAGAGAGAAGACAGGCCAAGGCGGCAACTCCGACCACTTGCATGATTCCGAAGAATCCCATGACCATGCCGGCCAATACTGGTCCGATCATTCCTACCAGGGAGATCGCCTGGGAAACCAGGGCTGATGCACGGGTCAGGTCTTTTCTGTCTACCAGGCGGTGAAGGGCCGCCTGTACTGTTGGGCTGTAGCAGGCCCTGTAGGCATTAAACAGCATCATGCAGGTCACGGTCAAAAAAACCGGATCAATCTTGTGGCTGATCAGGATATATAAGAAGGCGGTCAATGCTGACAAAATGTCCAGAACCGCCATGGTGGACTGCTTGTGCAGCCGGTCGGCCAGAGCTCCGCCCAGAGGGGTCAGGAGTATGGATGGAAGGACGGCCAGAGCGGATGCCATGCCATAGAGGGATGCCGATCCTGAAATATTGAGCAGGTGAAGCGGCAGGGCGAAGACCAAGCATGTTTGCCCCAGATTGGAAAGAATCTCAGTCGTCAGAAGAGCAATGAAGGGCAGTGTCAGCAGCCCTCTGCCCTTGGAGCGGTCTCTACTTGGACCTTGGTCGTGAGCGGGCGGGTTCATATCGTGACTTCGCTTTCAGTCTTCTCATGGTCGTTGCTTTTGGCGTCGGTGCCGAAGGATGCCAGAAGGTCCGAGAATCCCTGATCTTGTAGGGGGATGCCCAAGCCCTGCATGATCGAGAAGAAACAGGCGGCTCTGGCGCGCAGCTCCGTCTGCGTGCCCCGGCGAAAGAAGGGCAGCAGCCACATGTTGGCCAGTAGGCGGAGGATCTCCGCGGCTTGTTCGACTTGGTCCACGTGCATTGAGCCGTCCTGATTGCCCTGCTTCAAGAGGTCGATAAAGTCGTCCCGCTCATCTACTAAGGCGGTGAATTCCATGCCGATCATCTTGGGATTGGCCTTTGGGCTGAATTCGCGGAACATCAAATTCGCGGCCTCCAGTCTCTTTTGCGCTCGCTTGGGAGAGAAGAGTGACTGCAAATGGTTCAAAGCCGTGCCTTGCTTCGACCGGGTATGGTTCTTGCTGGTCGTCTCGCTCATGGTGTTCATCAACCTGTCGGAAACGGCGTCGAAGAGGTCCTCCTTGGATTGAAAGTGGTGGTAGACGGCCCCCTTGCTCAAGCCTCCGGTCGCATCAATGATGTCCTGCATACTGGTTTTGTCGTAGCCCTGGCGGGTGAAGAGCTCCGTGGCGGCTTTGATGATTCGTTCCTGCGTCAGCTCAGGATGTGCGTTGCGGGCCATGGCCGTTTTCCTTTCAGGTAGATGATGATGAGTCGTTGTTGATTGGTTGGGCAGTCTGCCAGTCTTGACCCAATATCATACCGACCGTTGGTATGAATATATCACAACATACGCTCTGCCGTCGGTCGGGCACATGTGGTTTAATAAAGCCTTGGTTTGCGCATTTGTGCGCGGACCTATCTGGAGTCTCAGCCCATCAATGGGTCGGCGGCCGCAAGGTCGTTCGTGCTTGGCACGGTGAAGCATTGGAGAGGCCTGACTCGACGGTTCCGGCCGTCTTCGTTCAGATAACGACAGAAGCAAGTAAGGATTGCATCAATGACTAACATTCAGCGTGCGCGTCGCCAGGTCCGCCTGTCCCGCGCTCTGGGCATCGCCCTGACTCCCAAGGCCCAGCGCCTGTTCGAGAAGCGCCCCTATGGCCCCGGTGAGCACGGCCGCAGCCGCCGTCGCACCGAGTCCGACTACGCCGTCCGTCTGCGTGAGAAGCAGAGGCTGCGCGCCCAGTACGGTGTTTCCGAGAAGCAGCTGCGTGCCGCCTATGAGCGGGGCACCCACGAGTCCGGCCAGACCGGTGCCGCAATGCTTCGCGAGCTGGAGTGCCGCCTGGACAACCTGGTCCTGCGCGCCGGCATCGCCCGTACCACCGCCCAGGCCCGTCAGTACGTGGTTCACCGCCACATCCTGGTCGACGGCAACATCGTGGACCGTCCCTCCTACAGAGTCAAGCCCGGCCAGACCATTCAGGTCAAGCCCAAGAGCCAGACTATGGTGCCCTTCCAGATCGCTGCTGAAGGTGTCCACCGGGATGTGCTGCCCGCAGTCCCCGGCTACCTGGACGTGGACCTGGCCTCACTGAAGGCCAGCCTGGTCCGCAAGCCCGAGCCGGAGGAGATTCCGGTTCAGATCAACATCCAGTACGTGGTCGAGTTCTACGCTCGCTGAGCACTAAGAACTTTTGGGGCTCCGGTTCGTCCGGGGCCCTTTGCATGTCAGGATTTGCCGCCCCTGCTGGGGTATGGGTGGGATAATAGGGGCATGTTGCTCCATCTGTATGCCGTCCGCCATGGGCAGACCTATTTCAATCGTTACAACCGTCTTCAGGGCTGGTCCAACTCGCCCTTGACTTCATCGGGGCTGGAGGATGCCGACCGTGCGGGTCGTAAATTAAACAAGGTGAGTTTCGCGGCCGCATACTGCTCGGACACCACACGCGCCCAGGAGACAGTCCGCAGGATCCTGGACCAAAACCAGTCGGAGAACAAGCCCGAGCCGGTCAGCGACAGCCACTTTCGCGAGCAATTCTATGGATATTTCGAGGGGCAGGACATGGCCATGGCCTGGTGGGCTGCAGGCGCGCCTCATGGAGCAGGCACCTACCAGCAGATTGTGGACCAGTTCGGTCTGGCCGCCACCAGGGACTTCCTCAAGGAGGCCGACCCCTTTGGGGATGCGGAGTCCGACAGCGAGTACTGGACGCGTATTGCCGGCGGGTTCGCCCTGATTGCAGCCGATTCGCATCTGAAGAACGAGGATCGCGTCCTGCTGATTTCGCACGGCAACACCCTGCTCAGTCTGGTCAACCGTTTCGGCGGCGGCCGTTACGACACCAGCAGCCGTCCGAGCAACGGAAGCGTCACCATATTCGACTTCGATACGGATGCTCCCTTTGAGCGGGCCCTCAAGGTCCGGTCCTTCAATCAATGAATCGGCTTCAACAGGCCGGTCATGGCCTGGACTGATAGACAGCGCGTGCTAGCGTTGTCCCCAGTATCGTACCAATGGAAGAGAGGTAGCAGATGGACGTAGGACAGATTGCCGGCCTGATAGCAGCCATTGCCTTCGCTATCCTGGCAGGGTTTCTGATCTATCCCCTGATTCGTCTGGGGAAGCTCTTCGATCAGCTGGCGCAGACCATCAAGCAGGCGGGCGACCATGTCGTGCCCACCCTGGACGAGTCCGCCAGCACGGTCACCCAGCTCAACCAGACCCTGACCGACGTCAATCGCATCTCCGCAGCGGCTTCGACCACGGCAGGCAACGTCGGCGCCCTGACCGACCTGTATGGATCAATGCTGGGCAAGCCGGTCATCAAGGTGGCAGCCTTCCTCTATGCCCTGCGCAAGACGATCTCGTCATTCCTCTCAGGAGGCCGCAAGAGCGCCGAATCCAAGCCCGCAGCAGCAAAAAAGGCCAATGATGGCCAGGGGAACGAGGGGAGGACCCGCTGATGTTCAAACGGATCTTCTGGATGGGGCTGGGTGTCACCGCAGGCGTGGTCCTGGTGACCAAGGCCGAAGCCTATGTGAGGGCCAATACCCCCAAGCGTGCAAGGGAATTCGTGCTGGGCGAGGACCAGGACCAGGTGGCTTCACGGACCCTGTCCGGTCTGGTGCGCCAGTTCACCCAGACAATGCATCAGCGGCAGGACGAGCTGGACCGCCGCTATCTGGACCGTTTCCAGGGCTGAGCCTGGGGCGGACAGGCCAGGACAGATGCGCCTGGTCGGTGTAAAATCACCATATTCAGCTAAGAGTCCGGAGTGCGAGCAACCTGTCCGCGCCCCGGACAACCGAGTCATTTGGACAACCCGTAATCCAGTCGGCGTTCACCGGGTCTGAAGGAGCAGAAGCAGCATGCGCACATCGGAAATCGCCAAGCGTTTCCTCGATTATTTCCAGGACAAGGATCATCTGGTGGTTCCCTCCGCCTCCCTGATCTCGCCCAATCCCACCACTCTCTTCACCATCGCCGGCATGGTCCCCTTCATCCCCTACCTGCTGGGGGAACAGACCCCGCCCAAGAGCCGGATGGCCAGCAACCAGAAGTGCGTGCGCACCCTGGACATCGACGAGGTGGGCAAGACCACCCGTCATGGCACCTTCTTCCAGATGCTGGGCAACTTCTCCTTTGGGGACTACTTCAAGGAGGAGGCCATCCACTATGCCTGGGACCTGCTGACCAAGCCCCAGGACCAGGGCGGCTACGGCTTCGACCCCGAAACGATCTGGGTCACCACCTACACCGACGATGACGAGGCCCGCTCCCTGTGGAAGAACGAGGGCTTCGACCCCGAACACATGGAGATCCTGGGCATGGAGGACAACTTCTGGACCACCGGCGGCCCCGGTCCCGGCGGTCCCTGCTCCGAGATCTACGTGGATCGCGGCCCTGCCTACGGCAAGGAGGGCGGCCCCTCGGCCGACGAGAACCGTTATATCGAGATCTGGGATCTGGTCTTCGAGAACTATGAGGTGGACAACGTCCGCTCCAAGACCGACCTGCACATTGTAGGGGAGCTTGAGCACAAGAACATCGACACCGGCGCCGGACTGGAGCGCTTGGCCTACCTGCTCCAGGGCAAGCAGAACATCTATGAGACCGATGAGGTCTATCCCGTCATCCAGGCTGCGGAGGGTCTGTCTGGCCGACATTACGGCGACGATGCCCAGGATGACGTGCGCTTCCGTGTGGTGGCCGACCACGTCCGCTCGGCCCTGATGATCATGAGCGACGGAGTTCGCCCCAGCAACGTCGGCCGCGGCTACGTGCTGCGCCGTCTGCTGCGCCGGACCATCCGCTCCATGAAGATGCTGGGCGTGGACCAGGAGGTTCTGCCCCAGCTCTTCCCGGTTTCCAAGGAGGCCATGGCTCCCAGCTACCCTGAGCTCAACGACACCTTCTCTGATGTTGCCGAAGCTGCCTATGGTGAGGAGCTGGCCTTCCGCCGGACCCTGGACAAGGGGACCACCATCCTGGACACGGCCGTCAAGAAGGCCAAGAAAGGCAAGGGCGATCCCGAGGTCTCCGGCAAGGATGCCTTCACCCTGCATGACACTTATGGGTTCCCCATCGAACTGACCCTGGAGATGGCCGCCGAGCAGGGTGTCAAGGTGGATCAGGATGAGTTCCGAAAGCTCATGAACGAGCAGAAGTCCAGGGCCCGCGCCGATGCCATGAAGAAGCGGCACAACGTGGACCTGAGCGTCTACGACGATATGCGCAAGAGTCTGGACGAGCCCCAGGTCTTCCTGGGCTACACCGACTTCTCCAGCCGTTCGACCGTCCTGGGAATCATCCAGGAGGGCAAGGGAGCGGTTCCGGCCGTCAAGGCGCCTGCCCAGGTTGAGGTGATTCTGGACCGCACGCCCTTCTACGCCGAGGCCGGTGGTCAGCTGGCCGACCAGGGGGAGATACTGACCGATGATGGGGCCGTCCTTGAGGTGGATGACGTACAGAAGCCCATCAAGGGGCTGACCATCCACCGTTGCCGGCTGACCGAGGGAACGCTGACCCTGCAGGCCAAGGTCACAGCCACCATCGACAGGAACCGGCGCGGGGCCATTGCTCGCTCGCACACCGCCACGCACATGGTCCACAAGGCCCTGCGCGAGGAACTCGGTCCCCAGGCCACGCAGCGCGGCTCCGAGGATGCACCCAACAGGCTGCGCTTTGATTTCCAGTGGTCGCAGGCCCCCAGCCGTCAGGCCATGGAAGCGGTGGAATCCCGTGTCAACGACCGCCTGCGTGACAACCTGGCCGTGACCGCACAGGAGATGAAGTACGACGACGCTATCGCCCTTGGTGCCATGCACCTGTTCGGGGAGAAGTACGGCGATGTGGTCCGTGTGGTCTCCATTGGCGAGGACGGCTGGAGCCGGGAGCTGTGCGGGGGAACCCATGTGGATCACGTGGGCAAGATCGGTGCAGTCTCCATCATGTCCGAGGCCTCGGTGGGCACCGGCGTCCGTCGTGTGGATGCCGTGGTGGGCCAGGGGGCCTATGAGTACAACGCCCGTGAGCATGCCCTGGTCTCCCAGCTCTCCGACAAGCTCAACGCCCGCCCCGACGAGCTTGAGTCCAGAATCTCGGCCCTGCTGGCCAAACTCAAGGAGTCCGACCGCCGACTGGCGGCCACCTATGAGCGGCAGATGGCGCAGGCTGTGCCCGAGCTGGCCAACCAGGCCCTGCACGCCCCGGGGGATGTCAAGATAGCATCCCGGAATATGGAGCATTTCGGTTCGGTCGATGCCCTGCGCAAGGCGGTGACCGACACAAGGGCCCGCATGGGCGAGGAATACCCGGTTGTGGTCGCCCTGGCCGGTGTCAGCGAGGATGAGAAGCCTGTCATCTTCGTGGCCACCAACCAGGTGGCCCGTGACCGGGGTCTCAGGGCCGGTGACCTGGTCAGGACGGCATCCAAGGTCCTGGGAGGCGGCGGCGGTGGTAAGCCTGACTTCGCCCAGGGCGGCGGCCAGGATGCTTCGGCCATCGATCGGGCCTTGAAGGCCCTGAGTGATCAGGTCCGAGAGGGCTGAGCTTTCCCGTGGGATCGCAGACAGCCGTGTGGCTGGGGGTGGATCTTGGTGAAGCCAGGGTGGGTCTGGCCCTGTCGGACCCGGAGCTGACCCTGGCCTTTCCCGCTGGCAACATCAGGGTTCAGGGCGACTACTTCCAGGCCCTGGACCAGGTGGAAGACCTGATTATGGATAAATGTGTGTCCAAGGTCGTAGTCGGATACCCCCTGCTGCTGAGTGGCCAGGCTGGTCGCAGCGCCAAAAAGGCGGCCCGCTGGATGCGTGCCCTGGCCGGTCGCCTGCAGGAGGCTGCACAAGATTCTGGCGTTGCTCCTGAACAACTGCCCAGTGTAGTATTGCGAGACGAACGACTGACGACCGTCAGCGCCCATCGTCAGCTGTACGATGCCCGCGTGGACGGGCGAAGACATCGTCCCGTGGTCGATCAGCAGTCCGCTGTTGTGCTGTTGCAGTCGGCCCTGGACGACCAACGTGCCGACAAGGAGTACTAATTGGCCGACGACATGCAGGATTTCTTCCAGGACAAGGTCCAGTGGGTTGCCGATGGGCAGGCCCCTGTTTCCGCTATGCCGCCGCGTCCTCCTCGTTCACGTCGTGAGATGCGCCGTCGGCGGGAAAGGCGTAAGCATCGCAAGCAGATCATGATCGTCATCATCGCCCTTGCGGTCGTGCTGGCCACCTCCTGCGTGGCGATTCTGGTGGGCGGGCTGCGCCATGGCGCCCCCCGGATCGTAGCCACCAAGGAGGTCGCCCCCGACTATCCAGGCCCGGGCGGTCAGCCCCTGGAGTTTACTGTCGAGAGCGGCGAGGGGGCTGATCAGGTGGGTGCCAATCTGGTCAAAGCCGGGGTGGTCAAGTCCACGGCCGCCTTCCTGCATGCCATCACTAGCACCCAGTCCGAATCCAGGCTCCTGCCTGGCACCTTCGATTTACGCCTGCGCATGAAGGCATCTGACGTGGTGGCCATTCTTACTGACCGGAGTAAGGCTGGAGGTTTCCTGCAGGTGAGGGCCGGCGAACGGGTCCGCGATGTGGTTGCCCGGGCCGCCCAGCTCTCCGGGGTTCCACAGAGCGAATTCGACGCTCTGATCCAGGCCAAGGGCGAGGACATCCTACCCCAGGAGGCACAGGGTAACTTCGAGGGGTGGCTGCAGCCTGGCGAGTATGACGTGCGCAAGGCCGGGTCGGCCGAGGCCATCCTGGGCAACCTGGTCTCCAAGCGGATCGAGCATCTGGACCAGTTGGGCGTGCCCGGGGGTCAGGATCGGCAGACCATACTCAACACGGCTTCCATAACCGAGGCCGAGGTCAACAAGTCGGAATACTACAGCAAGGTGGCTCGGGTCATCGAAAACCGATTGGCCAAGGGAATGCCCCTGGGCATGGACAGCACCGTGGCCTACTCCAACAATGTCTCCGCCCTGAAGCTGACCGACGCCATGCTGAAGAACACCAACGACCCCTACAACACCAGGGTCCACCAGGGTCTGCCACCCGGACCCATCGGCAGCCCGGGGGACGAGGCCATCCAGGCGGTCATGCACCCCGAGTCAGGCGACTGGCTCTATTTTGTGACCGTCAACATGGATACTGGAGAGACCAGGTTCAGCGACAACACGGATCAGTTCAACCGTGATGTCAAGGAGTACAAGGCCTGGGAGTCCAAGCACAACGAGCAGAGCAAGTAGCACCTTGTCCCCGAATCTCAGTTGCCGGTCCTAGACGGCTTCAATGATCAGAGCCATCACCGCTGCGGCTAGGATGACCGGGACATAGGGCAGCGTGAGAGGGCTGTCTGTCCTTGGTGACCCGCGGCGGCGAGCCAACCAGACCAGTGCCAGGGCGACCAGTCCCAGCAGGCCCATCATCAGCCACCAGACCAGTATGGTCGTCCATCCCAGAACTGACAGGCTCAGGGCTACCAGACCCGTAGCCGTCACGTCACCCAATCCCAGGGCGCCGGGTCGGACCAGGGCCAGCAGGAGCTGGAGTCCTGCACATGCCAGAGTCAGCAACAGACACTGCGCGAGCATTATCGGCCGGGCCTGGATCAGTGAAAAGACCAGCAGGGTCACGGTCTGCAGCACCAGGCCCAAGAGCACCAGAAGACGGGGGACTCGCCGGGAGCGGATGTCGATCAGGGCCAGGAGGAGGGCGGTCAGCAGTCCCGGCGCTGGGATGAGGTAGACCATCTTCTAAGATAATCATAGGTAGCCCTAACCTGGCAAACGAGGAACGAACGAGGAGCTTGAATATGTTGCGCTGGCAGACGGCAGGGGAATCCCACGGAGAGGCCCTGGTGGCCATGATGGAGGGTCTGCCCGCAGGGGTCGCAGTATCCACCAAGGATATCGAATCGGCCCTGGCCCGTCGTCGGCTGGGCTATGGCCGTGGGGCCAGGATGGGCTTTGAGCAGGACAAGGTTCGGCTGCTGACCGGAGTCAGACATGGACGGACGCTGGGCTCACCAGTGGCCATCGAAATCGGCAACACGGAGTGGCCCAAGTGGGAGCGGATCATGAGCGTGGACGAGCTGCCCGCCGATCAGGAGCCCCCGGCGACCGGTCGCAATGCACCCCTGACCAGGCCTAGGCCGGGCCATGCAGATCTGACCGGCATGCGCAAGTACGGGTTTACGGATGCGCGTCCGGTCCTTGAGCGCTCCTCTGCCAGGGAGACCGCTTCCAGGGTGGCCCTGGGATCGGTGGCCGCCGACTTCCTGCAACAGGCCCTGGGCATACGGACCGTCTCCCATGTCATCTCCATAGCGGGGGTCGGCCTGGAGGGGCATGAGGCTACGCCCGGCCCTGAGGACGGACCCGCCTTGGACGCTTCCCCGGTCAGGACCCTGGACAAGGACGCCGAGAAGCGGATGATGGCCAGGATCGACCAGATCAAGAAGGACGGCGACACCGCCGGTGGGGTCTTTGAGGTCATCGCTTATGGCGTTCCAGCAGGCCTGGGCACCTATGTGGAGGACGACCGGCGTCTGGATGCCGCCCTGGCCAGTGCCTTCATGGGCATTCAGGCCATCAAGGGTGTGGAGATCGGCGATGGATTCAGCGAGGCTGACCGACCCGGTTCACAGGCCCATGACGAGATGGAGCCCGGTCCGGACGGCACCATTCGCAGACTCAGCAACCATGCGGGCGGCCTTGAGGGCGGCACCTCCAACGGCCAGCCCATCAGGGTGAGGGCCGCCATGAAGCCCATCTCCTCGGTACCCCGGGCCCTGCGCACGGTGGATGTGGCCACCGGCCAGCCTGCCCAGGCCATCCATCAGCGTTCCGACGTGACCGCCGTGCCTGCCGCCGCAGTGATCGGCGAAGCCATGATGAACCTGACATTGGCGCGATTCGCCTTGGAGAAGTTCGGCGGCGACTCGCTCGAGGAGGTTCGGCGCAACGCCCAGGCCTACCTTCAGTCCTGGCCCGAGCATCTTCGGTGAAGGGCGTAATCGCATGATTGACAGCAGCAGCATGCCCAAGGCCGTCGTCATCGGCATGCCCGGCGCGGGCAAGACCCGTCTGGGCAGGGAGACGGCCGCCCTGATCAAGGCGCCCTTCCGGGATACGGACCAGTGTATCGAAGAAGAGGCAGGCCAAACGGTCAGTGAGATCTTCGACACTCAAGGCGAGCAGGCTTTCCGTGACATGGAAACCCGGGCGGTCCTGGACCTCCTGAAGGATTTTCCCGGCGGCATCCTCTCCCTGGGGGGAGGGGCTCCCATGAGTACCGGGGTCTTCCAGGCGCTACAGGACTATCGGCGGGCAGGCGGTGCTGTAGTCTACCTGCAGATCGACCCCGAGGAAGGGGTCACCCGGGCGGCTCGCTCGGATCATCGTCCTCTTCTTCGTGGCGGTGCATCGGAGCGCTGGATGGCTCTCTATCGCGAGCGTCGCAGCGTCTACCAGGAGCTGGCCACCATCACCCTCAAATCCAGGAACACCACCCCCCGTGCCCTGGCCCGACGGCTGGCCGATGCCCTGACTGAGCGGGTGGTTCACGTCAGCGGTCCCGACCCCTACGATGTGAGGATCGGTGCAGGCGTGACCGGGCGACTGCATGAGCTGCTTGGTGACCAGACCATGAGGGTCGCTCTGATTCACACCCAGCCGGTCCAACGCCATTCCGACCATGCCCGGGCCCTGCTTCGACAAGCCGGGTATCAGGTAGTGGATCTGACCATTCCCGACGCGGAGGCCGGCAAGACCATCCAGGTCAGCCAGGGTATCTGGGAGCGCCTGGCCACTGAGGGCTTCACCCGCTCCGACGCGGTCGTGGGACTGGGCGGGGGAGCGGCCACAGACCAGGCCGGGTTCATCGCCGCCACCTGGATGCGGGGCATCCGCTATGTGAACTGCCCCACCTCCCTGTTGGCCATGGTCGATGCCTCCACCGGGGGCAAAACGGGCATCAACCTGGAGCAGGGCAAGAATCTGGTCGGCAGCTTCTATACCCCTGCCGGCGTATTGGCTGATTTGCGGACCCTGCGGACCCTGCCCAATGACATCTTTGTAGAGGGTCTGGGCGAGGTGGCCAAGTCCGGATTCATCATGGACGGAGGCATCCTGCGCGAGCTGGAGGAGCGAGCCGAGTCCTTGCGTGCCTTCGATGGTCAGGAGTCCGACCAGTGGCTGGGTACGGTTGTTCAGGATCTGATCGAACGCACCGTCGAGGTCAAGGCCCGGCACGTCTCTGTCGACCTCAAGGAGTCCGGCTTGCGGGAGTTCCTCAACTACGGGCACACCCTGGGCCACGCCATCGAAAAGATCGAACACTTCACCTGGCGGCATGGTCAGGCCGTGTCCGTGGGCATGGTCTTCGCAGCCGAGCTGGCCAGGATCACCGGCCACCTGGATCAGGATGCGGTCGACTATCATCGGCAGCTTCTGTCCTCCCTGGGACTGAGGACCTGGTGGAATGGGGGAGACTTCGACCAGGTGCTGGCCCTCATGCATCGGGACAAAAAGGCCCGTGGCAACAAGTTGCGGTTTATCATTCTTGATGGTTTGGGCAAACCCACCCACCTGGACGACCCGCCGGTCTCGGCGATCAAGGAGGCCTTCCAGGCCATACGCAAGGAGGAATGACAGATGGCGGATGCCGACAAGGGCATGCAGAAGGTTCTGGTGGTCAACGGACCCAACCTGGGTCGGCTGGGTGTGCGCGACCCTGATGTCTATGGTCGTCAGGATCTGGCGACTCTGACCCGGGACTGCGAAGACTGGGGTCAGCAGCTGGGTCTGGATGTTCAGGTGCTGCAGTCGGACGACGAGGGCCAGGTCATCCGCTGGATGCACCAGGCGGTGGATCAGCGCAGTGCAGTGGTGCTCAACCCCGCCGCCTTCACCCACTACAGCTATGGGCTTGCCGATGCCGCCGTCCAGGTCACCCAGGTGGGGCTGCCGCTGATGGAGGTCCATATTTCCAATCCCTCGTCCAGAGAGGCCTTCCGTCGGCGCAGTGTCATCTCGCCGGTGGCCACCGGCACCATCACCGGCATGGGCTTCTACGGCTACCGGCTGGCCCTGGAGGCTGTGGCCCACCTGCTGGAGACCGCATGAGCGACAGCGGGGAGACCGGCAGGAAACTTTCCGCACCGCCCGAGGCCATCCTTGTCCGTGGCGCCAGGGTCCACAACCTGCGCAACCTGGATGTCGACATTCCTTTGAACCGCCTGGTGGGCATCGCCGGGGTCTCGGGCTCCGGCAAGTCCTCCCTGGCTCTGGGGGTCCTCTATGCCGAGGGTTCCCGCCGCTACCTGGAATCCCTGTCCACCTACACCAGAAGGCGGATGACCCAGGCCCAGCGTCCCCAGGTGGAGTCGGTGCGTTTCCTGCCTCCTGCCCTGGCCCTGCGCCAACGCCCGGGTGTGGGCGGCATGCGCTCCACCTTCGGCACCGCCACCGAGCTGCTCAACGTGCTCAGGCTGATGTTCTCCCGGCTGGCCAGCCATGTCTGCCCCAATGGCCATCGCCAGGAGCCCACCCTGGCTGTGGCGGCCGAGATGCCCATCACCTGCCCGGTCTGCGGCGCTGAAGTGGAGCCTCCCAGCGCCGAGGAGCTGGCCTTCAACTCCCTGGGAGCCTGCCCTACCTGCCAGGGGACCGGGACCGTGCGCGAGGTGGACGATGCCACCCTGGTTCCCGATGACAGCCTGACCATCGACCAGGGGGCCGTGGTGCCCTGGCGGACCTTCGGCTTCAACGTCCAGCCCGACATCGTGCGCGAGTTCGGAGTCCGCACAGATGTGCCCTGGCGGGATCTGACCGATCGGGAGCGGAAGATCGTCTTCGAGGGGCCGGCCGAGAAGAAGCACATCACCATTACTTCGATCAAGGGTGTCCACGAGCTGGACTTCACCTTCCGCAACGCACGGCTGACCGTGACTGAGGAGCTCAAGAGGGCCAACGACGACAAGCGCCTGGCCAAGGTGGCCAAGTTCCTGACCGAACGGACCTGCCCGGACTGCAACGGCACGAGGCTCAACCAGCGGGCGCGTCTGCCAGAGATCAACGGTGACAATCTGGCCGAGGTTACCTCCTGGCCCTTGGATCGGGTGCTGGACTGGGGTCGGAAGCTGCCGCCCACGCTGCCCGCACCCATGCGGCCCATGGCTTCGGCCCTCTGCAAGACTCTGGACGAGATGGGCAGACGGTTGATCCAATTGGGACTGAGCTACCTGACCCTGGACCGCTCCAGCGCATCCCTATCCACAGGTGAGCGGCAACGGGCCCAGCTGGCCAGGGCCGTGCGTAATGAGACCACAGGCGTGCTCTATGTGCTGGACGAGCCCTCGACCGGCCTGCATCCTGCCAATCTGGAGGGGCTGATAGGGGTCATGCGCGATCTGCTGGCTGACGGCAATTCGGTGGTTTTCGTCGACCACGACGTCAAGGTTCTGGAATCAGCCGATTATTTGATTGAAATGGGTCCCGGAGCTGGGGAGCGCGGCGGCAGGATTCTGTCCCAGGGGGCCCCTGAACAGATTGCCGCTAATTCGGACTCACGCATAGCCGGCTTTTTGGATGGACGCGAATCCGTTTTGGTACGGGACCGGCATCCCATGCCTGCAGAGGATGAGTGGATCCGCATGCAGTCAGGGCCCATTCACACGGTCCATCCCCTGGACCTGGCCATTCCGCGTGGGTGCATGACGGCTGTGACCGGCGTCTCCGGCTCCGGCAAGACCACTATGATCCTGGAGTCCCTGGTCCCGGCCCTGCAGGCCCGCATCCAGGGCGACTCCATGCCCAAGCATGTGCACAGTCTGGACCCGGCCGGCATCGACAGAGTTCGCCTGGTGGACTCCTCGCCCATAGGCATCAACGTGCGCTCCACAGTGGCCACCTACTCGGGGCTCATGGACCGGCTGCGCCGCCTCTTCGCGGCCACTGACCAGGCGAAAAAGGAGAAGCTGGGCATTTCGGCTTTCTCCTACAACACAGGATCGCTGCGCTGTCCCCAATGCGACGGCACCGGCCAGATCAGTCTGGATGTGCAGTTCCTGCCGGACATCCCCATCACCTGCCCCAGTTGCCATGGTCGTCGATACCGTCCGGAGGCCGAGCACTACCGCCTGTCCACGCCGGCCCACCCGGAGCCGATGAGCCTGCCCGATCTGCTGGCCATGGAGGTGGGCCGGGCCCTGGAGGTCTTCGCACAAGTCCGTGAGTACACGGCCATCCGCCGAGGCCTGCAGACACTGAAGGACCTGGGCCTGGACTACCTGACTCTTGGGGAGGACACCCCTTCCCTGTCTGGCGGGGAGGCCCAGCGTCTGAAGCTGTCCAACGAGCTGGGTCGCAGGCAGAATGGCTCCATGTTCGTCCTGGACGAGCCCACCACCGGCCTGCATCCCTTGGATGTGCGCGTCCTGATCGGAGTGCTGGAGCGCCTGGTCAGCAAGGGGGCCACGGTGGTCTTCATCGAGCACGATCTGGACATGATCGCCAACGCCGACCATGTGGTCGACATGGGCCCGGGCGGCGGCGATCGTGGAGGAAGAATCGTGGCCCAGGGCGACCCTGAATCAGTGGCCCGCAACCCGGATTCAGTGACCGGCCGCTACCTGGCCGACCACCTGCATCTGGAGCGTGTCTGAATTCGTCCTTCCTCCTCGAGTGTTGGCAGCTTTCTGGTCGTTCCTGCCTGATAGGCTGAAGTTCCATGGTCAGAGAACATGGAAATTCGCAAGGGCATATCACCAAACACATTTTCGTCACCGGCGGCGTGGTCTCTTCACTAGGCAAGGGACTGACCGCATCCTCTCTTGGCCGGTTGCTGAGAAGCCGCGGAATCCGCGTTCTTCAACAGAAGCTGGATCCATACATCAACGTCGATCCGGGAACCATGAACCCCTTCCAACACGGCGAGGTCTACGTGACCGAGGACGGGGCCGAAACCGATCTGGACATCGGCCACTATGAGCGTTTCACCGACGTCTTCCTCTCCCAGAAGGCCAACGTGACCACCGGTCAGATTTATCAGTCCGTTCTGCGCAAGGAGCGGGCGGGGGAGTACCTGGGTCAGTGCGTCCAGGTCATTCCCCACGTTACCAACGAGATCAAGAGCCGCATGCGGGCCCAGGCCAGCGACGATGTGGATGTGATCATCACCGAGATCGGCGGGACTGTTGGCGACATCGAGTCCCAGCCCTTCATGGAGGCCGCACGCGAGGTTCGTCGGGACATCGGCCCGGACAACTGCATGTTCGTCCATGTCTCCCTGGTGCCATACGTGGCCGCCGCCCACGAGCTGAAGACCAAGCCCACCCAGCACTCGGTCATGGCCCTGCGCCAGCTGGGCATCGCCCCCGATGCCCTGGTGCTGCGCTCGGACCGGCCGCTCAACCAGGCCATCAAGGACAAGATCTCCCTGATGTGCGACGTGGATGCTGAAGGTGTGGTCAACTGCGTGGATGCGCCCAGCATCTACGACGTGCCCAAGATCCTCTACAAGGAGGGTCTGGATACCTACGTGGTCCGCAAGCTTGGGCTGCCCTTCCACGATGTCGATTGGAACGAGTGGGAGGACCTGCTGGATCGGGTCCACAATCCCCGTACCAAGGTGGCCATCGCCATCGTGGGCAAGTACATCGACCTGCCTGACGCCTACCTGTCGGTCATCGAGGCGTTGAAGGCCGGCGGCTTCGCCAACCGGTCCCAGGTGGAGGTCAAGCTGGTGGCAGCCGACACCTGCGAGACCATGGATGGCGCCCGGAAGGCCTTGGAGGGTGTAGACGGCATCGTGGTCCCCGGAGGCTTCGGCATCCGTGGCATCGAGGGCAAGATCGGTGCCCTGCGCTACGCCCGCGAGACCGGCTTGCCCGCCCTGGGTCTCTGCCTGGGACTGCAGTCCATGGTCATCGAGTTCGCCCGCCACGTCCTGGGGCTGGAGGATGCCAACTCCTCGGAGTTCGAGCCTGACTGCGAGAACCCGGTCATCGCCACCATGGAGGAGCAGAAGGACATCGTGGCCGGCCATGGCGACATGGGCCACACCATGCGGCTGGGCGCCTACCCGGCAGTGCTCAAGCCCGACTCCCTGGTGGCCCGACTCTACGGTTCCACCGAGATCTCCGAGCGCCACCGCCACCGCTATGAGGTCAACGTGGCCTACAAGGAGCGGCTGGACAAGGCCGGCCTGCATATCTCGGGCACCAGCCCGGACGGGCAGCTGACCGAGTTCGTGGAGCTCTCCCAGGATCAGCACCCCTTCTATGTGGGAACCCAGGCCCACCCGGAGTTCAAGTCCCGGCCCACCAAGCCGCACCCCCTCTTCGCCGGTCTGGTCAAGGCCAGCCTGGAGCACGGAGGTCAGGAGGCCGCCTGAGGTCGATTCGTTTTCAAAAACGTTGACTATGATCGCCCGTTTCCCTCTTATGGGGAGGCGGGCGATTGTCCGTATTAGCGCTTTTGTCAAGAGGGCGGGCTGGATTCCTTAGAGAGCGTAAGCCCAGGTCTGGCGGTTCACTACGGTCCCGGTTATCCTGTAATGGTGTGAACGGCCGCATATGGCGGCCGTGCGTGTGTTAGGAGGTCTCAGCTCGTGGACAGCACCTCGCAGCGGACAGACACATCGCGGGATGTGGAAATGAGCCAATACGTGGCCGACCGCTCCCGCGTCAATGAAGAAAAAATCAAAAAAGACGACCAGATCATCTCCGAGTTCGGCGACTATACCTATGGTTGGCACGACTCCGACGATGCCGGGCGCAACGCCCACAAGGGCATTGACGAGGACGTGGTCCGTGCCATCTCGGCCGACAAGGGCGAGCCTGACTGGATGCTGCAGATGCGTCTCAAGGGTTATCGGGCCTTCATGGAGAAGCCCATGCCCAAGTGGGGCGTGGATTTAAGCGGGTTCGACGCCGACGACTTCAAGTACTACGTCAAGCCCTTGAAGGAGCAGGCCAAGGACTGGAAGGACCTGCCCGACGACATCCGCACCACCTACGATCGGCTGGGCATCCCCGAGGCCGAGAAGAAGCGGCTGGTCTCCGGAGTGGCCGCCCAGTACGAATCCGAGGTCATCTACAACTCCATCCGCGACGATCTGCGCAAGCAGGGGGTTATCTTCCTGGATACGGATACGGCTCTCAGGGAGTACCCGGACCTCTTCCGCAAGTACTTCGCCACGGTCATCCCTCCGGACGACAACAAGTTTGCGGCTTTGAACACGGCGGCCTGGTCAGGCGGCTCCTTCGTCTACGTACCCAAGGGGGTCCATGTGGACATCCCCCTGCAGGCCTACTTCCGTATCAACACGCCCAACATGGGTCAGTTCGAGCGCACACTGATCATCGCCGACGAGGGTTCCTACGTCCATTACGTGGAGGGCTGCACGGCCCCCATCTACTCCACTGACTCCCTGCATGCGGCCAATGTGGAGATCGTGGTCGAGCCTCACGCCCGTGTGCGCTACACCACGGTCCAGAACTGGTCCAACAACGTCTACAACCTGGTCACCCAGCGCGCCTATGTGCGCGAGGGCGGTACCATGGAGTGGGTGGACGGCAACATCGGATCCAAGGCCACCATGAAGTACCCGGCCTGCATCCTGGCCGAGCCCTACGCCAAGGCCGAGACCCTCTCCCTGGGCTTCGCCGGCAAGGGACAGTACCAGGATACGGGCGCCAAGATGATTCACCTGGCACCCCACACCTCCTCCACCATCGTCTCCAAGTCCATCTCCCGCAACGGGGGAAGGGCCGCATACCGAGGCTTGGTCAAGATCATCAAGGGCGCTGAGAAGTCCTCTTCCTCGGTGGTCTGCGACGCCTTGCTGGTGGACGACTACTCCCGCTCGGACACCTACCCGCACGTGGACGTTCGCGAGGACGACGTCTCCATGGCCCACGAGGCCACCGTCTCCAAGGTCTCCGAGGACCAGCTCTTCTATCTGATGAGCCGAGGCCTTGAGGAGAAGGAGGCCATGGGCATGATCGTGCGCGGGTTCGTAGAACCCATCTCCCGGCAGCTGCCTATGGAGTACGCGTTGGAGCTCAACCGCTTGGTCGAATTGCAGATGGAGGGTTCGGTAGGCTGATGTCACAAAACAGCGAAATAACCATTCCGCATGCGGATCCCAAGGATCCCTATGCTTTCCCGGCCACCATGCCGTCTAGCGCCGACAAGGAGCCACGTTCCTTCAACCCTGATGACTTCCCCATGCCCACCCGCAAGCAGGATGACTGGCGGTTCACCCCCATCGACCGGATGGAGGAGTTCTTCACCGTCTTCAAGCCCAGCGGCCTGACCAAGGTCTCGGTCTCCATGATCGACGGGTCCGAACCGCCCGCAGATCAGGTCAGCTACAGCCAGATTCCCATGAATCAGGCCCCCTGCGGCACCGTCCTCAAGCCCAGCGACCGAGCAGCCGCTGTGGAATGGGCCAGCGGCAAACAGGCGACTGTGGTCAACCTCAAAGGCACCCTGGACCAGCCTGTGCTGGTCCGTGTCAACGGTGGCGGCCCTGAACTGGACGCCTTCCACCTGGTCATCAAGGCAGAGGCTGGCACCAAGGCCGATCTGGTTGTCGAGCACCAGGGCCAGGCCCGTCTGGCTGAGGGCGTTGAAATCGACATCGGTGACAATTCGCAGATGTCGACCACCTTCATCCAGGAGTGGGACAAGGGCAGCAAGCATGTAGGCAACCACCGTATTCACCTGGGTGCCGAGGCATCCCTGCGCCACTCTGTGGTCAGCCTGGGCGGCGATGTGGTGCGGCTGCGCATGGACCAGGACTTCGGCGGCGAGCAGGGTGACCTGAACATGCTGGGTATCTACTTCGTCGATCCCGGCCAGCACATGGAGCACCGGACCATGGTGGTGCACAACCATCCCAACTGCAAGTCCCGTGTGGTCTACAAGGGGGCCTTGGACGGCATCGGCGCGCACACAACATGGGTGGGCAACGCGCTCATTCAGCCCACTGCGCCTGGAACCGACTCCTATGAGCTCAACCGGAACCTGGTGCTGACCCCTGGGGCCATCGCCGATTCCGAGCCCAACCTGGAGATCGAGAACGGCGACATCATCGGGGCAGGCCATGCCAGCTCGGTTGGACGCTTCGACGACGAGGAGCTCTTCTACCTGCAGTCCCGCGGCATCCCCGAGCAGGAGGCCCGCAAGCTGGTGGTTCGAGGCTTCTTCGGTGAGCTGGTGGAGGAGATTGACGTCCCCAGCGTCTCCGGGCACCTGATGGGGGTCATCGACCGCAGGCTGGCGGCCGGCGAGGATCAAGAGATGCAGCACGTTTTGGAGGAGAACTGACATGTCCACATTGGAAATCAAGGATCTGCACGTCTCAGTGGAGACGAAAGAGGGTCGCAAGCAGATCCTCAAGGGTGCCACGCTGACCGTCCACTCCGGCGAGACACACGCCATCATGGGGCCCAACGGGTCGGGCAAGTCCACCCTGGCCTACACCTTGGCCGGACATCCCAAGTACGAGGTGGATTCGGGCCAGGCCCTGCTGGATGGGCAGGATCTGCTCAAGATGACCCCGGACGAGCGGGCCAAGGCCGGGCTCTTCCTGGCCATGCAGTACCCGGTCGAGGTGCCGGGTGTGTCCATGACCAACTTCCTCCGTACCGCCAAGACCGAGGTCGACGGCAAGGCTCCGGCTATCCGCCAGTGGACCAAGGATCTGAATGAGGCCATGAAGCGGCTGCGCATGGATCCCAAGTTCGCACAGCGCTCGGTCAATGAGGGCTTCTCCGGCGGCGAGAAGAAGCGGGCCGAAGTCCTGCAGTTGGAGCTGCTCAAGCCCAAGTTCGCCATTCTGGATGAAACCGACTCGGGGCTGGACGTGGACGCTCTGCGCATCGTCTCCGAGGGGGTCAACAGAGCCAAGGAGAACACGGGCATGGGTGTGCTCATGGTCACCCACTACACCAGGATTCTCAAGTACATCAAGCCAGACATCGTCCACGTCTTCGCCGATGGCCGCTTTGTGAAGACCGGCGGCCCCGAGCTGGCCGACACCCTGGAGGAGACCGGGTACGACCAGTACCTGCCCGAGGGTGCCGACTCCGAATCGGCTCTGGCCTGAGGATAAGAGAAGAGGTCCGCAATGGTTATCGATGACAGCATTCGGCAGCAGTTTCCGATTCTGGACCAGCAGGTGCATGGCCACCCCCTGGTCTATCTGGATTCGGCCGCCACTGCCCAGAAACCCCTGGCGGTCATCGATGCCGTTCGGGACTTCTACTTGAAGGACAACGCCGGGGTGCACCGAGGGGCCCATGAGTTGGCAGCCCGCAGCACCATGGCCTTTGAGCATGCCCGCTCCCGCGTGGCCGCCCTGGTCGGCGCGGAGGGCCGGGAGGGCGGCGAGGAGATCGTGGTCACTGCCGGGGCCACTGCCGCTCTGAACCTGCTGGCCACTGCCTTCGGCAATGCCAGCCTGGGTCGCGGAGGCAAGGCGGCACAGCGATTCGCCCTGAAGCCCGGGGATGAGGTCGTGGTCAGCAAGGCTGAGCACCACTCGGTCCTCCTGCCCTTCCAGGAGCTTTGCTACCGGACTGGGGCGGTCCTCAGGTACTTCGATCTGGATCCGGAGGGCCGCGTTCTGGCCGATACTGCCGATCAGGTCATTACGGAGCGGACCAAGGTGGTCGCCGTCACCCACGTCAGCAATGTGACCGGTGCCATCACAGACATCAAGCCCATCGTCCGCCGTGCCCACCAGGTGGGCGCCCTGGTGGTGTTGGATGTTTGCCAGTCGGTGCCTCATCTGCCTGTGGACCTGCACGCCATGGACGTGGACTTCGCCGCCTGGAGTGCTCACAAGATGTATGGCCCCACGGGCGTGGGCTTCCTCTATGGCCGCCGAGAGCTGCTCGAGGCCCTGCCTCCGGCATCGTTCGGCGGATCCATGGTGGAGCTGGCCTACCTGGACCGTCCAGCCAGTTATATGGATCCTCCGGCCCGGTTCGAGGCCGGCACCCAGCCGGTTGCACAGATGATTGGGGCTGGTGCGGCTGCCGATTGGCTGATGAATTTGGGCATGGAGAATGTGGCCGAACACGAGAAGGCCATCACCATCGGTCTGTTGAGGCTGGGGGAGTTGGACGGAGTACGCATCCTAGGGCCAACCACCCCAGAGGACCGGATCGGTACGGTCGCCTTTGATGTGCAAGGTGTTCATCCCCATGACGTGGGCCAGTATGTGGATTCGCGCGGCATTGCCATCCGCGTAGGGCACCACTGCGCCCAACCGGTGCATCGTCACTTTGGCTTGATGGCATCCAACCGGGCCTCGACCGGCGTTTACAATACCGTGGCCGACACGGATGCCCTGCTGGATGCCGTCTCTGGAGTCCGCAAGTTCTTCCGAGTGGCCTGAGGGCATTCACCGGCAGCGCATAGACGGATTTAGCAAAGACATACTGGTAGGTTTAAGGACATGGCGGATTTCGGGATGGATGACGAGGAACTGGAGCAGATGTACCAGGAGGTGATCCTGGACGCCGCCCGGAAACCTCACGGACGTGTAGGGGATCAGGCTGATGCGGGGGAGGACCCGGATGGCGACGGCGTGACCATCAGGGTGGAGCACGAGGCCTGCTTGGCTGCCGAGTCCCATCAGTTCAATCCCACCTGCGGGGATCAGGCAACCATCCATGTGGAGGTGGCGCCCGGCGAGCAGGGAGGCCCCGACCTCATCCAGCGAATCGCCTGGCAGGGTTCGGGTTGTTCAATCAGTCAGGCCAGCCTGTCCATCATGGTGGACCTGGTTCAGGGGCAGACCGTTGATCATGCCTTGGACCTGGCTGCCGACTTCCGCAAGCTCATGGAATCGCGTGGAGCTGGACTCGAGGACGAGCAGGTCCAGGACGCTCTTGGCGATGCCATGGTCTTCCAGGGCGTGTCCAAGTACCCCATGCGAATCAAGTGCGCCCTGTTGGGCTGGGAGGGCATGAAGGCTTCGGTGGCCCAGGCTCTGTCGGCTGGGCAAAAGGGCGACAAAGGTGAGAAGGAGGAGCAGGTATGAGCGGCAATACGAATCTGGTGCCCGAACCCCAGGACTCCATCCTGGCCTCGGTGGGCAGAGCCATCAGCGATCCAGGTACGGCACAGGCCTTGGCCAGCAATCCCCTTGGCGCGGAAACGGTTCTGAAATCGGCCGAGGGTGGTTCCATGCGTCAGGTTGATGGCCAGGCTGACAAGAAGTCCGATTCGGCTAAGTCCGACGATCAGCCTGCCGACCACGATGCCCCTGACGCTTCCGCTGAAAGTTCAGCGACGGTTCAGGGTTCGAATGATGAATCCTCGACTAGTGCCTCAGCCGCCAATGGTGAGAAGGCTGCGGATCAAAATGCCGCTGATGCCGAGGCTGCCGCTGAGGAAGCCATCCCTCTGAAGGCCGTCGACGACATAGGCCGGGCCACCGCCGAGGATGTCAGGGAGGCCCTGCACCAGGTCATCGATCCCGAGCTGGGCATCGATGTGGTCGACCTAGGGCTGGTCTATGGCATAGAAATCGACGAATTGGGACGAGCCATCATCACCATGACCCTGACCACGCCGGCCTGCCCGCTGACTGATCTGATTGAGGACCAGTGCGCCAGCGTCCTGGCGGGCCTGGTCGAGGAGTTCCGCATCGACTGGACCTGGTCGCCGCGCTGGACTCTGGACATGATTACTCCTGAAGGGCGCGAGCAGCTGGCCGCCATCGGCTTCAACTTCGATAATATGCCCACCTATCAGTGAGACCATCCTCCCGGTAGACTATCCCGGGTCCTCCCATGCGAATATACTGATGTTTCCGGTCCGCCGTGACCGGCACGGCGCATGAGAGAAAGCACAGTGAAATGGCATTGTCCATGGGCTGGAAACTGCATGGGGACGGGAAAACATTGGCTCCGGGCGAAGTGGTGGAACCCGATGAGCGACTCACATGGCCACGTACGGCGGGAATCGGTGCCCAGCATGTCATCGCCATGTTCGGCTCCACATTCCTGGTTCCTATTCTGACGGGCTTCGACCCCTCTACAACCCTCTTCTTCACGGCCATGTCCACGGCCCTCTTTCTGCTGATCAACCGTAACCGTCTGCCCTCTTACCTGGGCAGCTCCTTCGGCTTCATCGCCCCGGTTCTGGCGGTGACCACCGCCCACAAGGGTCTGGCTGTGGCCTCCTTCGGAATCATGGTCACCGGCGCCCTGCTCTTCCTGATCGGCCTGATCGTCCACTTTGCCGGCTCGCGATGGATCGATATGATCATGCCGCCGGTGGTCAACGGTGCCATTGTGGCCATCATCGGCTTCAACCTGGCTCCCTCGGCATGGAAGAACTTCAAGTCGGCCCCGCTGACCGCCCTGGTCACCCTGGTGGCCGTCATGCTGATAGCAGTCCTCTTCAAGGGTCTGATCGGCCGTCTCAACATCCTTCTAGGTGTCATCGTCGGCTACATCTTCGCGGTCACCCAGGGGCAGGTCGACTTCGCGGCTGTGGAAAAGGCCGCCTGGTTCGGTCTGCCTCACTTCCACACACCTCAGGCCGACCCATCCGTCCTGGCCATGTTCATCCCCGTGGTGCTGGTCCTGGTGGCCGAGAACATCGGTCACGTCAAGTCGGTGGCCCTGATGACCGGCCGCGATTATGACGATCAGATCGGCACCGCGCTGATGGCCGACGGACTGGGCACCACGCTGGCCGGACTGGGCGGAGGCTCGGGAACCACCACCTATGCAGAGAACATCGGCGTCATGGCCGCCACCAAGGTCTACTCCACGGCCGCCTACTGGTGCGCCGCCATTTTCGCTTTCCTGCTCTCCCTCTGCCCCAAGTTCGGAGCCATCATCAACACCATCCCCACCGGCGTTCTGGGCGGGGTCACCACCATGCTCTACGGCATGATCGGCATGCTGGGCATCCGCATCTGGGTTGAGAACAAGGTGGACTTCGGCAAGTCCGTCAACATGACCGTGGGTGCCGTCGTCATGATCGTGGGCATAGCCGACTTCACCTTTGCGGTTGCCGGGGTCAGTTTCAACGGCATCGCCATCGGCTCTGTGGCTACGCTGGTCATGTACCACGGTCTCAAGGCCATCGGCCGCTGGCGGGGAACCATCGACCCTGACGACTACATTCATGAGGATTCGCAGGCCGTCTCCCAGCAGAGCTGATTGCGCCTGGGTTGCCAACCTTCCTTGGTTACTTGACACGCGAACTTTGGTCTGTTGCCAAGTATTGCCTGATGTTAATGGTTACCCGATATTGAGCCATGAAGTGAATAAACTCAGGTCAGCAGGAATTTGCTACGCAGCAGAGGGCCCAGTTGGTTGGTTGGTGCAGCCAGCTGGCAAGGCTCAGCTACCATGCTGGGGTCTGGTTGCGTAGAAGGCTACGGCGCTTGAGGCGGCCACATTCAGGCTGTCCACCTCGTGGCTCATGGGGATGCGCACGGTCAGGTCCGCTCGGGCAATGGTCCTGTGGCTTAGCCCATCGCCTTCGGTACCAAATATTAGGGCCAGGCGATCGATCTGGTCGGGCCCAGGCCCCAGCCGCTCCGTCAGTTCATCCAGGCTGATGGCATCCCGGTTCAGGGCCATGGCTGCCGTGGTGAAGCCCAAATCGTGTAGTTGGTACATGCCCTGGTCGGGCCAGGCGTGGACGTCGTCGCCACCAATCCTGGTCCAGGGAACCTGAAAGACAGTGCCCATGGAGACCCTTGCAGCCCTGCGGTAGAGAGGGTCAGAGCAGGAAGGGGTTACCAGTACCGCATCCACCTGCAGGGCTGCCGCTGAACGCATCAGTGCGCCGATGTTGGTGTGATCAACAATGTTCTCCATGACGGCCACCCGCCTTGCCGAGCGGCAAACCTGCTCCACAGTGGGCAGAGGCCAGCGCCTCATGGCGGCTAGTGCGCCCCGATGCAGCCGGTAGCCGGTGATGGCTTTGAGCTGCGCTGGGCTGGCGACGTAGACGGGAATGTCGGGTCCGAAGGTTGCGTCCACCTGGTCGAACATGGAATGCATCCCCTCCAGCCAGGGCTCTTCCACCAGGAAGGAGATAGGCTCAACCCCGGCATCCAGGGCGCGGGCGATGACCTTGGGGGACTCGGCGATAAACAGGCCCTTGGCGGGTTCCAGGCGGTTGCGCAGCTGAGGCTCGGTCAGCCTGGTGTAGGCCTCGATTCTGTCATCCTCGATGGAGTCGATTCTCACCTTGAGCACGCCTTCAGTTCCTCCTTCTGGTCCTGGTAACAGCATAGGCGGCGCGACCGAAAACCGAGCATGAGACATTTTCGATGGAGAGCTCGAATAATAGGTCAGAAAGAGCCGTACCGATCA
>NZ_AWUN01000004.1 GCF_000499285.1 Bifidobacterium sp. 7101
CCGAATAAGAGGGGTTGGAGCACTGTAATGTGCTCCAACCCCTCTTCAGTCAGCTGCGTCAGGCCTCAACCCTTATCTCAGTCACTGGCAGGCGAACTCTGAGCGGACTGCTCAGAACCTTGACCATCCTGGCTCTGGCTGTCGGCCTCGCCTACTGGCGGAACATCAGCGTCGGAAGAGCTCACCGAAGCTCCGACCAGTTCAGACTTCTGGTCCTGTTTATCAGCGGAGCTGGCCGCATGCCGGGGTCCCTCGAAGGGCTTTCCAGTGAAGGTGAACTCACCCAGGATGCCCTCGCCTTCGGCATCGACCTGGACGGACTCATTGTCCGTAAGGTCGCCCATGAGGATCTTCTCGGAGACGGCATCCTCGATATCCCGCTGGATGACACGGCGCAGGGGCCGGGCACCCAGGAGCGGATCGAAGCCCTTCTCGGCCAGCAGATCCTTGGCCTTGTCGGTCAGATCCAGGGACATGTGGCGCTCGAAGAGACGGTCGTTGAGCTGAGCGATGTCCAGATCGACGATCTGCCGGACCTGGGGCTCGGTCAGTTGCTGGAAGACGATGATGTCATCCAGGCGGTTCAGGAACTCGGGCCTGAACTGCTGCTTGAGCTCACTGGTCACCTGGTCCTTCATCCGCTGATAGGAGGTCTCGGTGTTGCCGCTCACGTTGAAGCCGGTGTTGGCCGCCTTGGCGATGTCACGGGTTCCCAGGTTGGTGGTCAGGATGATGATGGTGTTCTTGAAGTCCACCATGCGACCCTGCCCATCGGTCAGGTGGCCGTCGTCCAGCACCTGCAGAAGGGTGTTGAAGATGTCCGGATGAGCCTTCTCGATCTCGTCGAAGAGGACCACGGAGAACGGCTTGCGCCTGACCTTCTCGGTCAGCTCGCCGCCCTCTTCGTATCCCACGTACCCCGGAGGGGCACCGAAGAGACGAGAGGTGGAGTACTTTTCCGAGAACTCGGACATATCCACCCGAATCAGGGCATTCTCGTCGTCAAAGAGGAACTGGGCCAGAGCCTTGGCCAGCTCGGTCTTGCCCACGCCGGTGGGACCGGCGAAGATGAATGAACCTGCGGGACGCTTGGGATCCTTGAGGCCCACACGGGTACGGCGGATGGAGCGGGACAGGGCGGAGACAGCCTCATCCTGGCCGATGATCCGCTTGTGCAGCTCCTTCTCCATGCCCAGGAGCTTCTTGGACTCGGCCTGGGTCAGCTTGAAGACCGGGATTCCGGTGGTCGAAGAGACTACCTCGGCGATCACATCCTCGTCGACAACCATCTTGACGTCGGATTCGCCCTCGTGCCAGGCCTGCTCCTTCTCCTTGCGCTCGGCCTCCAGCTTCTCCTGGCTGTCGCGCAGCTGAGCGGCTTTCTCGAAGTCCTGGTCCTTGATGGCCTGGTCCTTCTGGGCGGAGATGCGATCCACCTTGGCGTCCAGCTCCTTGAGCTCCGGCGGGGCGGTCAGCCGCTTGATGCGCAGACGTGCGCCGGCCTCATCAATCAGGTCGATAGCCTTATCAGGCAGGTTCCTGTCCTGAATGTAACGCGCAGAGAGCTCGGCCGCCGACTGCAGGGCCTTGTCGGTGATCGTGACGTGGTGGTGATGCTCGTAGCGGCCGCGCAGACCCTTGAGGATCTCGATGGTCTGGGCGATGGTGGGCTCGGAGACCTGGATGGGCTGGAAGCGCCGCTCCAGGGCCGCATCCTTCTCGATGTACTTACGGTACTCGTCGGTAGTGGTCGCTCCGATGGTCTGCAGCTCGCCGCGGGCCAGCAGGGGCTTGAGCATGTCAGAGGCACCGAGGGCCCCATCCGCCGAACCTGCGCCGACGATGGTGTGAATCTCATCGATGAAGAGAATTATGTCGCCGCGGGTCTTGATCTCCTTGAGCACCTTCTTCAGACGCTCCTCGAAGTCGCCCCGGTAGCGTGAACCAGCCACCATGGAGCCCAGATCCAGCGAGTAGACCTGCTTGCCCTTGAGGGTCTCGGGGACATCGCCGTTATGGATCTTCTGGGCCAGTCCCTCGACCACGGCGGTCTTGCCCACGCCGGGCTCACCGATCAGCACGGGGTTGTTCTTGGTCCTCCTGGAAAGGACGACCATGACCCGCTCGATCTCGTTGGCCCGGCCGATGACCGGGTCCAGCTTGCCCTCAGCGGCTTCCTGGGTCAGGTTCCTGCCGAACTGGTCCAGAATGGCCGAACCGGTCTGTCCGCCCTTGTTGGCAACGCCGCCGGCATTGGCCAGATCGCCCTTGCCGGCATCGCCACCCTCATGGTTGCCGCGAATCATGTCAATAGTGGCGGTCCGCAGATCGCCCAGGTCCACACCCATCTTGATCAGCACCTGGGTGCCGACGCCCTCACCCTCGCGGATGAGTCCCAGCAGAATGTGCTCAGTGCCAATGTAAGAATGACCCAGCTGAAGCGCCTCGCGCAGCGACAGCTCAAGGACCTGACGGGCGTGCGGCGTGAATGGGATGTGCCCATTGGGAACCGCATTGCCCTTACCGATCATCTCCTCAACCTGCTTGCGGGTGGCATCCAGTTCCACGCCCTTGGAGGCCAGGGCCTTGGCGGCGACACCGTCACCCTCCCTGATCAGGCCCAGGAGGAGGTGCTCGGTGCCGATGTAATTGTGCTGCAGGGTGCGGGCCTCTTCCTGCGCCAGCACAATCACCCGCCGCGCACGGTCGGTAAACCGTTCGAACATACTTGTCCTTCCCTTTGATCCGTAATTCACTCTACAGATTTACGGTGACGTTTATTCTCGGCCCGCCGGTGATTGCGCTCTGAACGCAACGAGGCCTGGAATCAGTCCTCTGAGCCGTCTTCCGACTGCATCTGCTCCATGAGTTCCACCTCAGGACGCTCCTCCCGTGGCTTCTGCCTGACCACATCGATATGAAGATCGTCATAGGCCGGCTGGGACTGTACCCAGAGATGGGACTCCTCCTGGGGCTCAATCTCGGAATGCTCGCCGCAGCCATGATCCAGGGAGACCACGCGCCCGTCGTCCGGGCTCCAACGGTTGGCACAGACGCCGAACATGGTACCCAGATCACCTGCCAGGGGAATCATGAAGCCGCAGGTCTCGCAGGCCTTGCCCTTGGCCGTCCGGGTCGACAGGGACTTGGGACCGTGCTGCCCCTCGTACCAGCGCTTGGCAGTGGCGGACCTGGCCTCAGGGGTCATCAGGTGCCGACGGGTCAGAGCGAAGCGATCGACGGCCTCGTCCAGGTCGTCGGAGGAGGTCTGTGCGCCGAAGGAAACCTGATCATCCGCTTCCTGCTCATGAACGTCTTTTTCGTCACCCGAGCGGTCCACCAGGCGGAAGACCGCACCGTCGGTCTGCTGATCAGAGTCGTCAGTCTGCGCCGAGGTTAATGCTTTCTGGCCTTCTTCATTGTCCCCTGGGGTCTGCTGTACTTCAGAATTCTGAGGCTTAGCCTGCACAGGCTTGTATCCGGCCGTCAGCCTGGGGTCGTCGGGGTCGGTTCCCATGGCATCGGTCACGCTCAGATCCGAGGGCAGCAGACGATCCTTCCAGGGAACCCATGCCGGGGGCTGCAGGGCCGCATCGGTGGGCACCAGAGAGGATTCATCCACAGTCCAGGTATCGGCATCCTCATCACGGTAAAGAGTGACCGACCACTGCCAGCCCTCATAGCCCTTGATGGCCGAGGCGAACCGGTAGTCCCAGACTCCATCCCCGA
The DNA here is from genome assembly GCF_000499285.1 of Bifidobacterium sp. 7101. Taxonomy (GTDB): domain Bacteria; phylum Actinomycetota; class Actinomycetes; order Actinomycetales; family Bifidobacteriaceae; genus Bombiscardovia; species Bombiscardovia apis_A. Next base: position 3,730 of record NZ_AWUN01000004.1, read on the forward strand.
TCAGGGTACGGCCGACCAGCGCACCGACCTCATCGCTGTCGGCAGCCACGCTCAGAGCCACCCGCCTGGCCAGTTCCTCAGGATCCAGGTCCTCTTGAACCATCTATCACACCTTCATCATCAGTGGGATCGGACAAGACCGATCCACGTCGGATTCTTCTCGCCGTCCACTCAGTCCGGCACGTCAAAGTCATCTGCCACAGCCCTCAGGAGGGTGGCCAGCTTGGCGGATTCGGCCCGACCCGGATAATGGTGCCGACGCAGGCCATTGCCAGCCGAATCCAGCAGCTTGATCAAATCCTCCACGATGGCGGCCATATCGTCCGGATCAGGTCGCTTGGCGCGCAGAATGGAGGGGGTCGGCCCCACCAGCTTCAGATCCAGGGCCTGGGGGCCCTTGCGGCCCTCAGCCACCGAGAACTCCACCCGGGATCCCTTGCGTATGGTGGACACACCAGCGGGCAGGGCTGATGAGGGCAGGAAGACATCCCCACCTTGTTCATCCGTGATGAACCCGAACCCCCGCTTGGCGTCGTACCACCGTACTCTCCCGCTGGGCATGCTCTGCCACTTCCTTACGTTGCTTCTTGAACAGGTATATCCGAAATCAGTTTACCTGAACAGGACGGGCAGGACGACCCATCTTGTCATAGGCGTACGGGGCGGTTGGTGGCAGGATTGGCCTAACCCTCAGCTCCCCCCTGACCCCGCCTGACGCCCTGGGGTATGACGATGGTGAAGGTCAAACCGCCTCCCGGGGTCTGCGAGGCGCAGATGAACCCCTGATGAGCCTTGACAATGGACTGGACGATAGCTAGGCCCAGCCCCGTGCCGCCCTTCTCCCGAGCCCTGGACGGATCGGCTGTGTAGAAGCGCTCGAAGAGCCTGGACCTGGATTCCTCCGGGACACCTGGCCCGTGGTCGACCACCCGGATGATGGCGTAGTCAGTGCCCACATGGCTGTTCTCCGCCACCTGGATCGCCTCGGTCAGGTGTCCCAGAGAGGATTCGGTGGCCTCCAGCCTGGTCAGATCCGTTGGAGCAATGGTCGCCTTGACCAGGCCCAATCCCACCTGAACCGGCGAATCAGACGGAGTGTAGCGGTGGATATTGCCCACGATATTGGTGATCACCTGACGCAGGCGGCTGGGGTCGCCAGTCACCTGTACCGGGGGCAGGGGGCCCTCCTGAATGTCAAGGCTGACGGATGGACCCAGGTGCCCGCCCACCGTGATTTTCTCCTTGCTGCGTGCCTTGAGGCCCGGCAGACCCTTGTTGGCTGCGACCGGGACCTCCTGGGGGGCTGGCTGATCCTCGGTGTGCAGGCAAACCTTTCCTGTAGCCACATCCCTTCCCGGATCCAGGGCATGCAAGTCGTCCACCCCGTCACCCACCAGTCCGGTCAGATCGACCGGCAGGGTCGGGTCGATTCCCCTGCCCTCATCCAGGCGTGCAAGCGAGAGCAGATCGGTGACCAGGACCGTCATCCTGGTGGAAGAGTCCTCAATGTGCTGGATGGACTTGTCGGCCCGCTCCAGAGCCCCCGGATAGTCGCGCTGCATCCTATAGAGCTCAGCGTAGCCGTGGATGGCGGCCAGTGGGGTGCGCAGCTCATGGCTGGCATCCGAAACGAACTGTTTCATCTTCTCGGTGGTCTGACGCTGCTCGTCGAAGGAATGCTCGATTCGCGCCAGCATGGCATTGAGGGATGCCGCCAGGGAGCCCACCTCGGTATTCTCCGGGAAGCTGGGAATGCGTTGGGAAAGGTCGCCGGCCGCTATCTTTGCAGCGGTCTTCTCGATGCGTTTGAGGGGAACCAGGGTGGACTGGATCAGCAGGACCGAGATGACTCCGCCCAAAAGAACCACCACGACGGAAATGATCATGCAGAAAGCCGTCAGATCATGCACAGCCTCGTCCTGGTCGCTCATGGACAGGCCGATGAAGAGCACGCCGCTGATTTCGGAACCGTCCAGTTCGTTGCGCAGCTTCCACTGCATGGCCACAACACGCCAGGAGGCCCGGGCCCGCTTCATGGTGTCCCGGTCGGGCGAGGCCTGCTTGGAGATGCGCACGTAGGCTGGTACCGTGGTCGGCTGGCCCAGGGGTATCGAGCCCAGGCTGCCGTCGGTTGGAAGGCGCGGGCGGGAGATGACCCCGTTGACCTGCATGGGGTTCAGATCGTCCGAAATGATGTGCAGGTCGTTGTCACGGATCTGCAGGAAGTAGTCGGTTGGGCCCAGGCCGTTCTTGCTCAGATCCTCCTGGCGAAGAAGGGTGGCGTTGCGAATTCCCAGGTTGGCCTGGCGGATCAATTGCGTGTCCGTACGCTTCATCAGATAGTCGTCGGCCATCTGGCAGATGGCTACGGAGACGCCCACCGTGCCCACGATGAGCAGGATGAGCATGCTGGCCACAAGTTTGGTGCTTAGGGGAATGGCAGCCAGAGGCGACCTGGGCAAAGAACGCCCCCTCGGCTTGCCGGAGCCGGCTGCCTTGCCGGAGTCCGAACCCATGAAGGATCCGGACCTTTCAGCCGTCCTCGGGTCGGGAGCGGCCGACGGTTCTTTCTTGGGGGCCGGACCCTGGCGACTAGTCACCATCGCCGCCGTCCGATGCGTTCTGCCTGGGTGCCCGGATCATGTAGCCGATGCCCCGCTTGGTCTCGATCAGCGGGGTGACCTTGTGCTCCCCGCCGTGTCCGTCGCTGACGGTGATGCCATCCACTTTCTTGCGCAGGTAGGAGATGTAGGATTCCACAATGGCCGCATCGCCGCCCCAGTCGTATTGCCAGACGTGGTCCAGGATCTGGGCCTTGCTGAGCACACGACCCTCGTTGTCCATCAGGTAGCGCAGCAGCTTGTATTCGGTCGGGCTCAGGTCGATGGGTCGGCCGGCCCTGGTGACGTCGTGGGAATCCTCGTTGATCTCCAGATCGCCCACGCGGATGATCGGGTCGTCCTCCTGGTGCTCGCGGGTCCTGCGCAGTATGGCCTTGATCCTGGCCACGACCTCCTCCAGGCTGAAAGGCTTGGTCACATAATCGTCGCCGCCCACAGTCAACCCCATGACCTTGTCCTGGGTGTCGTCCCTGGCGGTCAGGAAGAGCACCGGCGCATCGATTCCCTCCTGACGGATGCGGGAGGTGACCGTGAACCCATCGATGTCAGGCAGCATGACATCCAAGACAATCAGATCCGGTTGGACGCGCTCGATGACCTGAATGGCCTCGGAGCCGGATGCCGCGGTCTCGACAGCAAAGCCCGCGAAGTGCAGGGAGGCCACCAGCAGATCCCTGATGGACGGTTCGTCGTCGACCACGACCAGTTGTGCTTGCGTCGGTTTGCTCATGACTTCAGCTTGCCGCCTCTTTCTGGGTATTGTCTGAAAGTTCGCTGATCGTCTCTATTGGCTTTGGTTCCTTCTTTGCTGCTCTGGACTTGCGATGATGAGCCCCGGCTCGGCTGCTGCGACGCCACCAGATCACAACGACCACGGCCAGAATGACCAGGACCACAGCCGTCGCCGAAAGAGCGATGATCATGATTCGGTGATGTCGTTGGTTTTGGTTCAGGGTCTCCACCTGGGTCATCATGGCCTTGGCCGAGCCCACCCAGTCAGGGTTCCGACCCTTGGTCACCGGCTCCAGAGCAGCCTGTGAGAGCTGATCCACGCTGGTTTGATCCTTGAGCCAGGCCTGCGAGTTGCTGGAGACCGCCACGACCAATTTGCCGTCCTGGGAGGCCACGGCCAGCATGACTGTGTCGTGGGCGGGCTTCATCGATTCGAGCACCCGGGATGCCCAGGTCTCCGGCTTGACGCCCGAATAGAAATGCGGCAGGTAGAGCAGTCGGACCGATACTCCGGTTTGCTCTGCAGTCTCCTTGATTGCATCCTTGACGGAGCCCACATCAGAACCCAGCAGATTCTGCGGATCGGTGATTGTATCGGTCATGGTTCCGGCCCCGGTCTGAGGTCCATCGGCAAAAGCACTGGTCGGTCCAAGGATGCCGACCGCCAAAACCATCAAGAGCAGGAAAGCCAGAATCCGCTTCACTGCTGAAAGACTGAACGGGCTCGTCTTGTGGAGGGAAACTCGTTCGACCACATGGGTGCGCGGACGGGGCAACTGCGTGAACACTGTCATAGTGTCCACAGTAGCGGTTGACGGCCTTGGACTCCCCCACCATCACCGCCATTCACGGAAAGGACAACCATGACACGATTCCAAGTTGATTCGGATCAGATACAGACAGCCTCCGGCGCGGTCAGCGGCTCGATAGGGGCCATCAGAGATGCCGTGGCGGGCATGTATACCAATCTGGACAACCTCCAAAGCGTCTGGCAGGGTTCGGCGGCAAGCCAATTCGCCACGGTGGCCCAGCAGTGGCGCGCCTCGCAGGCCCAGATGGAGCAGGCACTTGAAGGCATCCAAGCGGCCCTGACCCAGGCCTCGGCTCTCTACGCAGACACCGAGGCCCAGGCCACCCGCCTCTTCGCCGGAGCCTGAACGCCTGGATGATGAGGCAGCTCAAAGCCATACAACCACAGGGTATTCATGACGTATCGGATCCAGACCTGACAGGCACATGGAAAGGCAGAACATAACAGAGACAGGGGCCTGCGCACCATTGTCCGGTGCGCAGGCCCCTGTCTCTGGCAATCACCCGGTTCAGCCGAAACTCCGGCCGAACCTCAAGGGATCAGTAGCCCATGTCGCCCTGAGGCTGAGCGGCAGCAGGTGCCGGAGGCTCAGGCTTGTTGGCCACGACAGCCTCGGTGGTCAGGAAGAGCCCGGCGATGGAGGCAGCGTTCTGCAGGGCGGAACGGGTCACCTTGACGGGGTCGGCCACGCCGGCCTCCAGCAGGTCCTGGTACTCGTTGTTGGCGGCGTTGAAGCCCTGGCCAGCAGGCAGCGACCGGACCTTGTTGATGACCACGTCACCGGAGACGCCGCTGTTCTCGGCAATCTGCTTGATGGGGGCCTCAATGGCGCGGAAGACGATGGAGGCACCGGTGGACTCGTCGCCGTCCAGCTTGACCTCCTTCTCGGCCTTGGCAGCGGCCTGAACCAGAGCCACGCCGCCTCCGGGCAGCAGGCCCTCTTCGATGGCGGCCTTGGCGTTACGGACAGCATCCTCGATGCGGTGCTTGCGCTCCTTGGCCTCGACCTCGGTGGCTGCGCCGACCTTGATGACGGCCACGCCGCCTGCCAGCTTGGCCAGCCGCTCCTGCAGCTTCTCGCGGTCGTAGTCGGAATCGGTGTTCTCGATCTCGGTGCGGATCTGGCCCACGCGGGCGGAGACCTCGTCCTTGGAACCGCCACCGGAGACGATGGTGGTCTCGTCCTTGGAGACGATGACCTTCTTGGCGGTGCCCAGCACGCTCATGTCGATGGAGTCCAGCTTGAGACCAAGCTCATCGGAGACAACCTGTGCGCCGGTCAGAATGGCCATATCCTGCAGCATGGCCTTGCGGCGGTCTCCAAAGCCAGGAGCCTTGACGGCGCAAGAGTTGAAGGTGCCGCGGATCTTGTTGAGGATCAGGGTGGGCAGCGCCTCGCCGTCCACATCCTCGGCCACGATCAGCAGGGGCTTGCCGGTCTTCATGACCAGCTCGGCGATGTGGACCACGTCCTGCTGGCTGGAGACCTTGCCCGAGGTCAGCAGGATGTAGGGATCATCCAGGACAGCGGTCTGGTCGTCGTTGTTGGTGACGAAGTAGGGAGCGATGTAGCCCTTGTCGAAGCGCATGCCCTCGGTGAACTCCAGGTCCAGTCCGAAGCGGTTGTTGTCCTCGACGGTGACCACACCATCCTGGCCGACCTTGTCCAGAGCCTCGGCGATTTCATTGCCGATCTCGGGGTCACCTGCGGAGATGGTGGCGGTTGCAGCGATCTGGTCCTTGGTCTCGACTTCCTTGGACTGGGCCACGAGCTCCTTGACGATGGCGTCGGCGGCCTTCTCGATGCCGCGGCGCAGGGCGATGGGGTTGGACCCGGCGGCCACGTTCTTCAGCCCCTCATGCACCAGGGCCTGGGCCAGCACGGTGGCGGTGGTGGTGCCGTCTCCGGCGACGTCGTCAGTCTTCTTGGCGACTTCCTTGACCAGCTCGGCGCCGATGCGCTCGTAGGGATCCTCCAGGTCGATCTCCTTGGCGATGGAGACGCCATCGTTGGTGATGGTCGGTGCGCCATAGGACTTATCCAGCACCACATTGCGACCCTTGGGGCCCAGAGTGACCTTGACTGTATCGGCCAGCTTGTCCAGGCCGGCAAGCATGCCCTGACGAGCTTCCTCGTCATACTCGATGATTTTTGCCATTGTTGCTTCCTCCGTCATGGCTTGAGGTTTCATGACCCACCGTCGGCGTGGAACGGAACCCGACCGTCAGCTGTCGCGTTATCACTCCCGCACCTCGAGTGCTAATTCAGCAGATTAGCACTCGATGAGGCCGAGTGCCAACCCGAAGGGAAAATACGCTGCAGGCTGTATGTCATCTTGCCCGGGCATATCGGACGCGCCGACAGATAATCCACACCCTGCACAGTCCTGGCTCGGCATCTGGCTACAGGCGACGTGTCATAAAAAAGGACCCCGGAATGACCGGGGTCCCCATGACGAATACAGAAGACGACAATCAGAGCTTGGTGACCTTGGTTGCCTGCAGACCCTTGGGGCCCTGCTCCACCTGATATTCGACCTTATCTCCCTCATCAAGGGTCTTGAAGCCATCGGACTGAATGGCCGAGTAGTGCACGAACACGTCCTCACCGCCATCGTCGGGATTGATGAATCCGTAACCCTTGCCAGCGCTGAAGAATTTCACAGTGCCTTGTGCCATAACTAACTTCCTTAACATAGGTGCCGCGTCACAACAGATACGAGACTGACCGCATCTGCCTGGTCGGCAAGGTCAGTTTAGGCCTATTTATGGGGCAATTGCAAAACGCCGAGCCGAAATTCCGAATGTTTTGCCGTGGTATTTCTTCCACTCTCCGGTTGGCCGAACTTCACTGCATAAGGATGGCTTCAACCGGAGTCGTGGTCACGGAGGACTGCTCCACCTGGGCAATACCCAACACGTTGGCCACCTCTTGGGCTGTGGCCTTGTCGGCCTCGTCACGGTAGCGGACCATGCTTACGCCAGGCAGGGCACCTTGCGGGTTGGATGCCGTGACCGCAGTGTACCCGGCATTGACCAGAACCTGGCGCTTCTTGCCGGCATACCCGGTGACCCTGGTTCCATTGATGACGGTTACCCGCGTGCCCCGGTTGACCACAGGAGCCGGGCTGCTGCTGGAAGCGCTCGCTGAAGGCGACTGGGAGGAGGGCTCAGAAGTTTGTTCCTGGGAGGCTTGATCGGTAGCGGTCGCGCTGCTTGAAGCCGAAGAGGAGGCTGAACGCTTCGGCAGATGACTGCTGATGACCCTGGAGGCTTCATTGTGCGTCTGCTGCCAGGGCAGGGAGCCGCTGACCGCAGCCCATAGGCCCAGACCGCACAGCACCGCCAAGACAACCACCAACAGGTAGGGCAGGACCCTGACCGACAGGGAACGGGGCCCGCGATGCACGCCGACCGGCCCCTTGGGAGGGTTGTCGAACGCATCATGAACCTGAGGGCGCGCCTGCGTCCCATTGTCGCGCGTGCTAGCCATGAACTCTCCTCTGCTCCACCGGATCATGAACCATTATAAGTAATGCGTCGCCGGGTCAACATTCAACCGACCATTCGACGTCCTCCGCCAACCCTGGAATGGCCGAGGCAGCCCTGACCGACCCATAACGCCAAGCGATATAGTGACCTTATGAACAGCAGCCAGCCAATTGCCGCAACCTCCCCTGAGCCGACGAACCGAACCGGTACCAATCCTCCGACCATAGCAGGAGGCCAGGGCCGAACCCAGCGCAAACCTTTGAGCGCCCTGGTGGACCCCGGCTGGGCCCGCGCTCTGGCACCAGTCGAACCCAACATCCACCGGATGGGCGACTTCCTCAGGAGCGAGCTGGCCCAGGGCCATCGCTACCTGCCTGCCAGCAAAAACATTCTGCGCGCCTTTACCATCCCCTTCGACTCCATCAAGGTCCTGATCGTGGGTCAGGATCCCTATCCAACGCCCGGCCATCCGGTGGGCCTGAGCTTCTGCGTGGACCCCGCTGTCAACCCCATCCCCGGCTCCCTGCGGAACATCTACGCCGAGCTGAGCGCCGACCTGGGCCTTCCCACACCCTCCAACGGCGATCTGACGCCTTGGACCAGGCGAGGGGTCATGCTGCTCAACCGCTGCCTGACCGTGCGGGTGGGCAAGCCGGCCAGCCACCGGAACAAGGGCTGGGAGGAGATCACCGACGCCGCCATCCGGGCTCTGAACGACAGACGCGACCAGGAGGGCAAGATCCGTCCCCTGGTGGCCATTCTTTGGGGACGACAGGCCCAGAGCCTGGAGCCCCTGCTGACCAACGCGGCCATCATCAAATCCCCGCATCCCAGCCCCTTGTCGGCCCGGTACGGCTTCTTCGGTTCCCGTCCGTTCTCCAAGGCCAACCAAGCGCTGGAGGCCATGGGCGCCGAGCCGGTGGACTGGTCGCTGACCTGAATCCTGCTGGCTGAGTCGTCAGGAAATGCCGTTACCATGTCTGCTATGGCATTATTCCCACCTCGACCCAGTCAGTCCCCATCTGTTCAGCCCAGTCAGGACCGGCAGGTTCCGCCGATCAGCCAGGACGACCTGCAACGTTGCCGTCAGTTGGCCGACCGCATCCGGACCCGCTTTTCAAGGACCCTGGTAGGGCAGGAAAACCTGCGCGAGGCACTGATCCTGACGCTGGTGGCCTCCGGACACATCCTGATCGAATCCGTTCCCGGACTGGCCAAGACCACTGCCGCCCAGACCCTGGCCACTTCGGTCTCCGGCAGCTTCAAGCGGATCCAGTGCACACCCGACCTGATGCCCTCGGATCTGGTAGGCACCCAGGTCTATGACTTCTCCACCCAACGATTCTCCACACAGCTGGGCCCCATCCACGCCAACTTCGTCCTCCTGGACGAGATCAACCGCTCCAACGCCAAGACCCAGTCGGCCATGCTGGAAGCCATGGCCGAGGGCGCCACCACCATCGGCGGCGAGCGCATAGCCCTGCCCAGGCCCTTCATGGTGATCGCCACCCAGAACCCCATCGAGGAGGAGGGCACCTACAACCTGCCCGAGGCCCAGATGGACCGGTTCATGCTCAAGGCCGTCATGACCTATCCTGATGCCGACCAGGAGACCCGGATGCTGCAGATGCTGACCAGCCGCGGCACTGATATGCCCGGCAAGGACGATCGGGATGCGCTGACCATCGCCGATGTGGACTTCCTGAGGCGGAAGGCCCGGCAGGTCCACGTGGCACAGCCCATCATGCGATATGCAGTCGATCTGGCAGCCACCAGCAGGGGGGCTGGATCGCGGCCCATCCAAGGGCTGGCCGAGCAGGTGAGGCTAGGAGCCAGTCCACGCGCCTCCATCGCCCTGGTGCGCATCGGCCAGGCCAGAGCCCTGCTGACAGGCAGGGATTACGTCATTCCCGAGGATCTGAAGGACTGGGCCCATTCGGTGCTCCGCCACCGGATCCTGCTGACCTTCGAGGCCCAGGCCGATGGCATCAGCAGCGATGATGTCATCGACCAGATCGTCGACACGGTGCCGGTGCCATGAGCCGTCGACGCTCGGATCGCGACCCGGTCCGCAGACGGATCGAGTCCTTGGATACCAGCCTGCGCCTTCCCACGGTGCGCCGGGCCCTGGGCCTGTTGGAGGGCGAGCATTCCTCCGGCCGTCGAGGCGGCGGGGACGAACGTGCCGATCTGCGCGCCTATGAGTTCGGCGACGAAACCCGCATGATCGACTGGCACGCCAGCGCACGGGTGGGTCGGCCTATGGTGGTTGAGCGCGAGCGCCTGGTCACCAGCAGGGTCTGGCTGCTGCTGGACATCGGCCGGGAGATGTCCGGAACATGCCCTGATGGGGAGCAGGCCATCCAGGTAGCGGCCAACGCCCTGTGCATGTTCGCCTCCCTCTGCCTGCGCCGCAGTGATGAGGTGGACCTGGTCCTGGTCGATTCAACCGCCATCCGCCGCATACCCTGCCAGGGCGGCTTCGCCCGTTTCGAGCAGACCCTGGACCGGGCTCTGGAGTCACCGCCGGATCAGCCACGCAACCTTGAGGCCCTGCTGGGTTACGCCACCGGCATCCAGGACCGGCAGGCCATGCTGGTCATCGCCACCGACCAGTCGGCCTTGAACCTTGACCTGATGCCGACCATCCGCCGGCTGGCCACCACCCACCCCGTGAATCTCATCGGTGTGGAGACCATGAACCCCCTGCGCCAGCAGCCCGCTGTGGGCTCGGTAACGGATGCGCCCAGCGGACGGAAGATCCCGGCATTCCTGCGCACTGCGAACGGAACAAAGGCTGTGGACCTGCACAGACGCTATCAAATTGAAGCCTTTGGCCGGGAACTGTCCAGAATCGGAGCCTCGCTGATCCGTGCCGACTCCAGCACAGCCATGTTCAACAGGTTCATCCACCTGCTTTCAGCCGGCCGACCGGGCATCCCCATGCGACGGACGGTGATGGCGGCATGAACGCTGTCGCCCTTATTCGTCTTGCGTCAGGTCATGGCCGGATCAAGGTCATGCCCACCATGACCCAGCCCACCTGGTTGCTGACCCTGACGACGACCGCCATCATTCTGACCCTGGCTCTGGCCGCAGCGGCCGTTCTCCTGCCCAGGTTCCGGCGTCAGCAAGAGGAGGGTCCGGCCCAGGTGAGCTCCGACTCCCGCGATGCATGGCGGCAACGGATTGATCAGGTGGTGGCCCGGTACGACAACGGCGAGCTGGACCGCGACCAGGCCATGACGGCACTGGCCACCATCGCTCGTGGATTCGCCTCCCGCTCCTGGAACAGCGACATGAAGACCAAGACCCTGGCCGAAATCCAGGCCCAGCCCCGTACGCCGGGCACCCGGAAGGGCCTGGACCTGCTTCGGCAGACCATAGATGCCCTTTACCCGCCTGAATTCGCCCTTCCCCGAGACAGCGCAGGAACCGACGCCACGGTGAATCAGGCGGCCGACTGGGTGCGGGACTTGATTGAACGGTGGCCGCGATGAGCATAGGCAATCTGTCCTGGAGATGGCCCTGGCTGCCTGTTCTGGCCCTGGTCCTGGCCCTGGCGTTCAGCCTGCTGGCCTACCGTAAGGCGCGTCGTGGCAGGTCTGATCAGGAACCGGGAGCCCGGGTCTGGACCTTGAACAGCGACCTGGACACCGAGGAGGGGCATGAAGCCCTGCGGCGCTGGCGGCGATTGAACCGTTGCGCCGCAGCCCTGCTCTCTCTGGCCTTGTTGATGGTTCTGAGCCTGGCTGCAAGGCCCGCCCGGGTCGATCGGACCTTGGAGCAGGGCCATAACCGCGATATTGTCCTATGCCTGGATGTGTCCGGCTCCACCCTGCCCTACGACCGGCAGGTGATCGCCTCCTACCTTGATCTGGTCCGCAACTTCCGGGGCGAACGCATGGCTCTGAGCATATTCAACTCCACCTCGCGCACCGTCTTCCCCCTGACCGATGACTACGACATGATCACCGCCGAATTGAGCAAGGCGCGGCGGATCCTGGACGGGGTGCAGTCCCAGGACCGCATCGATGCCATGAGCGGGCGACAGTACCAGGACATCAGCGACTGGCTGGAGGGCACACAGAACCGCCGGGACACCACCTCACTGATCGGCGACGGGCTGGTGGGCTGCGCTGCGCTCCTGCCGCAATTCGCCCCCAAGGACCAGAGCAAACCGGCAAAGGCCGGCCAACGATCGAGCTCCCTGGTCCTGGCCACCGATAACGTGGTCTCCGGCAAACCCACTTACACCCTGGAGGAGGCGCTCAAGCTGACCTCGGCAGCAGGAATCGCCGTGGACGGCCTCTATTCGGGACCGGACCAGGGTACCGAGGATGAGAGCACCAAGCAGATGCAGCGGCTGATCGAGGCCCGTGGCGGCATCTTCCTTAGACGGCAGGACGGGAACTCCATCAACGCGCTGGTCCGCCAAATTGAGCATCGGCACGGAGCCGACCCCCGCCAGCAGGAGCAGTCCAGCCTGGTGGATGCACCCGGCTGGTGGACCTTGGCCCTGGCCCTGGCACTGTCGGGTTATCTGCTCCTGGCCTGGAGGCTGAAGCGATGAACATACTCAAATTCCTGACCTTTGAGCCTGCCCTGGGCTGGGTGGCCGGCGGCCTTCTGGCGGGTCTGCTGCTGCTCCTGGCCCTTGCGCTGGTCATCCATGGACTGCGCAAGGGCCGGGATACCGATGCCGATCGCTGGGCCCTGACCCGACGCACCGCCATGGTCCTGATTCTGGCCCTCATGGTCCTGACCCCCAGCACGGTCAGCAAGACCACCAATAAAGCCGTCAACGCCACAGATGTCTTCATTGCGGTTGACGTGACCGGGTCCATGGCTGTCAAGGATGCCGGATATGGCGACCAGGAAGGAATCAGCCGACTGGATGCGGCCCGGTCAGCCGTGCACGACCTGACGCGCATCTATCCTGATGCCTCCTTCTCGGCCCTGAGCTTCGGCGCCTCGGCCAGCGTCGATCTGCCCCTGACCCCCGACGTGCGGGCTGTGGACAACTGGGCCAGAGGGCTGGCTACTGAACCCACCTCCAGGTCCGCCGGCTCCAGCCTGGATGCTCCGCTGGATCGCCTGAGTCTGGTCTTGAAACAGACCAAGGACCGGCATCCTGACGACAGAATCCTGCTCTACCTGATCAGCGACGGCGAACAGACCGGACCGGATGAACGACGATCCTTCAGCGTGCTCAGGGAGGGATTGGACGATGCCTTCGTGCTGGGAACCGGCTCGGCCAAGGGCGGCATGGTGCCCTTGAGCTCGGATGTCGCTGGCAGCGATGCCGACGGCTGGGTGACGGACCCCAAGACCGGGCAGCCGGGGATCTCCGCCATGGACCCGAAAACCCTCAAGGCCATGGCCGACGAGATAAGCGGCCACTATCAGGCCCTGGCCAAGGGGACCACGGTGCGTGAGGGGGTCACGGCTGCGGTTTCCAAGCGCTACCGGGTTACCAGGGTCGACCAGGTCCGCCAGCATGTCACTCCGCTGGTCTGGCCGCTGGCACTGGTGGAACTGGCCCTGATCCTGATTGAGGCGGGGCTGTGGGTCCATACTTCAAGGAGACTGCTATGAGTAGGAAATCCCAGCAGAGAGCAAGGAGCAGAGGCCGCCTGCGAGTGCGCCTGATTTTGGCTGGCTTGGCCTTGGTCGCAGCCCTGGCCGGGGCCTGGGGCCTGATCAACGTCAAGGCCATCGCCACCTATAACGAGGGCACGCACACGTTGAGCACCAACGTTCGACAGGCCCAAAACCCCCAGGCCGATCCAGCATCCATCAAGGCCCTGCAGGACCAGGCCGAACATCTCTTCGCCCAGGTCGAACGGCCGGGACCCCTGATTCTGCCACAGACCAGAAAGGCTGCCCAGGCCAACCGCGCCGCCAACGCTGCGCTGACCAGCCGCACGGAGCATCTGCTCAAGAAGCAGAAGGCCGATAAGGCCCAGGATAAAAGGAACGGATCCGGCAAGGACTCCTCCCAAGGACTGACCAAGCAGCAGGAGGCCGAGGTGGAGGATCTGCTCAAACGCAACCAGCAACAGAGTGAACCGTCGACCTCCCCCACGCCGACAGGCAAGGCGGGCGACAACAAGGGTCAAGGGAAGAACGTCAAGCCTTGGTGACCGGCCCACACAACCTTTCGCGTGAGTCATTCCACCACCCTCTTTCCCAATAAATCGATCCCCATGCAGACGAACGTCCCATGAATATCAGACCGACAGAATTAACGGTAAATCCGTCCACAGCCGGATGAATCGGACCTCATTCGACCACATGGCCCTACGGGGATCATTTCAGGATGATTGCAATGTTGTAGTGGAGACATGCATAGGTCATCCTCGTCACTACCCGCCCTGGGTCCCTTCCTTGAGCAGCAATCCTTCCTGGCTGATCCGGAAGCGGCCCAAACCTGCCCCTGTCATGCTAGAGCGGCCCGCTGCCGGGCCATGCTGTCCGATATGGCACGGCAGTCGCGAACCACTCTGGTCCATCTGAGTGAATTAGCCGACCAAGCTCTGAGGGTCGACTGGGAAGGCCGGGCTGCTGAGGCCTATAGGGCCCAGGTGCGGGCCATGGATGCCGTCTGCCAGGATCAGCGCATCCAGGCAGGCCGCACCCTGAGCCTGATCGATCAAGAGATCCGGCCATGAAGCGGACAATCACTGCCGCCCCCGACGCCAACGGCTATACGCGCACCGAGCTGGACCACCTGACCGGCATGGCGGACCGGCTCAACCAGGCAGGTGGTGCCCTGGCCACCATGCAGTCCCAATGGGTTCTGACCAATCAGGCCATCTGCAGAACCATGCCGGGACTGCCTGCCCTCCCCTGCACCCAGGCTGCCGTACCGCCGCCGGGCCATGCCCATCTGCCCATGGATCGGATGGTGTCCTTCTGCAGTGACCAGGCCCGGGCCTGCGAAGACCTGCGCGACCGGCTCCAGTCTGTGGCCGACAGGCTGACCAGAGCCTACGGGCTGTACTCGCAGGCTGAATCGTTCATGGACCGGCTGATGGGCTCCCTGACGTCCAAGGCCCTGACCGTCTTTGAGCCTATTGCCCCGTTCATGCTGGGATCCATCGGTTTGGGCCTGGGGGTGGCCAAACTAACCGGTCACCTGGACACATCGCAATTCCAGGAATTTATGGAAACCACAGCCAGCATCCAACAGCCCCTGCTGACCGCTGTCGCATCCGGCCTGTCTTCGGACCATCATGATCCCATCGGCGGATTGGTCACCGGCCCGGGCCTTTTGATGCCCCTGATACTCGCTCATTTCCAGGGTGACCGAATCACGATGGATTCCGTTCAGCCACAGGGCAAAGGATTGGGCGAGGCCCATGACATCGCAGGCGCCCTGCACAACCTGGAGACCCTGGGTTCCTGCCGGGACGGCATTCCCTACGCAACCGTCGCCGTACAGCGCTACCGAAAGGCCGACGGCAAGGATCACTGGCTGGTCTACATACCCGGCACCAGCTCCCATCTGGACTCCCCCATCGGATGGGCCCAGAACATCCAGCTCATGAGCGACAAGGCTTCGGTGCGCGACAGGGCGGCCTCCCTGCGTCTGGTGGACCAGGCCATGTGTGATGCGGGGGTGCGCCCGGACGATCCTGTCAGCCTGGTAGGCCACTCCCAGGGTGGGATCGTGGCCGCCACCATGGCCTCGGATCTTTCGGACCGCTACAGCTTCGATCACATCGTGACCGTCGGCTCGCCCATCGCCCATCGCAAAATACAGCCTGGCACCTGGGTGACCAGCGTGGAGATGCGCGAAGAGCTGGTCTCCAGCCTTGACGGAGCCGACAACCCCTCTCGCTCCAATCAGCTGACAGTCAGGGGACGAGCAGGTGGACCTCCCCCTCCCGGCGGCAGCCAGACTGGCCGAACAGTGACCACAGCTGGACCCGGCAAGGAATCAACCCACGGCATGGCCTACCAGCAGGCGGCCTGGGCTGACGCCCGAGATCAGAACTCACCAGCAGTACGACGTCAGGACGACCACTTCACCCATGCCATTGAAGGCGACCTGCAGGAGACCCGCTACTATCGTGGCAGGCTACGACGATGAGCAGGACACGCGGGCCCCCAGGAGCGCCCGTGCCGGTTCCCGCTGGTTGACCCGGTCGTCTAGGCTGGAGGCATGAACCTGAGCCGAATCACCCCAGTCGTCCCCCTCAATCCCCTGGATGGACGTTACCACAGACAAACCGCCGATCTGGTGGAGTATCTGAGCGAACCCGCCCTGAACCGCGAGCGCATGCGAGTCGAGGTCGAATGGATGATCATGCTGGCCAACGGCTATCAGGGCAACGGCCAGCACCCGGTCCTGCCGGGCGTAGAGCCTCTGACCGAGAAAGAAATGGCCTACCTGCGAGCCATACCCGAGGATTTCGATGCCGATGGCATCACCGAGCTGGCGGGCATAGAAGCCCAGACCCACCATGATGTCAAAGCTGTGGAATATTACATCGACCGCCGTCTGGAGGTTGCAGCCACAGCACTTGGCTCCGAGTCCCAACTTCCGAGTCTGACACCCCTGGTCCACTTCGCCTGCACCAGCGAAGACATCAACAACCTGGCCTATGCCCGCTGCATCCGAGGTGGGGTCGAGCAGGTCTGGCTCCCCAAGGCCACCCGGATCGAGAACCATCTGTCAACCATGGCGGAGCAATACCGGGATCTGCCCATGCTCGCCCTGACCCACGGCCAGCCGGCCACACCCACCACCCTGGGCAAGGAGATGGCAGTCTACGTCCACCGGCTGCACCGCCAGTTGGACCGGATCCACAATCAGGACTACATGGGCAAGATGAATGGCGCCACTGGAACCTTTGGCGCCCATCTTGCCGCCCTGCCGCAGGTGGATTGGATAGATCTGACGCGGACCTTCATCGTGGAACGGATGGGTCTGGTCTGGAACCCGCTGACAACCCAGATCGAGTCGCACGACTGGCAAGCCGAGCTCTTCAGCAACATCGCCCACCTAGGGCGGATCCTGCACAATCTGGCCGTGGATATTTGGATGTACATCTCCCGTGGCGTCTTTGCCCAGGAACCCGTCAAAGGCGCGACAGGATCCAGCACCATGCCCCACAAGGTCAACCCCATACGATTCGAGAACGCCGAAGCCAATCTGGAGATCTCAGGAGCCCTGCTGGACACCCTGGCCACCACCCTGACCGAAACTCGTTGGCAGCGGGACCTGACCGACTCCACCACCCAGCGCAACATCGGTTCGGCCCTGGGCTACAGCCTGCTGGCTCTGGACAACCTGGACGGCGGCCTGCAGACCATCCACCCTGACAAGGCACTGATGGCCCGCGAGCTGGACAACAACTGGGAGGTCCTGGGCGAGCCCATTCAGACGGCCATGAGGGCCGCTGGACTGGCTGGACGCTCAGGCATGGATCATCCTTATGAGCAGGTCAAGGAGCTGATGCGGGGCAAGAGGATTGGCCGGGAGGATGTCGAGCACTTCATCGATAGCCTGGACCTGGACCAGGACACGGCCAGTCGGCTCAAGGCCCTGACGCCGGCAACCTACACCGGTGCAGCCGGAACCTTGGTGGACTTCGATCGCGACTGACCATGACCCCGTCCCAGTCGACCATTACCCCCGAGGACACCGATTCCGCCGAACCTGTTAAGGCCGATCAGGTCGTCATACGGGATACTCCGCCCCAACGAGTCCATGACGCCGAGGACCTACTTCGTGCCTTGGCGGCTCTGATCCTGGGAATCCTGGTCACCCTGGCGGCTGTCTATCTGAAGGGCATAGCGGCCGGGGTCGAGTCGGACATGCGTCAAGCCGGCAATGCCATGGACTGGCTCATGGACGTACCCACGACATTCCTCCAACAGGCAGTGACCGTGACCGTGGTCCTGGCCGTGCTTATCCACCTGCTGGTCAATAGGGAGTGGATCCAGGCCATCACTGCACCCCTGGCTATGTTTCTTGGGTTCGGACTGGTCGTACTGACCTCAAACCTGATCCTGAAGGCGGGCAACCCGACCCTGATTGCCTCATTCAGCTCCCAGAATGCCATAGGGTCGCCCGTCCTGCTGCCTGACTTCTATGCCGGTCTGGCTGCCTTTCTGAGCGCAGCAGGACCCCGTCGCCTGCGCAGCTCGGTCAAGTGGGGATGGAACGCTCTATACGTCGTGGCCATCATCATGGTCGCCATATCCTCCAATTCGGCCAGCGGGGTTCTGGTCTCGCTGATTCTGGGACGGATCATGGGCATGGTCGTCCGATACCTGGCGGGGACGCAGAACAAGGGCGCCTGGGGACAGGGAGTAATACAGGCCATAGCCTCCATCGGCATCCACGCCGCCAGCCTGGAACGTCAGGATCCCAGTATGGATGCCGATGGCCAGCCCCTGCCCGCCCTCGACGACGACCTTATCGAAGCTTCCCGCATCTACAGAGCCCAGGACAGGAATGGCCGCAACTATACGGTGTCGGTCATGGATGGCCAGCTGCACACCATGGGCTATCTGATGCAACTCTGGCAGTGGATCAAGCTGTCCGGAGTCTCCATGCGACGGGACCGTTCGGTCAGAAACTCCATGCAACACCACATGGCCATGCTGACTGAATTGCGCGATCTGGGGCTGACCGCCCTACACCCCTACGGTCTGGCTGAGAGCGCGGAATCCTCGATTCTGGCCCTGGAGGATGACGTCCACCTTCGGCCTTTGGAACCCGCAAGCCTAGACATCGACAGGGCCAAGCAGCTGATGGACTACCTTCGTCGGGCCAACGAGCGCGGCTTTACACACCGCCGCATCCGCCCGGAGACTCTGGCCGTAGACCAGTCAGGCTGCATGGTCATCGCCGGCTGGGAGAATGGTGACAGCGCCAGTTCTCAGGCCAACATCGCCCTGGACCGTATCCAGCTTCTGACCTTGGTCGCCACGCTGATTGGTGTAGACCAGGCCATCGAGGCCGCCCGTGCCTCCTGGGGGGTCAAGACCCTGGCGGGGCTGTCGCCCTTCTGCCAGATGGTGGCCATTCCCTCACAGACCCAGGCCCTGCCCGGCTGGGATCGACAGATTCTGACCGACCTGCGCAAACAGCTGCGGGCCCTGGCTCCTCCTGAGTCGGTGGCGGAGACCGGCCAGGTGACCCTCTCCCGCTTCAGCCTGCGAAGCTTCGTGGCCCTGGCCCTCTTGGTAGTGGCAGTGGCGGTCATCATCACCCAGTTCAACCTGCCCCAGGTCATCAGCGCCGTCCGCAACGCCAACCCCTGGATGGCCGGACTCTCCTTCTTGCTGGGATCACTGTCCTGGGTGGGCTGCGCCATCACCCTGGGAGTCTTCATCGACCCGGCCAAGCGCGACTTCAGGGGCATCTTCCTATCCCAGGTCGCATCCTCGTTTACCTCGGTCTCCATGCCCGCCGGAGTTGGACCGGCCTTTGTCAACCTGCAGTTCCTGCGGCGGGACGGTTACGACAACACTATGGCCACGGCCATCATGAGCGCCGTGGTGGCGGTCCAGTTCGCGACCACCTTCTGCCTGCTGATCGTCATCGGCCTGTTCACCGGGCGCAACACCCTATCCGGGATGATTCCCACCAACACCCTGGTCATCGTCATCGGGACGGTGGCCATCATCGCGGCCCTGATCATGGCGGTACCTTACACACGGCGGCTGGTCATGGAGCGGCTTATGCCCATCGTGGCCTCCTACGCCCGCCACCTTGTAGAGATTCTGACTCAGCCCAGGCAACTGGTGGTGGCCGTGCTCGGGGCCGTCCTGCAGTCTGCCGCCCTGGGCATGAGCTTCTGGGCCGCCCTGATGGCCTTCGGCTGCAGGACCAACGTGTTCGAGACCACCTTCGTCTTCCTCCTGGCCAACACGCTGGGTTCGGCCGTCCCCACTCCCGGCGGCCTGGGGGCCATAGAGGCGGTGCTCTTCTCCGCCTTCCGCCTGGCTGGCGTTCCCTCGGGTGTGGCCATCTCGGCGACTCTGGTCTTCCGGGTGGCCACCTACTGGCTACGCATCCCCCTGGGAGCCCTGGCCATGCGCTGGTTGAGCAATCACAATCGCATCTGAGGAGCTCTTCGGGCAGCACCAATCCAGATGGCCTCAAAAATCGCATGGTGAAATGTCGGAAACCCCCGGAAAATGCGGTGTTTGGGCCTAATCTGCGGTAATATCAGTCATTGACCGTTGGGCTTTCCCCAAATCAAGCAATGGGAGGCCCCCGAAAGAAGGATGTTCTATGGCATACAACAAGTCTGATCTCGTTTCGAAGATTGCGCAGAAGTCCAACCTGACCAAGGCTCAGGCGGAAGCTGCTGTCAACGCCTTCCAGGATGTCTTCGTCGAGGCCATGAAGTCCGGTGAGGGTCTGAAGCTGACCGGTCTGTTCTCAGCCGAGCGTGTCAAGCGTGCCGCCCGTACCGGACGCAACCCCCGTACCGGTGAGACCATCAAGATTCCGGCCAGCTATGGCGTGCGTATCTCTGCCGGTTCGCTGCTGAAGAAGGCCGTCACCAACAAGAAGTGAAACCAGCCTTTCTGCAAGGGCCCCGGCATCCATCCACGGCTGCCGGGGCTCTTCTTTTTGCAGTAAAACCCGAAAGATGATCAGCAGTGCAAACCGTCGCTAAGTACGCGGCTCTGTAGCACCCTTCAGGAAGTCCATCAGAGAGTGATATCGGGGTGGACCCAGATGGTCGAAGGGATCGGGCAGGGCCACCTCGACTCGGTGGGAACCACCCAGGACCAGGTGGCTCCAGTCGCATGACCATGTGCGCGTTCCCCGGTCTGCCACCCGGACGAAATCGCCACGCAGACGGGCCCGGGTATCCTCTGGAGGCTGGTCCATGGCGCGCTGAACTTCGGAGTCGTCGACCGGCGAGCGCATGAGCCCATGCCTGACCAGACCGGGGAAGGACCTTCCCTCGCTCAGATCGTGATAGTCCAGGTCCAGCGCCTCTTCCAGATCCCGTCCGGCGCCTCGTCGACTCAGGCCCTGGAGCAACCGCAGCTTGGCGGCCCAATCCACCCAGTCAGCCAGATCCTGCCAACGCCCCGCGTCCAGCGCATCCAATGCTGCCCTCCAAAGTTGCAGGGCACGCAGAGCCTGGGACCGGTCGATGCCCATATCCTCCTGCTGGTCCACCAAGGCCTTGCAGGCCGACCAATAGGACTCTTGTAGACCCAGAGCGTTGATGCCACCGGTCTTCGTGGAAGCCTGCAGGTCCAGCGTGACCCGGCCGGTCCGATCCCTACTGACAGCGCGGACTGCTGCACCGGGATCAGCCAGGGCCCAGTCTGCCAGGTCGGGTCGGCGGCCCTGGCGGCAGGCTTGTTCGATCAAGTTCAGGACCAGGTGGGTGCTGGCCATCTTGAACCAGGTGGCCAGCGGCGACCGGTTGGTATCCCCTACGATCACATGCAGACGCCGCCATCGTTCGGGATCGGCCAGAGGCTCGTCACGGGTGTTGACCATGGGACGGGCACGGGTGGTGGCCGAGGAGACCGCCTCGTCCAGATAGTCGGCCCGCTGGCTGATCTGGAACCCATCAGAGCTCATACGACCCGCCCCGGTGATCAGCTGCCGGGTGACCAAGAAGGGGACCAGACAGGCCCCAATCATGTCCAAGGGAACTCGCCGGTCCAGCAGGTAGTTCTCATGACAACCGAAGGCATGGCCCTGGGCATCCACATTGTTGGCAAAGATGTGAACCTTCACGGACCTGTTCAGGTCCTCTGTCAGACGTTTCCCGGCGCGCTCTGCAAGGTCGGTCATGATCCGTTCCCCGGCAAGCACCTGGGTCAGGGCTGTCAGCGGATCACGAGCCTCCGCAGTGGCATACTCCGGGTGGGAGCCCACGTCCAGATAGAGTCGAGCGCCATTGGGCAGATAGATGTTGGTTGATCCATGCTTATCAATCAGAGGACGGAACATGGCCATAGCCACCCTGCCGGCGGCATAGGGGCCACTGGCACCGGTCAGGCTCAGTCCGTACTCGGTCTCGATACCGAATATCCTGCGAAAGTCCGAGTCACTGCCCTGCCCGTCCGCCATGAATCACTGGCCGCCCTTCTGGACGAAGCCTTGCACGTACTCCTTGGCGTTGGTCTCCAGGGTGGTCTCGATGTCATCCAGGACGGCATCCAGATCGGATCCAGCCGCCTGGTCCTGTTCCTGTGCACCGATCTGCGGCAGATCCTCTTCCTGCTCATGCTGTTGCCCGGCTGCCATGCGTCGTCCCTGTTGGAATGCCTCAACCATGGTCGCTCTCCTTCCCGGAGCGGATCAGCGCCCGCTCAGATACGTGTTCAGATCCCCCGCGATGAGTCCGTTGGTGGCCACAACGTCGTTGCTGCCCTCCCAGCGCACATGCCCGCCATCCCAGCGCCAGAGGGTGCCCTTGGCCTCCCGGACCACGACAGCCGCCGCAGAGACGGCAGGGATGTCCCAGGAGTGCAGGGCCGGTTCGAAGTAGGCATCGTAGCTACCATCCGCCACCCGGCACAGGTCCAACGAGACCGGACCGACGCGCTTGATGTCGGCAGGCTTGCCGGCCATGCGCGAGACGATCTGCAGGACCTTTTCGGACTCGTTGGGGAAGTAGGACATGCCGAAGCTGATCACTGATCCGGTCAGGGTGGTCATCGTGGAGGGGATGATCTTCTCCCGCTTGTCGCCCACGATGGTCCGTCGAATCCTGATGGCACCCTGGCCCTTGGCCGCCAGATAGGTCAGGCCCAGGACCGGGGCATGCACGATGCCCAGGACCGGTGATGCGTGGCCTTTCTCGTCCACGGCAAAGAGGGAGATGGTCAGCGTCCATTCGGCCATGTTGCGTACGTAGTTGACCGGACCGTCGATGTGGCCCAGGCACCAGTAGCGTCCGCCCGGACGACGGTTGCCGGCCTCCTCCTCCCAGAAGCCGTCCATGGGGTCCAGGGCAGCGATCTTGGTCCGGCAGTAGCGGATCAGACGCGTGTCAATGCTCGGCGAGAATTGGGTGCCTTGGCCGATGGCTGAGGTGGATCGGGGATCGTGGGGGTTGATCTGGTCCTGAAGGGCATGACGGCCGGCCTCCACGGCAATGGTGGCGGCCTGCATGGCCAAATCGCGCAATTCCATACTTCTCTTCTCTTTCAAACGGGTGGTCGAGGCATTGCCGACCGTGGTCCACCGGTGGTCGTCCGGTCGGATATCGGACTAATTTCTGCGCTATCAGCAGTATATGCCGCGGCCATCCCGGCAGAAAGACCGTGTGTGACCCAGCGGATCGGACAGGTCCACAACCCTGGTCCTAGGCTCTCCCTCCGGTCCCTGCTCCTCAAGAATGACACGACTCCAGGAAATGGCCCTGACTGCATCAGGGCAACGGTGAAGCAGCTGGGAACGGTACCAGGCCCGAGTCTGCTCAGGACCCTGGTCCATGGCTCTGGTGACCTGTTCGGGATTGGCCAGTCGCAGCAAGGATCCTCTAAGTCGCCAAGGCAGGTCACGGCCGGGATCCACCCGTGCCCAGGCCAGATCCAGGGCCGCCAGACGGGGATCCGACCAGTCGGATATGGACCGACGACGGCGCAGACGCTCCAAGAGCTGCCACTTGAGCAGCCATTCCAACCTGCCTGCCTGGTCATGCATGGCCAGACGGGCCTCGTCATCACCCGAACGCACCAGAGCCAGATCCTCGAGCGCCTGGTCCCAGAGGTTCAGAACCCTGTCCTCGGAAGAACCTGGCCGGTCGGCATCCCGTCTAGTCTGGCGGACCGCATCCAGCAGTGCCCTTTGGATGGTCAGCGCATCAGCGCATCCTCCGTTTGCCAAAGCCAAAGGCTTGGTCAGAGTTACATCTCGCGAAACCGTGTGCAGGGCCGCCACCGGATCATCCAGCGCCCAGCGATCCAGGAGCTCATCGACCTGACTGGTCGAACCACCCTCGGACTCCAAGAGCTCCAGCAGCAGATCGGTGGTCCCCAGCTTGAGGACCAAGGGTGCATCCAACCGGTTGGCATCGCCTACAATCACGTGGAGACGGCGGCTGCCCGGCCCGGCGTGTGACTCGTCCCGGGTATTGATGATCGGTCGTCCGAAGGTGGTCTGCAGTCCAATCCGGCTGGTCAGATAGTCGGCGCGCTGGCTGAGCTGGAAGCCAGCCTCCTCGCTCCTGGGCCCCAGGCCCACTCTGCCCGAACCGGTATAAATCTGGCGGGTAACGAAGTGAATGGTCATCAGGGCCGCCACCCTGGCGAAGGGCACTGCCCTATCCATCAGGTAATTCTCATGCGATCCCCAGGCGGCACCCTTGCCGTCCACGTTGTTCTTGTAAAGGGCCAGGCCTCCGGCTCTTTCTGCGGCCTGTGCCATCATCCGGTCCCCCGCGCGGTCCTGGACCAGAGCATCGAAGGCATTCACTGTCTCCGCCGAGGCATACTCAGGGTGGGCGTGATCCACATAAATCCGCGCACCATTGGGAGCTGCCACATCGATCAGCCGGGCACCGGGCGCATCAGTGAGCATGCTCGGCGCGGCAGCGGAACGCGGCAGCCGACCTCCCCTGGCGTCATTGACCGGATCCTCGCCCCCGTAGTCCCAGCGGATGTGCGCCAAGTCCGGCTGGGCAGCGGCCCTTACCAGACGCAGGGCCAAAGTACGCGGATCAGCGCCGGGATCCTGGGGGTCGGCAATGGCATACTCCGTCTCGGTACCCATGACCCGTCCGGAACTCATGACCGCTCTCCTGGCCCGTCGACTGGGCGAACCTCCTGGACCTGTCCCGGGCGCAGTCCGGCCAGATCAGCCCAACGGTTCGGATCCTGGCCGCGGAGCTCCTCCAGAGTGTCCTCATACTGCCCACGAACCGCCCTCATGCAGAGTCCACGGTCAAGGCCCACCTGCTGTCCCTGCTCGATGGAGGCTTTGACCGCCATGGTCTTGACCCGATCAACCAGGTTATGCAGCATGGCGCCGGAGACCACGGACTCCAGGTAGAGGGGCTGCCAGCGGCCCGTGGCATCCATGATCCTGCCCAGCAGGTGGTCATCATCCTGAGCGAAGAGTCCGTCAACCAGTACCTGGATCAGCTCCTCTGGCCTGGCATCATCCTCCATGGGCATATCGGAGCTCAGATACTTGCCCAGGATGGCGGCGGACCTGATCCTGTCGGGCCTGTCGATGCGGATCTTGACATCCAGCCGTCCTGGACGTAGAACCGCCGGGTCAATCATGTCGATGCGGTTGGAGGCACCGATGACCATGACCTGGTCCAGGGACTCGACACCGTCCAGCTCGGTCAGGAACTGGGGGACGATGGTGGTCTCCACATCCGACGAGATGCCCGATCCTCGGGTACGCAAGAGGGCATCCATCTCGTCGATGAAAACCACCACGGGCCCACCCTGGTCTGCCAGGCTACGGGCCCGGGCGAAGAGACGGCGGACCAGACGTTCGGACTCGCCCACAAACTTGTTGAGCACCTCGGGGCCCTTGACCGACAGGAAGACCCCGTGGCCGTCGCTCTCCTGGGCCAGGGCTCGAGCCAGGGCCTTGGCAATCATGGTCTTGCCATTGCCGGGCGGCCCATAGAGCAGAACACCCTTGGGAGCCTGAAGCCCATAACGACGCATCAGATCGGCGTGCTGGAAGGGCAGCTGGACAGCATCCCGGATACGTTCAATCTGCCTGTCCAGACCGCCAATGTCAGAGAAGTCCACGTCAGGAGTCTCCTCCAGCAGCATGTCGGACTGGTCAGACTCAGGCAGAACAGCCAGGGCCATTGAACAGCTTTCGTCCATGAGCAAGGCGCTACCCGCCTCGATGGGCTGGTCCTGCAGAGATCCTGCGCGTGCAACAACGCGAGTCTGTCCCGAGGAGTCTTCCACCAGCAAGGCTCCGGATTCCAAGGTCTCCCGCAGCGTGCGAACCTGCCCGGTCACCGGCTGATCGCCCACACGCACCACCACCATATCGGCATTGAGCAGAACCTCCTGGCCGGCCCTGATCCGCTCGGCGTGTATATCGGGCGCCAGAGGCACCACCATCCGTCTGGAACCGTTCAGGATCAGCAGGCGGGCCTGCTGCACCCCCTGGCTGTCATAGGCGACGGAATCCACGCCCAGGGCAAGGGCGACCGTCAAGGGCGGTTGGCCCAGCTGGGCCAACTGGCTCTTGGCCTTGGACAGTTCCTTGGCAGCCCTGGTCAGCGCCGCAGCCAGGGCCCGGTTGCGCCGATCAGCGGCCTGGTCCTGGTCATTGGCAGGTTCAGCCTGCTCAACATCATCGGACTGCATGACTTCCCTCCTTCGTCCGTCCCTGGGAGCCTCGCTCGGCCTGGACAGCCAGCCGGGCGGAAGGACTCAGCTGCAACGGGCTCCGTCCTCCAAACGAGCTCCACGGGCCCAGTCCATGGCCTTCATGGCACGCTTGCCGGCGGCCTTGACCATCTGCAGCTCCAAGGGCAGAGTCTTGGTACCCACCCAGAGATGGCGACGGTCCATGGCCAGCCGACCCGGCTCCAGATGCGAAGGAAGACCAGGCTCATCCCCTCGGGCTGGTGCAGCCTTGAGCACGGTCAGTCCCGTCTGCTTGTCCTGCGGGTCATCGCCTTGCCGATACAGACACCAGGCTCCCGGTTCCGGGCTGCAGGCCCGGACCTGTCGATCCAGGGCGAAAACGGGCACATCGAAACGCATGTGGGCGTCCTGATGGGTGATTTTGGCGGCCACCTGGTAGGCGCCCTGCGTCTGCTCCTTGGGTTGAATCCGACCTTTAGCAAGGGCCTCCAGGCTGGCAGCCAGCAGGTGGGATCCGTCCTCAGCCAGGCGATCCAGCAGCTCGCCCGAGGTCTCGTGCGGCCCGATCTCCACGGTGGATTGGGCCAGGATTGGCCCTTCATCCATACCGGCCGTCAGCCGAAAGACCGTGGCGCCGGTAATGGTATCCCCGGCCCAGATGGCCCGCTGTACCGGAGCTGCCCCCCGCCACTGCGGCAGCAGTGAAAAGTGCAGGTTGTACCAGCCACCCTCAAAGGCATCCAGAACCGGCTGGCGCAGGATCCGCCCGTAGGCCACGACGGCCGCACAGCTGGCACCCGTATCCTGCAGCCGAGCTGGAAAGTCCGGATCGGAGGGGTTGTTCTCAAGAACAGGAATCCCCAGCTTCAGTGCCTCAGCCTTGACCGGACTGGGATGCAGATGCCTTCCACGCCCCTGGGGGGCATCGGGTCTAGTGAGCACGGCAGCAACCCGGAAATGCTCCTGATCGGCCGCCAGCAATCTCAGAGATGGCAAGGCGACCTGAGGCGTGCCTGCAAACAGCAATGTCATGACCATATGGGCAATCTCCTTTTCATCTGACGACTGTGGACCTCTGCACGTTCACTGCACCTGAGGAATATTCACCCCTGCCTCGATCAGGGCAGTGCGCAGCCCGTAAGGGTCACTGAATCGCAGGCTGCGGATGCCGGCCTTGTTGGCGCCGACTACATTCATACCCTTATCATCCACGAAGAGGGTCCTGTCAGCCCGGATTTCGAACCGATCCAGGGCATACCGGTAGATGGCCGGGTCAGGCTTACGCATGTGGATGGGCCCGGAGACCACCACTCCATCCAGCCTATGCAGGAAGGAGTCGCCGTCCCAGGCGTGATGGAAGAGCTCGGCGCCCCAGTTGGTCAACCCCCAGACGCCCAAGCCTGCCGCCTTCAGGTCCTCCACCAGCATGCGGGCACCAGGAACCGGACCGGTCAGCGAATCGACAAAGTGGTCACAGTAGTAGGCGAACATGTCATCCCAGGGGGATCCGCAGTTGGCGGCCACCCAGTCACGGGCCTGGGCACAGGTGGCTCCACCATCCATCATGTTGTTGGCCCGGTAGAAGCCGGAACGGCTGTCGTCCAGCATGGCTTCGATGCTCCTGCGCCCGTATCGGGCCACCATGGCCATCTCGGGCTGCCAACGAATCAGGACGTTGCCGAAGTCGAAGATGACCTGTTCAATGGGCTGCCCCTGGGCCTGAGCCGCTTTCTGCTCGGCCTGGATCACATCTGCTTCAACCTGGATCTCGCCCGGCCATCCCTTCATGACTCTCCGCCTTTCCTGAATTCGTTCGTATGCGCCTCTGCCTGCGCCCCCTCATGAAACCACTCCGCATAGACCCCCTGCATATCCGCTTGAAGCACCAATCAGGTCAAATCCTTGGGATCCATCCGGAAGCGCAGCTCTCCTCGCCCGCGACCGGCCACATACTTGGCCTGAGCCTGCTTGAGATCGTCAGCCAGCTTGTCCCGGCGGCTGGTGGGCACCCGAACCAGGGCTCGGACCCTGTCCTGCGTTCCCTCCAGATAGCCGGCTTTCAGCGTGGACGGCGCCGGTATGGGCACAGGCCCAAGCAGGGCAGGAACAGGCTCAGGGCCAGCATCTGTCACGGCCTCCTGACCCGGCGTAATCCCGACGGCGTCCAGCATCCAGACGACGGCCTCCCTTTCGCCCCAGATTGCTGCCATACCAACAGCAGGGGGCATGGCAGTCAACCGACGGTCTTCCAGATCGGCAGCCGCCAATACCGACCCCTGCCAGGTCATCAGCGCCTGGGCCAGCTGGGGATCGCACTCCCCCAGCAGGAGCACCTGACCTCCCTGGGCCCGGGAGCGGCAGAAGGAGGCCACGCGCATCCAGGCTCCCAGGGTGTCCATACGCGCATCGACGCCAGGGGCATACAGGCTGGTCCAGGCATCCAGAATTGCCACGGCCCGGTATCCTCGCGACAGCCGGGGCAGATCCGAATCGCCAGTATCTGTATTGTTGCCATCGACGCCCGAGCCAACCACCCTGGGCTCGGCGCCCGGGGTGGCGATGACCAGACTGGGACGATCCTTTATGTATTCGACCACCCCGCGAGGCTGGCTGGGCGAAGAAATGACGATGGGCACATTTCTGAAGAGCATGCGCAGCTCCTGGGCCGTCCCGGCGGCGCCTACCCTGACCACCCGGAGCCGTGAACCCCCGCAATCCGGGCAGGACCAGTCCGTAGCCGCGGCCCCGCACCAGGCACATCGGGGCGCCCCAGGTCGTCTTGCCCGCAGGGGTCCGGTGCAACGCGGGCAACGGGCCTGATGATGGCAACGAGCGCAACTCAGACTTTCGAAGATGCCGTCCTGAGGAATGGACAGCAGAACCGGACCACGCTCCAAGGCTTTGTTTATAACGGCGACGGCGGTATGAGGAACCCGGGCGCCCACGGTCGGGTCGGCCAGATGGCTCAGTTCCTCCCTATTCAGCCAGCGGATCCAGGGCAGCAGGGTCGTCACTGCGGACCGGTCAAGCGACAAAGCAGTGCCTGGACCGGTCACGCCAGAGTCTGCCTCGGTGGCCTCGGGCAGACTCTCCCAATGGGAACGTACACTTCTGGCACGGGCCATGGCCAGGAAGACTCCGCCGTGGGCACGCGCCCGCAGCCTCAGCACTCCGCGGGCGTTGGCGTATGGCATCATCCCGTCGGCGTACTGGTAGCTGGCGTCGTCCATCAGAGCGAAGAGGGCCGGACCCTCCACCGGGGCGTACATGGCAGCCCGCAGCCCTATGACGCAGCGGACCTGACCTGAGGCCAGGGCAAGGTAGGCCCTGTAACGCTCGGCAGGAGCCATACCGCTGTCCAGAATGGCGAAATCTCCGGACCAGCCACGGGTCTCCTGTTTGCCAGGACCTGCGACGACAGAAGGGCCGAAGGGACGCAACCCCAGTTGCTGGAGGACTGCGGACAGGTGGACCACCTGACGGGTGCCCGGCAGCACCATAACCGCCGACCGGTCGGCCAGCAAGGCAGCTATCAGCACCCTGGCAGCCAACAGGGCGGCTTGATCCATGCCAGGCAGAATGTCAGCCAAAAAGGCGGCGAAGGCATCATCTTCCAGCGACTGATCCAGTTTTCCCAGCCCCTGGTAGCCCGAGTCAAGCCTCTGCTTCAGCTTCTGTTGTCGCTGGGCCAGCCCAGCCACCCAGGCGGGGTCGGATGCCAAACGAGGCTGACCGGGAACCAACTGCTGCTCCTTGTCGATGCGGGCCACGCGAGGAGGCAGGGCCAACCGTAGAATGTTGGCCTCAGTACCCCCATAGGCTCTGGCGATGGCAGTGATGTCCGCGCGCAGGGAAGATGAGATCAGGCTGCGATCCAGCACCACCCGTTCCAGGAAACGCAGGGAGGCGCGGGGAACCTGGCTGTCTGCCGCGCGTTCCCAGATGATGCCGTTGACCCTGCGCGCCCCGAACCGGACGCGAACCAGACATCCCGGCTGTGCATGATCGTCCTGGTCCGCATCCACCAGATAATCGAAGGTCCCGCCCAGATGAGTGGCCTGCACATCCAGCACCACCCGTGCCACAGGGAGTTCATGGGCCGGTCGGCGCGGAGGTTTCTTTCGACTGCTGCTCGAACGACGGCGCGGGGCAAGACCATCCAGGGCGGGCTGACTGACATCCTGCGAATCCATGGCTTCTCCCCTCGCTTTCACAATTAAGAGAGCCACGGCGGATTCCCCAGTCGATGACCTGGGAACCCGCCGTGGCTCTTGATGAACAGCTACTACCTGGTCATGCCGATGGCGGCCTTGAGCTCGCCCACCTTGTCCACCTGCTCCCAGGTGAAGTCGGGATCCTCCCGGCCGAAGTGCCCATAGGCTGCAGTCTTGGCATAGATAGGTCTCAACAGATCCAGCTCGTCGATGATGGCAGCAGGCCGCAGGTCGAAGACCTCGCGCACGGCCTCCTGGATCTGCTCCCGGCTGACCCCCTCCTCGGTGCCGTAGGTCTCAACGTTGACGCTGACCGGATCGGCCACGCCAATGGCATAGGCCACCTGGACCTCGACCTTGTGCGCAAACCCAGCGGCCACGATGTTCTTGGCCACCCAACGCGCCGCATAGGCAGCGGACCGGTCGACCTTGCTGGGATCCTTACCGGAGAAGGCGCCGCCTCCATGATGGGCCGCACCGCCATAAGTGTCCACGATGATCTTGCGTCCGGTCAGCCCTGCGTCAGCCGCAGGACCGCCCAGAACAAAGGAACCGGTCGGATTGACCAGCACCCGGTAGCCCTGGTGTTCGACGGCCTTGCCGCAGACGCGATCCAGGACGGGCGTGATGACATGCTCCATCAACTGCTCCTGCAGCCAGTCATGCCCGACCTCGGGATCGTGCTGGGTGGAGATGAGGACCGTGTCAACACGACGGGGGCGGTCATCCTGATCGTATTCGATGGTGACCTGGGTCTTGCCGTCGGGCCGCAAGTGAGGGATGATCCCCTCCTTGCGCACCTGTGCCAGCCGGAAGGCCAGCTGGTGAGCCAGATAGATGGGCAGGGGCATGAGCGTGTCGGTCTCATCGCAGGCGTACCCGAACATGACGCCCTGGTCACCGGCCCCCTGGGACTGATAACGCTCCTCACGGGTGGCAGCACTCTCCTGGCTGGCCGACAACCGTTCCACACCCTGGTTGATTTCCTTGCTCTGCTCGCTCAGAGCCACGGTCACACCGCAGGAATCCGCATCCAGTCCAATTTCTGACGATGTGTAGCCAATTCTACGCAGCACCGACCGGACCTGGGACTGAATGTCCGTGTAGCCTTGGGATGAGACCTCTCCGAAGACGAAGAAGAGACCAGTGGCCGCCGAGGTCTCCACTGCCACATGCGAGTGCGGATCCTGGGCGATCAAATCGTCCAGGATGGCATCGGAAATCTGGTCGCAGACCTTGTCTGGATGGCCCTCGGTCACTGATTCAGCCGAAATCAGCCGTCGCTCTGTCATTTCATTCACCTTTGTCTAGAAACCGTCACCGCCCGAGGACCCTGTACCGAGAGTCGAAAGGCTCAGTTGCCTTCGCTCAGATCGTCCTCGCCCAGGGTCTCCTCAAGCAGACCCTCGTTGATCTCGCGGAAGGCGATGGACAGGGGCTTCTCCTGGTTCTGGTACTCGACCAGTGGACCGACGTTCTGCAACAGGCCCTCATTGAGCTGTGTGAAATAGGAATTGATCTGACGGGCCCGCTTGGCCGCGAAGATAGAGAGCGCATACTTCGAATCGGCGTGCTTCATGAGGTCGTCGATGGGAGGATTCGCAAATCCCTGCGGATGGGGCTCGGTACCGAATGCCATAAGATGTTTCTCCAATTCAACTGGATGAACCATTCATTCAATCTGTATGATTTTACCGCCGGGGCTCGATTTTAGCCTCGGATACTTCTCTGCCGGGAAAAGCATTGTAAACACGCCAAAAATTCCAACATGTGGTCATGTTGGCGCCGTCGCTGTCCCTGTTCACTTGAATAAAACTATGCAGATGCGATCAGCCAAGTTGATGAAGGAACGAGAGTTCGCGGGCGCCCGTGCTCTCTATCGTGCCGCTGGCGTCAAGGGTGAGGACTTCGGCAAGCCCATCGTGGCCATCGCCAATTCCTTCTCTGAGTTCGTGCCCGGCCACGTCCACCTGAACAAGGTGGGACGCCTGGTCTCCAAGGCCGTCAAGGAAGCGGGAGGCATCCCCCGCGAGTTCAACACCATCGCAGTGGACGACGGCATCGCCATGGGCCATACGGGCATGCTCTACTCCCTGCCCAGCCGTGACCTGATCGCGGACGCTGTGGAGTACTCGGTCAACGCCCACTGCGCCGATGCCCTGATCTGCATTTCCAACTGTGACAAAATCACCCCCGGCATGCTCATGGCCGCTCTGCGTCTTAACATTCCCACGGTCTTCGTCTCCGGCGGCCCCATGGAGGCCGGACGTACAGTCATGCCCGACGGAACAGTCCAAGAGAGCACGGATCTGATTGACGTCATGTATGCATCGGCGGATGACAGCATCGACGATGCAGGTCTGCTGGCCCTGGAGAAGACGGTCTGTCCCACCTGCGGTTCCTGCGCCGGCATGTTCACTGCCAACTCAATGAACTGCCTGACTGAGGCCATGGGTCTGGCTCTGCCCGGCAACGGCACCACCCTGGCCTCCCACACAGCCCGGAAGATGCTCTTCGAACGGGCCGGCAAGCTGGTCGTCGAAATCGCCAACCGGTACTATCAGGATGACGACGACTCGGTCCTGCCGCGTTCCATCGCCACCAAGAAAGCCTTCGAAAACGCCATGACCATGGATGTAGCCATGGGTGGGTCGACCAACACCGTCCTGCACATCCTGGCTGCCGCACAGTCGGCGGATGTGGACTTCACCCTGGACGACATCGAGCGCATCTCCCACACGGTCCCCTGCATCTGCAAGGCCTCTCCCTCCGGAGACTGGGAGATATCCGACGTCCACCGGGCCGGTGGCATCTGCGGCATCCTGGGCGAGCTGGACCGTGGCGGAGTCCTTCACCAGGACACGCATTCCATCGACTACCCGGACCTGGAGTCCAAGCTCAACGACTGGGACATCATGCGCCCCACCTGCCTGGACCAGGCCAAGGAGCTCTACCATGCAGCGCCCGGGCACATCACCTCCCCAGAGCCTTTCAATCAGTCCAAGGAGTGGGAGGACCTGGACACCGACCGCGTCAACGGCGCCATCCATGACTTGGATCATCCGGCCGTCTCAGAAGGCGGTCTGGCCATCCTGCGTGGCAACCTGGCCCCCGATGGCTGCGTGGTCAAGACCGCAGGCGTGCCCAAGGAGATCTGGAACTTCCGCGGACCGGCCCTGGTGGTCGAATCACAGGAGCAGGCCGTGGAGGTCATCCTCAATGGTACCCTGCACAAGGGTCAGGCCCTGGTCATCCGTTACGAGGGACCCAAGGGCGGCCCAGGCATGCAGGAGATGCTCTACCCCACCTCATTCGTCAAGGGCAAGGGCATCGGCAAGGACGTGGCCCTGTTGACCGATGGCCGTTACTCCGGCGGCTCGTCAGGCCTGGCCATCGGCCATATCGCTCCTGAAGCAGCCAATAAGGGCCCCATCGCCCTGATCCGCAACGGCGACATGATCCGCATCGACATCCCCAACCGGCGTGTAGACGTGGAGCTGAGCGATGAGGAACTCGCCCAGCGTCGCGCAGAGCTGGAGGCCGGCGAAGGTTATGTGGCTCACAGGGACCGCAAGGTCTCCCTGGCGCTGAAGGCCTATGCCGCCTTCGCCCGCTCGGCAGACAAGGGCGCCACCCGCGATCCGGATCTAATCAACCGGCTGTCCGGTCTGGACTGATAAAACAAAATCCCCCAATCGGGCTCTGACTCGATTGGGGGATTTTTGACTCTTCCGAAGTAAAGGCCAGGTACTCAGAGACCGTATTCCTTGGCGATTACCTCCCAGAGCGCCTGGGCTGCTTTATCCACGCTGTCATTGACTATGACCTGGTCGAACTGATCCTCTGAGGCCAGTTCCACCTTGGCCGTCTCCAACCTGCGGGCCCGCTGTTCCTCATTTTCGGTTCCCCGCATGTTCAGCCTGGTGACCAGGTCCTGGAATGAGGGCGGCGCCAGGAAGACGTAGAACACTTCCAGGCCCAGCTCCCCCGCCCGTTGGCGGACACGATGCGCCCCCTGCAGATCTATTTCCAAAATCGTGGGCACCCCTGCCGCCAGATGGTCCAGAACCGGCTGCAGCGGGGTGCCATAGTGGGACATGCCATGGACCAGGGCGGTCTCCAGAAAGTCCCCAGCGGCCTCCCTGCGGGCAAACTCCTGTTCATCCATGAACCAGTAGGTGATGCCGTCCTTTTCACCCGGACGCGGCGCCCGGGTTGTGGCCGAGACGGAGACCCAGACCTCAGGGTGGGCATGGCGCAGGGCTGCTTCCACAGTGCCCTTGCCTACGGCCGTGGGCCCCGTCAGCACGATCAACCGGCCGCCCGTCTTCCCCGGCCCCCCGGTCTGCTCTTCCGAAGAGTCCTGACTCGACATGTCGGCACCGTTGATCGCTGACACGGCCACTTCCTTTCCTAAAGGTCATCCTCCGGCATATCCGGACCGGAACATGGGTCAATCATATAGCCAGTGCCTACCTGGCCTTCTCCAGCTCCAGCAGTCGGGCGGCATGTTCTTGAATGCTCATGACCTCGTAGTCGTCCTTTTTGACCACGTCAATGGCCATCAGGGCGGCTGAGAATTCGGTGATGGTGGTGAACTGCGGCAGATCCGCAGCTATGGCAGCCACCCGGATCAGATAGCCATCGGAGCGCGAACCCCTGGAGCTGGGCGTGTTGAGGATCATGTCGATGGCTCCATCCTCAATAAGCTGGACAGGATTCCTACCCATATGCCTGACCCCATCCGAGTCCGTGAAGGCCCGACCCTGCTCTTCGCCATCGCTGATCTTGTCGACAACGGCCACATCGAAGCCGTACCGACGCAGGACGGAGGCCGTGCCACTGGTGGCGCAGATGCTGAAGCCCTGCTCCAACAGACGGGCGGCCAGCATGGGCAGCTGGCGCTTATCCGCGTCATTGACCGACAGGAAGGCGACCCCACCAGTGGGCAAACCGCCCTGGTAGGCGGCCAGCTGGCTCTTGGCAAAGGCGTGGGGGAAGTCCCGATCGAAGCCCATGACCTCTCCGGTTGAGCGCATCTCCGGACCCAGCAGGATGTCCACGGTCCGACCCACCGGAGTGCGGAAGCGCTTGAAGGGCAGGACGGACTCCTTGACCGCCACAGGCTGGCCGACACGAACCATGCCGCCGTCGCCGACGGGCAGGAGTAGACCATTGGCTCGTTGCTGCTCGATAGTCTCCCCCACCATGATCCGCGCCGCTGCCTTGGCCAGTGCCGTACCCGTGGCCTTGGAAGCGAAGGGAACGGTCCGGGAGGCGCGAGGATTGGCCTCGATTACATAGAGGGTGTTGGCCATGAAGGCATACTGAACATTGATCAGCCCCTGGACCCCGCAGCCTTGGGCTATAGCCAGGGTGGCCTGCCGCAGCCGGTTGATCTGATCATCGGAGAGGGTTGAGGGCGGCAAGGTGCAGGCAGCATCACCGGAGTGGACCCCGGCCTCCTCCACATGCTCCATGATTCCGCCGATATAGAGCTCCTGCCCGTCATAGAGGGCATCCACATCGATCTCGATGGCATCCTGAAGGAACTTGTCAATCAGCAGGGGCGAGGGCAGACGGCCAGAGACCACCGTATCGGCCTTGGCCTCATCCAGGGCGCGATCCACGTAGGTGGCCAGCTGCTGGTCGTCGTAGACGATCTCCATGCCCCGTCCCCCCAGCACGTAGGAGGGCCTTACCAGAACCGGGTAGCCGATGGCGTGGGCTGCCTCCTTGGCCTCATCCAGGGAGAGAGCGGTGCCGTACCGTGGAGCGTTCAGATGCTCCTTGCTGAGCACCTGACCGAAGAGCTCGCGGTTCTCGGCCAGGTCGATGGACTCGGGACTGGTTCCAAGAATAGGGACCCCGGCCGCCTTGAGCCTGGCCGCCAGGGACAAGGGCGTCTGCCCGCCCAGCTGAACAATGACCCCCTTGACCGGTCCCATGGCCTTTTCGGCCCGGTAGATCTCCAGAACGTCCTCGAAGGTCAGCGGCTCGAAATAGAGCCTGTCCGACATGTCATAGTCGGTGGAGACCGTCTCGGGATTGCAGTTGACCATGATGGTGTCATAGTCCTTGCCCAGCTCCTGGACAGCGTGCACGCAGGTGTAATCGAACTCGACGCCCTGGCCGATCCGGTTGGGGCCCGAGCCCAGAATGATGACCGCCTCGCGTTGACGGGGTCGCAGCTCGGACTCGTCGGCGTAGCAGGAGTAGTAGTAGGGCGTTACTGCATCGAACTCGGCTGCGCAGGTGTCCACAGTCTTGTAGACAGGATGAAGACCGAAGGCCCAGCGCAGCTCCCTGACGACCGCCTCACCCTGGTCGCCCATACCGCGCAGGTGGGCGATTTGCAGATCGCTTAGTCCCGATTGCTTGGCCCGGCGCAGCAAATCCTCGTCCAGGACCTCGGACTGGCGCACCTGAAGGGCCAACTCGTTGATCATGCTGATCTGCTCCAGGAACCAGGGGTCGATCCTGGTGGACTGGTGGACCTGCTCCACGGTGGCTCCGCCCCAGAAGGCCCGCTGAATCTGCAGGTAGCGGTGCTCGGTGGGAGTGTGCATGGCCTCCAGCAGCTGGTTCGTCTCGGCCTGGTCGGGCCGGGGGCCATCCCAGGAGAAGGTCATGTGCCGCTTGTCGATGGAGCGCATGGCCTTGCCCAGGGACTCGCGGAAGTTGCCGGCCAGGGCCATGGCCTCGCCTACGGACTTCATCGAGGTGGTCAGGGTCGGGTCGGCCCCGGGGAACTTTTCGAAGGTGAAGCGCGGGATCTTGGTGACCACGTAATCGATGGTCGGTTCGAAGGAGGCAGGGGTTGAGCGGGTGATGTCGTTCTCAATCTCATCCAGGGTGTATCCCAGGGCCAGCTTGACCGCAATCTTGGCAATGGGGAAACCGGTGGCCTTGGAAGCCAGAGCCGAGGAGCGCGAAACACGCGGGTTCATTTCGATGACGATGATCCGGCCGTTCTTGGGATTGACGGCGAACTGGATGTTGCAGCCGCCCGTATCCACCCCCACACCGCGGATGATGGCGATGCCGATGTCGCGCATGCGCTGATACTCCCGGTCGGTCAGGGTGAAGACCGGGGCCACGGTGATGGAGTCGCCGGTGTGCACGCCGACCGGGTCCACGTTCTCGATGGGACAGACCACGACCACATTGTCCAGGCGGTCGCGCATGAGCTCAAGCTCATACTCCTTCCACCCCTCGATGCCTTCCTCCAGGAGGATCTCATCGGTGGGTGAATAGTGGATTCCTGCACCGGCGATCCTTTGCAGCTCTTCGCGATCATGGGCGATTCCCGAGCCCAGGCCGCCCATGGTGAAGGAGGGGCGAACAACCAGGGGATAGCCCAGTTCGCCGGCTACCGCCTCGGCCTCATCCAGGCTGTGGGCGATGCGGGACCTGGCTGATTCGGCACCGGCCTGATCTACCACCTGCTTGAAGAGCTCACGGTCCTCTCCCCTGTCGATGGCCTCCAGCGACGCGCCGATCAGCTCAACCCCGTAGCGCTCCAGCACGCCGGCCTTGCCCAGCTCCACGGCCGCATTCAGCGCGGTCTGGCCACCCAGGGTAGGAAGGAGGGCATCGGGCCGCTCCTTGGCGATGATACGCTCCAGGAAGGGCACGGTGATGGGCTCGATGTAGGTGGCATCGGCCATCTCGGGGTCCGTCATGATGGTGGCGGGATTGGAGTTGACCAGGATGACGCGAATCCCCTCTTCGCGCAGCACCCGGCAGGCCTGGGTCCCCGAATAGTCGAATTCGGCCGCCTGCCCGATGACGATGGGCCCCGAGCCGATGACCATGACCGAATGGATGTCCTGCCGCTTAGGCATGTGCCTTCCCTTCCTTGGCGTCCTGCATCAAAGTGACGAACCTGTCGAACAGATAGGAGGCATCGTGCGGGCCAGCCGCCGCCTCCGGATGGTATTGGACGGAGAAGGCCGGGATATCCAGGCACTCCAGACCCTCGACCACTCCGTCGTTGAGATCGACATGAGAGACCCGGACTCGACCATACCGGCCTTCACCATAGGGCGAAGGCACCGGGTCCCCCTTGGGTGCCTTGACTGCGAATCCGTGATTATGGGCGGTGATCTCAACCTTGCCGGTGCTCAAATCCATGACCGGCTGATTGATGCCGCGATGACCGAATTTCAGCTTATAGGTCTCGAAACCAAGGGCACGGCCCAGAAGCTGGTTGCCCAGGCAGATGCCGAAGAATGGCAGCCCGGCATCCAGAACCTGTCTGAGGAGCGACACCTCTCCGTTTGCAGTCGATGGATCGCCTGGACCGTTGGAGAAGAAAACCCCGTCAGGCCCCAGGGCCTGTATCTGCTCGATAGTGGTGTCCACGGGAAGTACGTGGACCCTGCACCCGCGCTCAGCCAGCCTGTGAGGGGTCATTGACTTGATTCCCAAATCCACCGCCGCCACCGTGCAGACGGGCTCGCTCCCCTGACGATCTCCGGTTGGTTCGACGATATAGGGCCTGTCCGTGCTGACCTCGCCGGTCAGGTGGGATCCACTCATCTGAGGGGCCGAACGGACCTGGTCAAGGAGTTCCTGCATGGTTCCAGGCCTGCCGCCGTCGTTGAAAGTTGTCTCCGGGCCTGAAAAAATACCGGCCCGCATGACACCTGCAGAACGCAAGTGCCGCACGAGCCGGCGGGTGTCTATATGACTGATACCGACGATGCCTTGATCGACCAGCTGGTCGTGGAGACTGCCACGGGCCCGCCAGTTGCTGAAGTCGGGGCTGGGTTCCCGGACCACATACCCTGCCACCCAAATCCTGTCCGACTCCCCGTCCTGGTCGTTGACACCGGTATTACCGATGTGGGGGAAGGTCTGCACAACGATCTGCCGTGCATAGCTGGGATCCGTCAGGGTTTCCTGATACCCCGTCATTCCGGTCGAGAAAACAATTTCACCTATGCTAGTGCCCACCGCTCCGAAGGCTCTCCCCGGATACACTTCCCCATCCTCAAGGATGAGCAAGGCTCGATTGGAGAAACGGCTATCGGAGGTGATGGTGTTGGTGTCTTTCAGGTTCACCGAACCCCCTTGATTACCGCGGATATTCGCATCCATATTAATGACCCCCATGGATTATGCCGGTCGAATCATCCAAAAGACCGTTGGGTAAATTTCGCAGGATAGACTGCAGGTCAACCAGTCCGGATATGACAAAAGGCCGACCTGATGCCCTAACAGCCAGCGGACATCGGTCGGCCTTTATCCGGATCATTGCTCAGTCGGCTGAAGGACGATCCACGCCGGGGGTCAGTTCATCCGGTAAGGTCAGTTTCAGCTGGTCCAAGCTTGGGGCCGACTGGTCCACCGCATGGTCAAGAACCTGGTCGGAGTCGGAGTCCTCTCCTGCAGATCCCCTCGCTACCGATTCCGACTCGCTGCCAACATAGGCGGACTTTGAGGAGGCAGGCTCGGGATCCGCAACCTCTGCTTTTGCACCGTCGAATTCATCATCAGAAATGTCCGCATCGGCCTCGGCATCAGCCAAGGCAGCGATCCGATCGGCTTGTTCGCGACGGGCCTGATGCTCATCCTTCTCATGCTCCAAGGCGCTCAGAACGCCATGGATGAAGGAGGGAGCATCGGCATCCGACAGGGTCTTGGCCAAGGACAAAGCTTCATCGATGGCCACCTTGTCGGGGACGTCAGGGTTGTAGAGCATCTCCCAAGCGGCGATACGCAGAATGTTGCGGTCGATGGCGTGCATGCGGCTCAGCGGCCACCGGGTGGAATGGGTCTGTAGGGACCCATCGATATCTCGACGGTGCTCCGCTACGCCCTCAACGATGGTCACGGCATAGGCGGGCAGAGGTGTCTGCGCCCCCGGCCGAACCTTGCGCTCCTCCAGCAGAGAGAGGAAATCCTGGCTCTTCTCATCGGCCTCATACAGGGTGTTCAAGGCCCGCTTGCGGGCTGTGGAACGTGCCATGGATGTGTGGTTTCCGCCTTGCTCAGTTCTCGCGGCCCAGGTAGGAGCCGTCGCGGGTATCCACCTTGACCTTCTCACCCTCGCCTACAAAGAGGGGCACCTGGATCTCGGCCCCGGTCTCCACAGTTGCGGGCTTGGTGCCGGCGTTGGAGCGGTTGCCCTGGACGCCGGGCTCGGTTGCAGTCACGGTCAGCACCACGGATGCAGGCAACTCCACAGACAGGGGGTTGCCATCATGGAAGCTGATAATGCAGTCGGTGCCCTCAAGCAGGAAGCGCTCCTGATCGCCGACCAGGGCCTCGGGGATGTTGACCTGCTCATAGGTGTTCATATCCATGAAGACGAAGGAGTCACCGTCCCGGTAGGAGTACTGCATGGTCCGGTTGTCCACGGTCTCGAAGTCCATCTTCATGCCCGCGTTGAATGTACGGTCCACGATCTTGCCTGAAAGGACGTCCTTGATAGTCGTGCGCACAAAGGCCGGCCCCTTGCCCGGTTTGACGTGCTGGAACTTGATGACGGTCCAAAGCTTGCCGTCCAGGTTGATGACCGATCCGTTCTTGATGTCGTTGGAAGTCTGTGCCACCTTGATACCACCTCATTCTGATGAACGTTCCTTCGGAGGGCTCCTGGCCATCTGCCGAAAGCACCGGGCCACACAGGATCCGGCCCGCTCGCGATAAATCCTCGCCTATTATGCCACGGCGCATGAACACCGTGAACGGTCCGGCGGCGAGACCTGCCGGATATGGGCGGGGCCCGGAATCACAGGAAGGATTCCGGGCCCCGTCATTGGATTGTGCCGATAAGCGACAGGCAATCCTACTCGATGATCTTGGTGACTCGACCTGAACCGACCGTGTGGCCGCCTTCACGAACAGCGAAGGTCAGGCCCTCCTCCATGGCGACGGGCTGAATCAGCTCGACGGAGAAGGTGGCGTGATCGCCAGGCTGAACCATCTCCACGCCCTCGGGCAGGGTGATGACGCCGGTAACGTCGGTGGTCCGGAAGTAGAACTGCGGACGGTAGTTGGAGAAGAACGGCGAGTGGCGTCCACCCTCGTCCTTGGTCAGCACGTAGACTTCGCCCTCGAACTTGTGGTGAGGGGTCACGGTGCCGGGAGCGGCCACGACCTGTCCGCGCTCGACGTCCTCACGGCCGATGCCGCGCAGCAGCAGACCGGTGTTGTCGCCAGCCTCGGCCTCGTCCATCTGCTTGTGGAAGGTCTCGATGGAGGTGACGGTGGTGGACTGGGTGTCCCGCAGACCGACGATCTCCACGTTGGTGTTCACGGGCAGCTTGCCACGCTCGACACGACCGGTCACCACAGTGCCACGGCCGGAGATGGTGAAGACATCCTCGATGGGCATCAGGAAGGGCTTGTCCAGGTCATGGACAGGGGTGGGGATGTAGTCGTCGACGGCATCCATGAGGTCCTTGATGGTCTGAACCCACTTGTCGTGGTCAGGGGCATCGTCATGCAGGGCGCCGTAGGCGGAGGTGCGGATGACGGGGCAGTCGCGGTCGAAGCCGTTCTCATCCAGCAGATCGCGGACTTCCTCCTCGACCAGCTCGATCAGCTCTTCGTCGTCGACCATGTCGCACTTGTTCAGGGCGACCAGGATCTTCGGCACGCCGACCTGGCGGGCCAGCAGCACGTGCTCACGAGTCTGGGCCATGGGGCCGTCGGTGGCGGCGACCACCAGGATGGCACCATCCATCTGAGCAGCGCCGGTAATCATGTTCTTGACGAAGTCGGCGTGTCCAGGGCAGTCCACGTGGGCGTAATGGCGCTTGGCGGTCTGGTACTCGATGTGCGCGATGTTGATGGT
The DNA here is from genome assembly GCF_000499285.1 of Bifidobacterium sp. 7101. Lineage (GTDB taxonomy): Bacteria > Actinomycetota > Actinomycetes > Actinomycetales > Bifidobacteriaceae > Bombiscardovia > Bombiscardovia apis_A. Next base: position 45,712 of record NZ_AWUN01000004.1, read on the forward strand.
GATGCCGCGCTCCTTCTCCTCAGGAGCAGCATCAATCTGAGCGAAATCGTACTCGGGGTTGACGTCCGGGTACTCCTCATGCAGCACCTTGGAGATGGCCGCGGTCAGGGTGGTCTTGCCGTGATCGACGTGGCCGATGGTGCCAATGTTAACGTGCGGCTTGGTCCGCTCGTACTTTTCCTTTGCCATTGTGTTTTGTCCTCCTGGACGTCTCGTAGGTTGCCTGCGCGAACCACGCACAGAGCACTCGCTACATATTACTGGGTTATCGGGTTCTTTGCCACTTTTGCCCTCCGCCCAGTCAGCGCTACAAGAGTGTAACGCCGACTTGTGACAGAAGAGCCTTTTTGCAGGGGCCCGCCGTGGCGGCGGGCCAAACCAGCCTTACTCGCCTCGCTGGGCCTTGATGATCTCGTCGCTGACAGTCTTGGGAACCTCAGCGTAAGAGTCCATCTGCATGGTGAACATGGCGCGTCCCTGGGTCTTGGACCTGAGGTCGCCAATGTAGCCGAACATCTCCGACAGGGGCACCTTGGCGTCGATGACCTTGACGCCGGTGGCGTCTGTCATGGACTGGATGGAGCCACGACGGGAGTTGATGTCACCCATGACGTCGCCCATGTACTCCTCGGGAGTACGGACCTCGACAGCCATGATGGGCTCGAGGATGACGGGCTTGGCCTTGGGAGCAGCCTCCTTGAAGCACATGGAGCCGGCGATCTTGAAGGCCATCTCCGAAGAGTCGACCTCGTGGATCTGGCCATCGGTCAGGGTCGCCTTGACACCCACGACCGGGAAGCCTGCCAGCACACCGGACTCCATTGCCTCCTGCACACCAGCATCGACCGAAGGGATGAACTCCTTGGTGATGTGGCCGCCGGTGACCTTGTTCTCAAAGATGTAGGATTCGCCCTCGGAAGTGTCCAGGGGCTCGAAGTTCATGAGCACCTTGGCGAACTGGCCGGAACCACCGGTCTGCTTCTTGTGGGTGTACTCCTGGTTCATGACAGGCTTGCGGATGGTCTCGCGGTAAGCCACCTGGGGCTTGCCCACGTTGCACTCCACATGGAACTCGCGGCGCATGCGGTCCACCAGGATGTCCAGCTGGAGCTCGCCCATGCCGGAGATCAGGGTCTGGCCGGACTCCTCGTCCGTCTTGACCTGGAAGGTGGGATCCTCCTCGGAGAGCTTCTGCAGGGCGATGCCCATCTTCTCCTGGTCGGCCTTGGTCTTGGGCTCCACGGCCACCTCGATCACAGGATCGGGGAAGGTCATGGATTCCAGCACCAGCGGCGCCTTCTCGTCGCACAGGGTGTCACCAGTGGTGACGTTCTTGAGTCCGACGAAGGCGTAGATGTTGCCGGCGATGGCCTCGTCGACCGGATTCTCCTTGTTGGAGTGCATCTGGAAGAGCTTGCCTACGCGCTCCTTCTTGTCCTTGGTGGAGTCCAGGACCGTTTCGCCCTGGGCCACCTTGCCGGAGTAGACACGCACGTAGATCAGCTTGCCGTAGAAGGGGTGGGTGGCCACCTTGAAGGCCAGGGCCGAGAAGGGCTCGTCCACAGTGGGCTTGCGATCGATCTCGACGGACTCGTCGCCGATCTTGTAGCCCTTGATGGCCGGAACGTCCTCGGGGCTGGGCAGGTAGTCAACAACCGCGTCCAGCATGGGCTGCACGCCCTTGTCCTTGAAGGCGGATCCGCAGAAGACCGGGAAGGCCGACTGCTCGATGGTCATCTTGCGCACAGCGGTACGAATCTCCTGCTGGGAGATCTCCTCACCGCCCAGGTACTTCTCCAGCAGGTCCTCGTCCGACTCGGCCACGGCCTCAAGCAGCTCGGTGTGGTACTGCTCGGCCTTGTCCTTGAGATCGTCGGGGATCTCGATGGTGTCGTACTTGGCGCCCAGGTCGGCCTCGTCCTTCCAGTAGTAGGCCACCATGCGCACCAGGTCGACCACGCCGTGGAAGTCGCTCTCAGCGCCGATAGGCAGCTGCATGACCAGCGGCTTGACGCCCAGCTTGTCCTTGATGGTGTCCACCGAGTAGTAGAAGTCGGCGCCCAGCTTGTCCATCTTGTTGATGAAGCAGATGCGGGGCACGCCATACTTGTCGGCCTGACGCCAGACGGTCTCGGACTGGGGCTCCACGCCCTCCTTGCCGTCGAACACCGCCACAGCGCCATCGAGCACGCGCAAGGAGCGCTCCACCTCGGCGGTGAAGTCCACGTGGCCAGGGGTGTCGATGATGTTGATCTGATAGCGGTCCTCAGGATCGTGGGACTGGCGGTTCCAGAAGGCCGTGATGGCGGCGGAGGTGATCGTGATGCCACGTTCCTTCTCCTGGTCCATCCAGTCCATGGTGGAGGCGCCGTCGTGGGTCTCGCCGATCTTGTAGTTGACGCCGGTGTAGTAGAGGATACGCTCGGTCGTCGTTGTCTTGCCGGCATCGATGTGGGCCATGATGCCGATGTTGCGGACCTTGGTCAGGTCCGTGAGCACGTCTTGTGCCATAATTCCTTGTTCTCGCTCTCTTGGGATTACCAGCGATAGTGGGCGAACGCCTTGTTGGCCTCGGCCATCTTGTGGGTGTCCTCGCGGCGCTTGACCGCTGCACCCAGGCCGTTGGAGGCATCAAGGATCTCGTTGGCCAGCCGCTCCGACATGGTCTTCTCACGACGGGCGCGGCTGTAATCGGTCAGCCACCGCAATGAGAGCGTATTGGCGCGGTTAGGCTTGACCTCGACAGGGACCTGGTAGGTGGCGCCGCCGACACGGCGGCTGCGGACCTCCAGGCTGGGACGAATGTTGTCCAGGGCGCGCTTGAGCACGGCCACGGGCTCCTGGTCGGTCTTCTCCTTGACCTGCTCCAGAGCGGTGTAGACGATGTTCTCAGCGATGGACTTCTTGCCGTCCAGCAGGATCTTGTTGATCAGCTGGGCCACCACGGTGGAACCGTAGATGGGATCGGGCAGGAGCTGGTGCTTTTTAGCTGGTCCTTTGCGTGACATGTGTTACTTGGCCTTCTTTGCTCCATACAGGGAACGGCCCTGCTTGCGATCCTTGACTCCCTGGGTATCCAGCGCACCGCGCACGATGTGGTAGCGCACGCCGGGCAGATCCTTGACACGTCCGCCGCGTACCAGCACGATGGAGTGCTCCTGCAGGTTGTGGCCCTCGCCGGGGATGTAGGCTGAAACCTCAATGCCGGAGCTCAGACGGACACGGGCAACCTTCCGCAGAGCCGAATTCGGCTTCTTGGGGGTGGTGGTGTAGACACGGGTGCACACGCCGCGACGCAGCGGGCTGCCCTTGAGTGCCAAAGTCTTCGACTTGCGAGGCTTGGCCTTGCGCCCTTTGCGGACGAGCTGTTCAATTGTTGGCAACTGACTCTCTCCGATTCCTTCGATGAACTTGTCTTCGTTTGCGCTGCGAGACCGCCGCACCGCAGCCGCAGTCGCTCCAAGTAGGAGAGATCAGCCACTGTCCACCGGCCCGATGGCCCCTGATCCTCCTGCCGGGCATTGCTGCCTGCACTCTTCGGATTCGGGGATATCCCGACAAGCTCACCTGTGACATAAGGCGTGCTGTCGGCACACACGATGAACAGTATATCACCAGGGCAGACATGGCCACATCATGAACTTGGAAGTATGCTCTGGGCTTTGCCCACTGTGATGACGCAGTGGAACAGCTGGCGGGAAAGCTCTGGCAGGAATATCTAACAGATCTTTGCACATACCTGTATTTATAGGTATCTATTGATTAATAATCGGTTGTCCGCCTATAACAGATCCCTTATATATAGGTGTCGGAAATTGATATCTCAATCAGTAAATATGGATGACTGGGAATATAGCGGCCGGTGTCCGGTGACACAAATGCCATTGTCCGGCTATTCTCTGAAATTCGTGAATGTCCGGCTGTCTACATGCCCTCTTTCTCCAGAGCCTGCCGGATGTAGTCACGCAGGATCAGAGCATGGTTGACGGCTGAATCCTTGGCTGCATAGACCAGTGTCGTCCGGTCATGTTCGCGTACAATGCTGAGCAGATCCTCCAAGGCGGGATTGTCATCCAGCTCAGTGCGGTAGCGGCGTGCGAAGTCCTGGAAGCGGTCAGGATCATGGTGCCACCAGCGCCGCAGGTCCGGACTGGGCGCGACATCCTTGAGCCAGCCGGACAAGGCTGCCCGCTCCTTACTGACGCCGCGCGGCCAAAGCCTGTCGACCAGGATGCGGACCCCGTCCCCGTCAGCTGCCTGCTCGTATACGCGCTTGATATCCACCTGACCCATCATCTGCCTCCTGAAACCAGGAACCCGTGTGATTCGTGACTCCTTCGACCATGATATTGACCGAATCGGCATTACGGAAGAGGCAGTGACAGCCATACCGGGGCGTAGGCTGATGAGTATGCTTACAGACGCAGACAGGGGCAAGGCCGCCGGGTCGAACGGCAGCAGACCAAACCCTCAAGCCCGCAAATCGACGACCACGAACGGATCAGGACCCAAAGGACGACAGTGGCGACGCCTATGGATACCCGACCAGATAGGCGGCTGGGCCATGGCTTTGATGCCGGGCCTGGCTGGGCTGTTGGTCGGAGGCCCGACCTGGAGGAGCCTGCTGCTCATGGTCGCCTGGGCCTTCTGCTACTGCTTTGAGTTCACCGGCTCAAGGTGGATGGTTTCGCACCGAGCCGCCAGATTCGCACCACCAGCTTTAGGGTATGCTCTGCTCACGGCCGTGACCGGGCTGATCCTATTGGTCGGCACCCCTGGGCTCCTGCGATGGGCCCCGCTCTACCTGGTGCTAGGTGTGCTGAACTTTGCCGCCGCCTGGCTACGCACGGAACGCTCCTGGTGGAACGATACCGTAGCCGTGATCGCGGCCTGCACGCTCTGTCTGATCGCCGTCTCCCTAGGGTCACAATTCCAAAAGCCTGGACCAGGACTGGAGAGTGCCAACTCTGGCTTCTTCGGATGCCAACCGAATCCTGCTGTGGACTGCTTCGCCAGCGGATTTTTCCCAAGCGCTGCCCTGCCATCGATTGGAGTGGTCAGTGCAGCTGTCTTCGCTGTGACCCAGTTCGGTTCGGTCATCTTCGTCAAGACCATGATCCGCGAGCGCGGCAAGACCTGGTGCTACCTGCTTTCGCTGGCTTGGAACCTGGCCCTCTGCCTGATCGGGGTCGCCATGGTACGCACCGCAGGATGGTGGCCTCTGTTGACCGCCCTGGTTCTGCTGGTTCGCGCGGCCTTACTGCCTGCCCTCTCCCGTCGGCGCCGCATTCCCATTCTGTATGTGGGCCTGGTCGAATGCGCAACCAGCCTGCTGGTCTTCATTCTGGTGATTGCACAGGCTAACGTGATGACCGCGTCTCTGACTGGACTGCTTGGCGCATGACTGCAGGTTCGGCCACACACGTCACCCACGAGTTCGGGCCCATTTGGGATGACCGATCTCGTGTGCTGATCCTGGGATCCATTCCCAGCCCGAGTTCGCGCGAAGCCGGCTTCTACTACATGTTTCCGCACAACCGCTTCTGGCCCGTGCTGGCTGCACTCTTCGACCAGCCTGTTCCAGGGCCTGATCCGGCTGTCCGTGCTAGGTTTGCCCTCAATCATTGCATAGCACTCTGGGATGTCATCCAGGAATGCGACATTCACGGTGCCTCCGACACTTCAATAACCAATGTCGTGCCGACTGACATCGCTGGCTTGCTGGACCGTGTGCCCATCGGCACCATATTCACCACAGGACGCAAGGCCAGCCAGCTTTACCGTCGCTACTGCCTGCCTATCCTGCAGGAGAAAGGGTATCGACCGACGATGATCAATCTGCCATCCACCAGCCCCGCCAATGCCGCTATGAGCCTGGCCGATCTGATCAAGGCCTACCAACCCATAAGAAAAGTGCTCGACGACAAAAAGCCTAAGCTTGATAGGCAAGACAGTCACAACGACTATGACAAATAAGCAAATACCAGCGGTCAAAGCCCAAGATGTTGCGAACCTTCCCAAGGATGAATTCGCCTTCCCAGGCCCAGAACGTGATTGCCTGGTGGAAGCGATCCTGGAGGGGCGCAAAACTACTACGACCAGCCTGATGGCAGAGTTCATTCATGATCATGAGCCACTCCCCTCCGCCGGCCGACGAACGATTCTGGTGAACTCAGATAACCAGCCAGTTGCCGTCCTCAGATATGCCTCGGTGAGCGTGACACGACTCGGCCTGGTCACGTTGCAGCATGTTCTGAATGAAGGAGAAGACTATAAAAGCCTTCCTGAGTGGCGCCAGGCTCATGAGTCCTTCTGGACCTCAGAGAACATGCGACAGGCACTGGATAATCCGAACTTCACCGTCGACGACCAGACCCTGGTGGTGCTGGAGACTTTTTATGTAGAGGCCATGGTCGTGAACTGAAGGCCCAAAGACAAAGCACTGTCTTTAGACATGGGTCACATTTCACCGGCGTGCCATGTCATGCCATCGTGTATAGTTTCATCTGTTGCATTGATCCGCGATACGGATTGATACACCATGGTGGCTATAGCTCAGTCGGTAGAGCACCTGATTGTGGTTCAGGAGGTCGCGCGTTCGAGCCGCGTTAGCCACCCCATCTAAAATCCCGGCACTCCAGAGATTCGATTTCTTTTATTTTTAATCGAGTCATTTAAAAATGTAATGTTATGTTAGGCGCACACATCGCAATAAAATAAAATTAGCGAGTAGACTGCCTGAAATCATGACATTTATGCAGCACATTTATTTTATTTTGTCTTTCCCACATCTAAATATCTTCTACAAAAATCTCTGAAATATGCGCGTATCACCCCTTCTGGCATCTTTCTTAGGATGTTCAATACATATTCTGACTTATATAAAAAGCGGTGGGTCTTACTCTCTGATCGTAAAGCTTCAAAAACCATCTGCACAGGGATTGTTGCCGTAAATTGCCGTTTTTTGCGGTAGAGGTTTAGTGCAGTCGCTGTATCTTCCAGAACGTTACTAAATAGTTCAGCTTGGCTTACAACCTGAAAGCCGCTACCTATTGTTAGATCAAATTGATCACCGTTTTTAACAACAGTAGGTTCTTCCACATCTTTTTGCTTTCTGAACGGACTAGTTTTCCCCAAGCCTAAGTATGTCGTTTTTCTCAAACCTTGTTTTTTACAACTCTGCTTAAATTTATTGTTTCGGCAGTCTAGTACGGCAGCATTTACTATTTCCGCACCATGCGATGGGTAAAAACCTAATAGTATCCAATCAACTTCAGCTGATGCAGCCTCAAGCATATCGAAAATATCATCGAATAATGGCATCTCACCAGTTTTCAGCTGTCGAACCCGATAATCGTCGTTTAAGAACAACCCTCCAAAATCTGTACGAATCTCAATAAGGAAACCAAATTCGTGAGTGGTGAAATTGGTATAAGTGTGTGCGATATTTTCCCTATAAGATGCAACCTTTGGCAAATGACCATATTCTTCGCTGATGAGGCGTTTTCGGAAAGAAGTAATCAGATCATCAAGACAGGAATTGTGAATATCCTGAACTCTGTGAGTTATCGACTGGGCAATCAATCTCGCCATTTCTTCTAGCTGTTTATCTTCATCCGATAAATGAAGTATTGCTTGTCGCTGCTTTTCCATGTAGGCATCTAGCTCTGCCGACTTGGATTTACTTTTCTTGTCATGGGAAATATGATGATAAACACAAAAATGTTCCAGCCCTATGACAGTTCCACTACCAGTAGTAACTATTAAATCCGGACGCTCGTGACTTGAATCAAGTTTACCATCAAGAAGCCTAGCATTCCGCGCCTTAGCTCCACCGGCCACAAGACAAAACTTCAATACATCTGTCAAAACCTTCTTCTCTTTCATTTTTTTTAGCAGCTTCGCCAATAGAGTCACCCAAAACCATCCGTATCAAACACCCTTCACGTCATTTAACCATGCAGTTGATGAGCCTATTTTTTAGAAAACAATACCTTACTCGTTATTTTGACCACTAGGTGGGTTACAGACAAAACAGAAATTGTCTTTCGCATTACAACGTGCCGAAGACGAAGGTAATTTCTACTAGATAATGTGAAGTAGAAGCGCTTGTCAGCATAGCGGCTTTTGCTTAGATGTCTTCGCCACTGACTACTAAAAACATGCTCAGAATAGTGAGCGTAGTGACGACGGCGATCACCGAAGCATGTCTGTGACACAACCGTCAAGCTCCCATTATAAACGCGCAATTATTGCAGAAGTGACGGGTCATCACTTTCAGTATCGGTCTGTATTTTCTAGCTGCCAATAAGCCGGATCGCCGGAGTCTGTTGTTATGATGTTGAACCGCTCAAGTATAATGCCCCGAATATTGTACCTCGTGAAATAAATCTTGAGAATTTTCCAGACTCATAGAGACCACACGCGCAAACTTACCTCTCTGCCCTATAGTCTCCGCATACTACCCTCTGCCGACCGATGACGCAGATGGTACGCGATATGACAAAGGAGTGCGTACTGAGCAAATTACCAGTGTGTGGTCATAATTACGCAACTAAGTTATTATATAGATGTTTACATATAAAGAGGTGTGTATCAGGATAATAAATTGAATGAAAGACACGAACACAGAGGCATCTGCAGAAACAAAATTCACCATTCTTATACACGTCCTCGCTCAACAAAACAAGCAATAGGAGAAAAGAAAAACTGTACCCGACAAAGGACTCGCAACAATGACCAATCACTAAGTCTTGCTCGAGCAGTTAGACTGTCAACTTGCCATTAGCGCGAGTGCGCTCGAATATTACAAACTACCTTCATCAAGGTTGGCATCGACACTATCCAAGGGTGGGAGCCCTGCAACATATATGTCTTACAAGCTCAGCACTAAAGACACTAGGGACATCACGTAAGCTGCAACTGACTCCAAAACCTCTAATCAGGACAGAAAGGCATAAATATGGAGTTTTTACCATCTACAGATTTTGATATACATACAGGAAAAAATCATGTAGTTTTTAGCCCGAAACTTAAAGACTGCCACGAAGACAACGACTTCCAAAAAGACGACGATTGCCACACATACCGCTACGAACTAAAAAGAACATGGGGAGATGGTAAAGTTCTTTGCTTCATCATGTACAATCCATCAACTTCCAGAGAAAATTACAGCGATTGGACCACAACACATTGTGAAACTATAGCTCGCGAATGGGGTTATGACGGGATTGCACTTTACAACCTCTATGCAAAGCGCTCTTCTGATCCTTCTAAGATAGAGGAGTTGCTTCAAAGAGGAAAAGAAGCTGAAGCAATTGGTCCTCACAATATTGAGATACTTGAGCAAGTATTCAATTGTGACCAATACGACAAAATAGTTTGCGCCTGGGGAAATCGTACTTGTACAGCCGAGGTACTTAAAGAGGTTCTTCAGGAAGATCATTTGGGGAAGATATGTGTATTCCGCACCACTGCAAAGAATCAGCCCCATCATCCACGCGGCATCCCAAACAATATTTCAAAGTCAGATTCATACCACGAGACAGAGAGATACATAAAAGTAGTGAAAAAAAGATACAAGTTTAACTGACTAAGAGAAACACTAGTAAAGGTCGGACATTTCTGTGAGGCCTTATATTTATAATCAAATATGTCGCGAATAGCGTAACAGTTGGCTCAAAATAAACGTTTCGCTGCTGTGAGCAAGACAATCAATCGCCCCGAATTTGCCGAGTAAAGAACCGACAATGGTTTGGGTGGTGCATAATCACAGCTGCATAAAAGCGAACACCTGTTTCTACTGTGATGAGAACCTCTACATTTAACAGAGTGAGGAATGCCATAGCACTGGAACTTGTTTCGCAAACTGTTTGCGAAACAGAGCTTCTCAACCCAGCACACTTGACAAGACCAACACTTCGTCACATCCCCGAGGGGATTCCTGTGGATTGCGGATACTCTTTGGGTCTTCTTGAACGACACAAGGCACCAATTAGGCAATGTGGAAGCGTTGCAATAGGTACAGAACTTGGCACTTTAAGTACTTAAGAGCCGCGCAGCAAACGCAAATCGTAACCGTCTGACGCCTGCCAATCAGAGCGTGCCAGCATTGAATAGGCCTTCTTCTACTGATATGTGTTGGATATGTAAAAGATGGTACATGATACATAGTTCGCTCATGTTGACACGCTCAAACCCTTAACTCTGTCTCTCAGGTACGGGGGGGGGGGGGGGAAGGAGAGAACTAGTTGGATGAGATAAGTCCAAGGGTAGACGGCTCTCTGATTCATACAGATGCATATCTGTTGTTCTGGACAGCACAGACAATCCCCATACAAATCCATCATTTAACTCACGCATTGTTGCCAACTTGATATAGGCAGAATCAACATGCAAAGAATCAAGGCCATTGATCATGGTCTTATCAAGAGAGAAACGCTTGGAGGCTTAGATTGAATTTACGGGTGCTGAGGTATTTCCTGGCCATCGTTGAAGAGGGAAGCATCACTGGGGCAGCTGAGTACCTGAGCATATCCCAGCCATCCCTGTCGAGACAGATAAAAGATAGGGAGGATAGTCAGCCGCTTCCGCGAGTCTTCTGACGCGGGCACATAGCCGGGGTGGTTGTCGGGGATCTGGGAGATGTCATCAAGGATATAGGCCATACATGGATGATGAGCCGGACTCATATGATGATATGAGTAGGGCCGAGAGGTCGCCGCCCCAGTGCGACGCGGCCTAGTATCCCCATCATGCGTCACACCGCTAGAGATGTAATATAGACATCAGCAAGGGGTACACACAATCAAAGAGGATAAGATGGCACTCTGCGGCATCACCTACAGATGCGGGCACACGGACACGGTGGAGATCAAGGGCATCAACTGGTTCGGGAGGCGCAAGAAGAAGGCCGCCTGGTACGGGACTATCGACTGCCCAGCCTGCCGGGCGGCGAAGGTCCGCCGAGAGCTCAATAGCCTGCCCGCACTTGAAGGTAGCGACGAGCAGGTGGCTCGCGCCGCCGACATACGCGAGAAGATGATGGAACTGCTGGAGATGCTGGACGAGACACAGGAGGACCACGACGGCCGGGCCGAGAGCGGGGCCACCGAAGAGGGGACAGAATTGGCCGACCGCACCTCCGCCTGGCTCAAGGCCCAGGCGTCCGCATCATGGTGGGTCGATCATCAGGAGCCCGTCCATGCCATCCTGGACGCTCAGGAGGCACTGCGCGGGCAGGGGGACTGACATGGCCATGATCCCCATTACGCAGTATGCGGACATGCACGGGCCATACCGTGCTACAGCATCAAATCCGTCTGTTCTTTTCCTTACTGACTTTGAAGTTTGACCGCTTTTCTCACCATTCTGGGAGAAACCACTGTCGGTAGACACTCGACATGGAAGGTTATGACTCATCACAAAGCTATTAGAGCTGAATGAAGTCGAAACCGAGTTCCGACACCAAACTCCCGACTCCATAACGTGCTCGTATCCATTGACGGGTAGGTTTTCTCAATTTCTTTTCAGCCTCTTTAGAAGCCGTCTTCAAAATATGCAAGGCAGGATAGTTTATGTATTGCATTAACGAGCTCCTCTCGTATTGTTCCCGACAATAAAATAATTGGACAAGGCACCAATCCTCTGTCGCGAACCTGCACAACGCTTTTCTACCCAAGGGTGAGGCCAATATTCAGACGAAATACATCGACAACAACATGCGATGTGTTGGTTTGGTACGTCAGAAATACCCTCTTATCTCAAGAGCGGCACAGTTCACAAGTTGAAGATGAAGACCGAGATTCCGAATATGATAAGGAGCAGGTTGCTAGCCAAATCGAACCAAATTACGATGGGTGGCTGTGTCTTCTTTTGCAATACCTCCACCATGGCAGTTAAGAGGAACCGCCAAATCATCATCCCTATAAATATGCCAATTATGATCCATACACCCGAAAGAATGCTGATTCCAGTCAGCATTGAGAACAGAGCGAGAGAGCGACAGTCCAAGCATTGAAACTGGGTTGGTAACACCTGCAGCCAGACCGAAAGCGAAAGAAATTAGATTATATCTGTTACAGATATAAGGTATCATGAACAGCTGCGATTGCGAATACACAAGCTGCTCACAACTACGAGATGTTATTTCGTCCCCCGCAGGGCGAACATCGTTTTTTGCGATCAGCTCGTTCGGCAGGCCTTTCTGGCTTAAGGAAGTCGTAAAGTCTGAGGACGCCGATTGCCGCAGCCAGTATGGCTCCCGCAAATACAATTGGCTTTTGTTAACTGAGAAAAGTCTGAGAAAGCAAGCTGGGGCCAAAAAATCCGAGAGCACCATACAAGCACGCTGCCACGGCTGCCCCATGCCGGTGATGAAACCATCTGCTGGCCCTGCGGACAGGGTTCGCTGCATGCCCATAATTCCCGCAACTCCAACAGGCATTCCAAAAACGAGTCCGATCGCGAGACCTGTCAGCAGGCTGATCATTATTACTCCTGATAGGACAGCGGCTTCCGACGCAATTACCGCGTACGCGAAGTCGGAGCATTTTCTTCAATAATCATCTGATTGACACACAGCAACATAGCGGCGCAGGATACATCTTCTGCATAAAAATGAGCAGAGGAATAAAAGTACGTGAGAGTGCACAAGCAGCCTAGTCAAGAGTCAAAGTCTAGAATATGACCGCTAATTCTGCACGTCCATAAACAAACGTCTTTCGTCTTTGAATACACTGCAACGAATCCAGCACTTCACCCGCAAAAGTCAATATCAAAATGATGCTGGCCTAGTGCCGGTCAATGCCACTTTTACAAGAAAACGGCACATACACTGGCCTCAACGGAGGTTGCTTCCTGAAAATGGGCAGGCCGCCAGATGACCTGCCACAAGTAATGGGGAAGAACAAGCCTGGAGGGTCAGATGAGCAACAATCGAAACGAACGTGCAAATAAGAACCAAGGCAGGCATGAGGAATCGCGGGTGCCCGATAACCAGCAAAAGAGGTACGAGGGCAACTCCTCACGGAGCAATGACACCCGGGACAGTTCCCAACACTCACCGATGAATGACAAGAACCGCATGCCAAAACCAGTGGAGAATGCGAACGTCAGAAAGGAAAGCCCAGCAGAAAATGCCCCCAAGCCTGCATTAAAACAAACAGGTGAGAAAGAAGGCAGGGATTCATCCAGCAAGAACGCTGACCATGGCAGACCTGAAATGCAAAATAAGCAGGAACAGGATCTAACCGCCAGCCATGTGCAAGCCGGCCATCCAGACAAAGAGCATGGCCCCTCCCCTGACGACAAGTCGAATCAACCCAGTAAGCCTGTCGACAAGCCATCTCAGCCGACGAGCGCTGCCAGCTTACCTAAACCGCGCAAGGCGAAAAACCATGATTCCTTCTATCTGGGCCTGGCCTCGGCAGTCCTGGTCGCAGCTCTGGGCCTCAGCCTGAGCACCATGCCAATCTTCTTCTCCCTGCCTCTTGCCGCTGTCCTCTTTGGAATCGGCATCTGGCTCCTCTCCTATGCCAGCTTCAAGTCCCCTGGCAAACCAGAAGGAGAGGGAACGGAGACGGACAGGCACACCAGGACGGTAGTTGTGGCGACGGTCCTTCTGGTTCTGCAGACCTTCATCATGGATGTGTTCATCTTCACCCGAATGGGAACAGTAGGCAAACACCAGAACGCCATCGTCATCACCTGGATCATCGCCAGCATGATCGAAACCCTGGCCGCCTTCGCCCTTATCTATCATCACAATCCCCTGCAATCCAAGCCCAAGGACCCTGCGGCAAACGATCAACGCAAGGGGAAGCAATAAGGGGCGGCGAGCATTGGTCTGAAACTGCGAAGAAGGCCGGGAAGGCCAAATAGCCGGCCGTGCATGTGAAATCCCCACAGCGTTCTTCCTGCCAAGGCCTTCCGCCTCAGGGTGCCGTTCATCGTTCATGACGATGCGCGGCACCCTTTAATTTGATCATGTCACTGCTGCAGCTTGACTCAGGCCGCAATGCCGTGCACTATGCCGCCCGGCTCACAAAAATCCGGCATCAAAACCGCGAAACCACCCTTCAGACAATTTATGAGCTGTGCAGGCACAACTGGGTGAGAATAGCTTTTGCCCTTTCTGTTTCTCATCCTTCAAGCCAAGATACCTTACAAGATATCTTGAATTTATCTTATCCTCGACTGATACTTATAAAGCACAGATGCATAATAAGTTGTCTTGGCCTCCCAACAAGAACATTCAGTAACTAGAATCATTGATGAAATTGTTCACACACAGTTGTGCTTGAAGAAGGAAAGACATGAGTGGACCAGAACAATCTCCTGTAACCTTCGGGGTCCTCAAAGAGACAGACGATGAGGAGGCCCGTGTGGCTTTGACGCCTGACATCGTGACCCGGCTGACCAGGCAAGACGTTACCTGCCTCCTGGAGTCCGGAGCCGGGGTCCGAGCCGGCTTCCGAGATGAGGACTACCAACGGACAGGAGCCACCGTCACCGACAGGGATACTGTCCTATCCAAATCGACAGTCCTGGGTTTCGTCGGCAGACCGGATAGCTCCTTGCTAAAGCGAATTCCAGCCGGAACATGGATCATCGGCATGCTGGGGTCATTGAGCGACAAGGACTACGCCGAATCCCTGGAGGCATCCGGGCTTACCGGAATAGCTATGGAGCGACTCCCCCGACAACTCAGCTCAGCCCAGTCCATGGATGAGATGACCTCGCAGAATTCGGTCATGGGATACAAGGCGGCTCTGGTGGCTGCTGATGCCTATGGATCCTTCTTCCCCATGATGACCACTGCAGCAGGAACCATCCGACCGGCCAAGGTCCTGGTTCTGGGGGCTGGTATCGCAGGCTTGCAGGCCATCGGGACCGCAAAACGTTTGGGAGCCGTGGTCACCGCCTACGATGTCAGACCCGCTTCCAAGCAGGAGGTGGAATCCTTGGGAGCCAAGTTCCTCGACCTGGGACTGGATTTCTCCAAGGGACAGGGGCAGGGCGGCTATGCACGCCAGCTGACCGATCAGGAACAGGCCCAGCAGCAGGCTGCTGTGGATGCCAAGGCGGCAGGCTTCGACGTGGTCATCACCACAGCCAAGGTTCCCGGTGGAAAGCCTCCCCGCCTCCTGAGCGCCGAGGGTGTGGCCAACCTGCATCCCGGAGCCGTAATCGTGGACTGCGCTGCCAGCGAGCTGGGCGGCAACGTCGAGGGGTCACAGATGGGAACAAAAACCACCGATAACGGAGTCACCATGATCGGAGCCCCGTACCTGGCCAGCGGCGTAGCCACGACGGCCTCCAACCTGCTGTCCAGAAATGTGGCGGACGTGCTGGTGCATTTCATTCGCGACGGCGAGCTCAGCATCAAAGCAGACGACGAGATTGACCAAGCGCTGGTTGTAACAGGAGCAGCCGAATCCGGCACGAGTGAAAGCGAGGATGCTCCAAGTACCGAAGAGACCGAAGAGAAAGGTCAAGAGCAATGAATTCTGTGGTCATAGCAATTACGCTCTTCATTCTGGCCCTGCTGATCGGCGTGGAGGTGATTGGAAAGGTTCCGGCCACGCTTCACACACCGCTCATGTCAGGCGCCAACTCCATTCATGGCATTGTGATCGTCGGGGTAGTCATCATCGCGGCGGAGGCTCACTCCCCGCTTTCCTACGTACTCATATTGCTGGCTGCCGTCCTTGGCGCCATGAACGTGGTGGGCGGCTACGTGGTAACCGACCGGATGCTGGAGATGTTCAAGTCTTCCAAACCCGACAAGGGGAAGGGTAAGGCCAGCCAGGACGAACAGGCTTCGGCCGTCACGACCGAGACCGCTAAGAACCAGGGAGCCGACAAGTGAACATCCTCGACATCATCACCTGGTTCGTCTACCTCCTTTCCTCAGTCATGTTCGTCATGGGCCTGCACTACATGAATTCACCCAAGACGGCCCGTACAGGCAATAGGGTTTCTGCAGCGGGCATGGTCATCGCCGTAGCCATGGCCTTCATCCATCTGTTTGCCACCGGTTTCAACTCCTCCCTAGCTATCATTCTGCTCGTGCTCGGCATCCTGATTGGATCCGCAGCAGGTGTCTATTCAGCCAGGAAGGTCAAAATGACGGACATGCCTCAGCTGGTTTCCGTCTTCAACACGGTCGGCGGCGGCGCTGCAGCCCTGGTCGCCCTGAACGACATACTGACTTCTGAGGGCACCCCGACTCTGGTGGTGCTGATCACCGCCGGTCTGGGCGTGGTCATCGGTTCCATCACCTTCACCGGCTCCCTGATAGCCGCCGGCAAGCTCCAGGGCATCAGCATGATCAAAAACCTGAAGCTGCCGGCCAAGGCTGTCTGGAATGTGCTATTCGCCCTGTTGACGGTTCTTAGCCTGGTCATGCTCTGCCTGAATCCTGGCAATCGGCCCCTATGGGCCATCCTCACAGCCATCTTCGCCCTAGGCTACGGACTGGTCTTCGTCATCCCCATCGGCGGCGCCGACATGCCCGTGGTCATCTCCGTCTTGAATGCCTGCACCGGCACAGCTGTGGCTATGAACGGTCTGGCCATCGACAACGTCGCCTTGATCGTGGCAGGCGCCTTGGTCGGCGCAGCAGGTGCTACCCTGTCCGTCCTGATGGCCCAGGCCATGAACCGGCCGCTCCTGAGCGTACTGGCCGGAGGGTTCGGCGGCTCCTCTGCGAGCACCAGCCAGGATCAGGGTACCCAGGGGACCATGAAGGAGACCACACCCGACGATGTGGCCGTTCAGCTGGTCTATGCCGACAAGGTCATCTTCGTCCCCGGCTTTGGTCTGGCTCAGGCCCAAGCCCAGCGCGAACTGGCCGACCTGGGCGAACTGCTCAAAGGCCGTGGTGTGGAAGTCTCCTATGCCATCCATCCGGTGGCCGGCCGCATGCCGGGACATATGAACGTCCTCTTAGCCGAGGCCAACGTCCCTTATGAGGAATTAATCGACCTTGATGACATCAATCCCCAGTTCCCATCAGCCAATGTTGCCCTGGTGGTCGGCGCCAATGACGTGACCAACCCGGCAGCCCGCCGACCGGGAACTGCTGTATCCGGCATGCCCATTCTGGACGTTGACAAGGCCCAGCATGTTGTCGTCCTCAAACGAGGCAGAGGTAAGGGGTACGCCGGCATCGAGAACGAGCTCTACTTCAATCCAAACACGCAGATGCTCTTCAACGACGCCAAGGTCAGCCTGCAAGCGATCATTGCATCCGTCAAGGAACTCATCGCCTGAGCATATGCTGTAATGAGAGTCATGGCTCCGGATCGGCTTGGCTGGTCCGGAGCCAATTATCATCGAACAGGAAGGACCCGCATGCTGTCATTCGTCAACGACTATTCCGAGGGCGCCCACCCCGAAGTCCTGCAGCGGCTGATCGACACCAACATGGAGCACCTTCCCGGCTATGGCAAGGATCGATACTGCCTGTCCGCTGCTCAGAAGATCGCCCAGGCCTGTGGCTGTCCCCAGGCCCAGGTCTATTTCCTGGCCGGTGGAACCCAGACCAACCAAGTCGTCACCTCCTGCCTGTTGAAGTCATACCAGGGAGTGGTCGCCGCGGACACGGGCCATGTCAACGTCCACGAGGCCGGTGCCATTGAAGCAATAGGCCACAAGGTCCTGACCATCCCCGGCGAACAGGGCAAGATTCTTGCAGAGGATCTCAAGGCCTTCCTGAATGGCTTCTACGCCGACGAAAACCATGAACAGATGGTCTTCCCAGGCATGGTTTACATTTCCCACCCCACCGAATATGGAACCCTCTACACCCGTCAAGAACTGGAGGACCTTTCGCAAATCTGTCGGGAACACAAGATTCCGCTCTACCTGGACGGGGCCAGGCTGGGGTACGGACTGGTGGCCCCCGGAACCGACGTTGACCTGACGGACATAGCCCGTCTCTGCGATGTTTTTTACATCGGTGGAACCAAGGTCGGTGCACTCTGCGGCGAAGCGGTGGTCTTCCCCAGGGGGAATGCTCCCGAGCATTTCAGCACCATGATCAAAAGGAGGGGTGCACTCCTGGCCAAGGGAAGGCTCCTGGGGGTGCAGTTCGATGCCCTCTTTACCGACGACCTCTACTCACGAATCAGCCGCAACGCCATACGGACGGCAGCGATGATCAAGAAGGCCCTGCGGGAGAAGGGATATCAGATCGTCATGGACTCCCCCACCAATCAGACCTTCGTCCGCCTGGACAATGAGCGCATGGAGGAGCTGTCCAAACAGGTCGCCTTCGATTTCTGGGAACGCAGCGATGCCACCCACACCGTGATCCGGCTGGCCACCTCCTGGGCGACAACAGTCGAAGACACCCAGGCTCTGATCAATTTGCTGTAAAAGCCGCTCAAGCTAAACCCAAGCAAATCAAAGCCATCCTCTCCCCTGTTGGTCATCCTTAGGGGAGGGGTATTCGTATTTATACGAGAATTTTTCATCCGTCCCGTAAACACGGCCAATCCCACATTGTTGGACATATCACACTCGTTCGGGTGAGTGCGAAGCTGGTCTTCAGTAAGATTTTTATTGCAACGATGCTGATGCACACACCTCCGCTCTGAGCATAGGGGCGGAAATGCTTCAACGATGAAAGGAAACTTATGAAAGCCGTTGTTTTCGAACAATTCAACACCTTCCCCACCCTCAAGGAAGTGCCGGAGCCGACCCCTGGAAGCGGCGAAGTTCTGCTCAAGGTGGCTGGGGCAGGTTGCTGCCATTCTGACGTCTCCGTCTTCCAGGACTACACCCCAGAAACTGGGAGCCACACCAAGCCTCCATTCATTCTGGGGCACGAAACCACCGGCTGGGTCGAAGAGGTAGGACCCGATGTCACGGGCTTCAAGAAGGGTGATGCCTACATCGTCTATGGGCCCACCGGATGCGGTCACTGCCCTCACTGCGTGGCCGGCCAGGAGAACTACTGCTCCAGCGCCGCGACCAATAAGTCACTGGCCCTGGGTCTGGGACGCGACGGCGGCATGGCTGAATACATGACTGTCCCTGCCCGCAACCTGGTGCCTCTGGGCGATGCGGATCCAATCGGCGCAGCACCCCTGGCTGATGCGGCCCTGACTCCCTACCACGCCATACGCGCTGCCATGCCACACCTGAACGGCGGTGGAAAGTACGCTCTGGTCATTGGCCTAGGCGGACTGGGCCAGATCGCCATTCAGATTCTGCACGCTCTGACCGGCGCCACCGTGATTGCCACCGACACCAAACCAGAGGCTCTAGCCAAGGCTGAGGCCAAGGGTGCCATTCCCGTTATGAGCGACGAGCACCAGGTGGAGAACATCAGGAAGATCACCCATGGCGAGGGCGTGGACGCCGCCTTCGATTTCGTGGGTGTTGCCCCGACCATTGCTGCCGCACAGGCTTCAGGTGGCCCGGGATCCCGGGTGACCGTGGTCGGCATCGCCGGCGGCAAGGCGGAATACGACTGGTACTCCAAGCCCTGGGAGCAGGAGCTGCTTGGCGTTTACTGGGGCTCCATCCCTGAGCTCTACGATGTGGCCAACATGTACCGCAACGGCCAGATCGAGACCGAAATCGAAACCTACTCGCTGGACAATGCCCTGGATGCCTACCACAAGCTGGTCGACAACAAGCTCTCGGCCAGGGCTGTTATAGTGCCCCACACCAAGGCCTGATTTCCCCTTGATTGTAGACGGAGAAGCGACTCATCTATCAGCCGGACTTAAGCACAATCAGATTTAAGTACTGTTATTTAGATTTAAGTACTGTTATTTAAGTTCTGTTAGATTCATCTGCTGACACTATTCTCCGCCTATATGCGCAGCGGCCTGTCAAGGTCTTGCCATAAAGGCCATGGCAGGCCGCTGCATCTTACCAAACGGTCGCAAAACCACGTTATTCATAGTTCCTTCGGTTGAGGAACATCACTAAGTAGCAAGTGGACCAAGAAAATACCCTTGCTGGATTCCAGCCTCATAGAGCCCCCGAGTGAATCCACCAGGGAGTCAACAATGCTCAGACCCAGGCCTGTGCTTCTGATCTTGGTCCGTGATTGGTCGTCGGTCTGGAAACGTTCCATGAGCCTGTCCACATCGACGGCCCCGCCCTTGGTTTTGTTGCCGAAGTCCAGACGGATCCGCCCATCTTCACCCTTGTTCAGTTCAACCCAGGCTGATTCCTCAGCATACTTGAGCCAGTTGCCGATCAGGTTCTGAATTATTCGACTCATCATGGTCTGGTCCGTCGTAATTTCCACATTAGTTTCAATTCTGGGCTTCACCGTGACGGACCGCGCAGTCAGCGAATCGAAAGCGCTGAAGAGCTCCTGCTGAACCAGTTCCGATAGGTTCACCCGGGTCAGATCCAGGCTCACACTCTTCTCTTGGATCAGATTGAAATCCATCAGGTAATGCAGATAGTGATCCACTGACTGCAGGTTGTTGAGGATCTTGCCCAATTGCTCCTGATCAGCCGATCCTTCCTTGAGCAGCTGGGCGTATCCCCTGGCCACGGTCAGCGGGGTCTTGATGTCATGGGTTAGGTTGGTCAGCATCTGCCGGACTTGCTTGTTCTGCTCAGCATGAGTGATCTGCAGCCGTCTGGTCTTGTTCAGAACGGCGTTGATCCTATCCGCCAGAGTGCGGATGAGCCCGATATTGGACCCAGTGGTTACCAAGGCATTAGTGTCGGCATGGTTGATGAAGTCCAGATCATCACTGATCCGTTTGAGGTCGGTAGTCAGCATTATCAGGCCAATCGCCAGGACGAGGACGACAAGACCCAGAACAAGTGCAACCACCTTCACGGATTCACCTCCGACGACCCCTTATTCATCGTTATTCCCTCCGTGTGAATTCAAACCAGGCGAACGCCGATGCCCCAGACCGACACGATGTAGCGTTGACTGCCGGCGTATCTGTTCAAACTGGTTCGTAAGGTGCTCAGATGCACATTGAGAGTATTTTCGGCATTGATGTATGGCTGGTTCCAAACCTGTCGATAGAGGTCCTCCTTCTCGAAAACCCGATGTGGATGGTCCATCAGAAGCTCAAGGATGGCGAATTCCTTACGCGCCAGTTCGACCCGGTGTCCATCAACGCTGACCGTGTGCTCCATCCGGTCCAGCTCAATCCCCTCGAAACAAATCTTGGCATCGGATTCACCTGCTGGATCCGCATCCGCTTTCAGTGCCCCGGATTGGCGCAGCTGGACCTGGACACGAGCGCGAAGCTCGTCGATGTCAAAAGGCTTGGTCACATAATCATTGGCGCCCTGCTCCAAGAGGCTGACGGTCCTGGTCTTGTCCTGGATGGCCGTGAGGATGATGACCGGCACCGACGAGATACGTCGAATGGCTTTGAGGACACTGTCCCCGGTGACTACAGGGAGCATCAGGTCAAGAAGAATCAGGTCGGGTTCCTCCTGCTGGAAGCGGTCTAAGGCCTGGGCGCCCGTCGTCTCCTGGATGATCCGATAGGTCCCGCCCAGCACATCCTTGAGCAGGGACTGGATGTCCTCCTGATCCTCCACGACCAGAATCGTCGGCATACTTTCTTCCTTTCGCAGGTCACTCTCATGTTACTGAAGTCGTCTAACGAGGCCGATCTCGCCCAATCGGATTTATGAAATTCTTAATGATTTCTTAGCCGAGCACTTAAGAAAGGCATTTTAGATTCTCTGATAGCGACATAGAGAAGGGAACCCCATGGACGATACCATTCTGGATATTAGCCATGTCAGCAAACGGTTCGGCCGCTTCCAAGCACTGGACGATCTCAGCCTCTCCATAAACAAGGGCGAGATCTACGGGCTGATCGGCGAGAACGGCGCTGGCAAAACCACCCTGATGCGTCTGATCACCGGACTGTCCCCCATACAAAAGGGGAGCATAAGGCTGATGGGGCACACGATTGGCAAGAACAGCCGGATACTAAGCAGGATAGGCTCAATCATTGAGGCCCCGGCTGCCTTCAAAAAACTCACCGTCAGCCAGAACATGAAACTGACAGCCATCCAGCACGGGCTGGCCGACGGCAAGGCCATCGATCAGACCATCGACTTCGTCGGCCTGAGCGAAAAGGCCAAGACTCGGGCCGGTCACCTCTCTCTGGGCCAGCGTCAACGCTTGGGTCTGGCCATGGCCATCCTCACCCGACCCGATTTCCTGATTCTGGACGAGCCCATCAACGGCCTGGACCCGGCAGGAATCATGGAATTCAGAACACTCCTGGACAAGCTCAACAAGGAGCGCCAGACGACCATTCTCATCTCCAGTCACATTCTGAGCGAACTTTACCTGGTCTCCTCCCGGTTCGGATTCATCAGCCACGGCCGCCTGATCAAGGAGGTAGACAAGGATGAACTGGATCGGATCAATCAGAATGGACTGTTGATCGACGTGGACCAGAGTTCCAAGGCCGCCATGATCCTGGATCGCGAGGGAATCGGCCCCTTCCAAGTCCTTGACGACCATCAGATTCTGATCAAGCAGGGGAATCTGGAACCGGGCCCCATCAACAGACTTCTGGTTCAGGAAGGCATCCTGGTCAATCAAATCAACCAGCAGAAGGGATCGCTGGAGGAATATTTCGCAGATCTGCTGAACAAGGACTCTCAAGAGTCGAGGAGACAACAATGATTAACCAGATCAGGGCCGACTTTTACAGGCAGCGACGCTCCATCGGCATGTTGATTCTGCTGATTGCCACTGTGGCCCTCGGCATAGTGGCCACATGGTGCAAGACGACCATAGGAATTAGCACTGGGGGCGAAGAATACGATCATAAACTGATGGAAATCGAAGGCCAAAGCTGGACCATCAGGACTGGCCTGCAAGTGGGTGTCGCCTCCGCCTCATCTCTAATTTACTTTTACATCGCGGTCTTTGTTATCGTCATTGGTGCGGAATACAGCCAGCACACCTTGAAGAACACGCTGACATCGGGAATCTCGCGGATACAGTTCATCCTGGGCAAGTACGTGACCATCCTGACTGACATCATCCTTCTGACCCTGTGCTACTTCATCACTATTCTGCTGACCGGACTAGCCCTGGGAAGGAAGACTGGGGCCGGCTGGGGCATTTTGTGCACGGATGTCGCTGTCATGACCCTATCAGTCAGCTTCTGCATTTCCGTCATCATCAGCCTGGGCATCGTCCTGTTGATCATTACCAAATCCCTGGTCATTCCAGCGGTGGTGATTGTGATATGGCCCATTCTGATCGGCATCGTGGAGTTCACTGCGAAATGGAAATGGCTGAAATACTTCGACTTCGTCGGGTTCGGCGAACAGATTGTCTTGAACACTCTGACGGCCGATCAGGTCTGGATCTATGCCGGAGTATCCATGGGCGTGGTCCTGGTGGCTATCTTCGGGTCGGCTCTGATCATATCCAAGCAGGAGATCTAAGCGGGGTTGGATTGCACCTGGTCCGGCTCTTGATCGCTGACGGCCTGCACAGCCATATGGGCAAAGGCCCTGACGGAGGTATCCAGAGAGTAGTGTTCCTTGGCATGTTCGGCATAGCGTCTAGACCAGACTGCTAGGACATCAGGATGGTCTATCCACCAATCGATTTGCTCAGCCAGGGATCGGGCCCTGCCGACCGGGAAGAGCGAGTGCTGCGTCAGGGCGAAGTGTCCTGCGGCGCTCAGATCAGACTGGGCGATGATCGGGACTGCGCCGCAGGCCATCCCCTCCAGGACGCTGACGGATTCCAGATCCGCGATAGACGGGTGAACCAGCAGGTCGGTCTGCCTGAGCAGATCAGGCATGGTCGCGTTCTGATGGAATCCAATCGAAACCTGCATGCCGGCCAGCTGCCGGGCGGCTTCCATTCTCAGCCGGCGCTCCATAGGACCTGTACCTGCTATGGTCAAGCGAATCCTGTATTTGTTCCTGCACAAGGCCAAGGCACGGATCAGGGTCAGATGATCCTTTTCCCGAGCCAGCCTGCCAGAGGCCACGACCTGGATCAACCGACCGGATCGCTGCCGCTCGTATCGGCCCCTCTCATATCGGTTACCGGGGTTGAACCTAGGCTGGTACCCGTTGGATATGACATGCAGACGGGCCCTGTACCCATGCGAGCGCAGCAGATCGGCCGTCAGCTGGGTGGGAACGTGGATGTGCCCGACATGATCGTAAAGCCAGAACCGAAACAGCCTGTAGATGGCCGCATCCACCCCGGGCAGCCAGCGTAATGGGCCTGCAGAATAGGTTATGTTTTCAGGTTGGATGTGAAACCCGGCGGTCACCGGTATACCCATGGACCTGGCCTGCGCCAGGGCGGCGCGGCCGAAGGCGAAAGGTTCGTAGATATGGACCAGGTCCACACCGGCAAAGGCTCTTCGGAAGAGTTCCGGATCGGCACGAGCGAAGCTCATCTGCTGCCTGGCCGCCACTGCGGATACCAAAGGAATGCGATGCACCCGTGCCGGATAGTCGGTAGATCCCACTCCCACCAGACGGACCTGGTGTCCAAGCGCCTCCAGACCCTGGGCGTATTGGATGGCGGAGTTGGAAGTCCCGTTGCCCCTGTTGCCGAAGGAATCCAGGACCAGGGCCAGCGTCAGGCTATCATGATCCCTCATCAGCCTTCCCTCCGCTGTACATCATTAGCAGGCTTGGGCCGGACCAAGACAGGGCGACGACCCGATTGCACCCACTATTAGTAGGAGAAGGCCGGGACGGCCGCACCGCGGTAATAGCGGTTGATGGCATCGGCCACATATCGACTGTGGTAGGCGGAAACCAGGGACTTGTAGGCGGGGTCGTTCTTGTCGGCCTGCCTGGCCACGATGATGTTGACATAAGGGTGATTGGCAGGCGATTTCAGATCGCCGGGCACCTGGTAGATGGCATCCTGGATTTTCATGCCGGCATCCAGGATGAAATTGGTGTTGGTGATGCCGGCCGCATAGTCGGGTAGAACCTTGACGATTCCCGGTGGATCGACCTGGTCCAGGACCAGCCCACGTGGGTTGTCGACGATGTCCTCTGGAACCGGCGTGGTGGCCTTGGGGTCTCGCAGACCGATCAGCCCGGCGCTGGCAAGCACCTTCAGGGAGCGGCCCAGATCGATGGGATCACTGGGTATAGCCAGACGCTCGCCATAGCCAATCTGGTCAACACTCCTGTACTTCTTTGAGTAGAGGTTAAGGGGTGAGATGTAGGTGTCGCCGATGGCTGCGAACCGGTACCCGTGCTGCTTGGACTCCTGCTCCAGAAAGGCGTAGTGCTGAAAGGCATTCAGGTCGATCTCCCCGTTGGACAGCGCCTGATTGGCGTAGCGCCCATATTGGAAGGACCGGAGCTTGATTTTTATGCCGGCCCGGCGTTGGTCCAACTCGTGCTGAACAGCCTTCCAGATTTCCTCGTCGGCATCGCCCACCAGGCCGATGCTGATCTCCCGCTGGCCACGTTCGGGCTGGTTGACCTTGACATAGGCCACGCCCATCAGGACGGCGACCACCAGGATGACGACCGAGACAGCCGCGAGCTCTCTCTTGGCTCTGGTTCTTCTGGTGCTCATATCCGTCCTCCTTCATTGCTGGAACCTATCGCATCAGGAAACCTTGAAGGCCGGCAGACAGGCGCCCTTGTAGACACGGACAATGGTGTCGGCCACGGGCTTGGAATGGTAGGCGCGCACCACTGCGGCATAGGTGGGGTTGTCCCGCTGATCCTTGGTGGTGACGATGATGTTGATGTAAGGCTTGTTGGCCGGGTTCTGCAGATCGTAGGGAACCTCGTGGATGGCATCGTGCACGCTGCGGCCTGCGTCGACCACGAAGTTGGCATTGGTGACCCCGCCCGCATAATCAGGCAGCAGGTTGAGGATGCCGGCCGGATCCACCTGCTCGATGTGCAAATGCTTGGGGTTGTCCACCACATCCTCGGGCAGCGGGTTGGTGGCCTCGGGGTCGCGTAGACCGATGAGTTTGGCATCGGCCAGGACCTTCAGGGCACGGCCCATGTTGGTGGCGTTGTTGGGGATGGCCACCCGGTCGCCATCCTGGAACTGCGAGGGCTTGGCATAGCGCTGCGAGTAGAGGTTCATGGGCGAGATGTAGGTATTGCCAAGCACGGCCAGCTGGTAGTGGTTGGTCTTTACATCGTCCTCCAGGTAGGCGTAATGCTGGGCGGCGTTGAAGTCCACCTCGCGGTTGGACGTGGCCTGGTTGACGTAGATGGCGTCCTGGAAGGGCTTGAGCTCGATCCTGATGTGTTCACCCCGCCGATCCAGCTCTGCCTGGACAGCCTTCCAGATCTGGTCGTCCGAACTGCCGATGACACCGACCCTGACGACCTTGACACCGGCACCCACCTGATTCAGACGCACATCGGTGCCTACAACCAGCGCCAGCAGGAGGACGATGACCAGGCTGAGTGCCGCCAGCTGTACCTTGGCTCTGTTCTTTTTGCCGACGCGATTACGACCGACCACGATAATCTGACCTTTCCAGGGTTGCTCAGTGTTCGAGGACTTCGGCCAGAAGCCGACCGAACAGTTCGATCAGGGCGATGAAGATCACCAGCACAATGATGGTGGCGATGGTCACGTCGTTCATGGACCGCTGGTAGCCCAGACGTATGGCGAAGTCACCCAGCCCGCCGCCGCCCACGATGCCCACGGTGGCGGTCTCCCCCACCAGGCTGACGATGGTGATGGTGGTCACCCGGATGATGGAGGGGATGCCCTCACGCAGGTAGACATGCCAGATGATCTGCCAGGTGGTCATGCCCATGGACTCCGCCGCCTCGACATACCCGGGGTCCAGACCGGCAAGGGCCGACTCGATCTGTCGTGAGAAGAAGGGGGTGATGCCCACGACCAGCGGGAAGATCGCCCCCTTGGGCCCGATGGCCGTGCCCATGAGCATCCTGGTCACCGGCACCAGGGCTGCCGCCAGGATGATGAAGGGGATGGAGCGGAAGAGGTCGATCAGCTTGTCCAGAATGGTGAAGACCAGGCCGTTGCGACGGATGCCGTCACGTCGGCTGATGATCAGTCCCACCCCGATGACCAGAGCCAGCAGGAAGGAGATCACCCCGGAGACGCCGACCATAACCAGGGTCTGAACCATGCTGCTGAAGAACTCCGGCAGCCGGCTCATGACGTTGGGGAACCAAGTGGTAAGCAGGGACGTCATGACTTAAGAACCTCGATTCCGATGTTGCGCGAGCGCAGGTATTCCATGGCCTGGCGAATATTTTCAGGATCGCCGCCCATTCTGACTACCAGTCCTCCCAGGGGCGCACCCTCCACCACGTCGATGTCGCCGAAGATGATGTTGACGTCCAGGTTGTAGCGACGGCTGATGGTGGAGACCAGAGCCTCGGAGACCTCCTTGGAGACATAGGACATGCGCATGAGGATCTGCCCGGGCTCCAGGGCCACCAGGGGCGAATCGGCGGCCAACAGATCCTTGACCTTGTCCAGGTTGGAGGTGGTGGCCACGAAGGATTTGGTCAGTTGAGCCTTGGGGTCTGCAAAGACATCGAAGACCCTTCCCTGCTCCACGATGACACCCTGGTCGATGACCGCCACCCGGTTGCAGATCTGCCTGATGACCGACATCTCGTGGGTAATCATGACCACAGTGATGCCCAGCTGGTCGTGCAGGTCACGCAGCAGCTGAAGAATGGAGCGTGTGGTGGTCGGGTCCAGTGCGCTGGTGGCCTCGTCGCTGAGCAGGATATCCGGCTCGTTGGCCAGGGCTCGAGCGATGGCCACCCGCTGCTGCTGGCCGCCGGAGAGCTCGGCTGGATAATGGTCGGCCAGCTCGGTCAGCCCTACCAATTCCAGGAGCTCGGACACACGGGCCCGTCGAGATGCACGGTCGCGGCCGCTCCCTCGCAGAGGAAGGCCCACATTGTCGGCCACCGTCCTGGAGGGCATGAGGTTGAAGTGCTGGAAGATCATGCCGGTACGACGCCTCAAGTCCCTCAACTCGGCTGGAGCCAGATCCTTGACCTCGCGGCCGCGGACCTTGACGCTGCCTGAGTCATAATCCTCCAGCCCGTTGATGCAGCGGACCAGTGTGGACTTGCCAGCCCCGCTCAGTCCAATGATGCCAAAGATATCCCCAGCCTCGACGGTCAGATTGATATCGGCCAGTGCCGTCTTGTCTTCATCGTCGTCGCTGTGATAGGTCTTGGTCAGGTGCTCCATCCGCACCGCCGGTGTCCGCTCGCTCACGTTCCCGCCTTCCTGGTCGACTGCCTGACATGGTAATCGTCCCGGCGGTCAGCGGACAAGAAGGCCTCTATAGATGTCGTTTATAGGCATGTATCGATAATTCACCTGCTTGGTCTACGGGTCGGTGGCAGAATATGGGTATGAGCGCATCCGGTCAGCAGCGGATTATCAAAACCATCAATCCTGGGGAGCGACCGTTCGGCTCTCCTCTGGGGCCAAGACCTACACGAGTCCTTCTCCTGGGAGCCGGCGAACTCGGCCGCGAGATTGCCATCAGCCTGATGCGGCTGGGTGCCTGGGTAGGTGCGGCAGACTCATACTCCGGCGCACCGGCCACCCAGGTGGCCCATGTCGGCTACCATGTAAAGATGAGTGATCCGCAGGCCCTGGAGGACCTGATCGACAAGGTCCAGCCTGATTTGATCGTGCCCGAAGTGGAGGCCATCGCCACAGACCGCCTGATTGGCGCCGCGGCCCGGGGCATCCAGGTAGTGCCTGCCGCTCCCCTGGCTGCCATGTGTATGGACCGCCGGGCCCTACGAGTCTTCGCCCACGAGCAGGTGGGCCTGCCCACCACCCCCTACCGATTCGCCGACTCCCCCGAAGAACTGGCCAGCGCGGCGGATCAGGTGGGCTACCCCTGCATGGTCAAACCCCTGATGAGCTCCTCCGGGCACGGACAGACCCTGGTACGGAGCAAGGAGGGCTTGTCTCAAGCCTGGAATTCGGCACTGACCCAAGGCCGGGCAGCCACCAGGCACCAGGGCAAAGCCGAGGTCATTGTGGAGGCTCTGGCCCCCCTGGCCCATGAGCTGACTGTTCTGACCGTGGCCTCCTCGGCTGGCGTGGCCACCTGCACGCCCATCGGTCAGCGACAGGAGGACGGGGACTACCGGCTCTCCTGGCAACCGGCGGCGCTGAATCCCGACATCTTGCAGCAGGCCCGGAGCATGGCCACCCGACTGGTTGAGGCCATGACCTCCCTGGCCCGCCAAAGTGGCGAGACTGGTTGGGGAATCTACGGTGTGGAGGTCTTCGCCCTGCGCGACGGCTCGCTGCTCTTCAACGAGGTGGCCCCGCGCCCCCATGACACCGGCATGGTGACCATGATCTCCCAACGCCTGACCGAGTTCGACCTTCACGCCCGGGCCATCCTGGGCATTCCCGTCCATCAGGAGGATCTGGCCCTGAATCTGCCGGAGGGCACCTGCGCGGTCAGCCGACCCATCCTGGTCAGGGGCCAGGGACCGGTCAGCTTCCAAGGCCTGCCGCAGGCCCTGGACCACCCTGGCACCGATCTGCGCATCTTCTCCAAGCCCGAAGTGCATGGCCAACGTCGCATGGGCGTAGCCCTGGCCCTGGGTCCTGACCTGCAGACCGCCATCGGGCGTGCCGAAGCCGTGGTCAACAATCTGAAACCACGAGTGGGCGCGGGGATGTAACCCGGGCTTGCTATGGTGGTCGTGTCCCAAGCAGTGCAGAAGTTTCCAATTCGCAACAAACTCGAGGAAGGCGAACAGTGGAAAAGTTGGGAATGCGCTATCAAGGCAAGGCCAAGAAACTGTACGAGACGGATGACCCGGACATACTCTGGGTTGAGTACACTGACCAGGCAACCGCGGGGAACGGAGCCAAGAAGGCCAACATCGAAGGCAAGGCCAGACTGAACAACAGGATCACCACGGTGATATTCTCCCTGCTGGCCCGCAGGGGCATCCCCAGCCACTTCGTACGCAGCATCTCGGATACCGAGCAGCTCAATCGCCGGCTGGACATGTTCCCCTTGGAGATCGTCATGCGCAACCGGGCTGCAGGCTCCTTCTCCCAGCGGTATGGGGTTGCGGAAGGCACTGCCTTGAAGCAGCCGGTGCTGGAGTTCTTCTACAAGTCCGATCCCCTGGATGATCCGTTTATCAATCGGGACGACATTCTGGCCCTGGGACTGGCCACTGAGCAGGATCTGGACATCATCGCCGCAAAGACCCGTGAGATCAACGGGGCGCTGACCAGCATCTTCCGCGCCATCAACGTGGAGCTGGTGGACTTCAAGATTGAAATGGGCAAGACCGGATCGGGCATCATCCTTCTCGGCGACGAGATCACCCCCGACACCTGCAGGCTCTGGGCGATTGGCAACAATAATGACGGCCATGTCACCCACCTGGACAAGGACATCTTCCGCAGGGACCTGGGCAGCATCATTCCGGCTTATCAAACCATTCTGGATGGGCTGACCGAATTGGAGGAACGCGAAAGCCAATCGAACAGCTGAATCGGTAGACCCGGAAGCGAGCATATCGCCTCCGGGTTTTTCATTGGTCCCCAACCAGTCCATCGCGAAAGGATCCATTGTGCTCTTCCGTGTCTATACCGAGAAAAAGCGGGGCTTTGACCAGGCCGCCGACAGGCTTGCCGAACAGCTCCGTACCCTGCCGGGCGTGCAAGGGCTGACCGGCCTGCGCATAATCAATCGTTACGATCTGGAGGGAATCGACGAAGACCTCTTCAAACGTTGCCTGCCCACGGTCTTCGCCCAGCCCCAGACCGACCTGGTGGCCACCCGTCTGGAGGAAGCCCTGGGCATGAAGGACGCCGATGATCTGCCGCCACTGGACTCACCCAAGCTCTTCGCCGTAGCTCCCCTGCCTGGTCAGTTCGATCAGCGAGCCGACTCCGCAGCCCAGTGTGTCCAGCTGATCGGCCAGGGCGCCCGACCCCTAGTGGCCACGGCCACCATCTATCTGCTAAAAGGCGATTTGGACGCCGAGCAGATTAAAGCCATCCGCAATTACCTGGTCAATCCGGTCGACTCACGAGTGGTAGGACTGGAGCAGCCCAAGACCCTGGCCATGCCTGATGACGACCCCGATCCAGTGCCCGTGTTGGACGGATTCCGTGATTTGGGTGATCCTGAACTCGAAGCGCTGATTGACAAGCTGGATCTGGCCATGGATCTGCCGGATATCCGCTTCTGCCAGGACCACTACCGTCAGGAAAAGCGCGATCCCACCCTGACCGAGCTCAAGGTGATTGACACCTACTGGTCCGACCACTGCCGGCACACCACCTTCAACACCAGGCTGGAGCGGATCGAGGCGGATAACCCCAGGGCTCGTGACACGCTGGAACGGTATCGGGCAATCCGCGAAGAACTTGGTCGCCAGGACCGACCGGAATGCCTGATGGACATGGCCACCATCGTGGCCAAGTACTTGCAGAAGCGCGGCATCCTGAACGACGTGGACCAGTCCGAGGAGGTCAACGCCTGCACTATCCGGACCAAGGTCGACGTGAATGGCCAGGATCAGGACTGGCTCTTCCTCTTCAAAAATGAAACACATAACCATCCCACCGAGATCGAGCCATTCGGAGGCGCCGCCACCTGCATTGGCGGAGCCATACGCGATCCACTGTCCGGAAGGGGCTACGTCTACCAGGCCATGAGGGTCAGCGGAGCAGCAGATCCCCGTCAGCCCCTGAATCAGACCCTGCCGGGCAAGCTGCCTCAGAGCCGGATCGTCCGTCAGGCTGCCGATGGCTACTCCTCCTATGGCAACCAGATCGGGCTGGCCACCGGGCAGGTGCGGGAGATCTACCACCCCGGCTATGCGGCCAAGCGGATGGAGGTGGGCGCAGTGGTGGCAGCCACCCCGGCCGACCATGTGATCCGTCGTCGACCCGCCCCCGGTGATCTGATCATCCTGGTGGGCGGAAGGACCGGCCGTGATGGAATCGGCGGCGCCACCGGAGCCTCCAAGTCCCAGGATGAAGAAAGTCTGGAACGCTGCGGGGCCGAGGTGCAGAAGGGCGATGCTCCCGAGGAGCGCAAGCTCCAGCGCCTCTTCCGACGCCCGGAGGCAGCCAGGCTGATTAAACGCTGCAACGACTTCGGAGCCGGCGGCGTTGCCGTGGCCGTAGGTGAGCTGGCGGACGGGCTGAGCGTGGATCTGGACCGGGTGCCGCTCAAGTACCAGGGGCTGGACGGAACCGAAATCGCCATTTCCGAAAGTCAGGAACGAATGGCCGTGGCCCTGGCTGCCGAAGACGCGCCCGCCTTCATCAACTACGCCCGACAGGAGGACCTTGAGGCCACCGTCATCGCCGAGGTCACCGAGGAACCCCGGCTTCGGATGACCTGGCGGTCAGAAACCATCGTGGATATCCCCCGAGCATTCCTGGCCTCCAACGGCGCCCCTCATAAGACCGATGCCCAGGTACCGGTCCCTGCTCCCTACCACGCCCCCTTCGAAGTTCAAGGCAGCCTGAACGCACGCATGAGGGCCCTGCTTACAGACATCAACGTCTGCTCCCAGCAGGGTCTGGCCGAGCAGTTCGACTCCACAATCGGCGCAGGTACCGTTCTCATGCCCTTCGGCGGAGCCCGACAGCTGACGCCGGCACAGGCCATGGTAGCCAAGCTGCCGGTGGATGGGCACACCACCACCGCCTCAGCCATGGCCTGGGGATTCAATCCCTGGATCAGTAGCCAGGACCCTTACACCGGCGCCTACCTGGCCGTGGTCGAGAGCCTGGCCAAGCTGGTTGCCAGCGGCTTCAGCCGTTCCCGGGCCCACCTGAGCCTACAGGAGTACTACCCCAAGCCCGGTGAAGACCCCCGACGCTGGGGACTGCCGGTGGCAGGTGTCCTAGGCGCCCTCCAGGCTCAGCTGGATCTATCCGTGGGTGCCATAGGTGGCAAGGACTCCATGTCCGGCAGCTTCGAGGACCTGGATGTGCCGCCCACCCTGATCAGCTTTGCCGTCGCCCTGGGGCAGGCCAGGGATGCAGTCTCCCCCGAATTCAAGGCAGCGGACCGCCAGGTCTATCTCTTGGCGCCCGAATACCAGGAGGACGGATTGCTACCCGATCCGGAGAGCCTGCGGACCGTCATGGACCAGGTCGAGACGCTGATCAGCCAGGGTCTGGTGGATGCTGCAGCCACTCCGGGCTACGGATGCATGGCCCAGTCGTTGATGGAGATGTGCCTGGGCAACAGAATCGGGCTGAATCTGGCGCCAGACACCGCCATATCAGCACTCTTCCGTCCCGCCTATGGGAGCTTCATCCTGGAGGCCTCTGGTCCGGAGTCTTTATTCATTCAGAATTCCGGCCTGCATTTGCGCCTCCTTGGGCACACCCGCGAGGACTATCACCTACGCTGCGGCAGCGAGGATCTGGACTTGTCTGAGCTTGAGGAGATCCGTGCCACGGGTCTGGAATCAATCTTCCCATACCGAGGCCAGGGCGACCCGGTGCCGACCATTGGCCGCACCGACCGTGAGCCTGGCAGGCCTTCTGCGCGCAGAACCAAGGAGGCTTTCAGGACCGCCCGACCCAAGGTGGTCATGCCCGTCTTCCCCGGCACCAACTGCGAGTTCGACTCCGCACGGGCCTTCCGGGACGCTGGAGCTCAGGTGGAGACTGTGGTCATCCGCAACCTGAATGCCGAAGACGTGACCGAGAGCTCCCGCCGCCTGGCCCAGGCCATCCGCAGCAGCCAGATACTGATGCTACCCGGAGGCTTCTCCGGCGGCGATGAACCCGACGGTTCGGCCAAACTGGTGGCATCCTTCCTGCGCTCGAACCAGGTTGCCGATGCCCTCCAGGAGCTTTTACAGGACCGTGACGGGTTGATTCTGGGCGTTTGCAATGGATTCCAGGCGCTGATCAAGCTGGGCCTGGTCCCCTATGGGAAAATCGTCACCGGCTCGTCCGAGGATCCCACCCTGGCCGTCAACACCATCGGCCGCCATCAGAGCCGTCTGGTCCACACCCGGATCAGCTCCACGCGCTCCCCCTGGCTGAGCGCCTGCCGGGTGGGCGACATCCATACCATGCCCATCAGCCACGGCGAAGGGCGGTTTGTGGCCGAGCCTGGCCTCCTGCGCACTCTGATCGACCGAGGACAGGTGGCCGCCCAGTATGTAGACGAGCAGGGTCGCCCCTCCATGGATCTGCGGGTCAACCCCAATGGATCCGACATGGCCGTTGAGGCCATCACCAGCCCGGACGGCCGGGTGCTGGGCAAGATGGGCCATACGGAACGCAGCGGCCCTGACCTGTATCTGAATGTGCCAGGAAACCGCACGCAGCCGCTATTCCAGTCTGGAGTGGATTACTTTGCCGCCTAGGGGAAAGGACATAGACCATGTCGTTGGAGCTTGAAGGCATCCACGAGGAGTGCGGGATCTTCGGGGTCTGGGGACACCCCGATGCCGCCCGGCTGACCTACTTCGGCCTGCACGCCCTGCAGCATCGCGGCCAGGAAGGTGCCGGCATCGTTTCCAACGACCAGGGGCACCTGATCGGACGGCGGGGCCTGGGCCTGCTGACTCAGGTCTTCCCGGACGAGTCCAGCCTGACACCGCTGACCGGGGACCGGGCCGTCGGGCATGTGCGCTACGCCACGACAGGCTCAGGGTCCATCGAGAACATCCAGCCCTTCATCTTCCGCTTTCATGACGGGGACATAGCCCTGGCCCACAACGGCAACCTGACCAACTGCAACAGCCTCAAGGCGCAGCTGGAGGATCAGGGGGCCATCTTCCACTCCAACTCCGACACCGAGGTGCTCATGCACCTGATTCGCCGTAGCCCTGAAAAGGACTTCATGGCGGCGCTCAAACAGGCTCTGCGCCAGGTCCATGGCGGCTTCGCCTACCTGCTCATGACCGAGGATGCCATGATCGGAGCCATGGATCCCAACGGCTTCCGTCCCCTCTCCCTGGGCCGGCTGCCAGGTGGGGCCTACGTTCTGGCTTCGGAGACCTGTGCATTGGACCTGGTCGGCGCCACCCTGGTGCGTGACATCGGCCCCGGCGAAATCGTCCGGGTGGATGACTCGGGTTACAGCATCGAGCGCTATACCGATCAGACCTGCCTGTCCATCTGCTCCATGGAGTTCATCTACTTCGCCAGGCCCGACTCCAATATCTATGGGGTCAACGTCCACTCGGCCCGCAAGCGGATGGGGGCAAGGCTGGCCCGGGAGGCCCCGGTGGACGCCGACATGGTCATCGGGGTGCCCAACTCCTCCCTGTCGGCAGCCTCAGGCTATGCCGAGGCGGCCGGACTGCCCAATGAAATGGGGCTGATCAAGAACCAGTATGTGGCGCGCACCTTCATCCAACCCAGCCAGGCCATGCGCGAGCAGGGTGTCAGGATGAAACTGGCCGCAGTGCGCGGGGTCGTGGCCGGCAAACGGGTGGTGGTCATCGACGATTCCATCGTCCGAGGCACCACCTCGCGCAGAATCGTCCGCCTGCTTCGGGAGGCCGGGGCGAGCGAAGTGCACATGCGCATCGCCTCCCCGCCCCTGCGCTACCCCTGCTACTACGGCATCGACATCCAACGGACCTCCGAACTGATCGCTGCCAAGAAGTCCGTGGAGCAGATAAGAGAAGCCATCGGAGCCGATTCCCTGGCCTATCTGAGTCTGGACGGTCTGGTGGAATCCATCGGCCTGGGCCGTGATGCTCCCTACCAGGGGCTATGCGTGGCCTACTTCAACGGAGACTATCCAACGCGGCTTGACGACTATGAACAGGGCTTCCTGGCCTCGCTGACTCAGGAGGACCGGGCCCGGCTGGAAGCATCCAAGGGATCCTACGGGCTTGACATGCCTGCAGGATCGAGGCAGGAAGCCAACCAATGAGTAATAGCGAAGAGCAGAACAGACAGGGCAGAGAAAGGGGCAGCCATGCCGAAAGCATATGAGCAGGCTGGGGTATCGGTGGAGGCCGGATACGAACTGATCGACAGAATCCGCTCCCACACGGCCAGAACCCGCAGGCCGGGCGCCGGCGACATCGGCGGCTTCGGCGGCGACTTCGATCTGTCTGCGCTCAATTACCGACATCCTGTTCTGGTTTCGGGCACCGACGGCGTAGGCACCAAGCTGATGGTGGCCCGGGAAGCCGGCCGCCATGACACCATCGGCCAGGACTGTGTGGCCATGTGTGTCAATGACATCATCGCCCAAGGGGCCGAGCCGCTGATATTCCTCGACTACATCGCCTGCGGGCACAACGACCCGGCTCTGCTGGAACAGGTTGTCAAGGGTGTGGCCGACGGCTGCGTCCAGGCCGGGGCCGCCCTGGTAGGCGGGGAGACCGCCGAGATGCCGGACATGTACCAGCCTGACGAATACGATCTGGCCGGATTCACCGTGGGTGTGGTCGAGCGGGAGTCCCTGGTGGACGGATCGACCATCAAGGAAGGCGACCAACTGATCGGTCTGCCCTCCTCTGGCGTCCACTCCAACGGATTCTCCCTGATTCGTCAGGTCTTGCTGGACCAGGGAGGCATGAAGCTGGAGGACCGTCCCTATCAACTTGGCGGACGGACCCTGGGAGAGGAACTGCTGACGCCCACCCGCATCTACGTCAAAGCCCTGCGCCCGCTCTTCGCCTCCGGTCTGCTCAGGGGCGTGGCACACATCACCGGTGGCGGCTTCGTGGAGAAGGTGCCCCGTATTCTGCCAGACGGTCTGGCTGCCAGCTTCAACCTTGATGCCTGGAAGGTGCCGCCCATCTTCACGATGATTGAAGAGATGGGCAGGATCGACCATCTGGAGATGTACAACATCTTCAACATGGGCATAGGGATGGTTCTGGTCGTCTCCCCTGACCAGCTGGACCAGGCCCGTGCAGTCCTGGATGAGGAGCAGGAGCCCTACAGCCTGATCGGACAGGTGACAGGTGCTCAAAACGGACAGCGGGTCATCCTTAACGAAAACGATCGTCAGTAATAGCGAGAGGAGCCCGTCATGGCGGACAAGGTACTGGTCATTGGGTCGGGAGCCAGGGAGCACGTTATCGCCACCACCCTGCTGTCTGGGCCAGGAGTGGATCGGGTCTGGTGCGCCCCAGGCAACCCGGGCATGGAGCCGGACGGCATCAGCCTGCTGCGAGAGGATTCCTCACAGCCTGAAAAACTGATCGCTGCAATACGCGAGCTGGGAATCGACTGGGTCTTCGTTGGACCCGAGGCCCCTTTGACGGCCGGATTGGTCGACGAACTGCAGGCTGCCGGCATCCCCGCCTTTGGGCCCAGCAAGGCTGCAGCCCGAATCGAGGGATCCAAGGGCTTTGCCAAGGACCTGATGCGCAGGCATGGAATCCCGACCGCTGATTATGCGGTCTTCCATGACCTTGAGACAGCCAAGGCCTATGTACGCTCGCATGGCGCGCCTGTGGTCATCAAGGCTGACGGGCTGGCAGCTGGTAAGGGCGTGACGGTGGCCGCCGACCTTGACCAGGCTATGCAGGCCCTGGATGCCATCTTCATCGATCATAAGTTCGGACAGGCCGGAGCCCAGGTGGTCATCGAGGATCAGCTGGTGGGTCAGGAGTGCTCGCTCATGTGCTTCGTCAGAGGTGAGCAGTTCTGGCCCATGCCTCTGTCCCAGGACCACAAGCCGGCCTATGACGGGGATAGGGGTCCCAACACCGGTGGCATGGGGGCCTACTCCCCTCTGCCGCAGTTCGGCCCGGAACTGACCCAAAAGGCCCTGGATACCATCGTCGCGCCCACCGTCCGTGCCCTGGCCCAGGAGGGCAGTCCCTTCACCGGAGTTCTGTACACAGGGCTGATGGTCACTGACAAGGGTCCTGAAGTCATCGAATTCAACGCACGACTGGGAGACCCGGAGACCGAGGTGGTGCTGCCTGCCCTTACCAGCGACCTGGGTACAGCCATCCGCACGCTGATGCAGGGTGGAGAGCCGCAATTCACCTGGGACGACTCCCACAGCCGCCTGGGTGTGGTCCTGGCAGCAGAAGGCTATCCTGGCAATCCCAAGACCGGGGTGCCCGTGCCCTTGATCGCTCCGGAGCAGGACCTCAGAGCCTACTACGCCGGAGTGTCCGGCTCGGCTTCAACTGGTCTGACATCCTCCTCGGGAAGGACGGCCCTGGTCGTGGCCCAAGGCGACGACCTGGCCCAGGCAGCCCGCCGAGTCTATGACCGGCTGGATGGATTGTCGATGCCTGGCCTCTTCTATCGGCACGACATCGGCCACCGCGGCCTGGAAGCCTAATTGGCCGAGCTGGTCGGACCCTCGCCGTCCTTATCTTGGCCCTGCTCCTCCTTGGCCTGCTCTTTGGTTTGACGCTCCATTTCAGCCTTCTGCCGTGCGGCATCCGAACGGCGGGTGGGAGTGGTATTGAAACCGGTTCCCTGCAGGTAGTGCTTGCCTGCCATGATGTCGTACTGGATCAGCTTGTAGTCGTTCAGGAGCTGTCGGGTGGCCCGATCGAAGTCACGGGCGTTCATGGGCCGGCCCTGGGCATCCAGATAGTTGGTCTGCCCTGCCGGGATCCTGTTCCAGTCCTGGATCTGATTGGCCACCGGAGGCTCGATGGCGCTGATCTTGTCGTGCAGCTCGGTCAGGAAAGCCGTGAAGGGCGAAACCTTAGCGCCCATGTGCTCGGCCGCCTGGGCCTGGAAGAAGTTGGGCGAGGAGTAGGCGCTGTTGCTGACCTGTGCTCCCGAGGAATCCGAGGCCTTGTTGGACCAGATGAAATAGTCGGTCAGATGCAGGGCCAGGGAGTTGTGCTCGTCCCAGCTGGCCGTACTATAAATGCCAGGCAGGTGATCCCCATAGAAGACCACAGTGACCGGCTTGCTCTGGGAGTCCAGACTGTTCAGGAAATCGGCAGTGGCCTGATCGGTCAGACTGACCCCCTTGGCGTAGGTGCGGATGGATTGCATCTCATCGTCGCCCAGGGGCATGTTGGGGTCAGAGGAGCTGACAGAGAAACTGTTGTTGTCATACCAATCGTTGTAGGGCATGTGGTTCTGCATGGTGATGACCTCGACGAACTGGTTGCCCTTATCGTCGCCCATCTGCTCCAGAGCGGAGTCGTAGGCTGAGCGATCCCCCACATACTGGCTACGGTCGATGCGGTCCTGGTGGGCTATCTGGTCAGGGCCCGTCAGCGAGTAGAAGTGCGAGAAGCCGAACTTCTTGTAGTTCTCAGCCCTGGAGTACATGGAGGACTCATAGGGGTGGAAGGCCAGGGACCTGGATGGCGACCCCCAGGCCTGATTGACCGTAGGTATCCAATTCAGATGAGGGATGACCTGCTGATAGGGGGAGGTCAGCGAAGGATCGAAGTTGGCCATGGACAGGCCGGTCATGGCCTGGAACTCCAGATTGGCCGTGCCCCCGCCGTAGCCGGAGGAGAGCATGAGCCCGCTGGTGGTGCCATCCTTGATGGATCTGATATGGGGCATGGGGTCCTGGTTGAGTGCGACGCCCGGTACCCGCGTGGGATCCGAGAACGACTCGGAGAGGATGTAGACCAGGCTCGACTCATTCATATAGGACTTGCGGTCACGGTTGATGCGGTCGGCCGAAAGCTGGTAGCGATGGGCCAGAGATTTCATGGTGGCACGGCTGTATCCGGCGGGCTGGTCCATGACCTTGGGCCGCAGCTGCCGGGAGAAGGACACGAAGACCCCGTTGCGCTGGGCGTCATAGACCGAGTCCCACATGGAGGGTATGTCACCCATGAACTGCGAGAAACGATAGGCGAGGCTGCCGTAAGTGCCCACAGTGGACATGAAGAGCGCCACCACCAGGACCGGGACCAGGACCCCTACCGTACGCAGCCCGGCACCCAGGGGTTTGTTGCCGGTGGCCACAGGACGGCCACGACGGGCATCCATCCGTGTCACCACCCAGCAGAGCACGCCGAGAATAATCAGGGCCACGACACCCAACCCGATCATGAGCAGGGAACGGGCCGGCAGGAAGGAGACCAGGTTGGCCGCATCGGCATGGAGGAAATCCAGATCGGAGGGCAGCACAGCCTCGTAGCGGGCGCGCACCTTGAAACGCTCGATGATGGCAATGATCGCGCAGATGGCCATGATCAGCCCTGATGCCGCCCAGAAGCGATTGGTCAGGTAGACCAGAGCCAGGTAGACCAGGCCCACAGCCAGCATGTTGAGCACCAGGACGAATCGACGCTGGGTCCACATGGCCGAAATGAAGCCCCAGAAGCCAATCAGCGGGTTGGACAGCTCAACGCGGGAGCTGTTCAGGGAGACCCCCCACTGCAGGATGCCCACTGACAGGAAGTCGATCAGGATGAAGGTGAGCAGGTAGACCCACCCACGCACCCGAAGACGTCCGGTCACGATCTGCATCCAGGATGTCCACCGGCCGGGCTGACGTTCACGATCCTTCACCGCTTACTCCTGACTTTGGTGACTGGGCCCCATGGGCCTTTTACCGATACCTGTGCCATTGTTCCCATTAAGGACGACAAGCCCTATAAAAACACCCCTTAGCGAACATGAAGAGCAAGCGGGCCCGTCAGGCCTTGGCACCCGGCACCTGCTGGACCAGGGCGCTGATCCAATCCTCCAGGTTCCGGTACTTATCGGGTCGCTGCTCGCTGACCTCGAAGACCGGCAGATGGGCCTTGCGGGCCTCAGTGGCTAGCTCCTTGGAGGTTCGATTGACCTCCTGGGTGTTGAGCACCAGCATATCCAACTGCCCGGAGGCCAGCAGGTGGCGGAAGGCCACCAAGTCCTCGGGCGAGGGCTCACTCTCGTTGGCGGCCGCCCGCAGGTACCCCTCTGGGGTCAGATCCTTCATGCCCAGATCATGGCAGAGATAGTAGGCAGCCGATTCCGTGGCCGCATAGTGACGTCCCTGGGTCTGCTTGCGCGCATCGGCAATCAGATTGTCCAGTCGGGCCTGTCGACCCTGCCAGTCCTGGTAGGCCTTGTCGAAGTCGGCCTCACGGCCTGGGCGCAGCTGCTGGTAAGCCTCATGCACGGCCTTGGCGGCCGCTCTCCTGCCCTGGGAGGAGAACCAGAGATGGGGGTTGTCGCCAGACTCGCGCCCCGATGCCTTGGATACGTCCACCAGCCTGGCCTGCCCGGTTTCAGCGGCCTTGGCAGCCCAGTCGTCGATGCCGGCCCCGTTGACTATGACCAGATCGGCACGGCTGATTCGGGCGATGTCAGCCGTTGTCGGCTCATAATCATGGGCATCAGTCGAGGTGTTGCTCAAAATGGTATCCACCTGGGCCTGATCCCCGCCCAGGTCCTCGGCCAGGGACTGCCACTGATTGATGCTGGCCACCACCTGCAGAGGTCCGGGTCCGGAGGCGGATGGGGTCGATTCGCCCTTCCCGCAGCCTGTCAGGCTGGTCAGCAGAGTCAGTCCGGCCAGAAGGGCGGCGACCAAGGTGCGGGTCCGGCGAAGGCGTGGGCTGCTGGCATGCATGGATGAGGGTTCCTTCCTGGCGACGGCCAGGGGCCTCTTAACGACCCTTGAACCGTTACTGAGATTGATTATCAATAAATCTACCATAGAACTATCAATGGCCAGAAAGGTTGCCCATACAAATGGCAGCCATCCGCCTAGACACTCCCTATACTGAACTGCGGATACGTTTTGGCTGGAAGGAATTGCATGGGTACATGGCTGGCTAAGGTCCATCTGACCCAGGGATGGCTTCCCGCAACACTGTTCACACTGACGGCCCTGGCCCTGGCCCTGCTGGTGCTGACCGGACTGACGCATGGACGCTGGCGGACCCTATTGAAACAGATCGCCATCGCCGTAGGCATAGGAGCCCTGGGACTGCTGGCCACCTGGCTTGTCTCCGACGTTTTCATGCTCTTCGGGGTTTCCCTGGGCTGGATGGTCATCATCACCGTGGCCTTGGGCTTCCTGGCCGTGGGGTTCACCGTATGCATCCTCATCACTGCACATGGATGGCGACGGCTCCTGGCAGCCCTGAGCGTCCTGCTCTGTCTGCTGTCCACCGGCCTGCGGGTGGATATCATCTACGGAGAGTTCACCACTCTGGGATCCCTGTTCGACGTCACTCTCTATCCCGACTACGGGAGCCATCAGGCAGTCAGACCAGCCATGAGTGTGGCCCAGTGGCGTGCCCGTGCCTCCCGGGGCAACCTGCCG
This sequence comes from Bifidobacterium sp. 7101, assembly GCF_000499285.1. Taxonomy (GTDB): domain Bacteria; phylum Actinomycetota; class Actinomycetes; order Actinomycetales; family Bifidobacteriaceae; genus Bombiscardovia; species Bombiscardovia apis_A. The sequence continues at coordinate 87,882 of NZ_AWUN01000004.1, forward strand.
ACCTATCCCCGCACCGGCCGCTCCTACAGCGTGCACATCCCCAATGACAGCTCACGTTTCCTGGCACGTCCAGCCGATATTTACCTACCGCCCGCTGCGTTGAGCAAGAAGCCCCCCGCTCTGCCCGTCTTCGTCCTTCTGGCCGGTCAACCCGGCAGCCCCGACCGGCTCTTCACCGCCGGGTCCATCCCCGCCATGATGGATGCCTATGCGGCCGAACACGATGGACTGGCTCCAGTGGTGGTCTCCCCCGACCAGAACGGGTCCTCCTTCCACAACAGCCTGTGCGTAGACTCACCCGTCTACGGAAAGGCCGAAACCTATTTGAGCCGTGACGTGCCTGCCTGGATCCGGGCCAACCTGCCGGTCGACAGCAAACCCCAGCTATGGGCCATCGGAGGATTCTCCCAGGGAGGGACCTGCTCCACTCAGCTGGGTGCGCGGCATCCCGACGTCTACGGGAACATGCTCCCGGCCGACGGGGAGCTGGAACCGACCCAGGGTCGACAGGACCAGATGATCCAGGATTACTTCGGCGGCGACCGGAAACGCTTCCTGGCCCAGGTTCCCGCCAAAGCCATCAAGGATCGGGCGCCATCGAGCCAGCGGCTATTCACTGCCGCCGGTTCCAACGACAAGGAGTCCCAACACAATATGATGGTCATCGCCAAGGCCGCCGACCAGGCTGGTATGAGCGTGGAGGCCGTCATAACCCAAGGGTCGGGCCATGACTGGCATACAGTCAAGACAGCCTGGAAGCCCGGACTGGAATGGCTGGGCGAAGCCATGGGACTTGGACCAATGTCCCAACCAGTCCAGGACTTTCCGGATATTGTTGAGATGAACATCAGCTGAAGCCGATACAGCAGGTCAATAGAGATCATCAGCAGAAAGAGCCGCCACAATCATGCAGACAACGAATAAGGGATCCAGACTGATGGAACCTTCAGCCAAGAGTGTCTTGCTGACAGACTTGGCACGATGGGTCAGACGCCACGCCCTTGCACTGGCCTTCAGCCTCGGACTGATCCTGCTCAATCTGATCAGCTGGCTGCTGATCTGGCTGCTGCGCATTCCTGGCAGAAACCGGCTAGGCATGCCTCTGTCCGATCTGATTATTCGTCAGGCCTCCCGGCCCTTCCATGGACAGGGTCGGCCCTCACTCCTGGTTCAGTTTGCACGACTGCTGGTATCCCTGGTCATCACCCCGGGTCCCCTGCCGCTGGTTATAGACGTTGCCCTGGTATTGGTCATATTGTGCATCGCCGAGACCCGGCTGGGGCGCAGGCGCACTGTGCTGGCTTCAGTCATTAGCGCTGTATGCGGTGCGGTGGTCGGTCTGATCATCTGCTGGCTGATCAATGCCCTTCAGGACCATTGGGCCTGGTTCATCAAAGTGCCCATGTCGCTCAGCCCTATCATCCTGGTGGTCGGGTCCCTGATGGCATCCATCCCCTTCAGCGACTTCCTCTGGCGACGCAGGATCGCCACCATAGGTTACACAGCCTTGATCCTTATGGTGCTCTACACCGGCAACCCCGGCTCCTATTGCGCCCTGGCGGCAGCGCTGATCGGACACCTGACCGGCCACCTCTGGCACGGACCGGTCCAGGATGCCAATCCGCACGGCCATAGCGGATCCTACGAGACCCGCCACCTGCTGGGGGCGGTCGCCACGGTTCTGGCACTTGGCCCCTTGGTCACCGTTTCCTCCCGCATCCGCGCCGGCTTCCTCACCCCTCTTGGTACATTCATGGGCTCCAATACAGGCGGAAGCGCTGCACTGTCTCGTTGCCTTGCAGAAAACAACCAGGTCAGCTGCTACGCCCACTACGGCCTGGTCGCCGGTCACGCCCCCACTGGCATCTCCTCCCTAATCATGCCCACCCTGGTTATGCTGGTTGCAGCTTGGGGAATCTACCACGGCCGCCGGGTCGCCGCTGTCACCGGGGTGGTTCTCAACGCCCTGACCGTCGTCATGGCCCTGCTCTATTTCCTGGTATTCCCACTGACCATCGGCGAAGGGCTGCCCCAGGCCATACGTCACGGCGCACTGCCCTCTCTGCTGATCATCACCCTGCCGCCGCTGATTCTCAGCTGGTTCCTGGTGCGAAACCTGGGAATCTTCCTGGTGCGGACCAAGACTTCACGTCTACAACTGGGCTGGGCAGCCATCGTCCTGGCCTTCCTGGCCACCGCCATGGGCTACATGGCCTTCACTACCATCAGTCCCGGCTCCTTCAATCCCCGGCCCACCACCAGCAGAGCACTCTCCCAGCTGCCTTCGCTCTACCTGCCCAATGGAGTAGCTTCACGCTTCCTTCCAGCCCTGGTGCCGCGTACCCCCACAGGGAGAATGGTCAGCCATGGAATAGGGCTGATCTTCTGGCTGGTGGTTCTGGTGGTTCTGCTCTCCTGGATGCGCAGCTCGGTCATCCAGAATGGCAGCGAACGCCAGGAGGCTGACAAGCTGGTCGAGTACGGTGGCGAAAGCATGTCCTTCATGACCACCTGGGAGGGCAACAGCTACTGGTTCTCCCCCAGCGGCCGCTCTGGCATCGCCTACCGGCTTTTGCACGGCATAGCCTTGACCACCACTGGCCCATTCGGCGACCCTGAGGAGTATGCGGACGACTTGGACGAATTCACGCACTTCTGCAACGCCCATTCCTGGTCGCCGGTCTTCTACAGCGTCCACAAGCCCCAGCGCGATCTGCTGGCTGCACGCGGCTGGTCAACCCTGACAGTCGGCACGGAGATGGTGGTCACTCCCAGCCTCTGGCAGACCAAGGGCAAGAAGTGGCAGGACATTCGCACAGCCATCAACAAAGCCAAGCGTGACAACATCACCGACGTGCTGACCACATTCAACGACGCCTCCTGGGATGTTCAGTCGCAGATCGTGGACATCTCCGAGCAGTGGGCCGAGCTCAAGGCGCTTCCTGAGATGAAGTTCACCCTGGGTGGTCTGGATGAGCTGAGGGACCCACGCATGGCCATCCTCTACGCCGTGGACGACCAGGGCAAGGTGCTGGCCGTGACCAGCTGGATGCCCACCTACCGACAGGGCCAGGTGATCGGCTGGACCCTGGACTTCATGAGGCACAGGACCGACAGCCCCAATGGGATCATGGAGTTCCTGATAGCACGCATGGCCGAACGGTTGCGCGACCAGGGCACGGCGGAATTCATGAGCCTGTCGGCCGCTCCCCTGGCCGGAATGGACAGCGGCGAAGACGATGACGATGATCAGGGCGAGGATCGAACTGCCTTCCTGCAGCATGCCCTGCATATGGTAGCCGACCTGATGGAACCGGCCTATGGCTTCCGATCGCTCTTCTTCTTCAAGAAGAAGTTCCAGCCCAGCGAGCACCCGGTCTATATCTGCTATCCTGACCCGGCCCAGCTGGCCCAAATCGGACTGGCCGTGGTCCAGGCCTACCTGCCTAATCTCAAGGCTTCGCAGGCCTGGGATGCCATCAAGACCATCATGCCCAAGGGCCGGGAGAATCACTGACGCCTGTCTGACCGAAGCGGTCCCGACAGCTGCTGCACAGGCCGTAGACCTCCAAGGTGTGCGAGGAGACCGTAAAGCCATGTTCAGCTGCCACGGCCTTCAGCCAGCCATCATCGGGCGGGCTGATTTCGATGGTCCTGCCGCAGTGTTCACAGACCAGATGGTGATGGTGCCTCCGCTGGGCCAGGCAGACCCGGTAGAGGCGAATGCCTCCGTGCTCAATGCAGTCCAGGCTGCCGGACATCTGCAGGGACCCCAGCTGTCGATAGACCGTGGCCAAGCCGATTCGCTGGCCCGAATCACGAAGAAGTCTGTGCAGCTCCTTGGCTGAGACGAAGTCGTTCTGGGCCTGAAGAACCCTCCAGATGGCATTCTTCTGCCGCGTCCGGCGGCCGACGGATGAGCCAGCGTTCATGATTAGATACACTCCTTGGACTCCACCAAGCCTACATCCGGATTACCGGGACAGATGTGAGGATTCGGTTCAGTCCAGGTCAGACCAGCAGCCTGTGGCCTCCAGATCCTTGGCTGTCCGCTCCGGATCGTCGGTCAGCACCGTCAGATGCCCCATCTTGCGGTCGGTGCGCACTTCGGCCTTGCCATAATCATGCAGGAACCATTCGGGGTGCTCACCCAGCAGCCGCCTGACCGGGGCCACATGCTGGCCCAGAACGTTGACCATGACTGCTGGGCTGAGCAGGCGGGGATTGGGCAGGGGCCACCCGGCAATGCCCCGGACGTGGGCATCGAACTGATCCATGGAACAGGCCTCGATGGTGTAATGACCGGAGTTATGTGGGCGCGGAGCCAACTCGTTGACCACCAGACCGCCATCGGGCATGACAAAGAGCTCAAGGGCCAAGGTGCCGGCCAACTTGAAGCCGTCAGCCAAAGTCAGGGCCATGTCACGCGCGCGGTCGGCCATCTCGGGCTCAACCTGTGCCGGTGCCAGGGTCATGTGCAGGATGTTGTGACGATGCTCGTTGTGCACCATGGGGAAGGTGACATAGTCCTTGCCATTGCCTGAGACCAGTATGGAGGCCTCGAAGGCGAAGTCCACGAATCCCTCCAGCACGGAGGGCGGGAAGTCCCGGCCCTTCATCTGCGCTTTCAAGGCCCGCAGATCCTCCTTGGTGCGCAGGACCGCCTGGCCATGGCCGTCATAGCCGCCGGTTCGCGTCTTGAGCACAGCGGGCATTCCCAGCTCTTTCAAAGCCGTGTCCAGCTGGTCAAGACTGTCAACCTGCCTCCAAGGGGCGGTATCGATGCCATGACGGTTGATGAAGGTCTTCTCGTGGACCCGGTCCTGGGTGACCCTGAGCAGGTCGGTCCCCTGGGGAACGGCCACACGGTCCCTCACCTGATCCAGAGCATCGGCATCCACATTCTCGAATTCGTAGGTGAGCACATCACTGCGTTCGGCAAGCCGCTTAAGGGCATCGAGGTCGCCATAGTCGGCTGTCTCCTGGAAGTCGGCCACCTGGGCCGCGGGAGCATCGGGCGTGGGATCCAGCACACCGATGCGGAAGCCATGATAGCGGGCGCTCAGTGCCATCATCCGTCCCAGCTGGCCGCCGCCCACGATCCCGATGACGGACCCTGGCTCCAGGTAATCAATTCTTCCCTTGGTCTCCTCAGACAAGCTTGGCATTGGAAGCCTCCACGGATCGGGCCAGCTCGGCACGGTAGTCATCCAGGGCCTGGGCCAGCCTTGGATCGTTGATGGAGAGGATCGAAGCCGCCAGCAGACCGGCGTTGGTGGCCCCGGATGCCCCTATGGCAGTGGTCGCCACAGGAATACCGGCAGGCATCTGAACGATGGACAGGAGCGAATCAACCCCGCTCAAGGCATGGGACTTCACCGGCACCCCGATGACCGGCAGCGTGGTCTGGGCCGCCACCATGCCCGGCAGATGCGCTGCCCCACCGGCCCCGGCGATGATGACCCCTATACCCTGACTACGGGCCTGATGCGCGAACTCCGCCATGCGGCCAGGTGTGCGATGGGCGGAGATGACCTCCTTGGTGTAGATGATAGCGAACCGGTCCAGCATCCGACAGGCTTCCTTCATCGTCTCCCAGTCGCTTGATGATCCCATGATCACTGCGACACGTGCCCCTTCATGTGTATTGTCAGCCATTGGCCCTCCAATGTTCATACACATTCGATACTACGCAAGACCGGGGAGAATCAGCCAATCGTGACGGTCCTATGGATGTAAGGGCCGGGCCTGGTGAACATCGGGCCTTCAGCGGCTCCAAACCCCCGCCCCAGACCTAGAATCATTGGATTGCATCACAGAAACCGACAGGAGGGTTATGGGCAAGCTTCTGAACAGCATCGACTCCCCACAGGATCTGAAGGTTCTCTCCTTGGAAGAGCTGAATCGACTGGCCGACGAGATCCGTCAGCTGCTGATTCGCTTCTGTCGACGTCACGGCGGCCACCTGGGCTCCAACCTGGCCACCATCGAGCCCATCATCGCCCTGCACTACGTCTTCGATATGCCTCATGATCATCTGATCTTCGACGTCTCCCATCAGGCCTACACCCACAAAATCCTGACCGGTCGGCGCCGGGCCTACACGGACCCCGAGCATCATGAGGATCTGTCCGGATTCACCTCGCCCAAGGAGAGCCCCTACGACGACTTCATGCTGGGACACACCGGCACCTCCATCGGCCTGGCCTGCGGAATGGCCGCCCAGCGGGATGCGACCGGCGACAAGGCCAACATCATCGCCTTCATCGGGGATGGTTCACTGAGCAGCGGACCGGCCTTCGAGGGGCTGGACTGGGCAGCAGAGCAGGGCGGCAATCTGATCATCGTGGTTAATGACAACGAAATGTCCATCGCCGAGAACCACGGGGGACTCTACAAGAGCCTGGCGGCCCTGCGTGCCAGTGGGGGACGCAGCCCGGACAATCCCTTCCGCGCCCTCGGACTGGACTACCGCTACGTGGATAAGGGCAACCGGATTGAGAATCTGATTGAGGCCTTCCGTCAGGTTAAAGGCACCGACCATCCGGTGGTGGTCCATATCCACACCCGCAAAGGCCTGGGGCTGGGACAGGGCAGTCAGGGACAAATCGGCCCGACTTCCATAACTCAGAGCGATGGACAAACAGCTCATATGACTTCCCTGCCGGATTTGCCCGCTGAAGGTCCGGTGGAGGCCAACCACTGGCAGGACGGCTTGGACTCTCTTGGTCGCCAGCCCAACTCACGAAAGACTTACGGAAGAATGGCCATGCAGGCCCTGGAGGCCAGGTTCCCACAAGAGCCGGGCCTGGTAGTCATCTCCCCTGCTACGCCGCTGTCCAACGGTATCGATCCCGACTTCCGCCAGCGGGCCGGGAACCACTACCGGGACGTGGGCATCGCCGAATCCCACGCGATAGCCTACGCCGCGGGCATCGCCAAGGCCGGAGGCACGCCCGTGGTCGCCACATCGGCCACCTTCTTCCAGAGGGCCTACGACCAAATTGAGCAGGAGATGGCCTTGAACGGCAGCGCGGTGACTCTGCTGGTTTTTTCAACTGGCATTGCCAAAACCGATGCCACGCATTCAGGTACGGCCGACATGGTCATGATGCGAGGCATCCCCGGACTGACCTGCCTGGCTCCGACCAGCGGGGCTGAATTCCTGGACATGCTGGCCTGGGCCACGGGTCCGGCCCGGCAGCCGGTGGTCATCAGGGTGCCCGGCGAGCGCACGCTGGCGACAGAACGCACAGGCAAGCCAATGGAGCTGGTTGCAAATCCCTCGAAGACCAATGCTGAATGCGGATCGGACGCTGCTCCCTGGGATCACTATCGAATCCTGCAAGAAGGTAAGACCGTAGCCCTGCTGGCTCTCGGCGATGCCCTTCCACTTGGCCGCGATCTTGCTGATTCCTTGGAGAGGTCCACGGGGCTGAAGCCCACACTGGTGGACCCACATCGCTATGACCGCCTGGATGAGCAGACCCTGGATGCCCTGGCCAGTACCCACCCCCTGGTGGTCACCATCGAGGACGGTCAGCTGGACGGCGGCTGGGGCCAAGCCGTGGCTGCATACTACGGGCCTAGTCAGGTTCACACCCTGGCCTTCGGAGCGGCCAAGGAGTTCAACGACCGGGTCCCCAAGACCACCCTGCTGGAAAGGTATGGCATGACCGTTCCGGCAATGACTCGAGCCATATCGGATGCCCTTACCGACCAGACTTCATAGATCTGACCCGCCGGTGGACCCAGGCGGGTACAATGAAAGGGTTTGGCCCCGTAGCTCAGCTGGATAGAGCAACTGACTTCTAATCTGTAGGTCGAGAGTTCGAATCTCTCCGGGGTCACCAATTGCGCTCCTTGCTCCTACATAAGAGGCAAGGGTTCTTCGTGTTCGTGTTGATATCGCTGTAGCAGCATGTATTACCCATGCACAACCCACGACGATTGCAGTGATAGAAGCAATATGGACAAGCCTAAATAGTTTTCAATGCGATGTCAGCTCTTTGATTGAGCCCCTCCAGAGATATAATGGAAGATTCCCCGATGGCATCCACAGGAAAGGCAACCATGAACGATTGGCATAAACCAACAGATCAGCAAACAGACGACAACCAAGACCCGTCTCAGACAAGCCAGAATTACCCTGGCTACAAGGGATACGGCCAAGAGCCTGCCAACAGCAACTACGAGTCCGCTTCCCGACAGGAAATTCCCTCTACAGCTGCCAATGGATACCCTAACGCGGATCAGTCTTGGCAGGCTCCGAGCACGAGCACCCAGGGAGAGCCGCAGAATCCCTATGGCCAAACCACATATACGCCTCAATCCAACAGCACCAGCGGACCGGCCCAAATTCAACCTTGGCAGCTTCAGGCCCAATATATCAACGGACCGGGTATGTCGAACAAGTCGAAGGTCACAGCAGCCATTCTGGCTTTCTTCCTAGGCGGCTTCGGCATACACAACTTTTATCTGGGTAAGACCGGGCGTGGGGTCGCACAGCTGCTGATCACCATCTTCGTCCTCTTCATCGGCCCTCTCATCTCTTCAGTATGGGCCATCGTAGAAGGTGCGCAGATTCTTGGCTCACATCCAGGCTCGCCTTACCACATGGACGGCAAGGGACTCCAGCTGCAGGATTGAAGACGACAGACGCCGATTAATTGCGTCATGACACCCGCAGGATGCCATGCGCACCCTTCTCGGCCAGGCTCATGACGTGGTTGACTATGGAATAGTCGCCTGGCTGATCGACCTTGAGCTCCACAAAGCCACCTTGGGCCGGCAGCAGGGGTAGGACCTGCGCCCCGGCCGATGAAGCAGCGGTAGAATTCGCTCCTGAACCTCCGCCAATCAGGTAGCGGCCCTCGGTCCAGACCGTATCGAACTGGGTGCCCACGATGTGGAAGGACAGCGGCTGATTGGGACCCGCATCCAGAACCCAGATGCGGACCCTTTGCCCCTTCTCCAGCTTGAGAGGGTGGGCGTCATATTGAAAGGCCCGTCCGTTAAAGGTCATGATATCCGGGTTCATGGTCGCCACCTTTTCAGCATCGGCACTCCCTCCATTGGACCCCAGATAAATCTCAGACTGGACCAGAACATACTCCGCAGCCACTGGCGGCAGGGTACCGTCATCGACAACCACGGCCCCGTACATGCCGTTGGCGATATGGTTTGACATGGGGTCGCTGCTGCAGTGATACATCCAAATGCCAGCCCGATCAGCGGTGAAGGTATACAGGAGCTCCTTGCCTGGCTCTATGTTGCGCATCATGGTCTGAGGGACGGCCGGGCCGGCGTGAAAGTCAATGGAATGGCTCATACTTCCCTTGTTTCTGATGGTTACTTCAAAGGTGTCTCCCACCCGGCCTCTGAGCACCGGACCTTGAGCCAGGGGCCGCGATCCCTTATCCCGTGAATCGCTCGCGTCGTCGAAGCTCCAGACCGTGCGCTCAAGCCCTGCTGCCACCTGCTCCTTGCGCTCTTTGACCACCAGCGTGTACTTTCTGGTTCCAGCCTTTCCCTGATTGTCCAGTGGCGGAAGAATGGCTTTGGCAGGATCGCTCTTTTCGGCTTGTGACTTGAGCTTGGCGGCTGATGGGATATGGCTTAGGGCCGTCTTCCCTGCGGAGGACTGACCTTGCCCAGCAACAGTTCCACCCTTTACCTGGACCTTGAGCTCCATACCCATCTGGCGATGCCCTGCCAGCGAGCACCAGCCCAGTGTGTCGCCCCCCAGGACCCCCACGTCGACCGAGACGCTCTGGCCCACCGGAACTGACCCGGTGCTCTTGCCATTGGCGAAAACCAAGTCATGCCGCTGATCTCCAGTATTTTGAAAATCTACAACCAGCCGGTCGCCTGCCTCGATGTTGATGACATCCGGCACAAAGGCCATACCCCGTACCCTGATTGAAGCTCTGCTGGTGTGACCCGTCGGCTGGACGCTCTTCGACGAAGCCTCATGGACGCCTCCGACACTGGGTGCTGCCCCGACCGAGACAGCCAGCGTCGGCCGCAGAGCCATCAAAACCACGGCGGCCACCAGGACCAACACTGCAGCCGAGGTGGCAATCAGGTCCGTCCTCAGGGCCAGGGTCCCCACTCGTTCGTTTTGCGAATCCTCGGGCTGACGCCGACGGTAGCGTTTGGACGCCAGAATCTGCTTGCCGCGAGCAGCCAGATACACCACGGTCAGCATCATGGAGAGGATTCCCAGAACATTCAGCAGGTTCCCTGCCTTCCACAAGGGCGTGTATACCCTGATGGCTCCAAGGAGCCTGATCAGCAAACCAACCTGCATAAGTGCCCAGGCACCCCAAAGGAGCGGGTGGAAGGGCAGAGGCCTTCGAATGACCGAAGGGACAATCATGCAGACATGGGCGATGACCATGGTCATGATGAATCCGACAGCCAGCGCGTGCAGCGCCATGTCGCCCCAGTAGGTACTGGAATCGAGGGGTGCCACCATCCATATGAAAGCAGCCAGAAGCCCCCAAGCGTAGGCCGACAGCATGCAGGTGCCCATGAATCCCGGCAGACCACCATGACGGAAGGTGCCCTTGGCCACATCATGACTGGCCATTACCAGAAGAAGCAGGCCCAGAGACAGCCCCAGAAGTGGATAGCCGACCGAAGGCGCCATGGCCTGGACCGGCAGCATCAGGACGGTCAGGAGGCTGAGCCCCAGGATTCCTGATTCAAGACGGATATCCGAGAAGACCGCCCTGGCCAGCTCCACCCGCTCACCGACGATGGTCAGAACCAGAAAGAAGAGCCAGGTTGGAGCTAGAACCGAGGCATCCAATCCTGCAACCCAGCCAGCGGCCCCGACCAGACCCACCAAGGACCCGAGAACCTGTATGAGCACCTCTGCAGAAGGCTGCCGACGCCAGATGGCCAAGTACATGGCCGTCAGAACCAACATGGACAAAGTCCACGGAATACCGCCAAAAAGCTCCACCCTGGCCCATGCCGGAGCAGTAGCGCGGCTTGAAACTATCAACGTCAGCAGGCAGAGCAGAGACCCCAAGAGGCCCAAGGCAGGAGCGAGAAACCCCCAAGATGGTTTGCTGGATCCGCCGCTACGGTAGGCCACTGCCCTCTCCAGGCCGATGGCAGCGCCCAAAAACCCATAGACCATGAGCATGCCGTGCAGATCAGCCAGGGGGACCCTGCCCGAGGGGTGGATCAGATCCGACCGGATCAACGCCGCAACAAGGCCAAGCAATGCAGCCAGAACTGCGCCGATAAGGAGGACCATCCTGGACCTGGGCAAGGCCATTCTGCCGCCGGACTTGCGCATCTTCTGGTCATTGTGCATGAGTCTGTCCGCCTTGTCCTGGGTTGATAATTGATTTGATAGTTATACAATTTAATCGATGAGTCAGGAAATTCAAGCCCACGGCAAGCGTAGAAGCGGGGAGGAGATCCGCTCTGCAATCTTGGATTATCTGCATATGGCGGCCGAACAGACCGGTACAGGTCTAACCGCACGGCAGATCGGAGAAGCCTTTGACATCCATCCGACGACCGCTCGTTTCCATCTTGAACGTCTGGTCGAACAGGGCGAAGCAGTCCGTCAGAGAAAAGACAGCGACGGTCAATCAACCGGTCGAGGCAGACCGGCTGTCATCTACTCCCCCACATTCATGAACCGGGTCAGGGAGGATATGATCTCCTCGCTTTGCATGGCTCTGGAAACCGCCTGCCCCGATACGGACAGCAGGGATAGAGCCGCACTGAAAGCAGGTCAGGTCTGGGGTCGTGCCCTGGCCAGACAAAGCAGAGGGAATGCAGAAAAGGACCTGTCACCGAGCATGACGCGGACACTGTTGGATACTCTGGCCACCCTGGGCTTTGCTCCTGTTACGGCAGAACCGGATTCATCAAGCCTGTATCTGACCTCATGTCCCTTCCTGGACAGCGTCAACACCCATCCCATTATTTGCACAATCCATCTGGGTATGGTCCTGGGACTTGTGGAGAACAGTAGCAGAGCGGTCAAGAATAAAAAAGCCAGTATACTGCTGACACCTCTGTCTTCGCCAAAGGGATGCTTTCTGAAAGTAGCGAAAGTGGACAACAAACCAAGGAGGAAAGTAAAGCAATGACCTACGTAATTGCCCAGCCCTGCGTGGACGTCAAGGACAAGGCCTGCGTGGACGAGTGCCCGGTGGATTGCATCTACGAGGGCCCCAGGAACCTGTATATCAACCCCAACGAATGCATCGACTGCGGCGCATGCGAGCCCGTTTGCCCCGTGGAAGCGATTTTCTACGAAGAGGACCTGCCTGAGGAATGGACCTGGTTCAAGGATGCCTCCGAAGACTTCTTTGCCCAGGTCGGCGATGCAGGCGGCGCACAGGCCCAGGGACCCTACGATCATGACCATCCACAGGTCGCAGCTTTGCCCCACCAGGATAATTTCGTCTGCATTCAGCCGGAATCACGCGGCCAGCGCGCGGTCTGGGTACGCAAGGACCAAACGGAATGAAGGCCGGTTCAAGCCAGGACGGTCACCTGGTCTTCCCTGACTTTTTGGACCGTCCTGTGGAGGAGGCCGCCCGGATGCTTCTGGGCTGCCTGATCATCCGGGACTACGAGTCGGAAGGTGAACAGGCCAGAGTTCGGATCGTGGAAACCGAGGCCTACGATCAGAATGATCCGGCCAGCCATGCCTATCACGGGCGATCGGCCCGCAACGATGCCCTTTTCGGCCCCAGCGGACACATGTACGTCTACTTTACCTATGGAATGCACTACTGCATGAACGTCTCCTGTCAGGAGGACGGATTCGGCGCCGGGGTACTGATTCGAGCCTGCCAGCCAGTGCAGGGTCTGGATCTTCTACGCAGTCACAGGCACGGCCGTCACCCGGATCGGGAATTGACCAACGGCCCCGCCAAGCTCTGCCAGGCATTGGACATCGACAAGCGTAACTACGGCCATGACCTCAGGAAACCGCCCATACGACTGGCAGCCGCAGGGCTGAATCAGGACGAGACCATCACGGCAACCCCCCGAATAGGCATCTCCCATGCCAAAGAGACCCTACGACGATTCGTCATCACCGGCAACCCCTACCTGTCGCGATGAAAGGACAGAATCCTATAATTCTGATTTCTACAGCCTAAAGGGTGGCTTATTGCTCAATGTAGCGGGATTCCACACAGCTCTGGAAGCGGACAAGCGAGAGAATGACAGCAGCCAGCAGAGCGATGATCAGCATTCCTATGAAACTACCTGTTACCGGATCCAGACCAAACACTGATGAAAAAGCCTTGAAGGCCCAGGTGGATGCCGTAAAACCGAGGCTGGTGGTGGCCGAAAAGATTCCCATTACCAGTGGATAGCGCTTGCGTGGAGTCAGATTGGACAGGAGGAAGGGGCAGGTAGCCATATTTATGGCACTGCCCAAACCAACCAAAAAGGCCGATAAACAAACCAGCGGGAAGGAGCGGGTGGTCAGGAAGAGCAGGGCGCCCAGGGCCATCAGAAGGAAGGCGACCGGAATGGTCCATTGTCGACAAATCCGCTTGATGGCGTTGATACCAAGCCCGATCACGACCGAGGAACCCGTGTTGAACATCAGGGCCACCCCGGCTGCGCTGGTGCCGCCCAGACCGTACTTGGCTATGTAGACCGCGAGCTTGTTGTACAGGACCGCGACCAGGAAAATGCTCAGAAACCCGATGAGAATACAGGAAATTGTAGCCCACCAGCATTGTCCGCTTTTTTTAGACGACGACGCCTCAGATCTTACGGCCTTTTCCGACTCCTCTTCGACGGCGCCGACCCCAGGAACCATGAAGATGACCAAGACCAGGGCAGGCAAGGCCAGAAAATAGAGCCAATAGTTGTGTAGCCACCCTCCCCTAGCCAGGACACCGCCCAGAGCAAGAACCAACATGGAAGAGCCATCCTGAACAGCCAGAACCAATCCCATCAGCGCCGCCAACTGTTCTCCACGGAAGAACCTGGCCGACAGGCTGGGTAGAACCGTAGTGGCGATGCCCACGCCAAACCCGACAACCAAAGCAAACAAGAGCAGCTGGTTTACGCTGCTGTGCACAACAAGGGGCATCAAGCCACCCAGTGCAACGCACAGACAGCTGATGCAGGCAGCGGTTCTGAAACTCATTCTGGTCAAGAGCTGACCAAACAAAAGAGCTGAAACTATGGCAGCCGAGGAGCCGATGGAAACCACCGACTCGACAGTGGAAGGATCGGCGCGCGGAAAGGATGCCTGAATGGCAGCCACGGAAGGAGAGATGATGGAGTCAAACCGCGACATGATGGCCAAGGCCATGATTCCGACCAGAACCCCAAGGTTTCGTCTGGCCAATATTCCTGTGTTCTTAGGCTTAGATGCGCACGGGTCCGGTTCCACCGTTGCTGCCTCCCTCTCAATATCAGCGGCACCATTCCTGGTTGATGGGGGTAGTCTACTCCAGCAGCAGGGCCATGCCAACCAACACGACGAGGAAAAGCAGATTAAAAACGGTATAGATTTTCAGGTAATCGCCTTTCTTGCCTGGATACTGCTTGACTACAGCCTTGTAGGAAATCAGTGAGGCCATTGAAGCGACCAGGGTTCCGAGCCCACCCAGGTTGGTGCCCAGAATAATCGGACGCCAGGCTGTCGAAAAACCTGAGACCAGCAGGGCCGTCGGCACATTGCTGATGACCTGGCTGCACAGGACCGAGGTAATCAGAGGATGAATATTGACCAGGCCACTGACCAGGTTGTAGAACTGGGGGATCCGCCTGGCATTGCCTATGAAAATAAAGAAAGCCACGAAGGTCAGCAGCAGTCCCCAATCCACATGCAGAAAGATCCGCCTGTCACAGATCAGGAAAGTCACCGCCACCACCAGGACCATGGCCCATTGGGGAATCAGCTTGGCCACACCCAGCAAGCAGACGAGAAAGAGCAGGAGATAGATGGCGATGCGCCATCCGCTGGACTGCTGCATCTCCTTGACCTGAGGCTGTATGCCCTCCTCCCTGGGTGCTAATATACTGCGTCGAATCTCTTGCGCATCCATGCCTTCAAACTTGTTCAGATGCTGATTCCTGAAGGCGAACCAGCAACACAGGAAGAGCATCAAAGCGGCAACTAAGGCATAAGGCGCCATAAGGAGGAGGAACTCACCAGTAGGCATCTCGGAGCGGGCCTTGAGATATAAGTTATGAGCATTGCCGATGGGCGTCAGCATGCTGCCCACATTGGCACCCAGGGTCATCAGGGTGATGATCAGCAGAGCATGGTTTTCCAGCCCGGCCATGATGAGAACAGCAATAGCAAAGGGCACGAAGGTGACCAAGGCTACATCGTTCGTGATGAACATGCTGGAGAAGAAAGGCAGAGAAACCAGGACCAAGGCCAGGCCCCGCACCGAGCGGACACGACTCAGCAGGCCGGCACCAATGGCATGGAAGACCCCGATGCGTTGAAATCCGCAAACCACCATCATCAGGGATCCCAGCTGGGTGAGGGTATTGACGTGGATGTAACCCAGATATTGCCGATCGGGAGGAATGAGGATGCAGGATACGAGAGCGACGACTGCCGCGACGACCAGGACGGTCTCGTTTTTCAGCAGTCCGATCACCCGATGTTGCATGGTCACCTCCGGCGAACGAATTCCTCACTTAGTTTACGCGCCCACCCATGGCTTACAGGACCTCTCCTGGCGCTATTTTCCGCCCCTGATCCCAGGGTCGGAACACTTTGCGCTACTGGCTGCTAGTCTGTCCGGCCCCGACTTTTGACCCTTGTCGGATAGGCGCAGAGTCGGATGCTCATAAAACGTGAATAGGGGTCCTGCGGATAGGTTGCATTTGCAGGACCCCTATCAGATGGCAATACTACTTGTCGTTCATTCGCTCCGGATCCGGAATCAGATAGGACAGAGCCAGGGCAATCAGCACCAGCACGCCGCCGCCGATCATGGCCGCCACATAGCCGGTACGGGCTCCACCGGAAGCCGCCAAGCCGCTCATGAATGCATAGAGGACCGCATAGCTCAGGCCTGAACCCAGGTTGAAGGCTCCGGCGTTGAGTCCCGGCAGATACCCGGTGTTGTCCGAAGGAGACAGAACCACGCCCAGCCCGTTGAGCATGATGTTGGCCGTCCCCGCATAGGAGACGCCCAGGATCAGGGAGAGGAGCACCAGACTCCAGATACTGGGGACCAGGCAGACGTAGATGCCAAAGACCAGTCCCAGCACGCTGACCAACTGGCCCACTCTCAGAACCTTGAGGTAGCCGAAGCGCGAGGCCAGCGTCCCGGCCACCGGGCCGAAGACCAGGCCAACCAGGGCATATGGGGTCAGTGTGGCAAAGGAGACGATACTGGCCTTCAAGCCGACGCCGACCTCGCCGTCCTGGGCCAGAGCCGGAACAATCCCGTTCATGATGGCGAAGACACCGACCATGGTGGTGAGAGTCGTCAGCAGCAGGCCCCAGGTACGCCGCTGCTTGAGGTAGGTGGTGGTGACCATGGGCGCCGAAGTGGTGCTCTCGACTTTCCAGAAGATCATGAAGAAGACCGCAGCCACCAGGATCTCGACGACTACCAGAATCCAGCGCGCCTGGGCCAGCTTCTCGACCTCATTGATAGCCAGGTAGGCCGCCAGGAAGGCGATGCACAGGAAGACCACACCGGCCCAGTCCATGCGGGGGCGATTGTCCGCATAGCTCTCACGGGCGAAGAGGGCCACCAGGAGTACGGCGATTACCGCAATGGCCACCATGAACCAGAAGACCGAGCGGAAGCCGAAAGTGCCGGCCAACCAGCCACCCAGGATGGCATCCACGCCGCCGATGCCGCCGTTGACCGCAGTGAGGACAGCCATGAGCCTGGCGTAGCGGGCTTCATCAGTCACCTCGGCATGCAGCATGATCAGGGTCATGGGGACGACCGGACCGGCCACTCCCTGAATGACGCGGCCAATCATAAGCACCGTCACATTGGGCGCCAGAGCAGAAACCACGCATCCCAGCGCCGTCAGGCTCAGCATGCCCAGCAGTACCTTCTTGCGGCCGGCCAGATCGCCCAGCCGAGGCAGAAAGAGAGAGAAGACCGCACAAGAAGTGAAGAACACCGTCTGGGTCAGACCGATGCTGGATCTGCTGGCATTGAGCTCGGTCCCCATGGTCGTCAGGGCCGGCGAGAGCATGGAGGCATTGAGCTGGAAGGCGAAGACGGCGGCCATCAGTGCCGTCATCAAGGCGACGATGGAAGAGCCTGAGCCGCCAACGGTCGTGGTATCGGGCTTGTCAGTCTTGGGTTCGACTGTGTTCGAAGTCTTCATTGATCTCATCCAATCGCGGTGATGGCCTTGACCACCAGGTCCCAGAATCCCTGGAAGTCCAGCTTGACGGCCACCTGGGTGTGGCAATCCTCGGCAGAGGGCTCGGGACCACGCAGGTCGGCCACGGTCATCCCGCAGGTCAGGTCCCCGCGCAGCTCGACATCAACCGGACAGCGACGGGTGCTCACAATAGAGGGGTCGATCAGATAGGCAACGGTGCAGGGATCATGCACAGGCGGATCCACAAAGTCCTGGTTGTCCTGGTAGGACTTGCGGAAGAAGTCCATCAGCCCGCTGACGAAATGGGCCAAATCGGTGCCGATGCCCTCGATGCGCTGCTGAACCTCTGGTGTGCACAGGGCCTGATGAGTCAGGTCCAGCCCCACCATGGTGACCGGCCAAGACTCATTGAAGACGATATGAGCAGCCTCGGGATCCACCTTGATATTGAATTCAGCGACAGCGCTCCAGTTGCCCACATGGTAGCCGCCGCCCATGAGCACGACCTCGCGGACGCGATCAACAATGCGGGGTTCCTTGCGAACGGCCATGGCGATGTTGGTCAGAGGCCCAGTGGGAACCAGAGTCACCGTGCCCGGCTCCTCGCGCATGATGGTCTCGATGATCCAATCGACGGCGTGGCCAGGATCCAGGGGCCGGGTAGGCTCAGGCAGCTCGACACCGTCCAGGCCGGTCTGGCCATGGATGGACGCGGCCACTTCCTGAGGACGCACCAACGGCCTATCGCATCCGGCATGGACCGGCACCTGGCGCGCATGAGCCTTTTCCAGCACAGCCCTCGCATTGTAGGTAACCTTGTCCTGACTCTGGTTGCCGCCAACCGTAGTCACTCCGATCAGCTCGATCCGCGGATCGCCTACTGCCAGAAGGATAGCCACCGCATCGTCATGACCTGGATCGCAGTCCAGGATGATCTTGCGCGTCGTCATATACTCGCCTACACCTTTCTCATGAATATGTCCTGGGCCATGGATCATGGCCCAGGACATGATACCGCTGATTGGCATTCAATCGATGTAGGCGCGTTAGGCTGGTCAGTCCCGGACCTGGGCGAACCCACCCACTGCCCAGGCCAGTCGATCCCGAAGCTCGGGATCGACCGCGAATAGCCCCAATCCGTGCACCCCTCGTTTGAGCAGCACATTGAACTCGTGCCGAAGATTATCCACAGGATTCATCTCCGGCTCCGACCGCCGATTGGTCGCCAACGTGTTGCAACTGAGCTTTGGTTTGAATTCGATTTTTCCATTCCTGTAGGTAACTGAGGGGCCGATGATGACCCCCGCATAGTTGAGGTCAAAACCTTGGATGGTAAAGATGGAGCCCACCTCATCGATAGTAAAAGGCAATTCAGCCCAGGCAATCCGATGATTTGCAGCAGAGTTTCCCTGTGCCTCATATAGCTCGTAATTCCAGGGCATGGCGAATTCACCTTCACCATCCTGCCCCTCCTCGGCCCACACCCATCGGCCTGAATCCTCTTGGCGCAACACAACCTGCCAGTGTTTTGAGGGATCCTGTGGATCAGGATGATTCTTGCTGCTATAAGGCCAGTCATAGGTGGCTAGGAGTCGGCAGAGGCCCAAGGAACCCTCGCCCCTTTGCTCCTGGTCCTTTTGGCGAATAAACTTTTCCAAAACCTTAGGCGAGTCGAAAACCCTGATCTCGTAAGGATGCTCCCAAGGATCCGGATGCAGTGGGCCAATGATGCCATCCTTGGCTGTCATCCGATCCAGCCAGGCGCAGGTTGCAGGGTCAGCCTGAATGCGCATCTGTTGATCCAAACGAACATGACTGACCTGGAAAGTATCCTCGCGTGCATGCTGACCGTCCCGTGACCTTTCGCGGATAATCATGGGTCGTGAGAAGGTCTTTTCGGATTCAGAACCCGTCAATCCCAGAAGCCGACTTTCCTGGGCATCCACGAACTGGGATCCACGCAAGACCTGTTCCGGGTCGAAGACCACGATGGCTACTTTTGCCCGCCGCAGAATGTCGTAGAGCTGGTTGCTTCCGGAGTAGCTCTGAGACCCTTGCGTCAGCAGCAGGTGCGCCTCGTCAATCAGCACCACATCCGCCTGAGCGTCCACGCTATTCATGGGGTCCGCCGCCCTGCCCGTGGACCGACCATTTCGATTCGTGTGCTTGCTGAACCGGTTGATGAACTGAACAGCGCCAACCACGCACTGTCCGCGTTGCTTTTGCAATCCCAGCTTCAGAGCCATCTGGTTGTAGACGTTAGCCTGCTCGGCCTGGTTGACAATGATGTAGGAACGCTGCCTGGCTTTTGCCGAACGGTCATCGTCCCTGCCGTTCAGGTTCCCATAGATGCCATATCTGGCACATATCTGGTAGAAGAGATGGCTGAGCAAAACGGTCTTGCCAGTCCCTGACATACCCTGAACGACAATAACCTGTGTATGGGCTTTATCGTTGATTCGAACCGGACCTGTCGATTCCGTCATCGAATGGAAACCCTCATCACGGTTTTGAATAATGACCGACTCCAGCACATGCAGAACAGCCTCTTCAGCCCGCCGTTGTTCATCGGTGAGTTTGCGGAAGGGCGAGGCCTTGAACAGGGCGGAGTCCAGGATCGCCTTCTCTTCCGGGAACAGATCGGGCTCCATCTCGTGCAGGGTCTGCCAGGCCTTGGAAAAGATGCTGTCGAACTCATCACTGGTGTAGTACATGTCCTGAGCGTTGGTTCTACGGTTCATAACCAGCTTGACCGTGTCGACGCTCTGCATATACCCCATCAACCGATTTTCCATATCCAGGGTCAAGGACTTATTGAAGTGGCGATCACCGATAATGTACTGGCAGACCCTGTCCTGATGATTGCGCATGAATCGCACCAAGCGTTCCCAATCTGTCCGGGTCCGCGGATCCAGCTCAATGTGCTGCCTGGTTCGAGAACGGATGTCGTTGGTTTCCCCGACGTAAACCACATAAGGGGGCCCACCACCATGCTTTTTGCTGCTGTCCCTTTCGTCTGCAGAGACAATATATACAGTGGGATAGCGTAGGAACAGCTCCTCAAGCAACCTCCCCTCCAACTTACTGCCCTTACTGCCAACAGCTTTCGCCTGCTTGTACTCGGTAATAGCCTTGGAAAAATCCTCATCTTTGAAATCGCCATAAGGCAGCGTCATCACCACAGGCTGCGGCGCGCTTGATGAATCCATGGTTTTCACTATGCCACGAACCCGCACCAATCTGAAGGCAGGAGGGCCGGCTGATAGGCTCGGGATCATGATCAGCAAGGAAACAGAAACAGCGGTGATGAATTTTGTGCACGAGCGCGACTGGGATCAATTCCACACGCCAGCCAACCTGGCCAAATCAATCTGCATCGAAGCTGCAGAGCTCTTGGAATGCTATCAGTGGGGGGATGATCCCAGGGACGGAGATGAAGACCACGCGGCCGACGAACTGGCAGACGTGCTCACCTATTGCATCCAGCTGGCGGACCGGCTGAATCTGGACATGGATCAAATTATCATGGATAAACTGCAAAGGACGACTGAAAGGTATCCGGTGGCCACTTCACGTGGCTCCAGTCGAAAATACCGGCCGCTGCACTAACTACATCAATTCAACAAGTCCGCACATCTAGCGATCCTGATTGTCCGAGTCGCTTGGCAATCAGCGCGGTCAGATCATCCACGGTGACTCCCCTATAGTTATTTATGGAAGTGAACTGAGGACCTGATGAGGTGTCGACCGGGTTGGTGCCGGTATAGGCCACAGTGGTTGCTCCTGAGGCTACAGCTGAGGTGATACCGGTCAAGGTATCCTCGAAAGCCAAACAGGAGGCCATCAAATCATGGCTGTTGATGCCCACCAGACTGGCCGCATGCAGATAGGGTGCAGGATCGGGCTTCTGCGCCAGCCCATCATCACCGCAAACGTAGTCGGCAAAAGCCCCCTCGGGCGCCTTAGCGACCACAGCCTGAGCCATGCGGCGTGGCGAAGTAGTGACCAGGATCGAGGGGATTCCAGCCTCAACCAGGTCTGTCAGAATGGCACGAACCCCTTCAATCCATGGCATGTGAAGCTCCTCCATGGCGATCACTCCATCAATCAATAAATCTGGAATCTGATCCTCAGGAAGATCAAGACCACGCTCTCGCATCACCCTTGCCACCTTGGTCAGGGGTTTGCCGGAAACCTGCCAGCCCATGTCGGCATTCCAGTCTCCTCCATGCTCACGCACCAGATCAACCTCCGCCTGATGCCAATAAGGCTCTGAATCAATCAGGGTTCCGTCCATGTCCCAAAAGACCGCAAGCGGTCGGCGACCCACAGCAGACTGGGCTTTGTCATTCGACCCGGCACGACTTTCTTCCTCTTGATGCTCCGTATTCATGCATTCACCCTATCGGCAGGGCTTGTCTTGAGAATAGCGCTACTGCACATTACTTAGTATGAAGATCCGGCCATGGATCAGGTAGCAGCTCATCCAGACTCAGATTAAGCACTTGAGCAACTGCCATTATGTTGATCAAACTGGGATTGGCTGGACTCCCAGGTCGGGACTGGCCATGCTCCAACTGCTGATATGCGAATCGGGAAAGGTTGGCATTATAGGCGACGAACTCTTGGCTGTAATGTAAAGCTGTCCTTCGGCGTTGTATGTTCAAGCCTAATACCGCAGCGTATTCCGCCCACCCACTCGGTACTTGAGAATGTGCCACAGAGCCAAATTAGGTACAAAAAAACAATTTGTCATGCCTTACCGGTAATACTATATTAGTAAGGCATTACCGGTTATCTGCACGGGGATCGATTACTGCGCTCTGTCTTGCACCAAAACAAGGTCTGCCGTAGTCGTTGCTGGTTTCGGCACCCATATACCCGATGAGCAAAGAGGATCATCAATGAAAGAAACAATCCTGGACGACTACGCAAACATCGCAAAAAGGATGAATCCATGAAAAAATCCGACATTATTCATAATCCAGCCGTCGGTCTGGCCATTTCCCTCATTCTCTGTCTGGCGTGTGGACTTATGTCCAATCTGGCTCAAACCGATGGGGGACACGTTACCAAGGAGACGTTGCAAATTGAATCGCCGTCAGGCCACCGATTGAGCATGGATATGCTCCAGCCAAAAACAGCTTCTCCTAAACACCCGGCACCTGCCATTGTCTTTGCTCACGGAGGCAACACCAACAAGGAAAAAAGCGATGACTTCCAGATTGAGTGGGCTCGCAGAGGTTTCGTGGTGGTATCTTTCGACCTTTATGGCCATGGTGAATCCGAAATTCTCAATGACCAGGAATGGCTGGTAAACGGACGAGGACTTTATGACACAGTGGAATACCTCACCTCGCTCCCCTTCGTCGATGCTGACCGGATAGGAGTTTCAGGACATTCAAGAGGTGGGAACACCATCCATGAATCCATCCTGATCGACAACAAGCGCCAGCATCCACTGATCAAGACCGTGCTCTATGTCAGCCGAGACCCGGTGTATAAGGACAACGAGACAGCCGCCTTCGGGTATGTTCCCGGCAAGACGAACGTCGTCGAAGCAGCCAAGAAAAACACCAATGGCAAGTATTTCAACTACTACCGCGAGCGCACCGTTGGAGTACTCGCAGGCAAATACGATGACTACTCTTTCAAGGAAAAAGATACGTCAACTGGCAAAATCAAGCCCAACCCGCAGTACCTCAAATCAAATAACGCACGATCCTTCCTCAACTTCGGCATCACGCCCACTGACCATACACCGGCAGGGGTCAGCGGCCGGTGGTACCACAAACAGATCAATGGCCATCAAGCCTCGCACGTCATTTACATGGAGAACGGGACGCACGGAACGGTGCTCTTCCTATCCCAGCCATGCACCGATGCTGTTCAATTCATGGTTAGAGCTTTCAACATGCAAACCAACCTTGCCGACAGCAATCATATCTATCCTGTCAAAATGATCGGAGGGCTTCTTGGACTGATCGGCCTCATGCTCTTCATGGTCTATGGAACACTATGTCTAGTCAGAACCAGCCTCTTCAAAAAGGCCGGATCAGAGGAACCGGCACGCATGCGTCAAGCTGATGCCTATAAGGGAGGTTCAGTATGGCTTTGGGTCTGCCTTCTGTTGGCCACCGCCTTCTCAGTTGCCAGCGCCTTGACGTTGTTCGGGCTGAAAGTCGACAAGCATATCGGCAACTACTTTCGGCAAGGTATGCCCTTGTTCTATGGTGTGTGGGGCTGCCTGAACGCCATATTCATGATTGCGCTGACAGTTCTGTGGTACCGCATGTATGCCCGAAAGAGGGGCACCAAAGTCTCGGACTTGGATCTGCCTATCGGCGGAAAAAGACTGTGGCAGACAATAACACTTGCACTGACGGTGAGTCTTCTGGCGATATTGCTGATCTTCACCTGCAAGTTCCTTTTCAACTCCGATTTCAGGTTCTGGTACTGGGCCGCCAGGCCATTCACTGCTGACAAGATTCCTGAGATGCTCAAGCTACTGCCCTTCTTCCTTGTAGCCTACGGAACCACATCGGTCTTCATCAATAGCCTGAATTACTCCACCTCATTCGGGAGGAACTCAACAGCCAACATAGGTCTGCTGGCATTCTTCAACATGCTGCCGGCCCTGCTTATAGCAGTGGTTGGATATGGGTATTTCTTCGTCACTGGAGTCAACGGCCTGTTCGGCAACAACACGCAGATACCGGACTGGATGCTGACACCCTTGGTCCCGCTGGCCGTCATGCCTCTGGTGACCCGGGCGATCTACCGTCACACCAGAAATCCCTATCTGGGTGGCATCATTACCGCGATCATCGTCACTGTGATGACCTGCATCAACTCCCAGATCTCATTCCCCGCCTAACAGGAAACCTCACCTAGTCCAAGTCCTCTCCGTCCCTGTTACATGAAAAACTTCGACAAGGACTGGGAGGACTAACCTATCTGATCACCAGTTCACTCGGCGTTGCCGAAGACCTGGTTGCGCAATTCGTTGCGTTGGGTCTCGTATTGGGTGAGCTGGCCAAGAAGGTCGAACTTCTCCTGCCCGTCTGGCAACTGGTTCATCCGGTGTTTTGCTGAGGCAATCAGCCTCATGTAAGTGGCATCCAGCAGTCTTGCCAGCAGCTCCGAGGCGTACTGACGCTCCTCCGCGCTAGGCTGCTTCAACTGAACATCCACGTCATCGGAGCCTGCGCCCTGATCGCCCCCCTCATTGCCTTTCTTGGAACCCAGTCCTGAGCCCCTCTGCTTATCCTCCTGCTTTTCCAAATTCAGCGGCAGTGGCATGACGGCCAGCTCATTGATGGCCGACTCCAGCATGGGCCCGCCCGCCTTGGTCAGATTATGCATCCACAGTCCCTGGGGCGTCTTCCTGTCAGGCAGCCCTCCGGCGGCCTGCACCGCCCGATAGAGCGAGCGGAAAATAGGAACCTCGAAACTGTCCGGACTCAGCTGCGCGAAAGCATCCGATCCGACCGCTCTAGGAATCTGGATAAGCACACCCATGAACTGCTGCTCACAAATGAAGACGGAATCATCGATGTGATGGTAACCCTGTCGGAGGGCGTCCTCACGTTGTATCCTGCGGCGTCGCATGGCATCGTCACTGCCATGGCCCGCGCGACCTTCCGATTCACCCGCACCGCGGTGAGGAGTGCGGACCGCATAGGCATCCTGATCCTTCACATGCAGCTTGCGACGGGCCTTGTTGACCTCCTGGCGCAGCAGATCCAGATCCACGCCGATTTTTCTGGCGGTCTTGCGGGTATAGGCCCCCACCAGGGAGCGATCCCTGATTTGGGCCAGGATGGGCGCCACAGCCTTGACCGCCCCCATTTGCCCGGTGGTGTACTGCGTATCGAACATGGCCACGGCGGTGTCGATGACGAAGTCGTACAGCGGCCGGGCGTGCTCTACCAGGGATCGCACAGCCTCATCGCCATAGCGGATGCGCAGGTCACAGGGATCCAGATTCTCCCGGGCCACCGCCACGAAGGTCTGCGTCAGAAAACTCCCGTCAAGGCCGAAGGCATGCAAGGCGGCTTTCTGCCCGGCGGCATCCCCGTCGAAGGTGAAGACCACGCGGGAGCCTTGGACCGGCCCCACCAGCTGAATGGCACCAAGGGCATCGTCGGAGATGAGCCGGCGGACGATCTTGGCATGATCCTCGCCGAAGGCAGTGCCGCAGGTGGCTACAGCTGTGTCGACACCGGCAAGGTGGCAGGCCATGACGTCGGTATAGCCTTCCACGATGACCACCTGCCGCTTTTTGACGATGGCGTCCTTGGCCAAATCGATGCCGTAGAGCACCTGGTTCTTGCGGTAGAGCTGTGTGTCCGGCGTGTTGATGTACTTGGCGTTGATGCCGTCGTCCTCATAGAGCTTGCGAGCGCCGAAGCCCAGGGTGCGACCCGTGGAATCCCTGATAGGCCAGGTGACCCTGCCCCGGAAGTAGTCGTAAACCCCACGTTGCCCCTGCCTGGCCAGTCCGGCATCCAGCATCTCCTGCTGGGTGAAACCCTTGGTGGACAGGTGGCGAACCAGGTTGTCCCATCCGCGTGGGGCATATCCGCAGCCAAAATGCGCGCTGTCAGCCTGGGAGAAGGTCCTGCCTGCCAAGAGCTTACGCGCCGCCAACGCCTCCTTGCTCATGATCTGCGAGACGAAGAAACGCTGGGCCTCCTCATTGGCCTCCAGCAACCGGGAACGTTTGGACCCGCGGCGCTTATCCTGACGGGAGTTTTCGTAATGCAGCTCGATCTGGTACTTGTCTGCCAGAATCTCGACGGCATCGCCGAACTCGACGTTCTCCTCCTGCTCCACGTAGGTGAAGACATCACCGCCCAGACCGCAACCGAAGCAGTGCCAGACCCCCATTGACGGACGCACCGAAAAAGAAGGAGACTTTTCGTCATGGAAGGGGCACAGACCCATGTAAGTACCGGAACCGGAAGGCTTCAGGGTCACGCTTTCAGATACAATCTCATACAGATCGGCCTTGGCTCTGACCTTCTCGATGTCTTCCTTCTTGATCATTCCGGACATGACACCCAGCCTACCGGCCCAGGGCGATGTGTTGCGCCCGGCATAAATACCGCAGGCCTACGGACAGACCAGGGAATGCAGGGCCAGCGCCGAACCGTCCGTCAGTGAGGCCACCTGGTCGATGGCCACCCTCAGGCGCTCCCCATCCGAACCCGCCTGGCGCCAATCCTCCAGGAAGACATCCTCCAGAGCATCCGAGGGTGCTGGCGAGTCGGCCATCATTACCTCAACCAGGTCAGTCACAATCTTCAATTGCTCCTCGTGGAAGGGTTCCTTCTCGCGTGGAGCCATGACGAAGTAGACGGCAATCCCCTTCAAGGCCACAATCTCATAGGAGGTCCGGGGAGGAATGACCAGCCCAGCCGAGTACCTGGTCAGCGGACCTTGGCCGTGACGGCTTCGAGTGGCTGCCTCCACGGAGTCGGCAAAGCGGCCTATCAGATAGCTGGTGGTGTTCTTCAACGTAGCCAGGGCGCGGCGTGACCCATCGAAACCCAGCGGCAACATGCCACGGACGGTCTCCAATGCCCGGACCAGCTGGTCAGCATTCCAACGGTCCCCATACCAGGATCGGGCGGCCCGGACCACGCCATCGATGATTCGAGGCTCAGCCAGTCGTTCGGGCACGAATGAGCCGACCACGATGGCATCCTCCACGTCGTGAACGCTGTAGGCGATGTCATCAGCCAGATCCATGACTTGGCACTCCATAGGCGTGCTGGCCTGCGGTGCTCCCTGCTTAAGCCAATGGAAGACCTCCTGGTCATCGGGATAGACGCAGAACTTGGCGGTCCTCTCCCCCTTGGGATGAGCCGAGGCCTCGGCCAGGGTCCAGGGATATTTGACCGCAGCGTCCAGGGCGGCCCTGGTCAGGTTGACCCCTGCTGAACGTCCGTCCGGGTGGAAGACCTTGGGCTCCAGCCTGGTCAGTAGGCGAAGGGTCTGCGCGTTGCCCTCGAATCCTCCTATTTCGGAGGCCAGCGAGGACAGGGCACGCTCGCCGTTGTGGCCGAAGGGCGGATGACCCAGGTCATGGGCCAGGCAGGCGCAGTCCACCACATCGGGGTCGCAGCCCAGCATGGTGCCGATCTGCCGTCCGATCTGGGCCACCTCCAGGGTATGGGTCAGCCGTGTGCGGGCAAAGTCGTCAGTGCCGGCGACAAGGATCTGCGTCTTGGCCCCCAACCGACGCAACGCCGAAGAATGAACCAGGCGCGCCCGGTCACGTTCGAAGGCAGTCCTGCTACTGGTCTTCGGAGGCTCCGGTGCCCACCGTTCCTGATCATGGGCGGAGTAGCCCTCAGCCAGCAGGCGAGATCCGCCCTCCTCGTCAGTGCCCATCAGGCGCGTCCGCTCCGTTCAGTCGAAATCGTCCACGACCACCACTTCAGTGGGCACATTGCCCGCCGTGGCCTTGGAATATGGGCAGAGTTCCTGAGTGCGTTCCACCAGGCGGGTGGCCAGCTCACGATCGACGCCGGGCAGGCAGACCTCGATCAGAGCCTTGATACCGAAGGACTCGCCTTGGTCGCCGAGGGAGATATGGGTACGCACCCTGCTCTGAGCCAGCTTGGTGGCCGGCACGCGCAACTCCTTGCCGGCCAGACCCATGGCTCCCTGGAAGCAGGCACCCCAGCCGATTGCGAAGAGCTGCTCGGGGTTGGTGCCTTGACCCTTGCCCCCCATGGCCTTGGGTGTATCCAGGTCCAGGGAGAGATCGGGCTCATGGCTGTCCGCATGGCCCTCGCGGCCACCGGTGATGTCAGCTACAGCTGTGTATGATATATTATTTGGTTCATTTCCTGTATATGTAGTCATAACTTCATCTCACCACTTATATTGCGCCTTGACAAGGCCCCAAGCCTAGGTTCTACCTGTGATAGTTGTCTCAAAGAATGGATTCAGGTGCAATCAGGTGCAGGTCGGCGGGGTCGACCACCTCATGCACGCCCACGTAGAGCCGTGGAATCCGACTACTCAGGCAAGTGAAAATCTCATAGCTGATGGTGTCGGCAGCCCGGGCCCAGTCATCTGCGGTTGGCTCAGCCTGATCCTCCCCCCGACCTGGCCCGAAGAGAACAACGGTATCGCCTTCGCTGGTCCCCAAGTCGGAAGCCATACCCTTGAGATCAAGAACGCACTGGTCCATGCAGACCCTGCCAGCGACGCGAACCAACTTGGGCCCTTGGCGAGTCATCAGACGGACGGGGCCACCCAGGCGCTCTCGGCCCATAGCGCCCTCGCGGTCGAAGCCTGAGGCGGATCGGTGAATCCCGTCGCCGTATCCCAGGGGCATGATGGCCGTGCTTGTCGGCTTCTCCGTCAGATAAGTGCGTCCGTAGGATATGCCATGACCGGCCGGCATATCCTTGACGGTGCCCAGCTGGGCCTGGAGGGTCATTGCTGGACGCAGACCATAATCGGCCGAAGCCCCCATGGAGGGATCGGGCTCGTATCCGTACAGGCCGATGCCAGGACGTGTCAGGTCATAACGTATTCCTGGACGGGTGAGCGTGGCGGCGGTGTTGGCCAGATGCCGGATTGCGGGCTTCATGCCGGCGGCCGTCATCCTGTCAGAAAACTCCTCGAAGAGGGCGATTTGCTCGTCAGTGGACGACACGAACTCGTCAACGTCAGGCATGTCGGCCACTGCCAGGTGGCTGAAAAGACCTACAGGCTCCAACAGGCCCTGAGCAGCCAGGCGGGAGAGCTCGCGCAGGGCATCCCCGAAGGTTTCAGGAGTAAAGCCGTTGCGTCCGAAGCCTGTGTCCACCTTGATGTGGACACGGGCAGGCCTACCAACCTGATCTGCTGCCTGCGCCGCCATGTCCATGGTCTTCAATGAACCGACCCCCAGGTCGATGTCAGCCCGAATCAGCTGGTCGAAGGGGGCGCGGTCCCCATTGAACATCCAGGACAGAATCCGGCAACGGTCGGATCCGATGCCTGCTCGGCGCAGACGCAGGGCCTCTCGGGACTGGGCCGTACCCAGCCAGGTGGCCCCGCCGGACAAGGCCGCCAGAGCGGCGGGGATGAGCCCGTGGCCGTAGGCATCGGCCTTGACCACTCCCATGACTGCAGCACCAGGGTTCGTGGAATGAACCAGCTTAACCAGGGTGGCCATATTGGCCTTCAAGGTCCGCAAGTCCACGATAATCTGCCCAGGATAGGCCCGAAGAGCTTGCTCGTAATGCCGCTGACCCTCGGGCCCGGAGAACTGCCATGCCGGTGCTGCACTCAATGTCATGGCTCCATTGTGCGACGGCGCTGCGACGGTCTGGCCCCGCTCTCAGACTGTGACCAAGCGCCTGGCCTCTCTTTCGCGCTCAGCAAGGTCAAGAGGACGATCGTGCCGCTGGTAGGCCACCCGCACGTTTTCGATCTCCTTGTTCTCAGGCATGATGATGTTGCCGCAGCGGGTGAAGCCATGAGTCTCCAGGATGTGCTGCATAGCATAGTTCTTTAGCCCCGTATCGGCGCGGATGTTCTCGTACCGGCGCATGCTCCAATCAAGCAGGTCCCCGGCCGCGTGACGCCCCAGTCCCGAGGCAGCCACCCGATGGATGGTGGTATAGGGCCGGTCATCCAGCCAGCTGCCATCGATGACCCGATAATCAGGTTCCGGATCATGGAAGAGGGCGAAGACGCCGATGATGCGCTCGTGGCTGCCCTTATGCTCGTCCAACTCAGGTTCAGGGTAGACGGGATCCTCAGGGATTTGATCCATACCAGCTGCATCGTCAACCAAGAGCATGGTGTGGCCCCCGGCGATGTCCTCGCGGATGCGCTCGGGCAGGGGATACTTGTCCCCCCACTGACGGGGGTTGCCGGTCTCGGCCATCCGCTTTCTGGCGTAGGCGTAGACAGGCATGATCGCTTCAAAGTCGTCCATTGTGGCATGACGGATCCAACGTGCAGTTTCCATCGCGTACCTGCTCACTGTGGCTACCTCTTTCTCGACCGGTGCGGCAGGGGCGAGACCCGCCCCCGCGATTGCCGAAGTACGAGTGTATCCATCAGCAGGCAGTCACGAAGTGAGTACGCATTGAGCGAATCGGGGAATAGTTTGGGCTATTCTGCGCTCTCCTGAACCCGGCCTTCCGAGCGCAGACGACGGGCACGGGTCATGTTGACCACGCTATGCCGGCTGACCAGACGGGTTAGCATGACCACATGCCACTGGAGCTCCTTGCCCCGAACGAACACCAAAAATCAGGCGCAAGAGACCGATTCGCACCACACGTTTTAGACGGAAAGACTTCATAAAAAAAACTGGGCAGGGTTCAGCCCTTGCCCAGTTTCCACGTTTTTGAAGCTCAGACCAGCTTGCGCTCGTAAGGATCGGAGCTGATACCAGCTGCTACGATGTCGCGGCTCCACTGCTTGGCCGAGAAGAGCGAATGGTCACGGTAGTTGCCGCAGGAAGTGATCTCGGTGCCGGGCACATCATCCCAGGTGGCCTTTTCGGCGATGAATTCCAGCGACTCCTTCAGAGCCTTGGCCACATCTTCGGTCGAATGACGACCCCAGGCCAGCAGGTGGAAGCCCGTCCGGCAGCCGAAAGGCGAGCAATCGATATAGCCGGGAATGCGCTCGCGCAGGAGCACGGCGATTGTGTGCTCAATGGTATGCAGCCCGGCAGTCGGAATGGCATTCTGGTTGGGCTGAACCAAGCGCAGATCATAGTTGGAGATGATGTCTCCCTGGGGGCCCTTCTCCTCGTCGATCAGACGAACATAGGGCGCCTTGACCTTGGTGTGATCCAGCTGGAAGCTCTCCACAATAGGTTTGTCAGCCATTGTTATTTCCTTTCCTGTCGGGCGCCCGGTATGAAAGGCAACCTTGATGAAGTCATGTATATCTCATGGTAGGCCGACCTACCTATCAGATCCGGCGGCACCCATGATCACATTCACTGCTTTTCTGGCCGAGAACTCTGAGATGACCCCCATGAACTGGGGTCCATACTGCTCCAGCTTGTGCTGCCCCACTCCGTTGACAGCCAGGAAGGTCGCATCATCGACGGGCCGAAGGCGACACATATCGCGCAGCGCCTTGTCGGAGAAGACGATATAGGGAGGCTTGCCGATCTCGCGGGCTATGCTGGTCCGCAGGTCGCGCAGCTTCTGGAAAAGTTCCTCGTCCTCTGGGCTGGCATCGCTTGCACCGGCCTGCTCGAGACCGTCATCGCCGAGTGTCGAAGAAGTCCCGCCACCAAAGACCTTGCCTGAAGCACTCGGGCGTTCCGTCCGTTTGATCTCATAATGAAAGTCCGGACTGACCGTCTGCGCGGCCTTTGGTCCGAAGTGGACCATAGGCAGCCGTCCTTCGGTGATGTACAGATACCCGTCCGAAGCCATCTGGTTGAGCACGTCGCGGATTCGTGCCTCTGGAACCTGGGCCAGGACGCCATAGCTGGGGCACCGATCCAGCCCGCGCCGAAGAAGGTCCTGCGAGCGCGAGCCACGGAGGATCTGGGCGATCTTGGCGGAACCGAACCCCTGATGCACGTCATGTACGCATCTGCTGATGGCACGGGCCACATCGCTGACATCGATGGTCGTGAAGGTGCTCAAACAGTTGGAACAGTTCTGGCAGCCGCCGCTGCCCGTCTCGGGACGCCCTGCTGGTACGGATTTGCCCTTATCGGCCTCGGCAGGGGAAAGACCTGCAGCAGCCTGGTCCACCTCTTCGCCGAAGTACCGCAGCATGTACCGGTGAAGGCAACCAGTGGTTCGACAGTAGCCGATCATGACATTGAGCAACCGCCGGTGTTCGGCCCTGACGGCTTCAGCCTGCTCACCAGTCAGTCTGTCGTTGCCGTTGTCCATGTCCAGCAGGCGCCTGCGGGTGACGATGTCGCTCTCGTTCCACAGCAGGGAGCAACGAGCCGGCTCGCCGTCGCGTCCCGCCCTGCCGGCCTCCTGGTAGTAGGCCTCGATGCTCTCAGGCATGTTGTGATGGATGACATAGCGCACATTGGACTTGTCGATGCCCATACCGAAGGCATTGGTGGCCACGACCACCTGCACCTTGTCGTTGACGAAGTCCCGTTGCGCCTGTTCCCTGTCCTGGGCATCCATGCCAGCGTGGTAGCTGACAGCGCCGACACCGGCCTTGGTCAGATCATCCGCCAGGGCTTCGGTCTCCTTGCGGGTGGCGCAGTAAACGATGCCTGAGTCATCGCCATGCTTCAGGGCATACTGGACCACCCAGCGATTCTTGTATTTGCTCTCCAGCTTGATCACGTCGAAGAAAAGGTTGGGCCTGTCGAATCCCGTCACCGCGACGTAAGGGTCGTCCAAGCCCAGCATGTATACGATATCGCGCCGGACCTTCTCGGTCGCCGTAGCGGTGAAGGCTGCCACCGTGGGCCGGTTAGGCAGGGATCTTATGAAATCGCCGATGCCCAAGTAGGCAGGGCGGAAGTCCTGACCCCACTGGGATACGCAGTGGGCTTCATCCACAGCCAGCAGGGAAATTTTTGTATGCTGGGCGAATTCCCTGAATCTAGGGGCATCCAACCGCTCGGGTGCCACATAGAGGATCTTGCTACGTCCCTGGGCGGCCTGAGCCAGGGCCAGGGACTGCTCATCCATATCCTGGGTCGAATTGACGAACCCGGCCTGAATGCCGGCATCCTCCAACCCGTCCACCTGGTCCTTCATCAGGGAGACCAAGGGAGAGATGACGATGGTCAGACCGTCCAGAAGAGTGGCAGGAATCTGATAGCAGATGGACTTGCCGGCCCCAGTCGGCATAACACCCAGGCAGTCCCG
This sequence comes from Bifidobacterium sp. 7101, assembly GCF_000499285.1. GTDB lineage: Bacteria > Actinomycetota > Actinomycetes > Actinomycetales > Bifidobacteriaceae > Bombiscardovia > Bombiscardovia apis_A. Next base: position 121,052 of record NZ_AWUN01000004.1, read on the forward strand.
CCCATTCAGGATGGCCTTGACCAGATCCTCCTGACCCGGGCGAAAGGACTCATATCCGAAATACCGCTTCAGCGCCTGCCCTGCATCCTGGATGTCCACCATGATTCCCCAGTCTATTGCCCCGGCAGGAGTCAAGCAGTGGGCGAACGACCATGTGGTCAATCGTCGCCGGGATGCAACCATCCTGCCACTAATTGAGAATGCTGAACCCTTGGATGGCCGATAGCTGCCGACGACTGGTGAGCCAGTAGCTGAACAGAATGCATATGGCGGAGAAGACCAGGGTGAAAACCACCTGGGGCCAGAGCACATACACGGTGAAGTATCCCCATAGGTCAGTATTCATGAAGGGACTCAAGGTCTTGTACATCCAATGGCCGCGCGCCAGGTTGATCATCTGAACCGCCGTCTGCGGCCATCCCCAGAAATTCCAGCCGGAAATCGAATGCCAGAAACCAACACAGATCAACAACCCTACCAGCAGCAGGCATCCGCCTTTTAAATCAAGACGGGCAGCGAGGTCACCCAGCACCTGACCCAGCAGAACGAAGACCACCTGCACCATAAAGATATGCAGCGCCAGAGCCAGCCAACGGGACGGCTGCTGGACATACGAATGGTTAAAGCATGACACGCTCCAGGGATCAAGAGTCAGCCTCCAAGGCGAACAGCCCTGTTCGAGAAATCTTTGGTAACTTTCCGTAAAAGGCATCCATCCGATTTGGCCTAGGCTGCTGATAATCGCGATCACGATCATGAAAGTGGTTGTCGCCAGGGCCATGACCACATTGGAGATGGTCTGGGTCCATGCGATTGTAGAACGGGTCACAGCGTTGGAGATCAGGGGCCGGAAAGTCGTCAGTGAGCAGACAAAGGCGGTGGCCATGAGTACCATCTCGGTGAACAGACCGGTGAATCCAGAGCTCAAGGGGATAAACCCCATAACTCCCAGAGCGAGGACGAGAGCCCAAATCAAAAAGACGATCAGCCTCGGCATCACCTGTAAGCGCAAGGTCATCCGGGTCTGCACCGCAGGCGACAGGAAGCTCTTGATTCGAGCCCGGCCTTCAGCATGTCCAGCACCTAGGTCGGGGCTATCTGGCCCCGGCTTGGCCTTCGTCCCTACCGACTCTGCAACTTGCGTGTTACTCATTGTGCCGCACCTTCCGTAATCTGGACGAAGTAGGTCTGCAAATCCATGGGGGCGACAATAAGCCCCTTGGGCTGCTCGTCGGGCACCGGACCCTCGAAGCTGACGCGCAGCAGGTCGCCGATGCGCTGCCTGCCCAGCAGCTTCGGATCGCCCTGTGCAAGGTAGCCCTCCACGTCGCGCGGACGGCCGGTGACAGTGGTCCCCAGGGCTGACAGATCATCCACGCTGAAAGATCGCAGGACCCGCCCCTGGTCGATGATCGTGGCGCGGGAGATGAGCTGGCTGACCTCGTTGAGGATATGGGTGGCGATGATCATGGTCGGTCCGCGACGCTGATAGGCCTCCAGAAGAAAGGAGTAGATCCTCTCCCTGGCCGCCGCATCCATTCCTGTCGTCGGTTCATCCAGAATGAGGTATTCCACAGGCAGGCAGAGTCCGATGACATCCTTTACCACCTGACGTTGCCCCATGGAAAGGGAGGCAAAGGTGTCAGTGGGCCTCAACGCGAAGCTCTTAAGAATACCCTCAGCCAAGTCCCAGTCGAAACCGCCGTAAAACCCCTCGGCCATGGCAAATGCTTGTCTAATGTGCCGTCGGGATGGATAGGGCCAGGTTTCGTTGACCAGGGCCACGCGGCGAGCGATTCTTGAGTCGTTGACCAGATCGCTTCCATCCAGGTGGATCAGCCCCTGGTCAGGAAGTGCCCTGCCCGTCATCAGATTGCACAGGGTGGACTTGCCGGCCCCGTTCCGCCCGAAGAGTCCGTATATATTGCCGGGCTCAAAGCAGAGTGAGATCTCATCCAGGGCCTTCAGCTTTCCGTACGATTTGTCCACCTTGGAAACTGTCAGACTCATTGGTAGACCCTTTCTATGATGGCGTCCAGGTCCTCACGGGATACTTCCAGAGCCTTGGCTTCTTCGACCAGATCCTGGAACCTTCCGTTCAGGAGTTCCCTCCTGCGACGCTCACGAACACTCCGGCCCGCACCGGCAGCGACAAACATGCCCAGTCCCCGCCGTTTCTCCAGAAGGCCCCGGTCGACCAGTAGGTTCATCCCCTTGAGAACGGTGGCCGGGTTGATCTGGTAGGCGGTGGAGATTTCCGTGGTGCTGGGAATCCTTTCACCGTCGGCGACCAGACCCTCGGCTATGGCTTCGGCCAACCGGTCTGCCACCTTCACAAAAACGGGCCGACCATCCGGTATTTCGATCGCCATCGTTTGACCGCCTTGTCTGCCTTGATTCGGAGCGTCGAATTAGGACCTTTTACAACTGTTTATTACTTAGTTACTTGAGTAACTAACCAACAGTCTACGACTCCCTCTCACAACCGTCAAATCACATGCAGTCCTCATCCGCCCGATTGCTCTGCGCATGTGCTCCCGCCGCCCACCTTCATCCCGGCCAGGACGGGCATGTCCTCATGTAATTCCGCTTACCGGAATGCCGGATGAATCCGGTACCTACAGGGTCGCAGCTGCCAGTAACTGCCTGGTATAGGACTGCTTGGGATGATTGAGAATGGCGTTCACCGGCCCCTCCTCCACCACCTTGCCCCGGACGAGCACCATGACCCTGTCTGCGATGTGCTGGACAACGCCCAGATCATGGGAGATGATGATCATGGACATGCCATTCGACGGATCGGCCTGCTGCCTGGACTGTGCCATGATGGATTGAAGTGTATGGAGAATCCCTACGCGCGCCGAGACGTCGACGGCGCTCATAGGCTCATCAGCCAAGAGTATCCGGGGCTTGACAATCAAAGCCCGGGCTATGGCCGCCCGCTGGGCCTGGCCTCCGGACAGATCCGAGGGATAGGCCGTCATAAGCCTGTCGGGGTCAAGCTGAACCGCTGACAAGACTTTGGCCACCTGATCGGCAAGACCCGTCCCGTCCTGACGACGATGCCATAGGTGCCCGCTCCCCCTGCGTCTGGCAGCCAGAAGAGGCTCAGCGACTGACCGGCCAATGGTCCACCGGGGATCCAGGGAGGCAAAGGGATTCTGAAAGACCAGAGCAGAGTCCCGGGCAAGCGCCTTGGCGGCCTGGGAACCATGCAGAACTGGTCTGCCCTCGTATGCCACCTGTCCGGCATCAGGCCTCAACTGGCCAAGGAGCAGACGGGAAAGCGTGGTCTTCCCTGAACCAGACTCCCCTATGATTGCCAGGCACTCCCCCGGCAGGAGTGAGACATCGATTCCGTCAACCGCGGCCTTTCGAGCCATGCCGCTGCCCGTGGAGGCATAGACCTTGGTCAGGCCCTTTCCGGTCAGGATCGGATCGGCAGGTGCATCGTCAGTCAGCCTCATGCTTGCCTCCATCTGCGCTCAGCGTCAACTCTCTGGCAGCTCTCACCAGAGTCCTGCCCTGTGGACTGGATGGGTCGCGCAGAATGCTCTGCGTCTGCCCGCTTTCCACCAATCGGCCCGCGTCGAGGATGTAGCAGTAATCAGCAACCCGGGCCAGGACGGAGAAGTCATGGGTAATGAACAGGAGGGAGGCCCCGCTCTGGTCGACCAGGGAGACCAGTAGGTCAACAATCTGCCGCTGGGTGATGGCATCCAGGGCTGTGGTGGGCTCGTCTGCCAGTATCAGTCTGGGCTTGGTGACGAGGGCCGTGGCTATAGCCGCCCGCTGCTGCTGACCCCCTGACAGCTCATGCGGATAGGAGCCAGCCAGATCCGCATCCAACCCGACCCGTTGCAATATCTCCATGACCCGCCTGCGCCTTTCCTGGGCGCTCAAGCGGTAGTGGCGGCGAAGAGGGAGCTCTACCTGGCTGTAGACCTTCTTGACCGGGTTCAGAGCCGTGGAAGGATTCTGAAAGATCATGCCCATCCGAGAACCGCGCAAGTCCGCCAGGGACCGGTCATCGGAACCTAGAATTTGAAGCCCATCCACCAGAATGGATCCCGAAAGGGAGGCCGTCAGAGGTGCTGTACCCAGGACACTGCGGGCAATCATCGACTTTCCGGAGCCTGAGGAGCCGATCAGGCCGACCCGTTGCCCATCCGCTACCCTGAGGTTCACCCGGTCAAGAATGGTGCGGCCATTGATGGACAGGCTCAGGCCGTCAATACTCAGCGACATCATTGCCTCCCTCGCCTGCATGGATCGCGTTATCGACATGATGATCGGAGTCGTCTAATTGCGCAGATGCTTCCTGGTACTCCTCAGACCGAAGAGCGGACCGTCCGGCGGCAGCTACAGCGGCCCTGAGCCTGGGGTTGGCAACCGGATCGATGGCATCCCGCAGGGCATCTCCGAACAGGTTCAACGCCACCACCACCATGGTGACCACCAGGCCAGGCCAGAGCACGGTCAGCGGAAAGACGTTGATGAACTTGACCGAGGTGGTCAGCGAGTGCCCCCAGGAGGGTAGACCGGCGGGAACACCCACCCCCAGGTAGGTCAACCCTGCTTCAGCCAGAACGGAGGTCCCCGCCGACATGGAAAGCTGCACGCACAGGACCGGAATGACATTGGGCACCAGATGGGTGCAGAAGATTCTGAAGGACCCGACTCCGCTGTGCCGGGCGGATTGCACATAGTCCGACTCCGCCGCCAGGAGCGCCTGGGGCCTTACAATTCGGGCCAGGTTGAGTCCGTAGCCGAATCCGCAGGCCACGACAACCACGGCGATGCTGGGCCCCAGGGGAACGGCCAGGATCAGAGCCAACAACACTGTAGGCAGGGAGATCAGAGCATCGACCAGGACTACGACCGTCTGCGATACTCCAGAGCGGTGCGAAACCATGGCCATGACCAGAAGAAGTCCCAGTACGCCTGACAGGATGACAGCCAGAAAGCTGATGGCCAGGTTGGTTGCCGACCCCGCCATCAGCCAGGAGAGGATGTCTGCTCCAGTGCCGTCCGTACCCAACAGGTGGTCGCGGCTGGGGGCCCGCCAGATCCGGTACCCGTCGGTGGTCCAGATAGGCACCGGGGTCCAGAACCTGGAGACCAGGGAGACCAGGATCCATACGGCCAGAACAATCAACGAGTATCGACCTGAGGCCTTGCGCCACATGCTGGCCAGCACCACCCGCATCCGTCCGAAGAATCCCAGTCGGCCCGGGAATGCGGCCTTCGATCCCAAGCGGGGCCTGTCTGCGTGTTCACAGCTCATCAGTCAGCCACCTCCTGCCTGGCCGCACCTCGAAAACGCGGATCAATCAGCCTATGGGTAACGTCCACCAGGAGTCCCAGAAAGAGGAAGAAGGCCGCCAGAAGAAGCAGCTCGGACTGAACAGCCGGAAGATCCCGGTTGCCCACATCGGTGATCAACATGGAGCCCAGGCCCGGTAGGGCGAACAGGTTCTCGCTGACCATGACACCCGTAATCATCTCGGCCATGGTCAGCCCGACCACCGAAACCAGCTGGGGGGAGGCCAGCCGCAGACCGATGCGTAGGGCGGCCTGGGTTCGGGTCATCCCGCAGGCCATGCCCATGTCCACATACCCCGAAGAGAGCATATCGGTCAGGAGGGAGCGGGTGTACCGCATGATGCCGGCGCCCACGATGATGCCGGTGGACAGAGCAGGCAGGGTCAAGGACGACAGAGCCTGCCCCGGCTGAGCCCAGCCGAGAGCGGGAAAGCCCTGGGAGGGCAACAGGCCGATCAGACCGCTCCCCTTGGCGAAGAGCATAATCAGAAGCAGTCCTGACCAGAGAGCCGGTACGGATCCACCCACGATGGCGGCCATGTGGCTGAAGGACTGCATTCGCGGCGAGCGCGCCAGAGCGGCGGCGCAGCCTAGGGGGATGCCCAGCAGCAGGGCCACGCCCAGTCCCAAAAGAATCAGCGGAAAAGTAATCTGGGCCCGTATGCCCACCTGGGAGGCGATGGAACGGTTGGTCAGAATGGACCTGCCCAGGTCCCCTTTCAGAAAGTCGCTGATCCAATCCAGATACTGCCGAGGATAGGAGCGGTCCAGGCCCATCTGCCGACGCAACCGGTCGACACGTTCGGGTGGGGCATCCAGCCCGGCCATGACAGCCGCCACATCCCCGGGCAGGATGCGCAGTGCCAGGAAGATCAGCAGGGAGATGCCCATCAGTGCTAAGAGGAACAGCACCAGGCGCCGCATCAGGAATCTGGCCATGGTCATGCCCGCCTATAAATCACGTCGGACAAGGGCATGAGAGACTGGTTCAAATCGACTGGGAAGCCCTCCAACCCCGTCCGCCAGGCCGTGGTCACCCGGTAATTGAAGAGCCAGTCCGCCGCCGCGTCGTTGCTGACGATCCGGGCGGCCTGGGCCAGGAGCCTGTCGGAGTCATCGGCGGAGGTCGTGGCCATGGCCTTCTGGTAGAGCTCCTGGACCTGATGATTGTCATAGTTGTAGTAGTAGCCGGGGTTGGCCCACTGATGGAAGTCGTGGCTCTCGCCATGATCCACCAGAGACAGGTCGTAATCCTTGTTGGCATGCACGTCCTGCAGCCAGACCGAGAATTCCACCACCCGCACGTCCAGGTCGATGCCCACCTGGCGCAGCTGCGAGCGCAGCTGATCGCCCAACTCGCTACCGTAGGTGTTGGCGTAGGTCAGCCGCAGCTTCAGCCGGTGGTCGGGACCATACCCGGCCTGGGCCAGAAGCCGCCGTGCCTGCTCCGGATCATGGGGATAGAGCCCGGTCAAATCCTGATAGCCGGGATCCAGCGAGGGTATGGGGCCACCCAAAGCACCGTCCGATCCGCCCCGGGAGGCAATCAGCTGCCGATGGTCGATGGCATAGCGGATGGCCTGCCGCACCCGCAGGTCGGATGTAGCAACACCCTTGCCGTTCATGGCCAGGACGTACTTGTCGGTGTCGTCGCCCGCCTTGACCTGGAAGTCGGGGTTGTTGCGGAAGGGACTGGCCAGGTTCTCAGTGACCGGAGCCAGCACCTGCACATCCCCACTGCGCAGGGCGTTGACGGCAGCGTTATCGTCATTGAGGTAACGGATGATGATGGTTTGTGTCTTAGGCTTATCGCTGCCCCAGTAGTGCGGATCGGCCTTGAGGGTGACCGAGTCGTTTGGGCGGAAGCTGTCCAGCAGATACGGTCCGGATCCCACGGCCTGGGTCTTCATGTCGTAATGGGCCCGTCGGTCAAAGACCAGGCCAGCCCGGCCGCTCAGCTGCCAGAGCAGGTCCTGGTAGGGCCTTGACAGCGTCAGACGCACCGTCAGCGGATCCGAAGCCTGAACGCCCTGGAAGCCCTCCAGCATCTCGCTGCCCTGATAGTGGCCTGCCATGAGCCCGCGAATGGAGTCGACCACGTCCTGGGCCCGGAGAGCATGACCATTTGAGAAGCGGATGCCCTCATGCAGGTGGAAGGTGTAGACCAGGCCGTCCTCGGAGACATTCCAGGTCCTGGCCAGGCCCGGACGCACCCGGTTCCGGGAATCCCGTGACACCAGACCCTGATAGACGTTGCCGATCAGGAGCTGATCAAGCGCTGTGCCCGACTGGTTGCGGATGTCCAGATTGGTGGGAGCCAGCTTGAGTCCCACCGTGACCGTGTCCGCCACGGTTCCGCCCTCGGCCTGGCCAGCGACTCCACGATGCCCAGCCCACAGGGAGAGGGCCAAGGCCAGGGCCAGCAGGAGACTGAGCAGCTTCCAGGGCAGGGTGTTGCCGCCCGACCTCATGGGCCTGATCCTGGCGTTGAGTTCGGGGTCAGTGCTGGGGCCTGACTCCTGGGCCGCATCTGTATCTGTTGCGGTCACGCTGCCGTGGGCATGCGTGCCGTGTCGATCTGCATTCATTGACGAATCCTTATGCTGCGGTTGACCGCCATTCTGGTCGATCACCGCCCACCAGCATACTCCCCGAAACCATCACCAAGGCTTATGCGCTTAGGATGGATTCGGAAAGCGCCACGCGCCCGGACGACGGCAGGGAGGAAGAGACATGCTGCTGGCCATCGACATCGGCAACACCAACATCGAGGTCGGATTCATGGAGGGCGACCGGGTCGCCGCCTCCTACAGGCTGACCACCAGAATCGACCACACGGCTGATGAGTTCGGGCTTCTGCTGGGACAGCTCATGGCTCTGGCCGGCTACAAGACTGCGGATGTGCAGGACGCCATCATCTCCTCGGTGGCTCCCGCGGTCATGCACGCCGTCAGGTCCTGCCTGATCCGCTTCTTTTCCATCGACCCCATGGTGGTGGGCCCCGGCGTGAAGACCGGCATGAACATACGACTGGATGACCCGCGTTCCCTGGGCGCCGACTGTCTCGCTGACTGCGTAGGCGCCTTCCACCGCTACGGAGGGCCGGTCCTGGTCATCGACTTCGGCACGGCCACCACCTTCAACTATGTGGACGCCAAGGGCGCCATACGTTCAGGCCTAATCGTACCGGGCATCCGCTCGGGAGCCCAGGCCCTTGCCGGCCAGACCGCCCAGCTGCCCCAGGTGGAAATCACCCGCCCTCAGACCATCATGGCCACGGGCACCAGGACGGCCATGCAGGCCGGACTCTACTACAACTTCCTCGGCGGCCTGGAGCGGATCATCCGCCAGTACCGCAGTGAGATAGGACGGGACTTCCATGTGGTGGCCACGGGCGGCATGGGTCGTACCTTCTCACAAGACACCGACCTGATCGAGGTCTACGATCCCGAGCTGATCTTCTCCGGCATGTACAGGATTCACCAGCTCAATGCCGATGGCCGACCACACGCTGCACCAGCGCGCCATTGACCTGCAGACTGGCCTGCTTGCCACCCCCGTCAAGGCTTGCCAGCGAGCCCACCAGGACCTGGCCCTCCACCTGAACCTGCACCGGATGCCTGGTCCGATTGAACAGGAAGACAAAGCGCGTCCGATCATCCTCGCTGACCCGCTCAACTCTCAACAGATCGGGGTCGCCCTGAGCCGATCTCATATCGGCAACGTCCAAGGCCTCCAACAGGGCAGGAATGACCTTGGCCAGACCTTGGGCATCCAGACGGCAACCCAGGTAGGCGGCCTTGCCATGACCCCAGTCATGGACGGTCATGGCCGGCATGCCATCCATCCCCGTCCAGGGATCAGCCCGGTAGCTTGCCAGAACCTTGGTGCCCTTGTCCAGATGGCCGATGACATCGGCCCAATCTCGAGCCGTGACCCCGTTGTTCAGATCCAGATGGTCCAGAACACCAGGCGTGCCGGGAGCCATGGGTGCGAACTCCTCGACCGACAGCCCCAGCAGGTCCCGAAGCGGCCCCGGATACCCACCGGTCCAGACGCGGTCCTGCTCGTCGGCGATACCGCTGCCCCAGGTGACGATCAGCCGCCCTCCACTATGGACATACTTGTGCAACCGTTTGGAGAGATCGGTGTCAATCAGGTAGAGGGCTGGCAGGACCACCAACGGGTACTCCTCCCAGGCGGCCCTGACCGGTAGGACATCAGGCCGGATGGCGTTGTCCAGAAAGGCACGGTACCAGACCGGTGGCTCCTGACCATGTTCGACCCGCTCGCTGGGCGAGGACGCGTGGGAGCTGGCCCACTGGCTCCCATAGTCGAAGACCAGCGCCAGTGGGGCCTTTGCCAGCGTGCTGCCGGCCAGACCGGCCTGGGAGAGCCCCTGCAGGTCCCCTCCCAGCTGGCAGACGTCATGGAAGACGGCCGTGTCCTCGCCGGCATGAGGCAGCATGGCCGAGTGGAACTTCTCCGCGCCAGCCCGGGACTGCCTCCACTGGAAATAGCAGATGGCATCAGCTCCGAGTGCCAGGTGAGCCAGGGAATCGCGCTCCAGCTGTCCGGGTTCCTTGCGGGGGTTGACCGGCCGCCAGTTGACCGCCGACGTGGACTGCTCCATAAGCCACCAAGGACGCCGACGGGCAATGGCATCCACCAGGCTGGAGGAATAGGCCAGCTCCTCCAGATGATCCCTGCCCGGCGTCGCGTAGTGGTCATTGGCCACAAAGTCCACCTGGTCACCCCAGTCGTCGTAGTCCAGGACAAATCCGCCTGCGCTGACCATGAAGTTGGTGGTCAAAGGTATATCCGGAGTGATCCCAGCCAGGGTGTCACGCTCAGCCATGTAGAAATCCTTGAGGGCATCGGAGCTGAACCGCTCGAAGTCCAGCATGCGTCCCGGATTCTGGAAATTCCCCTGACCGATGAAACGCGGCGGCAGAATCTGAGAGAAGTCACTCAGTCTCTGCGACCAGAAATTCGTGCCCCAGGCCCTGTTGACGGCCTCAATGTCCTTGTAACGGTGGCGGCACCAACGCTGGAAGGCCCTCATGGCATCGTCGGAATAGTCGAAGCGATTGTGGCAGCCATACTCATTGCCCACATGCCATGCCACCAGATAGGGGTTGTCCCGGTAGTGCTCGGCCATGGCCCGGCAGAGCTTCAGGGCATAGGAGCGGAAGACCGGCGAGGTGGGCCGCCAGTGCTGCCGGGCCCCGGGCCAGACCGTGTCGCCTCGCTCGTCCCTGAGCAGGACTTCGGGATGCGCCTGGGTCAGCCAGAGCGGCGGCGAGGCCGTGGCCGAGGCCAGATTGACCCCGATACCCGCCCGACCAAGCTTGTCGATGATCCGGTCCAGCCAATCAAAGTCGAAAATGCCCTCGCTGGGCTCAATGCGCGACCAGGAGAAGACAGCCAGGGCCACCACGTTGACCCCTGCCTTGGTCATCAGCCTGATGTCCTCATCCCAGACATCCTCGGGCCACTGGTCGGGGTTGTAGTCGCATCCGTACCAGAGGGACTGCTGACCCTTGAGATGCTTGGGCCATCGATAGGGCCGCCGTGTCGGTTTGCTCATGGGTAGAACCTCCTGGTCCGTCTCAATCCTCGGACGGGGACGCCTGCCGCGTCCACGTCGTCCCGCGGCTCCGGGATCCCCTGACCATTATGTCCCACCAGGCTGACTGTTCAGGCCTCTCCTTGAGGATCCAAGGGAACGGAAGAGATGAAGATGCGCTTAACCCCGGTGAAGGGGTCGGTGAATTCCAGGCGACGGGCCACCAATTGCAGCGGCCGGGAGAAGTCGTCATAGGCCCGGGCCTGGATTCTGGGGTAAAGATCGTCGCCCACGATGGGCAGCCCAAGGGCATTCATGTGCACACGAAGCTGATGGGTCTTGCCGGTCTGCGGATAGAGCGTGTAGGTGGCCAGACATCCCCGGCCCGCCGCCAGTTCAATCCTGGTAATGGCATTGACCGGTCCGCGCTCCTCCCAGGCCTGGAGAACCCCTCGACGCTTGATAACCCGGGAGCGGCGTTCTAGCGGGAAGACCCGCGGCGGATCCAGATGTCGCACGGTGCCGGTCCGCGGACGAACCATGGGTCGCACCGGCGCCAGACACTGGTAGACCTTGCGCACGCGATGCTCCTGGAAGAGCATCTGGTATGCCCGCCTGGCGGCCGGATCGCGCACCAGGACCAGCACACCCGCGGTGGCCCTGTCGAGCCTGTGGGCAGGTATGATGTCGGGCTCCCCGTAGAGCCGTCGCATTCGGATCAACACGGTTTCCGCGTGCCACATCCCCCTGGGCATGGTGGCCAGGAAGTGGGGCTTGTCGACCACAATGATGCGACGGTCCTCATAGATGACTTTGGGCTCGAAGGGGATCTGCGGCTCCTCCAGAACGATCCGATGCCCCCGCTGCTCGGACCCGACGACCATGGACAGCCTCTATTCCACAGTGACCGACTTGGCCAGGTTGCGGGGCTTGTCCACGTCCAGGCCCTTGAGCCGGGCCATGTCCAGGGCGAACAACTGCAGGGGGACCACATCCACCAGGGGGCTGAGCAGGGTCGGGCAGGGCGGCCGCCAAAAGACCACGTCAGCATAGCGGTCGGCGTCCGGGTCGCCTTCCTCGGCTACAACGATAGTGAAGGCACCGCGGGCCTTGACCTCCTCGATGGCCGAGATGACCTTGTCGTGCAGCACATTGCGGCCCCGGGCGCTGGGGACGATGACCACCACAGGCTCCCCCGGCTCCACCAGGGCGATGGGTCCGTGCTTGAGCTCGCCGGCGGCGAACCCTTCGGTGAAGATGTAGGCGATCTCCTTGAGCTTGAGTGCCCCCTCCAGGGCCACCGGATAGCCCACATGCCGCCCCAGGAAGAGGAAGGAGTGGGCCTTGGACATGCGCTGAGCCGTCTGGCTGATGACCTCGGCCTGACTGTCCAGCACCTTCTGAATCTTGGCAGGCATGGCCTTGAGGCTGTCGATGGTCTGGTGGATCTCGTCTCGATACATGGTTCCCTTGACCTGGGCCAGATAGAGCCCCAGCAGGTAGGCCGCCACGATCTGGGCCAGGAAGGCCTTGGTGGAGGCCACAGCCACCTCGGGGCCGGCGTGGGTGTAGAGCACGGCATCGGACTCCCTGGGGATGGTGGACCCCTGGGTGTTGCAGATGGCCAAAACCCGTGAACCCTGCTCGCGCGCATGCCGGAGCGCCATCAGCGTGTCCATGGTCTCCCCGGACTGGGAAATGGCCACGACCAGAGTGCGCGGGGTCAGAATGGGATCACGGTAGCGGAACTCATGGGCCAGCTCGACCTCCACCGGAATGCGAACCCAGTGCTCGATGGCGTACTTGGCCACCAGGCCCGCGTAGGAGGCCGTTCCGCAGGCCACGACGATGATCTTGTCAATCTGACGGAAGACATCCTCATCGATGTGGACCTCGTCCAGATCCAGGTCGCCTGACTCGTCGTACCGTCCTAGCAGAGTGTTGGAGACCGCCGCAGGATCCTCGTGAATCTCCTTGTCCATGAAGGAATCCCATCCGCCCTTTTCGGCGGCCGAGGCATCCCAGTCGATGGTGTAGCGGCGCGGATGTTCCACCGGATGACCCTGGAAATCGGTGACCAGGACCTGGTCCGCGCTGATGCAGACCGCCTGGTCCTGACCCAGCTCCATGGCCTGACGGGTATAGGCCACGAAGGCCGCCACATCGGAGCCCAGGTAGTTCTCTCCGTCTCCCAGGCCAACCACCAGCGGCGAATCGTGTCGGATGCCCACCACCAGATCGGGCTGCCTTGAGTCCACGGCCAAGATGGTGAAAGCCCCTTTGAGCATACGGGCCAGCCGCCTGACGGCCTCGAAGATGTCCGGCTGGCCGGTGGCATCGATAATCTCCTGGGCGATCTTGCCCAGAAGCTTGGCAGCCACCTCGGTGTCCGTGGAGGAGACGAAGGTATACCCTTCGGTCTCCAGGTCCAGACGAAGCCTGGATGCGTTCTCGATGATCCCGTTGTGAATCAGCGCGACCTTGCCGTCACGGCTGATGTGGGGATGAGCGTTGACGTCAGTGGGTTCGCCATTGGTGGCCCAACGGGTGTGGCCGATGCCCACAGTGGCTTCGGGCATTGGCTTGGCCTTCAGATCGGCGACCAGATTGCCCAAGCGCCCGGCCTTCTTGCGTACGGCCACCCGCGCCATCCTAGGGGCAACCAGGGCCACTCCGGCCGAGTCATAGCCCCGGTATTCCAAGCGTTCCAGGCCCTTGAGGCAGACCTCCAAGGGTCTGCCGCAGGCCGTCCGTACTGATCCCGCATAACCGACGATTCCGCACATGGGCCCCAGTCTAGCCACGGGAGTCCCGCCTCTGCCCGTCCAGAAGGCTTCTTGCCGGAATTTCTACAACCTGGCAGAGCCTGAGACTAGAGCACGGTATGCAGGAATTCAGTGAACCTCTCGGTGCGAGGATGGTCGATGATGTCAGGGCCTCCCTGTTCCACTACGACACCCTGGTCCATGAAGACGATCTGCTCAGCCACCTCGCGGGCGAAGCCCATTTCGTGGGTGACCACCACCATGGTCATGCCCTGCTGAGCCACCTGCCGCATGACCCCCAGGACCTCCCCCACCAGCTCCGGATCCAGGGCTGAGGTGGGCTCGTCGAAGAGCATGATGTCAGGGTGCATGGCCAGGGCTCGCGCGATAGCCACACGCTGCTGCTGGCCACCGGAGAGCTGGGCAGGATAGTAGTCCATCCTGTCCTCCAGCCCTACACGTTCCAGCTGTGCCTGTGCCTCCTTGCGGGCATCGGTCTTGGGAACCCGTCCCACATGGACCGGGGCCTCCATGACGTTCTCCAATGCGGTCATGTGGGGGAAGAGGTTGAAACGCTGGAAGACCATGCCGATCTTGGAGCGCTGCCTGGCAATGGCCTTGTCGTCCAGGGTCTGCAGCACAGGACCCTTGCCGGTATCGATTTCCCGGTATCCGGTCAGCTCACCGTCCACATAGATCTCACCGGCTGTGCGGGTCTCCAGCTGGTTGATCAGCCGCAACAGCGTTGACTTGCCTGAACCGGAAGGCCCCAGGACGGCCGTCACCGTGCCGGGCATGACCTCCAGGTTGATTCCCCGCAGCACATGCTGATCGCCGAAGACCTTGTGCACATTCCTGATGACGATGGCCGGATCCTTGCCGCCTTGACCGTCTTTCTTGGTCTGCCTGTCCTCGTCCATGATTCTCCTCCTGCCTCAGGCGTTCAGCCCGGCCATCATGACCTTGTTGACCTTGTCGGTCTCCTGACGGGTCTGCGGGTCCCCGCCATCCTTGCCGTCCTTGGCCCCCGACCCGGCCAGGGGCCGCGAGTCGAAGCCCTTGCCGTAGTGCTTCTCCAGCTGGGCCTGGATGACCATCAGAACGGAGGTGATGACCAGATACCAGATGCAGGCCACAATCAGCAGCGGGATGGTCTTGTAGATGCGGTTGGCGATGGCGTTGGTGGCGAACTGAAGTTCCAGGGTGAAGGGCACGGCAAGAGCCAGGGATGTGGTCTTGAGCATGCCGATGGTCTCATTGCCGGTAGGCGGCACGATGATGCGCATGGCCTGAGGCAGGACGATGCGCCGCATGATCATGGATGGCGGCATGCCCAGGGCCTTGGCTGCCTCCTCCTGGCCGGGATCCACAGCCTCGATGCCGGCACGGACGATTTCGGAAAGATAGGCAGCCTCGTTGAGCCCCAGGCCCAGAACCGTGGCCACAGTGGCATTCAGCACGGTCTTGGTGTCGATGCTCCAGAATTCGGGACCGAAGGGGATGCCGATGGCCAGTTTGGGTATCAGCACGGAAAGCAGGCCCCAGAAGACCAGCTGGGTATATACAGGAGTGCCGCGGAAGAACCAGATGAAGAACCAGCTGACCCAGCGCAGGACCGGATTGGACGATTTGCGCATGACCGCCAGGATGATGGCCAGGATTGTGGCCAGGACCATGGCGTAGACGGTCAGTAGCAGGGTCCACTTGATGCCGTCCAGGACGTGCTCATTGAAGAGGTACTTCCAGACCGTGGGCCAGTCAAAGTTGGGATTGGTCACCATGCCGTGGATCAGCATGGCCACGAAGATGGCCACGATGACGGCAGCCACGATCGGCCCCGGCTTGCGCACCGGCCTGGCATGTATTCTGCCGGGGATCCGAATCTGGTCCGTCCCCTTCTTGGTATGCATCTCCTGCTTCCTTCCGCAACGCTGTACTTGTTCAGGCCCGATCCATTGGCCGAACCACCTGCTGAGGCGCGGGTCGCCCAGTGTGACGACCCGCGCCTGGCCTTGCCTCAGTCAGAGACCGCAGGGTTGATCTCAGCCTTTTCGACCGCACCGCTCTGGACGCCCCAATTCTTGAGGATCTTGGCGTAGACGCCGTCGTCAATCAGCTTCTGAAGAGCCGCCTGGGTGGCCTCGGCCATGCCACTGCCTTTCCTGAGGGCGGCACCTTGCAGGACGATGTCAGTGTCCTTGCCCAGCTTCTCCAGCTGGCCGTCGGTCTGCTTGATGGCATACCCGGTCACCTGGGAGTCGGCATAGAAGACGTCGATCTTGCCGTTGACCACTGCCGTGGCGGCATCGGTCTGCTGCTTGTAGGACTGCACGTCCACCGGCTTCTTGCCCTTGGCCTTGCACTCGGCCGAGATCTTGTCGGTTGCCTGCTGCTCTTCGATGGTCCCGGTCTGCACGCCGACCTTGACGCCGCAGATGTCGTCAGGGTTGATCTTGGAGGGGTTGCCCTTCTTGACGGCAAAGGCCGTACCCGCCTTGAAGGTGGTGACGAAGTCGACCGACTGCATCCGCTCCTTGGTGATGGTGAAGCTGGAGATGCCCGCGTCATACTTGCTGCCGATGGCCGGGATGATGGTATCGAAGGAGGCGCTGACCATCTGCCCATCGAGCCCCATGACCTTGGCAATGGCGTTCGACAGGTCCACGTCAAAGCCAATCGGGGTCTTTCCATCCTCACTCATGAACTCGCCAGGCGCATATGAGGTCTCCATACCCACGGTCAGCTTGCCGTCCTTGGAAACCGACTCGGGCACCTTGGCCGCGATGGCCGGATCCTTCTTGATACCGCTGACGTCAAAAGCCGCTGGGTGGGAGCTTGTGGTGGCCTTGCCCGATGCACTGCTGGTGTCCGCCTCGTCTGTGGTTCCGCAGGCTCCGATGGAGGCCAGCAGGGTGATGCTCAGAGCCGTCGCCAACACCGCCTTGATCTTGCCCATGTCTTCTCCTCTTCCGGACCGCCCCGAAGCGACCCCTCATGTCTCTTGATTGACATGCACTATTATGCACACATTTGTATTTTTATGCATACAGATGAAGGTTAACTCGATATTGCAGACCGCTTATCCTGGTATTTTTGGCTCTATAGCAGGCCAAAGGCGCTATTCGACACTGTCGATCGCCATCAGCTCCGGGCGTGTCGAATCTGTATAGAACGGGAAGACCTTTGTGGGCGACTGTAGGTCGTTATGAGACTTAGGAAATTCGGTAGGTTTATCCGAGAGCTCAGCCCTGCCGGTTGCGGTAGCGCATGGCCCTCTGGGCCTCACGGCGATCCTGCTCCTCCCGCAGGGATTGGCGCTTGTCATACTCGCGCTTTCCTCGGGCCACGGCGATCTCCACCTTGACCTTGCCGTCCTTGAAATACAGACTCAGGGGAACGATGGTATAGCCCTTGGCCTGAATCTGCCGCTCCAAACGAAGGATCTGCTTGGCGTGGAGGAGCAGTTTGCGCTTGCGCTTGGGGGCGTGGTTGTTCCAGGTGCCATTAAGGTATTCAGGGATATTGGCGTTTTCCAACCAGACCTCGTGCCGCCGGTCAATGCTGACGAACGACTCGGCCAGGGAGGCACGCCCCTCGCGCAGAGACTTGACCTCGGTCCCGGTCAGCGCGATGCCGGCCTCGTACCGATCCTCGATCTGGTAGTCATGACGGGCCCTGCGGTTCTGGGCGATCATCGACGTGCCGGTTTCCTTAGCCATAATATCCTCCTCCTGATCGCGCCAAGGAGGCTACCTGGCACTCCGGACAGCGATAATACCGTTCCAAGCGACGGACCTGGCCCGCAGCGGCATCAGTAATGAACGTATTGGTAGTTGCCTGCCCCATAGACCGTTTCATAGGTAGGGAAGGATGCGAAGCCGGTGCCCCCTTCGGAGATGAGCACCGATCCATCCGAATTGACCCGCTCGACCACAGCCACGTGGCCATAGGTCCAGTTGGCGTTCCAACGAGTGACCCGCTGGCCACGGGCGAATACCATGGCAGCACCGACATGGGGGGTGTTGTTGACCAGATAACCCAGACCACGTGCCGTATTGGCCCAATCAGCCCCATTGCCCATATAGGAACCCACAGGCAGAGCCAGCTGCGAGCGACGGATGTAGGCCCAGAGCGTGCATTGACGAGCGGGGTAGGCGTTACCTCCAACCCTGCTGTCGTAGCCAGTGCTATGGCCATAGCAGAATCCGGAACCTGAGGGACAACTGCCCGGCACTGCGTAATTCATGCCGGAGGCGCCGCCGCCACCGTTGCCTCTGCCGCTATTGCCACCGCCGCCATTGTTACTGGGCGGGGCAGGCCGTGGATTCCGTGCCGGACGGGATCCGCCGCCATTGCTGATCTGCTGGGCTCCTCCGGCATGCGGGTCGGCGCTGCCGCCCGGATTGCCGGTGTTCAGCGAGTCGATCATGGATTCGGTGGCCACGATATCTGCGGCTTCACGTGCCGACTGTGTGGTCAGGGCAGCCTTTTGACTCTCCAGCTGCTTGCGGGCTGCGGTCCCCTGGTCACGCAGGGCCTGCAGGTGGTCCTGCTTGGCCTGGGCCGCCGCTACAGCCTGCTGGGCCACCGCCTGCTGTTGATCGGCCTTGGCCTTGAGCGTGCTGATCTGCTGCTCGATGGCCTCCAGACGTTGCTTCCGGTTCATGGAGGAGTTGAGGGTATTGGCTGCATCGTTGGCCGTATTGGCTTCGGACCTGGTTACAGCCGCATCGGACTGCATCTTGTCCACGAAGTCCTGGGTGCTTGAAGACTTGGTCACCACGTCCATGATCTGGGAAGTCTCGGACCCGTGAAAGCTCTTTCTGGCCATCTGAGCCACGCCAGCCTTGGCATCGTCATAGTCAAGGCCGGTCTGACGTATCTTGGCCTCCAGGTCGGCACGATCCTTGCGGGCAGCCTCCAGACGGTCATTGGTGGCCTGGACCAGGCTATCGGCCTGTTCGGCCTGCTGTTGGGCATCGATGGCACTCTGCTGTGCAGCCGGAATCTGATTGGAGGTCAGATCATCAAGGCTCAGTATCTGGTTGGCAAGTTGGGCGCTGACGCCAGCCAGCTTGCTCTTCAGGGCCGCGTGGTTCTGGACTTTCTGCTGGTAGCTGCTCCAGTCGGCCCGGGCAGGTTCAGGCGCTACGGACAGTCCGAGGATTCCGCCGCCCAGCATCATGGCCAACGATCCGACGAGGCCGCAGATAGCCTCCCACCGTTTGGTACGATTCATGGTCAAGTCCCTCACTATCGCTATCCATGCTAGTCATCATTATGACAGAGATTGCGCCCCCGATCGAACGGCCCGTCGCCGCAAATCAGGTCCGCAAATACCGCCGCAGGGAGATGGAGGAGGCCATCGCCGACAAGAGCATGGCCCCCAGGATCAGGGCTGGGGCTATGAGCAGGACCGTGGACTGGTCGACGTAGGGCATCCATTGGACCGTGCGAGCCAGCCAGTCGGTAATGAAGAGCTTGACGATGGCGCTCAGGGCTCCGACAGCCAGAAGCGAGCCCAGCAGGGAGGCCACCACCCCCTCCAGGATGAAGGGCAGCCGGATGGTCCAGTTGGAGGCTCCCACCAGTCTCATGATCTCCGTCTCGTTCCGACGCGCGGCAGCGCTCATCCTGATGGTGGTGCCGGTCAGCAGAATGGCCACAATCACCATCACCACAGCCAGGACCAGAGTGACCGCCGTGGCCCTGTTGAGGATTTTGAAGACCGGGTCGAATATCTGACGCTGGTCGGAGACCTCCTCCACCCCATCGCGTCCGGACAGCACCTCGGAGACCACCTGGTACTTTGTCGGGTCCTTGAGCTTGAGCCGCAGGGAGCCCTGCATGTCCGCCGCGGTCATGGTCCTTCCCTCGTAGGTACCGTCAGGGTACTGCTTGAGGAAGGTGTTCTTGAAGAAGTCCTCACGGCTCTGATAGGTGATCTTGGCCACGGAGTCGCTCAGCTCGGTATTGATGGTGTTCTCCAGCTTGACGATCTCGTCATTGGTGGGCGCCTTGCCGGTCGCACACGAGGCCGCCTGGCTGGTGCCGTCCGGGCAGAGCCAGACCACCACCTCCACCTGGTCGTACCAGTCTCCCTTGGCCTTGCTGATCTGAGCCTGCATGAGGCCCGAGGCGCCTATGAACAGGAAGGAGATGAAGGTGACCAGCATGACCGAAAGGATCATGGACCCGTTGCGGCGCAGGTTGTCCCAGGTGCTGGAAAGGATGAACCGCAGTCTCATCGTGCTGCCTTCTTCTTGTCATCATGCTCATCCCGAACCTGTGCTTCGTTCTCTCGACGGGACTTCCTTGCCGCCTTGGGGGCTTCGGGCGGAGCAGGAGGAGCCGGCGGGGCTCCCATGGGCTCAGCATCATGATGATCGTCGCTCATTGAGACCTTTTTATCGGTCCTGGCCTTGTTGGAGGACTGTTTTGAGGGTTTGGGGACGTCCTGCTTCTTCCGGCCTGCAGTCTGATCTGATTTGCCGGTCGGCTCTGCCGGGCTGGAGCCATCGGACTCCGAAGGCTGATCGGGCCTCTTGAACCGTTGCCCACTATCAGAGGTCCTGGCAGAAGAACCTTTCATCGATCGTCGGTCATTGGCCTTGTCGTCCTTCTTGGGCGCTCTTTGACCTCGATCACGATTGCGTTCGTCATGCGCGAGACCCTTGCTGTCATCGCCGCGTTTCCCGTCCCGCTGCCTGCTGCCCGATTCTCCGTTCTGCCGATCCTGAGGCCTGCCTTCAGCGGTCGCCTTGGGCTGAACAGCATCCGAACCACGGGCAGAATTGGGGGATTTTCTGGAAGCTGTACGTTCTGTATGGGCATGTCCTGCCTTGTCGCGGTCCCTGTCACCGGAACCGTCGCTCGACTGACCTGATTGATCCTTGCTGGTCTGGGCCACAGGCCTGCGGAATCGCTCATCCGAGTCAGACCCTGCAGCCGTGTCTTCTTGCTGGCTGGAATCTTCCTGGGCGGACTCAAGGCTGCCCAGACCCTTGCCCCAGGTCAGGGTGTCCTCCACCGAGGTGAAGACCTGCCCATAACGCCCGGTTCGCCCCGAATGCATGGATTTGGCCAGCCGTGCGATTCCCTCGTCGCCGTACTGACCCTGGTTGACGGCCTGCGCCACCGCTTGGACCACCTGCTTGGCCCCCTTGGTCCCATCCGCGATGGGCTCGGTGGCCGGGCTGTTCCCGTCCTGCACGACGACCCGCACCGGACGGCGCCCTCCAACTCCTGCCTCGCGTGCACGGTCCAGGGCATCGCCGTCGGCGGGATCCCCGATGGCGTGATGGGAGCGCGCCGCAACCTCGGCATCGGGGAAGAAGCGCGAAGAATCATAGGATCCGTGGGCCTCGTCGCGCATGATCCGGCCCGTATGCAACTCCACCACCCGCTTGCGCATGGAGTTGACGATCTCCTCGTTGTGGGTGGCCATGACCACAGTGGTGCCGGTCCTGTTGATGGCGTCCAGGACCTCCATGATGCCCAGGGAGGTGGTTGGATCAAGATTGCCGGTAGGCTCATCCGCCAGCAGAATTTCCGGGTTGTTGACATAGGCCCGGGCCAGAGCCACACGTTGGGCCTCGCCGCCGGAGAGCTCGTGGGGGTAGTTGTGCTCCTTGCCGGTCAGCCCCACGGTCTTGAGCACCTGAGGCACCAGGGTCTTGATGGTGGACCGACGGGCACCGATGACCTCCAGCGTGAAGGCCACGTTCTGCCACACGGTCTTATTGTTGAGCAGCTTGTAATCCTGGAATACGAAGCCGATGGAACGCCGATACCCTGGGATCTCGCGGTTGCGCAGACGTCGCAGGTCGTTGCCGGCCACGCGGATCTCCCCCTCGGTGGCCTCCTCCTCGCGCAGGAGCAGACGCAGCAGAGTGGTCTTGCCCGACCCGCTGGCGCCCACCAGAAAAACGAAATCCCCGCGATTGACATCCAGGCTGATGTTATCCAAGGCCGGACGGGACCCCTTGGGGTAAATCTTGGTCACGCCCTTGAGCGAAATCAACGCCATTTACACTCCGTTCCTCGGTATTCCCATACAGAGGCTATCAAGAAGACCGACACTACTCACCCATGAAACACCGACCGGACCTGAGCCGGACGAAGCTCTACTTGTCGGCTTCCTCCTCGCGGGCCTGGACCCGCTGCTGGTGCCGCCAGCGAATGCCGGCCTCGATGAAGGCGTCAATGTCACCGTCGAAGACCCCCTGGGTATCTGAGGTCTCGTATCCGGTGCGCAGGTCCTTGACCATCTGGTAGGGATGCAGCACATAGGAGCGCATCTGGTCGCCCCAGCTGGCCTTGATGTCGCCGGCCAGCTCCTTCTTCTTCTTGGCCTCCTCCTCGTGCCGCAGAACCAGCAGCCGGGACTGAAGAACAGCCATGGCAGCCGCGCGGTTCTGGATCTGGCTGCGCTCATCCTGCATGGTGACCACGATGTTGGTCGGCAGGTGGGTGATGCGCACGGCCGAATAGGTGGTGTTGACACCCTGGCCGCCTGGGCCGGAGGAGCAGTAGGTGTCCACTCGGATGTCCGAGTCGGGGATGTCGATGTGGTCGGTGGGCTCCACCAGGGGGATGACCTCGACGGCGGCGAAAGAGGTCTGCCGCCTGCCCTGGTTGTCGAAGGGCGAGATCCGCACCAGACGATGGGTGCCGCCCTCCACTGACAGCCGCCCATACGCATAGGGGGCATCCACCTGGAAGGTGGCCGACTTGATGCCGGCCTCCTCCGCGTAAGAGGTGTCCATGACCTTGGTGGAGAAGCCATGCCGCTCAGCCCAACGCATGTACATGCGCAGGAGCATCTGCGCCCAGTCGGCCGCGTCCACCCCGCCGGCGCCCGAGCGGATGGTGACCACGGCAGCGCGCTCGTCGTACTCCCCGTCCAGCAGGGTCTGAATCTCCATGTCATCCAGGTCGGATCTCAAAGAGTCGATCTCCTTGCGGGCCTCCACCAGGGTGTCCTGATCATGCTCCTCCTGGCCCAGCTCCTCCAAGGCCTGCACATCATCCAGCCGGGAGGATGCGGACTCCAGGTGCTTGAGCTGGGATTGCAGGGCCGAGAGCCTGCTGGTCACCTTCTGAGCATTCTCCTGGTCGTCCCAGAGTCCGGGCGCGCTGGCCTGACGCTCCAGATCCGCAATCCGCGAGCGCAGACCATCCGGGTCCAGCGCCTTGGAAATCATCTCGTACTTGGCCTTGGCCTGCTCCAATGCTTGAGCAAAATCCATCTCTGCCATACCGTCTCACCGCTTTCCGGACCGGCTCCGCACGAGCCGACCACCGTCTTCATTCCTGTGTGCCTTTGCCTGTGACGGCCGGATTCCCGCCGACCGGACGGACCGGGTCAAAGGCCGCTGAAGATGGCCGGGATGACAAGACTGGCCAGCAGAGCCACGGCGATGACCAGGCAGACCACCCTGGCCGTATTGCGGCGCCGACGCTCCCGGCGCTCCCGCTCATGACTGTAGGCACTCATAGTCGGTAATTTTACCCATCGGCTGGGACCTGGCTGGTGTCGATCCGGACCCGACTGCCGGACGGACCGCCTGTATTTGAGCGTCGACCGGTTTATCCTGTAAGACAGCTTGATGTCAACACGACTGCACCGCCTGAAGGAGGAACGATGAGCACAGCACGCACCGCATGGGGTTGGGGCCTTGCCAGCCAGGACGAGCAGGGCCGGACCCTGGACGTTTGGTACCCCAAGGCCGAGATCTCCACACCGCCGGCCCCGGCCAACCGCCCCAACCACGACTTCGGCGACCAGGTACACAACCAGCCCGACGCCCGTGGCATCCGAAGGGTACCGGTCTTCACTGTATCCGATTTGGATGGCCCGATAGCCGATGCCGCCGACGCCTATCTGCGGCTTCACCTGCTCAGCATGCGCCTGACCCCGCCCAACAGCATGAACCTGGACGGGATCTTCGAACAACTGACCACGGTGGTCTGGACCAACTACGGACCCTTCGCCGTGGAGGACTTCGCCCTGCGCCGGTCACAGGTCATGGCTGCAGCCAGCCGGTCCATGCCGGGCATCCCGGTGACGCAGGTAACGGTGCTGAGCGTGGACAAGTTCCCTCGCATGGTGGATTACGTGGTTCCCGAGGGAGTCCGCATCGGCAACGCCGACCGGATTCGGCTCGGCGCCCATCTTGCACCGGGAACGACGGTCATGCATGAGGGCTTCGTCAACTTCAACGCCGGAACCCTGGGCCATTCCATGGTCGAAGGCCGGATCTCACAGGGGGTCGTGGTCGGCGACGGTTCGGACATCGGCGGCGGGGCCTCCATCATGGGCACCCTGTCCGGCGGAGGCCGCCATCGGGTCTCCATCGGTCAGCACTCCCTGCTGGGGGCCAACGCCGGCATCGGTATCTCACTGGGCGACGACTGCGTTGTCGAAGCCGGGCTCTACGTCACCGCCGGCACCAAGATCGGCCTGGGCGATCAGGTGGTCAAGGGGGCGGAGCTCAGCGGACGGGATCATCTGCTCTTCATCCGTGACTCCCGCACCGGCCAGGTCAAGGCCCTACCCCGCAAAAAGGGAATCGAGCTGAACGAGCGGCTGCACGCCAATTGAGCCCGGCGGCCATTGGGCTCAGCGCTGCTCCATGGGCAGGTAGTCGCGTGGTCCCTGACCGGTATAGACCTGCCTGGGACGACCGATTTTCGTGTCGGGATCGTCCAGCATCTCCCGGTACTGGGCGATCCATCCGGGGATGCGTCCCAATGCGAAGAGCGTGGTGAACATCTCCGGGTCGAAGCCGATGGCGCGGTAGATGAGCCCTGTGTAGAAGTCAACGTTGGGATAGAGGTGGCGTTCGACGAAGTAGTCGTCGTGCAGTGCCAGGTCCTCCAGCTCAAGAGCCACGTCGAAGAGCTCCGCATCCTCGGCATTCCTGTCTTGGTCGGGTTCGTCCATGAGCTTGTAGAGCCACTGCTTGGCAATGGCCGCGCGCGGGTCATAGGACTTATAGACCCGGTGGCCCAGACCCGCGATTTTCCGCCCCTCGCTCTTGGCCTGGTCCACATACCCCCGCACGCCCAGTCCGGAATCACGTATGCTCTTCAACTGACGCAACACGGCCTCGTTGGCGCCGCCGTGCAGGGGACCTGACAGGGTATTGATGCCGGCGGCCACTGCCGAATACAGGTTGGCCCGGGCCGATCCGGCAATCCGCACCACTGAAGTGGAGCAGTTCTGTTCATGGTCGGCATGGATGATCAGAAGCTTGTCCAGGGCCTGCACCTTGAGAGGGTCGGCTTGATAGGGCTGGTAGGGCATGGCGAAGCTCATCCGCAGGAAGTCCTCCACATAGCCCCAGGTCCTGTCCGGGTAGAGCAGCGGCTGGTCACGGCGACGACGGTGGATCAGGGAGACGATGGTGCGCACCTTGGCCATGATGATGGCACTGGCCTCATCCAGCTGGTCGGAATCGTCAACATTGCAGGTGTCCGGGTGGAAGCCAGCCAGGGCATTGACCGCCGCAGCCAGCACACTCATGGGATGAGCCTGGCGCGGGAAGGACGAGAGCAGATGGCGGAAGTCCTCCCCTACGACCGTGTAACCCAGGACATGGCTGCGGAACCGCTGGTACTGCTCGGCATCAGGCAGCTCACCGTGGGACAGCAGCCAGGCCACTTCGAGGAAATTGGATTGGGCGCACAGATCCTCTATGGCATAGCCCCTGTAGCGCAGTATGGACCGCTTGCCGTCAATGAAGGTGATTCCCGAGACGCACTGGGCCGTGGTCTGGAAGCCGGGATCCAGCGTGACCCAGCCGTCGTTGCGCAGGGAGGAGACCAGAATGCCGTCGGGCCCTTCGGTGGCGCGAACCAGGGGAAGATCAACCTGTTCGGAATCGATGGACAACCGTGCTGTAGACACCACGCACCTCCTGTTGATCAACCAGTGAGGTGCCAGTGAGAGTCGACGGCCAGGCCGGATCAGGCTACCGGCACCTGTACCGGCGTGGAATTGCCGACATGCTAGCAGAAACAACCACGACTTCGATTACCGGCTTGTAACCACAAGCATGAATCCGTCAGCTCCACCAACGACGCGCAGGTCCAAGCCAGTGCCGTCTTCGTCCCCGCACCAGCGTGCCGGCACAGGGCAGGGAGGAAAGTGCAGGTATCAAACAGGGCCGGCATCAAAGAGGGACCCGGGAGCATCCACATTGTGGACATTCCTGGGTCCCTATAGTCTGATTTCGGCCTCGGACGGCCTTCGACTCAGTCCCTGGTCGTCAGGATGACAGGTCCCTGCTCGGTGATGGCGATGGTGTGCTCGCTGTGGGCACCCCGCGATCCGTCTGCAGAACGCAGGGTCCACCCGTCCTTGGGATCCTGGTAAATCTGATCTGTGGTCGCCAGGAACCAAGGCTCAATGGCGATGACCAGGCCCGGGCGCAGCTTGTAGCCAT
The DNA here is from genome assembly GCF_000499285.1 of Bifidobacterium sp. 7101. Lineage (GTDB taxonomy): Bacteria > Actinomycetota > Actinomycetes > Actinomycetales > Bifidobacteriaceae > Bombiscardovia > Bombiscardovia apis_A. The sequence goes on from NZ_AWUN01000004.1 coordinate 147,163, forward strand.
GATGAGGAGTGCCATCGTTGGGCACGTGGGGATCGCCATGCATGATTCGCCCTACCCCGTGTCCACCGAATTCCAGGTTGACGCTGTATCCGTTTTCATGGGCAACTTCACCGACTGCAGCGGAGATGTCACCCAGGCGGTTACCGGGCTGAGCCTGGGCGATGCCCGCCTTCAGGGCCTCTTCAGTGGTCCGAATCAGCCGCAGATCCTCTGGATCGGCATGCTCACCCACCACGAAGCTGATGGCCGAGTCGCCCACCCAGCCGTCCACATTGATGGCCAGATCCAGGGAGAGCAGGTCGCCGTCCTTGAGGTTGTAGTCATAGGGCACCCCGTGCAGGACGGCATCGTTGACGGACAGGCAAATGTAGTGGGCGAAGGGGCCTGTGCCGAAATCGGGTGCGTAGTCCACGTAGCAGGAGGTGGCTCCCTTACGGGAGTTGATTCTGTCCTTGACGTAGTCATCCAGCTCCAGCAGGTTGACCCCGGGTTTGCTCATGGCTTTGAGCTCCTTGAGGATGCTGCCGACAAACCTGCCCGCCGGCTTCATCTGTTCGATCTCCTGCTTGGTTTTGAGCTCGATCATCCTCTGCGTCCTTTCATAATTGGTGCCCGCGGGTGCCGCCCCTCAGGATCCTGCCCAAGTACTACCTCTCAGTATTATCGGGTCAGTCGGACGAGTCCGGCTCTCAGTTCCGGCCGAAGGTGAAGGCCCTGATGATGGAGACGACTCCCAGCACCAGAAGTGCACACCCGCTGAAGATGACCAGGAAGATGACGGAGCTCAGCGGGTAGATCATGACGATGATCCCGGCGATGATGGATACGATGCCCGAGAAGATGGCCCAGCCTGAATGCGGGAGCCCCCAGGAGGCTGCCAGACTCATCACGCCCTCCATGATCCAGCTGATGCCCACAATGATGGTGACCAGTAGGGTCAGCGCAGAAGCGGACAGGGCCGTGTTCCTGACGATGACAATGCCGCCGACGGCGATCAGGGCGCCAAAGAGGACACCCAACACACGCCAGCCGCCGGGAAGCCCCTTGGATACGATGGAGGTGGCCAGACGGACCACGCCGGAGATGATGAAGTAGATACCCAGCACCACGGTCACGGCGATCAGGGTCTTGTCCGGCCTGAGCAGCAGGGCCAGGCCCAGGATGACCCCAATCACGCCCATGACGCCCATGATGGTGCGGATGGCCCGCAGGGTTCTGAATCCCAGATCCTCGGCGATCATGGAGAATGGATCCATCCGTGGCGGGCGCCCCTGGTAGCCGGGGTATTGCCCATATTGACCATAATTATTCTGGCCATAATTATTCTGGTATTGGCCGTTATTCTGCGAAGAATCCTGACCACCGTACTGATTGGGCTGACCGCCCTGCATGGGATCCGTCATACCGTCCTCTTTCACTCGCTCAGGGCGACCGGGCGGCCGTCCTGTCACCGCCTTCCAAGTTTAAATCACCACGGGGGCAATCGCGGCTTTTCCCTTAGGCGGATGATTCTCCGGTCCACTGATCCCCGCCGACCCCGGGGCATGGCATGTCACCAAAGATGGCTAGGCTTGTGGCATGGCACAATCTACTGAATCCAAGACCTCCTCCGGACTTGATCCGGCCTCCTTCTCTTCGGTCATCAGGCCCCAGGACGACCTCTTTCGTTTTGTCAACGGTCCCTGGATCGACACCTACAGTCTGCCCGAGGACCGCTCCCGGTTCGGCTCCTTCGACAAGCTCGCCGAGGATGCCGAGGCACAGATCCGCGAAATCCTCGAAGACCCGGAATCCCCGGCTGTCAAGTCAGCCCTGCTCTACCGCAGTTTCCTGGACACCGAGGCCATCGAGGCTGCGGGAATGGAACCCATCCGCCCCGACCTGCAGGCCATTGATGCCGTGCCCGATAAGAAGGCATTGACCAGCCTGCTGGGCCGGCTCAATCCCACTGGCGGCCCCGATCTGTTCGGCATTGCCATCTATGGCGATCCGGGCAACGCCGGCGTCAACGTGGGTCATATGGAACAGGCCGGGCTTGGGCTTCCCGACGAGGCCTACTACCGGGAGAAGAGTTACGCTCCGGTCCGTCAGGCCTACACCGACATGGTCGCCTCCCTGCTCAGGCTCTCCGGCTACGCCGACGACCAGGAGGATGCCCACAGGCAGGCGGGGTCCTTCCTCGAGATCGAGACGCGCATAGCGGCACGCCACTGGGACAACGTGTCCACCAGAGATGAGGATCGTACCTACAACCCCACTACGCTGACTGACCTGGAGTCGACGCTCGCCGATTTCGATCTGCACACCTGGATCGAGTCCTGGCAGAAGGCATATGCAGCCAGCCCCGTCGCCAATCTGCAACCGGTCGATCTGAGCTCAGCCCTGTCCAGGACCATCGTGCACGAACCCTCCTTCCTGCAGGGTTTGAACGAGCTCTGGAAGACCAGCGATCTGGAGGATCTGAAACTCTGGGCCCGCGTACACACCCTGATCGAGTGGGCAGGTCTGCTCAGCAGCGACTTCGATCAGGCCAGGTTCGACTTCTATGGCAAGGTTCTTTCAGGCACGACCAAGATGCGTGACCGCTGGAAGCGAGCCGTATCCCTGGTCAACGGCATTTGCGGCGAGGATGTCGGACGCGAATATGTGCGTCGGCACTTCCCCGCCTCCAGCAAGGCCCGTATGGAGGCCCTGGTTGGGGACCTGATCGACGCCTACCGGGTCTCCATCACCTCCAGCGACTGGCTGGGCGAACAGACCAAGGTCAAGGCTCTTGCCAAGCTGGACAAATTCTCGCCCAAGATCGGCTACACCGAACACTGGCGCGACTATACGGCCCTGGCTGTGGACGAAAAGCTGGGTCTGGTCGACAACGTGCGGCGGGCCAACCTCTACGAGTCCGGCTACCAGTTCGGCAAGGCCGGTCAGCCTGTGGACAAGGAAGAGTGGCTGATGAACCCTCAGACGGTCAACGCCTACTACGAGCCCACCCTGAACGTCATCGTCTTCCCCGCAGCCATCCTGCAGCCGCCCTTCTTCGACCCGGAAGCCGACGATGCCGTCAACTACGGAGGCATCGGATCGGTCATCGGCCACGAGATCGGACACGGATTCGACGACCAGGGCTCCAAGTACGACGGTGACGGACGTCTGCAGGACTGGTGGACCCCGCAGGACCGTGAAAACTTCGAGCAACGGACCAAGGCACTCATTGAGCAGTACAACGGGTTCGTCCCCAAGCAACTTGCCGAGAAGTACGCCGACAAGCCCGAGCAGGCACCTCATGTCAATGGGGCACTGACCATCGGCGAGAACATCGGGGACCTGGGAGGCGTCAACATCGCGATCAAGGCCTATGCACTCTTCTTGCAGAGGAAGGAGGGCGGCACAGCCGGGACTGACGATGCGGCCATGGACCAGGCACTGGCCTCGGCTCCGGTCATGGACGGCTACACCGGTCTGCAACGGTTCTTCCTGTCCTATGCCTCCATCTGGAGGACCAAGAACAGGGATCAGCTGGCCGAACAGTATCTGCAGATCGATCCCCACTCCCCTGCTGAATTCCGTACCAACGGCATCGTCAGGAATGTGGATCGCTTCTATCAGGCCTTCGGGGTCACCGCCGACGACGGTATGTGGCTGGAGCCCGAAGCACGGGTCAAGATCTGGTGAACCTGTTCTGATCGAAATCGTTGGTTCACGGCTTCAAGTAGCGTGCTGATCAAGGCGGGAGGCAGACGGGAATCAGTCGGCCTCCCGCCTTTGTCTTGCTCGGCCGGAACAACCTCTGCTCATCCGGAATTGGAAGCCCCCACCGATGTCCGCTCGGCTGCAGACGACGCAGAGGATGCACAGACAGAGGCGGTTTCGGATGGTGAGGATGGTAGCGGCGTGGTCCAAGGGTCCGGGCCCACCGCCCCCTCATCGGTGGGCGTAACAGGCGCAGCACCCGATTGGTTCCTGGTGAAGGTGTCCTGTCCCCGGGCCAGGTCGTGACCGATGCCATCCGCCACCAAGACCAGACTGCTGTGCGGCTGACCATCGCTGGTCCATTCCTCCGTCACCAAGGATCCGGAAACCATCACCGGATCACCCTTGTGCAGACAGGCCAGGGCATTGACCGCCAGAGTTCTGAAGGCCTTGACCGTCAGCCAGGTGGTGGATTTTCGTTTCCACACCCCAGCCGCAGCATCGTAATAGGCCGGCGTGGAACCCAACCTGAAGGAGCAAACAGGTGTAGACCCAGGCTGTCCCAGACGAGTTGGCTGGGCCCCCATGAAGCCGAAGACGGTCGTTTTTATTTCGTTGATAGACATACCGGAACCTCTCTGTCGATGTTATGAATCCGACGCTGTAAATCCGCCGGTCGATTCCTGATCTTGCAGCGGTGAGGCCATTCGACGGAGGATCCCCGACCGGAGCGCGGATAATCGGAGCGGGGGAAGGTACTGGCCCCGGCCAGGAACCCTCCGACGAACGGTGAATCCATCCTGCCTCCGCCCACGTCCCCGCACCTGACCCGCAGACCAATGTGGTCGAACGGGCTCGGTCTGGTTCCCGTGGTGGACAAGCCGCCCCATGGCTGGGTTCCGAATGCCCCTCCACTGTCCAGGACCATCGAGCATCGGCCTGGGCTAAACTGTGAGAGCAGATACATCGGCACGGTTTGGAAGGACCCGCAGTCATGGTTCACACGCTGGTCAGTTGGAATATCGATTCGCTCAACGCCGCCCTGCTGGGCAAGAGCAGCCGCAGCGCCCTCTCCCTGAAGGTGGTGGAGACCATCCGGGATCTGGACCCCGATGTCGTAGCCATCCAGGAGACCAAACTCAACGGTGACCAGAAGAAATCCGCAGGCATCCTTAAGGCGCTCATGCGCTACTTCCCCGATTACCAGGAGGTGGACCGCCGCTCCGAGGCCCCGGCCCGCACAGGCTACGCAGGCACGCTCATGCTCTACCGCAAGAGCCTACCGGAGCCTACCGTGACCCGCCCCCGCATCGGCGCTCCGGACACCATGGACGACGAGGGCCGCATGCTCACTCTGGAGTTCCCGGACTGCTTCGTCACCACGGTCTACACCCCCAATTCCGGATCGGGACTGGTCAGGCTCAAGCCGCGCGGGGTCTGGGACGATTGCTACCGTCACTACCTGCAGGAGCTGGATGCCCGCAAGCCGGTCCTGGCCTGCGGCGACTTCAACGTGGCCCACGAGGAGATCGACATCGCCAACCCGGCATCCAACCACCATTCCGCCGGCTTCACCGACCAGGAGCGCGAGAAGTTCGGCCTTCTGCTGGACGCCGGCTTCACCGACACCTTCCGAAAGATCCATGGCGATGCCGCCGGATTCTACGATGACCGCCGCAGCATCTACACCTGGTTCGCCCAGCGTGCCCCGAAGAGCAAGATCAACAACTCAGGCTGGCGCATCGACTACTGGCTGACCTCCAACCGGATCGCTGACCAGGTCAGCACCAGTGAACCCGTGGACACCGGCGAGCGCCAGGACCATCTGCCCATTCTGCTGCGCATCTGACCGGATAGATCCCTGAACCCAAACCGATACGACCAAAGGGCGGGGCCTTGGTCACGCCATGATGTACGTGACCAGGGCCCCGCCCCTCTATATTGGTTGCGATAAGCAACCATGGGTGTGGCATGCCCTACTGCAGGGCTGCGATCCGATCAAGAATCACCTGAGCGGCCTGATCAGCAGGAACAGCTTGCACATCCGAACCGTCGCGGTTGCGAATCTCGATGGTGCCGTTGGCGATGGTGTCGCGTCCGGCAATGGCGACCAGGGGCACCCCGATCAGCTCGGCATCCTTGAACTTGACCCCGGGGGATACCTTGGGCCGGTCATCGTAGAGGACCTCCACGCCACGGTCCTCCAAATCGGCGACCAGCTTCTCAGCGGCATCGAAGGCCTCCTGCTTCTTGCCGGTGGCCACCACATGAACCGCGGCAGGAGCGACAGCCTTGGGCCAGGCCAGACCCTTGTCATCGTGATGCATCTCCGCGATGCAGGCCAGCACGCGGGAAATGCCGATGCCATAGCAACCCATCCAGACCGGCACCGCCTTGCCGTTGCGGTCCAGAACCTTCAGACCCAATGCGTCAGAGTATTTCAGTCCAAGCTGGAAGACCTGCCCTATCTCCACGCCACGTTCGAAGCTGAGCGGTCCTGATCCGTCAGGGCTCATATCCCCGTGACGGACCTCGGCGGCCTCCACCACTCCGTCGGCTTGGAAGTCACGCCCGTAGACCGCATTGGCCAGGTGCACTCCTTGGGCATCCGCACCGGTCACCCAGGCTGAGCCGGGCGCCACATGGGCGTCGAGGAAGTAGCGGATATGAGCGGCGGACTCACTGTCCGAACGCTGAGGGCCCAGCACGCGAGGACCAATGTACCCCTTGACCAGCTCGGGATGGGCCGCAAGGTCAGCCTCACTGGCCTCCTCGATCTCGGCCGGGGCGAACTGGGCCTCCAGCCGCTTCATGTCCACCTGACGGTCGCCCGGCAGGCCGACGGCCACCAGCTCCCGCCAGCCCTCGGGATGGTCATTGTCGGCAGGGTGCTTGACGGCCACAATCAGGTTCTTCAAAGTATCGGCAGCGGTCCAGTCCCGGCCGTCCTGGCGGGGATGCAGCTGGTTGAACCGCTCCACCAGAGTGTCGATGGTGGTCGAGTCGGGGGTATCCAGCTCCTGCATGGCCGGGGTCTCGGAATAGCCGACGGACTCGGGGGGCGGGGTGGTCAGCGCCTCAACATTCCATGCCTTGCCCGAGGGAGCCAGGGCAAAAGTGTCCTCACCTATGGGCAGCGGAGCCAGGAATTCCTCGGACTCTGATCCCCCCATGGGTCCGGAGACCGCGTGGACGATTACGTAATTGACGCCCAGGCGCTTGAAGATTCGTTCATAGGCGCCGCGCTCATCCTGGTAGGCCTTCTTCAGCCCCTCCTCATCCACGGTGAATGAGTATGCATCCTTCATAATGAATTCGCGACCCCTGATCAGCCCGGCGCGGGGACGGAACTCGTCGCGGTACTTGGTCTGGATCTGATAGAGAACCACCGGCAGGTCCTTGTATGAGGAGTACATGTCCTTGACCAAAAGGGTGAACATCTCCTCATGGGTGGGAGCCAGCAGGTAATCAGCGCCGTGCCTGTCCTGGAGGCGGAAGAGATTCTCGCCGTACTCCTCCCATCGGTGGGTGGCCTCGTAGGGCTCGCGAGGCAGCAGGGCCGGGAAGTGGACCTCCTGGGCGCCAATGCCGTTAATCTCCTCACGGACCACGGCCTGGACCTTGTCAAGGACTTTCAGACCCAGTGGCAGCCAGGTGAAGATGCCCGGGGCCACCTTGCGGACGTATCCGGCACGCTGAAGGAGTTTGGCCGAGTCCACATCGGCGTCGGCCGGATCCTCCCTGAGGGTCCGCAGAAAGAGGGTTGACATGCGCATGGCTTTGGTTCTCATACCTCCCAAAGATATGCGCGCAAAGGGACAAGCAGCCATAAAAGATGACCTGTGACAATTTGCTGCAGGAGAGCCTGAAATCTGCGATTATGGACGCTCTTGCAGAGAAACCCGCTCTCGTTACATACGACTACCCAACAATGTTGAAAGAAAATTATCCTGGTAGACAACGCTTGCCCGGACACGATTGATAACTCCAATTGCACTTAGCCATGGTGACCATAACCCAGAGGGACAATCAAGGCCGATCAGGACGACCGCGAATCTGGGAAGAAGCGCAGGGAAAGCTGGATTTGACTCGTATAATAATTTATTATAGACTATGTATTGAGGTAATACCTCTAATAGAGAATGGACTCTATAAGTAAGGGGGAACAATGAAGCTCTTCAAAATCATGAGACAACTTCTCGTTGCTATTGCTGCGCTTGGTATGTTTGCAGCAGTCCCAGCAGCAGTATATGCCGATGAGGCGGTGACGTTCTCGGGGACGAGAGTATCTGTCCCGTGCAAAGCTACTCGGCATAATAATCAAGCCAAAATTACTTGCAAAAATTCGCCTCGATATGCCAGGGCAAAGATTGCCTGTAGATTATGGCCCGATCAAGCCACCGGTTGGATAAAGAACGGCACCAGCTATTCTGGTGGGTGTCCATTTGGTGTTAACGATGTTCCAAGTGGCAACCCTGTGAGTTTGGAAGTAGGAAATTCGTAAGACTAATAGGTTGGTCAAGCGGTTCTTTGTAAAGAAGAGCCGCTTCTCTTTTTATGGTTTGGTTCAATGGTGACTTATCAAGTAGACGTTTCTCTCTCGCACGTGTCTTTCTCCTACGGCCGTAAACAGGCGCTGTCAGATGTGTCCTTGAACTTCGGCAATGGCGTATTCGGGCTCTTGGGGCCCAATGGTGCCGGCAAGACGACGCTGATGAATATTGTGACCACCTTGTCGCGTCCTTCGTCGGGCAGTGTCAGGATAGCCGGCGCGAATGTGCTGACCAACTCCGGACGACGTCGGGCCAGGAGTCGGATTGGCTATTTGCCGCAATCGTTCGAGCTGATGAATGCTTCCAGTCTTTTGCGCAACGTACGGTACGCCGCATGGGCGCGCGGTCTGTCCTGGAAAGCTTCCTGTGATGCAGCGGTGTGGGCATTGGAACAGGTGGGCTTGTCCGAGGAATCCCGGCATCAGGTGCGCAGCCTGTCCGGTGGCATGCGTCAACGAGCGGGCATCGCTTGCGCGATTGTCGCCCGTCCCGACGTGCTTGTCTTGGACGAGCCAACCGTTGGCCTCGATCCAGTGCAGCGCATTGAGGTGCGTAGATTCCTCGATGCCTATGCCGACAGCCACACAGTGCTGGTGAGCACGCATCTGGTCGAGGACCTGGCCGCAATTGCCGACCGTGTACTGGTGCTCAATAACGGGCGTCTGCTCTTGGACGGACACATGGATGATCTCGCCGCCTTAGCCAATCCTGAGGACTCAATGGCATCGCCTTGGGAATCTGGTTATCGACAGCTTCTGACGCGGACTGGACACCTGCCATCCGACCAAGATGAGGTCTCATAATGGCCCGGCTGCTCAATCCCCTGTCACCGCTGAGCTCGCTGGTGTTCTTTCTGTCAATGATGGCATATCCGGCCGCATTATCGGTGCGCAACTACGGAGTCGGCCGATCAGACGCGTCTCCGTGGGTACTGACAGATGCGGCCTTGCAGCTTGACCTGACCTGGATGCATCTAATGACGGATGTGATTGCCTGCATGTTTGGTGCGTGGAGTGCCTGGAAGGCATGCTCCCCGCGGTCCATGGTCGCGCCGCCCTGGATCGGGGGCTCGGCTGTCCGCAGGTACGGCGTGCCTGTCCTAAAGGGTGCCGCATTGGGTTCCCTGGCCTATGCGGCAGGTTGTCTTCCCGCCATCGTCCAGACACTGCGGTTCACAGGCGGGTCGGTTCCCGTGGGAGCCTTGCTCATGGGCATGGCAGTGCCGGCAGCCATGTTCGCCCTGGGTTATGCACTCGGGGCCATCATGGGTAGCCGCTGGTCCCTGGTACCGGCCACGCTTTTGCCTGCCGCCCTGTGTTGGGGCAGTGTATTTCTGCTGATGCCACGCACACCCAAGGGTGACGTGTTCCCCCGAGCCTGGGGGTCACCACTGGCCGCGGCGATGCCGGTGATGGACACGGGCATCGGTGCCGAGCCGGGACTCAGTATTAACCCTTCAGCGGTGACAGCACGCTGGGTCTTGGTCGTAGTAGTGCTGGCCGCGTCCACAGCGGCATGCATTCTGACCGCGCACCGGTGGCGGCCCGGCCTGTCATGGATAGTCGCCCCCTTGGCGGTGCTTCTGCTTGTTCCGACTGCTGCCGGGGGCCTGGTCGCCATGTCCGGTCCGGCAGAATGGCGCCGGTCCGCTCCGTTCACCCCCGTCTGCAAAAGCATAGACGGCGTGCCGCTATCAGTGTGTGCCCACCCGGATGATGGCGCCCACCTGAGACGCTATATGCGATATATGCGGTCGGCCGCCTCATGGTTCCCCAAGGACAGTGTGGAGGACAGCTCGGGCCTTGTGCTTTTGCTGGGCAACGCCTTTACGCCCACAACCCACGGCCAGGCATGGAATCTCACCGACCAGGGCCTGACCGAATTGCAGCACTTGGGCGGCAAGAAGATACAGGTAATGACCGACACAGTCACCGAACGCACTGGACGATACAGCGACCTAGCTGATGTCACACAGGCCATCGTGAAGGAATTCGTCCATGCCGACTGCGCGGCTACGGCACTTGAAAACGTGTATAAACAACGGACACTGGATGACGGTGCCAGCGTGTCCGCCTTTGTGCTGGAACAGCTGCCCCAGCGCATGAGCGAGACCGCCTACGAGGCGTTGGGCGGAGGAAACGGGAGCTCTGGGATGGGAAGCGCCCGAGGCCCTGCCGCTGATCTGCTTAACGATGCCACTGATGAAGAGTTCCATGCCTACGTGCGTCGCAACCTCTCTGAGATCGAACGCTGCGCCGTCACGCCGTCCAATGTCATCGATGATCTGGGGAAGAGCCACTGATGGGCGGCCGGCATCGACGTGGTTCCAAGAGAGGCGGAATCTCGGTCGGATGGCTGGCTGGGCGCAACCCATGGGCGGCCTTGGCATTCATCGCGCTGGCTGCGGCCGTACCCTTCCTGCTTGCCTCCGTCTCCGCTTCCGCTACCGGCGGAGAGATCTATGCTCGACCAGCCTATTACGGGTACGTCTGCCTTCCTGATCCACATGCAGTGGTATTCAACGACGCTGTGCACACCCAATGCCCACAAGGCAAAAGCGCCGTGCCAAGTGTCGTGCCCATGGCCGAGCTGGCCTACGCGGCGTTCAGCGCATGTGCCTTGGTCATGCTCGCCCCGCTTATGCCCACCTGGGAGCGCCTGAACCTGGCGCGCGTCCGTTGGCGAGCCCTGGCTGCCGGGACAGGCGTGCTGATGCTGCCGTTTCTTTTCAGCCTCCTCCTTACCATACCTAGCTCCCACGGTGACCCGACAACCGCACAGTCGCTGCTCAGACTGGCTGCCTGCAACGGCCTGGTCGACGCATCCTTGGTCATGCTCGGCATCGCATTACTGGGTCGTTTCTACGGGCTTGGGCTGGGCGTAGGGCTGGCAGTGATCAATATCGCCAGCCAAGGTATGCAGGTAGGCATGGGGCTGACGCTTCGTCTATACCCCGAGGACATCAAACCGCCTGTTCCTGGACAGGGGATCTGGCCGGCGATTGCAGCGGTCTTGACAGTCTTCGCCGTCTTACTCTGGACGGTCACCGGAGGCCGGGGAATGATCATGGACAAGAAATAAAAGCCAGCACAGCTGCGTGTGAGAGGTGTTAGACCCTGCCGGCCTTAGCAGCGCAGGAGTTTGTCCGAGTCCACCTGGCCGTCAACCGAACCCAAACCAAACGGCGCATACCGGAAAAGGTCGGCAAATCCTCAACCTAACATCCTGACATCCGGCATCTCTCCAGTATTACCCTCTCCTATAAAGAGGGCCAAGATATGATGGTTGTATATCAAACAGGTTTTCTGATTTACAAGGACAAGGCGGGCACCTATGTCATCAGAGCCGGGTGTGACCATCCAGATCTTCACCGACCTCGATGCAGAGCACATGACGCTTCTCCTGGAGGCAGATCCTTCGGAACGGATAATCCATGACGTTTTCACCAATTCCCGCGCCTATGAAATCCGAGTGGAACAAGCCCTGGCCGGCGTCATGCTGCTTGTCAGACGAAACACGGATACCCTGGAAATCGCCAATATCAGCGTAGACCGTGCTTTTCGCAGACAGGGACTTGGAAGCAGATTAATAGAGCGAGCCAAGATGGAAACTGTCGGGCTGGGTCTGAGAAGATTGGAAGTGGGCACCGGATCCACCAGTTTTGGAGCCCTTTGCTTCTACCAGACATGCGGATTTCGCATGGACCGCATTGTGCGGGATTATTTTGTAGACCGCTACCAGCAGCCCATTGTCGAGAACGGAATCACCCTTAAAGACATGGTCCGTCTGTCATGGTGTCTCTAGCGACCCGAACGACCGCACCGGCCCAAGACAGGTAAGGCCGACCCTTCAGAAAAGCTGGTCCTGGTTGAATTCGTCTTCCGGTTCCTGACCGACGGCGCGCTTGGTGAAGGACTCAGGACCTTCATCTTTCAGACGGGCGCAGGCCGCCTTGGATTCGGCCCTCAAACCCGCATCCAGAACGACGGCATCAGGAGAGACCAGGAAGGCGTGCTCATTGATGCCTGTCAAGTAGAGCCCATTCAGACTTTCCACACGGGAGAGGGCCACGTATCCCATCCCTGGCGCAAAGGTCCGTCTCAGGTCCATGACCGCCCTGTCCAAGGTCATCCCTTGGGACTTGTGGATGGTGATCCCCCAGGCACAGCGAAGAGGTACCTGGTTGACGGCGGCCAAGACCGTGTCACCATCCATGGTCTCCCAGGCGGCCGGCTTCATGGTGACCACGTTACCGTTCTGGAAGGAGACGATCGGCCATCCCCCCTTGGCCGAGCTGGTGAATCCGCTGACTGTGCCTATAGAGCCGTTGACATATTGATGATCCTGGTCGTTGCGCAGGGCCATGACTGCGGCTCCGGTCTTCAGGGCCAGATCCTCGGGAGCCAGCATGTTCTTCTTCAGACGCTCCACAAGCCTGGCCTCGCCCCGGGATGTGGCCTGGTAATGGTGGGCCTGTTCGTCGATGGAGGCCAGGCGCTGGTCGTTGAGCGTGTCGGCCTGCTTGTTGACCGGGAAGAGGTGGACCGCCACCTGGCCGGGAGCGGGCACTGCGCCCACACGGGTGGCCAGGACATCATGGTCCTCCTGGGTGACACCACCCTCCCTGATGTCAGTCAGGACGGTCAACAGCTGGCCATCGTCCTGGCGGTGCTGCTCGGTCAGGTAACAGATGACCGGTTCCAGGTCCTGCCAGACCAGTGATTCGGTGACGAACCCGTCCGGGTCCTTGCCGGCCCGGGCGTAACGTTCCCGGGCAGCCTGGAATTCAGGGCTGGGCGGTATTCCCGCAGCTCGGTTGGACCTCGTCACCGGCGGCAGCTGGAAGAAGTCCCCGGAAAGGACCACCTGGATCCCTCCGAAGGGTTCGGGGCTGTGACGGACAGCCCGGCAGGCCTGGTCCACCATGTCGAAAAGCCAGGCGTGCATCATGGAGACCTCGTCGATGACCAGGATGTCGGTGCCCTCGATCTGCCTGCGGCGGCGGGTCTTGATCCGCTTCAAGAGCGATTCGGTCATGCAGGTGGCGATTCCCACCCCGCTCCAGGAGTGGATGGTCTGGCCGTTGATGTGCGTGGCGGCGATGCCGGTCGAGGCGGTCACCGCCACAACCGCCCCGGCCTGGCGGGCCTGGGCGACGAACTCGTTGAGCACAAAGGTCTTGCCTGACCCGGGGGCACCTGTGATGAAGGCATTGGCCCCCGCATTCAATATGGTCAAGGCTTCGGATTGCTGCATGCCTCCATGGTGCCACGTCAGAGGTACATGGCCACGCCTGTCAGTAGTCGGTCTTCTCGGGCTTGTTGGCATCCTCGACAGGATTGCCAGACTCTTCGTAATGGCGCAGAAGACTGGTCTGCTCGATCTGTTCCGCCCCGGCCTTGGACTGGGCCTGGTCGGGTCCGGGAGCCGGAACGAAGAACATGGAGCGGTAGTAGCGCAGCTCGTCCATGGACTCGATGATGTCGGCCAGGGCCCTGTGGCCGCCATGCTTGGCTGGCTTGTTCTTGTAGACGTCCGGGTACCAGCGGCGGGACAGCTCCTTGAGGGTGCTCACGTCAATGACCCGGTAATGAAGAAGAGCCATCAGATCGGGCATGTACCTGTCAAGGAACTTCTTGTCGGAACCCACCGAGTTGCCAGCCAGATGGGCCTTGCCGTTCTTGGGCAGGAAGGGCTTGACGTACTCGATTACCTGACGCTGGGCCTCCTCAAGGTCCAGGCCGGTTTTCATCTCCTCGATAAGGCCGGAGGAGGTGTGCATCTTCCTGACGAAATCCCCCATATGGTCCAGGGCCGCCTGGGAGGGCTTGATGACCAGGTCGATGCCCTTGTCCAGGACCTTCATGTTGAAGTCGGTGGGAACAACGGAGACCTCACACAGCTCGTCATGGAAGATATCCAGACCGGTCATCTCGCAGTCTATCCAGATCATGCGGGATTCCTCCGCAGAGAAAGTCAGATCATTCTTATCGCTCATCTGTACGCCTTTCAGATCCGGGTCGGGCCCCGGATCGCTCCTTCCGCCGCCTTGGACGGAACATTACAAGATACCGCCAGCACGTGACCGGCAGAGGATTCGTCAGCCCGTCCGACCGGACCGTAACGGGCACGAGATATGCAATCGGCGCAGGTCCTGATGAGATCCTGCGCCGATCACCCGCCTATGTAGGCTCAGTTGTGGAAGCCTGAGTAGTTGGGGGCCTCCTTGGTCATGACGATGTCATGGGGATGCGATTCACGCAGACCGGCATCGGTGATCCGAATGAACCGGCCCTTGCGCTGCAGCTCGGGGATGGTGCGGGCACCGGTGTAGAACATGGTCTGGTGCAGGCCGCCGACCAGCTCGTAGAGCACGTAGTTGAGAGGACCACGGTAGGGCACCTCGCCCTCGACACCCTCGGGCACCACCTTATCGGAGCTGGTGACGTCGGCCTGGAAGTAGCGGTCCTTGGAGTAGCTCTTCTTGCCGCGAGGGGCCATGGCACCCAGGGAGCCCATGCCCCGATAGACCTTGTACTGCTTGCCATGCAGGAGGACCTTCTCACCAGGGGCCTCCTCAGTGCCTGCCAGCAGACCGCCCAGCATGACCGAATCGGCCCCGGCCACGATGGCCTTGGCGATGTCTCCCGAGTAATGGATTCCGCCGTCGGCCACCAGAGGGATACCGGCAGGGCGGCAGGCCAGGGCGGCATCGTAGACGGCGGTCAGCTGGGGCACGCCCACGCCAGCCACCACGCGGGTGGTGCAGATGGAGCCGGGGCCCACGCCGACCTTGACCGCGTCAACGCCGGCATCGATCAGTGCCTGGGCGCCCTCGCGGGTGGCCACATTGCCGCCGATCACATCCACATGGTCGAAGGCGTGATCAGCCTTGATCCGGCGAATCATATCCAGCATGAGCTTGGCGTGGCCATGGGCGGTGTCCACTACCAAGATGTCTACCCCGGCATCGGCCAGGGCGGTGATGCGCTGCCAGGCGTCACCGAAGAATCCGACGGCGGCGGCCACGCGCAGACGGCCGCGCTCATCCTTGGTGGCTTCGGGGTACTGCTCGGTCTTGACGAAGTCCTTGACGGTAATCAACCCGGTCAGCTTGCCCTCGTCATCGACCAGGGGAAGCTTCTCCACCTTGTACTTGGCCAAAAGCTGGTGGGCGTCTTCCTTGGTGATGTTGGACGGACCGGTGATCAGGTGGTCCTTGGTCATGATGTCGCTGACCTTGAGCCGGTCGAAGTCGGCGGGATTGACGAAACGCATGTCACGGTTGGTGATGATGCCCACCAGCCGCTGCCGACGATCCACCACAGGCAGACCGGAGACCTTGTAGGTGGAGCAGAGCTTGTCCAGGTCGGTCAGCGTGGCATCCGGGGTGACGGTCAGGGGGTCGGAGATCATGCCGGACTCGGAGCGCTTGACGATGTCAACCTGATTGGCCTGATCTTCGATGCTGAGATTGCGGTGGAGGACGCCGATGCCGCCGTTACGGGCCATGGCCACAGCCATGGTGGCCTCGGTGACGGTGTCCATGGCGGCTGAAAGAACCGGGGACTTCATGGTGATGTTCCGAGTCAGCCGGGTGGTGGTGTCTACCTCGGAGGGGATGACATCGGATTCGTTGGGCAGCAGAAGGACGTCGTCATAGGCCAGACCGATTTTCTGGAAGGCGTCGGGCAGTTGAGTGTAGGAGGAGGGTTCGCTTTGTGGGTTTTCCATAGCCATAGCACCATGCTACAAGTGCTTCTTGACCGTTAAGAGTATCGTGTCCGTACTGTTTCATCCAGCGAATCAGCTGTCCTCATTGTTATCGTGGCGGCTCCTGCGATGCCAAGGCGGTCTGGCAGCATGCTGCGAGCCCTGGGCGGCAAGTAGGGCGTTCTCGCGCCTGATCTCGGGAAGTCGACGGCGGTAGTAGGGGTAGAGGGTGGCGAAGGTCAGCAGTATGGCGGCCAGGCCCAGACCGATCAGGACATATCGCAGACGGAAGAAAAGGATAAAGAGCGAGCCGAAGGCGATCAGGGCGGCCCAGCCCCAAAGAATAAGGACAGCGGAACGAACCGTGTGACCGATGCGCAGCATACGGTGGTGCAGGTGCATGCGGTCGGGGTGCATGGGGGATTGCCCGTGGCTGAGCCTTCGGACGATGGCCAGGCACATGTCCAGAACAGGCAGGAAAAGCACCAGGATGGGCAGAAGAATGGGCATGAAGGCCGGCAGATAGATGCTGGCATGAATGGTGGCCGGATCCAGCCGGCCGGTGACCACAATGGAGGCGCAGGTGATCAGGTATCCCAACAGCATGGATCCCGAGTCGCCCATGAAGAGCTTGGCCGGATGCCAGTTGTGCAGGAGGAATCCCACGCAAATGCCCACCATGGCCACGTCGATCAGCGTGGCCAGGGAGGCGTAGTCGGGCGAGATGCGGGCGATGATATAGGAGTAGATGGCGAAAGCGATGCCCCCGATGGCCACGATGCCTGCAGCCAGGCCGTCCAGCCCATCCACGAAGTTGACCGCATTGATGGAGGCCACGATCAGGAATGCCGTGATGGCCATGGACAGGCTGGGCGAGGCCGCCACCAGGGATCCCAGAGGCAGGGAGATGATCTGGATACCACCCCAGGAGACGAAGACCGAAATCAGCAACTGGCCGGCCAGCTTGAGCATCCAGTCCAGATCCCAAAGGTCGTCGGCTATACCCAGCAGGCAGATGGCCACGGCCCCGGCCAGGATGACCCAGGCTTGATGGCCGGACTGAAAGAGGCCTGTGATGAAGGGAATGCGGGAGGCGAAGCACATGGCCACCGCAAAGCCGATCAACATGCCCAGGCCGCCCATCCTAGGGGTGGGCACCTTATGTACGTCGCGAGCGCGGACCACGCCTACAGCGCCGACACGGATGGCGAGGTGACGAACCATGGGCATGACCAGCCAGGTGGCCCCGCCAGCGATGGCAGCAATGAACAGGTATACCCTCACTGGCCCTCACCTCCGCTGGACCGGCCCGGCAGAAGGGCACGGACCCGGGCCTCGCCGATTACGCCCTGCCGCAGCACATGTATTCCGTCAGGATCAGTCTTGTCGGCTTCCACCACCGTGCTGGCCACTGAACCCGGGGTCGGCCCCCCGTCCAGGTAAAGGTCGACGCTGTCACCCAGCTCGGCTCTGGCCTGCTGGACGGTTTCCACGCTGGGATTGCCCGATCGGTTGGCGCTGGAAGCGGCCAAGGGCCCGGTCACCTGCAGGAGCGCCCGACAGATGGGCGAGTCAGGAACCCTGACGGCCTGGGTGGGACCATCGGGCTCCATCCGAGGGGTGCGCAGGGGGCAGGACCTCCCCACAAGGGCGATAGGCGAAAAGGGACCCGGCAACAGGGCGTCGGCCAGGCGATCCAGAGGCGCAGGCAGGCTAAGATCCAGCCGGTCCATGGCCTCGACCCCCTCCAGCAGCACCTGAATGGACTTGGTCCTGGGACGATGCTTGGCCCGGAAGAGCCTATCGATGGCCGCATCATTGCATGGATCACAGACGATGCCATAGACCGTGTCGGTAGGAATGACCGCCAGTCCTCCGGCAGCCACCACCCGGGCCAGCAATTGCGGCGAGCGACTGTCATAGGTCATCACCCGGCTCATACCCTGCATCACGACCTTTCGGCTCGACATGTTCATGTGACCAGCTTCCAATCTATCCCAGGACCATGGCAGGCCGCCAGGCCGTCAGATAGCGGTCGCGGCCAGTCAGGTCCCGATGAGTGCTTGCCCGAACATACCCCCGCTCCAGTGCAGCAGCGACCATGGCCGGCCCCTGGGAGGCATCATGTTCCATGACCAGCAGACCGCCGGGAGCCAGCAGCACCATGGCCCTGTCCAGAATGCGGCAGGGCAAGAGACACCCATCAGGCGAACCGCCATAGAGGGCCAGGTCCGGATCCCAGTCACGCACCTCAGGCTGGCTGGGAATCGCATCCATGGGGACGTAGGGAGGGTTGCTGATGACCAGATCCACCCGGCCATCCAGATCAGACAGGGTGGCGGGATCCGTGGCATCGGCCAGCATCAGCTGATAATCGGATCCAACCTCCCGGATGGCGGCCTCCTGAGCGGCGGCGTTCAACGCGCCCCACCGATATGCCTCCTTGTCGACCTCCACGGCCCGGACCCGCACTCCTGGAACCTCTGTGGCCAGGGACAGGCCGATGGCCCCACTGCCCGAGCACAGATCCACTGCCAGTGGATGATCCACCCTGGTCAAGGCATCCACTCCCGCCTGGACCACCGTTTCGGTCTCAGGACGGGGAATAAAGACCCCCTGTCCCAGGCGGAGATCCAAATAACGGAAGTAGGCATGGCCAAGAATGTACTGCAGGGGTTCGCGTCCGGCCCGCCGTTGCAGATGGGACCGATAACGGTCCAGGGCCGCCGACTGAAAACCATCAGCCTGTCTGCGACCACCTTCATTCGTCAGCAGTTCCTCAGCTGTCCGGTCCAAGAGCAGGGCCTGATCCAGCTGATGAAGATCGCATCCAAGGGCATCGGCCAGCAGCAGCCTGGCATCATTGAGCGGCGTAGGCACACCGGCCTGGGCCAGCAGGCGATGGCCCCTATCGACCAGCTCAGCCATACTGGTCCCATGCTCCTGCTGATTCACCCCTGTGATGCCATTCTGCGGGCCTCATCGGCCTGAATATCGGAGTCGATAACGGCCTGCAGGTCGCCGTCCAGCACCTGTTCCAGGTTGTAGGCCTTGTAGCCGGTTCGGTGGTCCACGATCCGGCTCTCCGGGAAGTTGTAGGTCCTGATACGCTCGGACCGATCCAGGGAACGGACCTGGGAATGGCGCATGTCGGCGGCCTGGGCGGCCTCCTCCTCGTGCTTCATGGCCAGCAGACGGGACTTGAGCACCCGCAGGGCAGCCTGGCGATTCTGTATCTGGGATTTCTCATCCTGCATGGAGACCACGATGCCGGTGGGAATGTGGGTCATGCGCACAGCCGAGTAGGTGGTATTGACGGACTGTCCTCCCGGGCCGGAACTCATGAAGATGTCAACCTTGAGGTCCTTGGGGTCGATCTCGATCTCGTCGTCGTCCTCGTCGGCCTCAGGAAAGACGATGACTCCGGCGGCTGAAGTCTGAATGCGGCCCTGGGACTCGGTGACGGGAATACGCTGGACCCGATGGACGCCGCCCTCGTACTTGAGTGAAGCCCAGACGCCGTCGGCAGGAGCCACCTGGCCGCGAGCGCGAATGGCCAGCTGGGCATCCTTGACCCCGCCCAGCTGAGTACGGTTCTCACTCATGATTTCGGTGGTCCAGCCACGCTTTTCGGCATACCGCACGTACATACGCATCAAATCGCCAGCGAAGAGAGCCGCCTCCTCACCGCCGCTGCCGGCCTTGATCTCCATAATCGTGTCACGGCCGTCATCGGGGTCGCGCGGAATAAGAGCAGTACGCAGGGTCTGTTCCAGGTCCGGTATCCGGTCAGCCATGGCCTTGGCCTCTTCGGCGAAGTCAGGATCCTCCCGTGCCATCTGCTCGGCCGCCCGGCTATCTTCCACGGCGCTTTGATAGGCCTGATAAGCATCAACGATGGGAGCGAGCTCAGCATGTCTGCGGCCCAGCTTGCGGATCTGCGCCGGATCTGAGGCCGTTTCGGGCTGACTCATCTGCTTTTCCAGGCGACCGTACTCCTCGACGGCAGCCACCGCTGCCGGAAACTGCTCCTCGCTCATCTACACCCTTCCCGTCCGCTCATCCGCATGGTTCAAGTCATAAAAAACGCCAGTCCCCACCGGGCATAGCAGAGCGACCCGGAAGGGACTGGCGTTGGAAGTGCTACTTGGTCCTCTTGCCGTAACGGGCTTCGAACCGAGCCACGCGACCACCGGTGTCCAGAATCTTCTGCTTGCCGGTGTAGAAGGGGTGGCAGTGCGAGCAGACATCAACCGTCATATGATCGCCGGGAGCGGTCGAACGGGTGATGAAGGTATTGCCGCACGAGCACGTGACCTCAACGGGATGATAATCGGGATGAATTCCCTGCTTCATGGTTACTCCTAGATCCAAGGGCCCCGGGTCGACCGCCCCTGTGGCGGACGTGAACCGGCAACCGCGTAATATTCTAGCGCAACCCGGAGAGATTATGGCACCCTTGCGCCACACGCCGAATCCGCCAACCGGTGTGGCGAGCCGAGCGCCCTTTAGAATCAAACAGTCGGGCCGACCGACCCGGCGAGGCGACAAAGGAGGGCAGCAATGCAGCAGGAAGTAGCGTTCATTACAGGGGCAGCCCAGGGAATCGGCGAGGCTATTGCCCGCCGTCTGGCCAAGGATGGATTCGCCGTGGCCGTGGCGGATATGAATACAGACAAGGCCCAGGCAGTGGCCGACTCCATCAATCAATCAGAGGGACGGGCCATGGCCGTCACCCTGGACGTGACCGACCGTGTCCAGGTGCGCTCAGCCGTCGAGAAGACCGCCACCAAGCTGGGCGATTTTAATGTGATCGTCAACAACGCCGGCCTGGGACCGACCACCCCCATCGAGTCCATCACGCCGGAATTGTTCGACAAGGTCTACCACGTCAATGTGGCAGGAACCATCTGGGGAATGCAGGCCGCCGTTCAGGCCTTCCGCGATCGGGGCCACGGGGGCAAGATCATCAACGCCGCCAGTCAGGCCGGCGTGGTGGGCAACCCCAACCTGATGCTCTACTCCTCCACCAAGTTCGCCATCCGCGGCCTGACTCAGGTGGCTGCACGCGATCTTGCCAAGGAGGGCATCACCGCCAACGCCTACGCCCCCGGCATTGTCAAGACGCCCATGATGATGGACATCGCTCATCAGGTCGGGGTCAACGCCGGCAAGGATGACGAGTGGGGCATGTCCACCTTCTCGGACGGCATCGCCCTGGGACGGCTTTCCGAGCCGGAGGATGTGGCCAATGCCGTAGCCTTCCTGGCCGGGCATGACTCCGACTACGTAACCGGCCAGACCCTGATTGTGGACGGCGGCATGCAGTTCCAGTGAGTCTGTAGCAAGGCTTCGTCCACATATGATGAACCCTCGCCAGCCGGTTCTGTCCGACAGCGAGGGTCCATGTTCATTTAGAGACCATTCAGGCGTTGAAGACGTACTTGTCCAGACGGCCCATGGCCTCCTGGACACGGCTCAAAGGAAGAGCCAGGTTCATGCGGATGGCACAGGGAGCCTTGAACTGCCGCCCGTCCTGGACGGCCACACCCACATCCCAGGCACGCTTGAGCAGCTGGTCCAGGCTCAGATTGTGGTCCTTGCACCATTGTGTGCAATCAAGGAAGAGCATGTAGGTGCCCTGGGGCTTGGAAAGCTCTACTCCCTCAAAATGCTGCCGGATGTAATCGTAGGCGTAGTCCACGTTACCGGTCAGGACCTGCCGGAGTTCATCCAGCCACTCCTGGCCTTGGGGCCTGTAGGCCCCTATCAGAGCATGCATGGACAGTACGTTCATGTCGTTGTAGTGGGCCTTGGACCCCTTGGCCACAATCCTGTCACGCAGGTACTTGTTGTAGATGATGTGGTAGGAGCCGACCAGCCCGGCCAGGTTGAAGGTCTTGCTGGGCGCGTAGAAGGCAGCCGTTCTGTTGCGGGCATCCTCGCTGACCGACTGGGTGGGGATGTGCTTATGGCCCGACAGAATCAGATCTGACCAGATCTCGTCGGAGATGACCACGCAGTCGTTCTCCTTATATACCTCCATGGCCTTTTCGATCTCCCACTTCTCCCAGACGCGGCCGCAGGGGTTGTGCGGGCTGCAGAAGACCGCCACATGGATGTTGTTCTCCTTGAGCTTGCGGTCCATGTCATCGAAGTCCATCCGCCAGACACCCTTATCGTCCTTCTTCAAGGGGCTGTGCACAATGTGGTAGCCGTTGTTCTCAATGCAGGACGTAAAGCCGACATAGGTCGGGCTATGGAGCAATACCGCATCGCCCGGAGCAGCAAAGGCCGTCAAAGTCGAGACGACGCCGCCCAGGACCCCGTTCTCATAGCCGATGTCCTCGGCCGTCAGGCCCTCCACGCCATTGCGGGTGCGCTGCCAGTTGATGATGGCGTCGTAGTACTCGTCAGTGGGATTGAAATAGCCGAAGGCAGGATGCTTGGCACGCTCGATGATGGCCTCGGGTATGGTCGGCACCGTAGGAAAGTTCATATCGGCCACCCACATGGGAATGACATCGAAGCCCTCCTTGGGAGGGTCGGGGGCGAATCCAGGCTCGGCGCCCAGGCCGTCAACCGCAATGGCGTCCTTACCGTGCCTATCCATGATGCTGGTGAAATCGTATGTCATAGTCAACCTCTCATCCCGTGCAGATGCGCTCGCAGCGACCTTCCGCCAGTCTACAGCCGTGGGCTCCGCCCGAGTGTCTGCGTCCAATACCAGAGCAGCGATGCTACTATCTGGCTTTAGTCAGTGGATGGGGTGACAAAATGAGTGCATCAAAGCCCGTTTCATCTTCTCTACAGCTTTTCGTCCCGCTAGTGGACTTCCTGGGTAAAATCCTCGGGCCCAAGGCGGAAGTGGTGCTTCAGAACGTCAGGGATTTTTCGCATTCGGTAGTTGCCATAGCCAATGGCAATTTGAGTGGACGCACCATAGGCAGCCCAGCCACCGACCTGGTCCGGCACATCTGGCAGAACCACGAATACGACCAGCACAACTATCTGACCCATAACACGAACTACACCGTCCAGGGACACCCTATGGTCTCCTCTACTCTGTTCGTGCGAAATTCTAGGGGACGGGTGATCGGCTTTCTCTGCATTAATTTTGACAATTCCGCCCTCCGACAGGCCAGCCAAGAGCTCAGGCGGGCCAGTGCTTATCTGGATGCTCTGGGACTGTCCGATCCTGCTGCGGAGCTGAACGACGATGCGGCCACCCCAGAAGGACCAGATGCCGAGACCGGGACCGACCAATCGACCCGTGAAATACTCTCCATCAACACAGACGAAGTGGTGACGCATAATATTGCCAAGTTCGCCGCAGAACTTGGTATTCCTCCGGCAAGGATGAACCGGCAGGAGCGAATGCAGCTGATTACGCGACTGGATGGGTCGGGGGTCTTTCTGATCAAGGGCTCAGTGGACACGGTTGCTCGCGCTCTGGGGATTTCCTCCCCCAGCGTCTACCGCTATTTGCATACGATACGCAATGCTGCTGCGGGCCCTGATCAGAGCACTTCGGCTCGCCCTGCTCAGCTTTGACACACCCCCTCCAGGGTGTATGATTGGGAACAGATATACGGGGGACGTATACACGATGGACCTACAGGGGTTGAACTATTTTCAGCTCCAGAGGAGATGTACATGCGTATAGTTTCCCGGCATATGCCGACGGCTCCTACTCGAGCTCGTCCCTTATTCTTTTCCCTGATAAATTCTCATACTTAGCGGTTCTACGGAAACGCTTCCGGATTAGTGCGACATGCGCAGATCTTATGGCTGTCTACGTATGCACGCTTGGGGCACCGAAGAGTGGATATACACCGAGGATGCCCTATAATCCGACATAAAAAACGCGCCTAGCTCTTTTCCCCCGGCTTACATGTGAAGCCGTACATTTTGCATCGGTGAATCATGGATGCTAGAGCTAGGCGACGAGAGGATGGCCCCGACAATAGCCGGGGCTGTCCTTCTACTAAGACTATCAAGAAAGTTCGGGGCTCAAAACCCACATAGCTTTCGCTGGCAATCAGCAAAGATGCATGATTGCGATGGCCAAATCATATGCCGAGTTCACTGACAAATACCACGTCCACGTCCTATTCGATGATCGTACCTATCTCTTTGCCTGCACAACTTCGAGATTCTTGGTGATAGATATGGCGTATTTGAAGCATGAGCGAGGAATTAAAAAATCTAAATGAATATCGTTGTTCTTACGATCTTTATTCTTATAACACGCGATAGAGCAGGATTGTTCAATTCACTAAAACTAATCAATTGACTAGGCTCCCACACGTTTATTTGTGAGCTCATTCAATGATTGGTGTCTTACGCCGATAGTGCAGGCAAAAATCACCTATCTATATAGAGACATCAGAACAGCAAGAAGAAGATTTTATAAACCCAAAAAGAGACCAGTTGCATAACTCTCTCGAAAACCGGAACGCATGCAATTCGATGCCGCTTTCCAAGACGCCAGCGAGAGTAACAGCGTAACTCCAAAAGCTGTATTCCAAATATATGCAACTGCCAAGATGAGAACACATTCATATCACTATTGCAGGTAATATAGAAAATTGAAAATACTCGTTATGGTTGGATAGAAAATGCTTACATCTTTGATCGAGATGATTGGAAGGACTCCGACATGGCCTTCTGTACAATCGGCGTTTATCTGTTTTGTACATCTTTGTCAAAGCTAGTTATCTTTTCGGTGAACTATATATGGGTACGACCAAAGTGCATTCCCGCAAGAGCAAAGGTCAACATTTGCGATTGAGTGATATTCTCAAGAAGCCAAGTCAGCAAGTGATTTATATGCGCAAAGACAAATGTCACGAAAGGTTCCTGAACATGCGAGCCTTTCAGCGCTTTACTCTAGTAATGTGCTGCGCGTGCGGTCATCGATGATTGTACCTAGGAGCGATCATAGATATGCATAAACAAACTAGCAAGCTCTTCCCTGCTGATACCGAGGAAGGTACAAGCGCATTGACTCCAGCTAAAGATATAGCGTCAACAGATTCTGCCACTCCTCCAGTTCCGCCTCCCGACAGCGGCAACACTAAACCTACCAAACACCACACCCACAAAGGCAAACCTGGTAAATCTATATGGAAGACAGCTTTCATAGCTTTGCTCGCCTTCTTCATCGGCTTGAGTTTCAGTGCATGTCGCAGTTCCGACCCTAAAGATTCTCAGGACTACAAGAATCTGCAGTCGGATTACTCGAAATCACAGGCTGATCTGCGTAAGACCCGTGAGGACTTGCTTGACGCGCAAAACCAAATCAAGAAAGTCAAGGACAAAGCCGATAAGTGGGACAAGGAGCAGGCTGACAAGAAGGCGGCCGAACAAAAAGCCGAACAAGACAAGAAGGACCAGGAGAAAGCTGCAGCAGACAAGGCTGCACAAGAGAAAGCAGCCGCAGACCAAGCATTACGAATACAAGCTCAACAGCAACAATCACAAACCCAAAAGCATGTCCAACAGCAGCAGGTGCAGCCACAACTCCGCTCGCAAAGCACCGTACACCGCGGGGCATTCTGTTCTGGAGCAGGATCCACTGGAGCGTCAGACCAAAATGGCGCCACTCTGACCTGCAGAACCGCCAAAGATGGTCGCCTGCGATGGATGAACTAGCAAGAAGGAAAAGTGTTGACCTACAACATAAGAATGCCCGACATAGCAAGTACGATTATTATATGGACACATACACCGTCAAATTCCTAAAAATAGGCTCTCATCCCTGTCTATGAGAAGAAACACCAAGCTGTCGTGTAAACCCCTAAACGATAGGATTTACCAGATGAGCGTTTAATTTCTATACTACTTTCCGATAAAGGGTGAGACGATTCTTTTGGACCTATGAGGGCCCATTGGTTTTCACACGAAACCAACACTCTGTTCCACTACTTATCCTGGCGCAGCATAAAACCTCCACAGGCTTTGTGCCTGTGGAGGTTTCATTTGGTGGGGCCTCAGGGGCTTGAACCCTGGACCGAACGATTATGAGTCGTTTGCTCTAACCGACTGAGCTAAGGCCCCGCGCCGACCGTATCGGTCAGAGTCATGGTATCAAAACGACTCGTCATCAGCCAGGTCCGGGTTGTCGGACCTACTTGGTGATCTGGTTGTAGACAGGCAGACCCATGTATCCGAAAGGAGCCTGGCGAACCTGCTTGCCGGCCACTGCCGAGACCTTCCTGTACCAGAGCGGCAGCACCGGAAGATCCTTGAAGAGCACGGCCTCGGCCTGGCGGTAATCCTGCATGGCTTCGTCCTGGTCGGTCTTGGAGGCAGCACGGGAAAGGATGGCATCATATTCCGCGCTCTTGTAGTCCCCATTGTTCAGTCCCTTGCCATCGGCCTGGCTGGAGGCATACCCCTGAACCAAGTAGCCTTCGGGGTGGGGATAGTCCGAGGTGATGCCCGAATTGAAAATACTGTTGACCTGACGGTTGTGAACCGCCGTATTGAATTCCTTGCCCGTCGGGAAGATATTCGGTTCCGTCTTGATGCCCAGAACCTGGGCGTACTCATGCAGAACCGCATCAACCCAGTCCTTGTCTGCCCCGTCGGCGCTGTAAGCGATGCGAAGCGTGCCCTCCCAGGGAGAGATGGCGTCAGCCTGCTTCCAAAGTTTACGGGCCTGGTCCGGATCATGGTTCAGTACCTCTTTGCCTTTGATGTCGGAGGCATTCCCCCTGATGGTTGGGGCCAGGAAATCAGTGGCCGGCGTAACTGAACCAGCAAAGACCTTGTCGGCTATTTCCTTGCGATCCAAGGCATATGACAGAGCCGCCCTGCGAAGAGCACCTTCCTGCCCCTGAAAATGCTGCAGGCCTTGCGGGATGGTCAGGGACCGGAAGGCCGGCCCAGGCTTGATCAAGGGCTGCAGGCCCGAATCGGTATGGAAGGTTTTCAGGCGGGAGACCGGAACCGTATCGAGCACATCCAGGTGACCGGCTTGGATATCGGCATAGGCGGCATCGAGACTCTGGTAGTCCCTGAACTCCAGGCTTCCGTTGCGAGCCTTGCGCGGTCCCTTGTATGTGGGATCCTTCTCCAGCTTGATTCCCTGGTTGGGCACCCATGATTTGAAGCGGTAGGGTCCATTCCCGATCGGCTTCTTACCGAAGGCCTTGATGTCCTTGTAGGCGGATGCCGGCAGGGGAAGGAAGGCCACATCTCCCACCTTGTAGGGGAAGGAGGAATCCGGCTTGCTCATGGTCACCTCCAAGGTCAGATCGTCAACCACCCGAAGACCAGACAGAGGAGCCTTGGGGTCGCCATGCTCATCCTGCACCTGCTCGTACCCAGCGATGGTCGAAAAAGCCGAGGCACCCAGCTGCCCATTGGCCGCATTCGCCGCGAAAGACCAGGAATCCGCATAGGTCTTGGCTGTGATCTTCTCCCCATCACTGAAGGTGAGTCCCGGTTTGAGGACAATCGTGTACCGACTTGCATCCTCATTGGGAGTAATCGATTTGGCCTGAACCAGCGTCATTCCGCCCTTGGCATCGAAGGCGACCAACCCGTCGAAGAGCTGGGTCACCACCTTCCAACCTGCGGTGTCGTTGGTGCTGGAGGGAATCAGAGGAGCCGTAGGTTCGGCATTGTTGACGCTGATGGCGGCCCGAGGGTCGACCCGGTCTTCTTGGGAAGCCTGGGAGGTGCCGCAGGCGCCCACCGCCAGGATAAGCGGGAGCAGCACCGCCGCGAGGTAGGAACGAAGCTTAGTCATGATAGGACCTTTCCTGCCCGGTACGGGCCTTGTCACGAAACATATAGTCAATCAGTCGATTGGGCGAGGATGCCGATATTCAGACCTGCCTGACATCCTGCCCGGATGCCAGACGATCCAGAGCACCGGTGCTGCCGATGGCCCGGAATAGGAACCAGCTGACCAGCCCAGCCAGGACCACTCCGCTGATCAGTTCGCAGACGGTGCCGATGATCCCCCTCGGACTGAGAAGGGAAACCCCCTGATAGTAGAAGGCCAGAAGAAACGCGTTATAGACCAAGGCTATCAGGACACCTCCCAGAACGGTCGTTCCCAGGGTCCACCGGCGGTAGCGGAATATTCCGAAGGCCAGCTCAGCGCAAAGGGCCTCGACGATGGCCTCCACCAAAATCATCGGCACGTTATAGGCGTTGCCAGGCAGAATCTCGACCAGGACGCTGATGATGCCGACGTAGACGGCCGCGCCGGGCTTGCGCAGTATCAACAGGGACAGGGTACAGGGAAAGTAGAAGACCCCGTGCAAAAGGGCCGCCGCCCCGGGAAGCAGGGCCGTCATCAGCGGGAATATCCACGAGGCGAGCAGGCTGGCCAACCAGTAAATCAACCCCGACACCGCGCCCAGGCCGGCGCCGACCGCAATGTCAAGCGGCCTCCAGCGCAACCGATGAGAAGCGGAAATCCGACCCTGCTGCTGTTTTACCGTCATTGATACTCCCTTGCGACCGCCATAGAGCGGACGGCCCATTCCTCATGCGCACAGCGATAAGAAGGGACCCGCCCAAGCAGGCAAAGGCCCGTCCGGCGCTCCTTGACCTGCGCATGCCGGGCGGGAACGTCGACTCAAGGCTACCCCGACCAAGGCGGCAGAACCAGGGTCTGGTCATAGGTCTTGTTTATAGGTGGCCATCCGCCTGCCTCAGCTTGCTTATCAGCCCGGCGCATAAGTCAGAAGTTCCCACTACCATGAATGCAGTTTGCACTGTCTTTCTAAGGTTCTGTGAGGTAGCTTCTTGGCCGAATTCATTTATCAGATGATCAAGGCGCGCAAGTCCTTCGGCGACCGCGTCATCCTGGACGATGTGACCCTGAGTTTTCTGCCCGGCGCCAAGATCGGCGTGGTGGGCCCCAACGGCATGGGCAAATCCACCCTGCTGCGGATCATGGCCGGCCTGGACACGGTCAGCAACGGCGAGGCACAGCTCACCCCCGGCTATACGGTGGGCATCCTCCAGCAGGAGCCGCCGCTGGACGAGGACAAGACCGTGGGCGAGAACATCCGCATGGCCTTCGGCGACATCATGAGCAAGGTCGACCGCTTCAACCAAATCGGCGAGCAGATGGCTGACCCCAACGCCGATTACGACGCTCTCATGACCGAGATGGGCCAGCTTCAGGAGCAGATCGATGCCGCCAATGGCTGGGACCTTGACTCCCAGCTTGACCAGGCCATGGATGCGCTGCAGTGCCCCGACCCGGACACCCCGGTCTCGGTCATCTCGGGAGGCGAGCGCCGCCGGGTGGCCCTATGCCGTCTACTGCTGGAGGCACCCGACCTGCTGCTCCTGGACGAGCCCACCAACCACCTGGACGCCGAGTCCATCCTCTGGCTGGAGCAGTACCTGCATACCTACAAGGGTGCGGTCCTGGCCGTGACCCACGACCGGTACTTCCTGGACAACGTGGCCGAATGGATCTGCGAGGTGGACCGTGGCCACCTCTACCCCTACCAGGGCAACTACTCCACATACCTGGAGACCAAGGCCAAGCGTCTGGAGGTCCAGGGCCAGAAGGATGCCAAGCTGGCCAAGCGTCTCAACAACGAACTGGAATGGGTCCGCTCCTCCCCCAAGGCCCGGCAGGCCAAGAACAAGGCCCGCCTGGAGCGCTACGAACAGATGGAGAACGAGGCTCGGAACAACAAGAAGCTGGACTTCTCGGAGATCCAGATTCCGCCGGGACCCCGCCTGGGCTCCAAGGTGCTGGAGGCCGAGCACATCCACAAGGCCTTCGGTGACCGCGTCCTGATCGACGATCTGAGCTTCACCCTGCCTCGAAACGGCATTGTGGGCGTCATCGGCCCCAACGGCGTGGGCAAGTCCACGCTCTTCAAAACCATCGTGGGCCTGGAGCCCCTGACCTCGGGCACCCTGGAGGTCGGCGACACGGTCAAGATCTCCTACGTGGATCAGAACCGCGAAGGCATCGATCCCAACAAGAACCTCTGGGAAGTGGTCTCCGGAGGACTGGACTTCATCGAGGTCGGCGGCGTCGAGGTGCCTACCCGCGCCTACGTAGCCTCCTTCGGCTTCAAGGGTTCGGATCAGCAGAAGCCGGCCGGCGTGCTTTCCGGCGGAGAGCGCAACAGGCTGAACCTGGCACTCACCCTCAAGCAGGGCGGCAACTTGCTCCTGCTGGATGAGCCCACCAACGATCTGGATGTGGAGACCCTGGAAAGTCTGGAGAACGCCCTGCTGGCCTTCCCTGGCTGCGCTGTGGTCATCTCCCACGACCGCTGGTTCCTGGACCGTATCGCCACCCATATCCTGGCCTGGGAGGGCACGGACGAGAATCCGGCTTCCTGGTATTGGTTTGAGGGCAACTTCCAGGCCTACCAGGAGAACAAGGTCAAGCGTCTGGGCGAGGAGGCCTCCAGGCCCCACCGCATCCACCGCAAGCTGACCCGCTGAACGAAATACACCACGAGGGATTGAGGGCCGAGGAAAAGCATGAGCACCGAGGACGAAGCACTGGCCCAGGCCATCGCTGGGTTGAACCTGCAGGAGCAGCAGCCCGCCGATGGCCGTTCCCGTTTTCTGGGCAAATCACTGGACTTCCCTACCGGCCGCCTCTACGGAGGTCAGCTGCTGGGCCAGGCCATTATGGCCGGCGGGCGGACCGTGCCCGAAGGTCGGCTGCCCCACTCGATGCACGCCTATTACCTACGCACTGGACTCCTGAACCAGGACGTTCAAGCGGAAGTCGAGACCATTCGCGACGGACGTTCCTTCTCCTCTCGACGAGTTGATCTGCACCAGGGTGAACGGACTATCCTGAACGCCCTGCTCTCCTACCAGCAGGTCGGCCAGGAAGGCATCCGCTATGCCGACCCTATGCCGACAGGGCTGCCTGATCCGGAGGATCTGCCTGGCTCCCGGCAGCTGATGGAACCCTATGCCGATCAGTCCGCTTTCGCTGACTACTACGCCCATCAGAGCCCTTTCGACATGCGCCATGTTGGCGGAACGGTACTGCTGGACGATGCTGATGATGCAGAAAATAAAGATTCCAAGGATGGCAACAGGAGTCGCCAGGCCGTATGGAGCCGCACCCAGGGAAAGGCCGACCTGGACCCGCTGATGCGCCGGGCCCTGCTGGCCATGGAATGCGATCAGATCATGATGGAGCCCGCCCTTCGCCGTGCCGGGCTGAGCATGACCACCCCGGGGATCTCCTTCGCATCCATCGACCATGCCATGTGGTGGTATCAGGATCTGGACCCCTGCGAGTGGCACTGCTTTATTCAGGAGTCCCCCGTGGCCGATCACGGACGCAGCCTGTGCATGGCCAAGGTCTACAACCGCCGGGGTGACCTAGCTGCCTACATGGTTCAAGAGGCCATGATCAGGGTGCCCAATGACTGAGCGTCCACCGGATCGCCGCATATTTTTCTAGGCAACAGGTCGACCATCTTCGGGAATGCCCTAAGCTACAGCTTCGAACGCTGTTCAGCCATGCCTTTTGCTTGAATCGGCCTTTATCCCTGCCCTATCAGCGGTATCGGCCGCATCGGCCATGGGTCTTCGTGAGGACTTCTTGCGCCGGTCGGGGTTCTCAGGTCCATCATCCGGTGGCAGTTGACAGAGCCACTCCCCCACTGCTCCGGCCACCACATCGAGCAGACAGACCAGGGAGGCGACCAGGCACTCCTGCATGACCCGTGTGTAATAGGGCGCGCCTGCATGGCCCATGCTGATCAGGGCCTGACTGCCGTACCAGCCCAACAGGGCTGCACAGGCAATGCCCAAGGCCTTGCTCATGATCAGCACATTGACCGCGAAGCGCAGATCCATCTCCTTGCGGTCCCCCTTGGCGTAGCGATGCACCTGGAAGGCCATGATCAGGATGGCCACCCCAAGCAGGAAGAGCAATACGCTGACCAGCCAGGGAACCCCCATCAGGTCCGTCCTGGTGGACATGCCAAGTTTCGAGATGCCGGCGCCACCCACCAGCCCAAGGACCAGGGCGACCAGATAGTGCGCGAGCGGTGTGCGGCGGGCCCTCATGACAGACCGTCCAGAATCCAGTCCTCCGAGACCAGGCTGATGCGATCACGGTCAGGAGCACGGTTGGCCAGGCTTGCCAGGCAGAATCCGTCAGCACCAGGCAGACAGTGTTCAGGCTCCAAATAGGCCCAGGGAATCAGAATGCGCGATGGAGCATCAGCGGTCAGCAGAGGAGGACGGTCCTGAGATGACGGAACCGAGCCGTCCGAGGTCTCCACCTCCACCACATCGGCATCCAGCCCGCCCATCTGTCTGATAGGGGCGGCCACCATGTTCAGAGCAGACCGCAGCTCCCGCAGATTCAGCGGCGTCTGTAGGATAACCACAGCCGATAGACGCTGATCCCCCTGATCATCCCGGTAGGTATACAGAGGCGAGATGCCGACCAACTGGCTGCCGGGGATCCCGTCCAGGGCTGCAAGAGCACGGAGCATGGTCAATCGGTCAGTTCCCGATGCTCCTTCCAGAGCAATCACATCACGCATCAGAAGGCCCTGTGGTTGAGCTCCCCCAACAGTCTGCTGACTGTTCGCTTCGTTATCGTTCTCCGGAACTGAGGACAGTTCGTTCTGCGTAGAGGAAGTCACGGGGTGACGCAGTCTCGCCTGCGTTGCATGACCAGAATCGGCCTGTCCGGACAGCAGGAGGGAAGGATGCCCTAGAGCCGCATTCTCGCCGCCGCTTACACGTCCAGACTCCATACTGCCTGGGTTGCCTTCCATCTGATCGTCGGCCGCACGTTCGAGGGTGACGCCTACCTGAAAATCGACTCCTGTTCCCTGGTCAGCGCCCAGACGGGTGACTGTAACCCTTGTGCGGCGAATCTGATGGGAGAGCAGAATGGCATCTGCCACCTTGGCGGTCAAAGACTCCAGAATCTCATAGGCCGGCTCGTTCTGGATCAAGTTGACGATACGACGAACAATCTGCACATAGTCCACGGTCTGAGTGCCGTCGTTGAGTCTGCCTGCCTCACTCAAATCCAGGTAGAGGACGGCATCGACCTGATAGCCGAATCCAGACTTCTGCCGGCCATGCAGGGGTGCGACCTTGATGGAGCTCAGACGGATGGAATCCATGATGTACGCTCCTCCCTTGCCTTGGAACATTCACTGCCGCATGGCCCGGAACCATAAGCAAGGCACCGAGCCGATCCAGAATTCAGTGCTGGTCCGTTGCGGACGGCCCGTTTACGCTGCGCCTGAGCTCCTCAGGAATTTCCACAGGTGGCTGCTCGGAGTCCGGCCGATCCGGCGCAGACAGCCAAAGCTGACGCTCGGGAGCCTTGCGCAAGCCGGCAAAGACCGCAGCCAGCTCGTCCTTGTTCAAAGTCTCTTTGACCAGGAGCTGCCGAACAAGCTCGTCCAACACGTCACGGTTCGCGGTGATGATCTGCCAGGCCTCTTGATGTGCCGTCTCGATAAGATTGTGGATTTCCTCATCGATGGCCTCGGCGGTCTTCTCCGAATAGTTGTGGGGCTTCAAAGCATCAAGCCCGGAATCCTGGTCGTTCTCGTCAGCCCACTTGATGGCACCCAGCTTGGATGAGAAGCCATACTGCAGGACCATCTGCCGAGCGATGCTGGTGGCCTTCTCGATATCGTTGGAGGCACCGGTGGTCGGGTCGTGGAAGACTACTTCTTCTGCAACGCGGCCACCCATGGCGTAGGCCATCTGGTCCAGCAGCTCGTTGCGGGACTGCGAGTAGCGGTCAGTGGTGGGCATGACCGCGGTATAACCCAGGGCCCGTCCACGCGGCAGAATGGTCACCTTGGTGACCGGGTCGGTATGGTGTAGGGCCGCAGCAACCATGGCGTGGCCGCCCTCGTGGTAGGCGGTGTTGCGCATCTCAGCCAGGGCCATGCCCTTGGTCCGCCGCCGAGGCCCGCTCAACACACGGTCGATGGCTTCGTCAATGGCCCGGTTGTCGATCAGCTGGGCATCGGAACGAGCGGTCAACAGTGCCGCCTCATTGAGCACGTTGGCCAGGTCGGCGCCAGTGAAGCCGGGTGTACGCACGGCCACAGTGTGCAGATCCACATCAGGCACGAAAGGCTTGCCCTTGGCGTGGACCTTGAGGATGGCCTCGCGGCCTTCCAGGTCCGGGGCCTCCACGGCCACCTGACGATCGAACCGGCCGGGCCTGAGCAGGGCCGGGTCCAGGATGTCGGGACGGTTGGTGGCTGCAATGATGATCAGGTTGGTGTCATTGTCGAAGCCGTCCATTTCGACCAGCAGCTGATTCAGGGTCTGCTCGCGCTCATCGTGACCGCCGCTCATACCGGAGCCGCGCTTGCCGCCCACTGCATCGATCTCGTCGATGAAGATGATGGCCGGCGCATTCTTCTTGGCCTCGTCAAACAGGTCACGCACTCGGGAGGCGCCCAGACCGACGAACATCTCGACGAAGTCTGAGCCCGCCATTGAGTAGAAGGGCACGCTGGCCTCGCCGGCAATGGCCCTGGCCAACAGGGTCTTACCGGTTCCAGGAGGGCCATAGAGCAGGACGCCTCGGGGAATGCGGGCGCCCAGGGCCTTGTACTTGGAGGGATCCTTGAGGAACTCCTTGATCTCCTCCACCTCCTGGACAGCGGCCTCCTCTCCGGCCACGTCCGAGAACTTGGTCTTGGGGGTCTGCCCGTCGTTGAGCCGGGCGGAGTTCTTCTTGCCGCCCATTCCGAACATGCCGCCGCCGGCCGCCGAAGACATACGCGAGAGCAGGAACCAGAAGACTCCCAGAATGATCAGCATGGGCAGGATGGAGGAGATCAGGTAGCTCATCATGCTGGTCTGCGGCACCACCGAGTTGTACCCCTCGGAGGGCTTGGCCTTCTCGACGGCCTTGACAACCTGCTCTCCCTGGGCCTCAACGTAGTAGAACTGAACGTCCTTGCCGAAGTTCTTGGAGGTGCGGTTGCCGCGGAAGCCGGGTACATCCTTGACGAAGTCGCTGTTGAGCTTGAGTTCGACGACCTGCATCTTCTCGGTGATCTCGGCCTTCTTGATTATGCTGCTGCGGTCGTTCAGCAGCTCCAGGCCATCCTGGGTATTGATGGTCTGGGCACCGTTCTGGCTGCTGAAGAAGCCGAAAATAGCCAGGATGATGACCACGGCCAGAATCCCCCAGAGCCAGGGGGAACGCCAGAAGGAGCGGTTGCCCCCGTTGGGGCCGGAACCATTGTTGCCCAGGTTGAAGTTGAAGGGGTTGTTGCCCTTGTCCCCGTTGTCCCTGCCTCCATTGGGCGGACCCTGCTGCGGTCCCTGTGAGTAGCTCATGACTGCTCCCCCTGATCCTGTTCCTGGGTCGGGTCCATGTATTCCTCGGACCTGAGTACGGCTATCGAATCAAGATTACGGTACTGCTCGTCGTAATCCAGTCCGAAGCCCACAACGAATTCGTCGGGTATGGCGAACCCTGGATACTTGACATCCACCTCGACCTCGTGTCGCGAGGTCTTGTCCAGCAGGGTGAAGATCTCCACCGATGCAGCTCCTCGCTCTTTGAGATGCTCAACCAACCAGTGCAAGGTGTAGCCGGAATCGATAATATCCTCAACGATCAGAATATGCCGTCCGCGCACATCGCAGTCCAGATCCATCCTGATGTCCAGGTCCCCCTTGGAAACGCTGGTCTTGCCTGCCGGATAGCTGGAAATGCTCATGAACTCGATCTGAACCGGTATGGTGACGGCCTGTGAGAGGGCGGCAAGCGTGTTGAAAGCCCCTTTGAGCACGGCCAGCATGATCGGGTTCTTACCCTGGTAATCCCGGCTGACCTGCTCGGCCGTCCGGTTGATCAGCTCTTCTATCCGTTCCTTGGACACCAGTTCATGGTCGATATGGGATTGAATATCAGCGATGCGCATGGTCTCCATCATTGCATATGAGAATGACTTGACCCTTACGGATTGCTGTATGGGAGCTGGGAAAACGGGGGCCCTGCTGGCCGTGCCATCGGCATACCAAATCATCCAGGGCCCGGACCTGCACGGCCGTGAACCGTATGTCCAGCCCGGTCAACACCTGAGCCAGCAGGCGGGTGCGCAGGGCCGGATGACAGTCGGCCAATCCGCGTGCATCCAAGCAGGCCAACACCCCCTCGGCTCTCTGGTCCGAGTCAGGGCGGGCGACCAGTCGCTGGAACAACCGATCCACCTGGGTGTCCAGATAATCCTGATCGAGACGGGCCATATCCGCACCCAGGGCCAGGCGGCGGACCATGTCCCGGCCGGCGAAGCGATTCAAGGCGGGCAGCAGGTCATGACGAATACGCGAGCGCAGCGGCAGTGACTCTGGAAGCGTCGAGCCGGCCGGCTGATCGTCGCCGTTGGTGGGGTCGTCCCACCAGTGGATCCCCTGCTGACGGCAAATGGCCGTGGTGTCTTTCCGATCCATGTCCAGGAATGGGCGCAGGTAGCGCATTCCTCCACGTTCCACACGCCGGGCCATGCCGGTGATGGCCTCCAACCCCTGGGAGCGAATCAGGCCGATCAGCACCGTCTCGGCCTGATCGTCTCGGGTGTGCGCCAGGAGGACGACCCTGGCGCCAAGCTTGAGGGCCTGCTCGGAGAGGGCCTGATAACGGGCTGCACGGGCATCGGCCTCGGGACCAGCCGAAGTGACGGGCACATCCACTCTGGTGACGTGGACCGGATTTAATCCCAGTTCCCGGCAGGTTCCAGCCGCGCGCTCGGCGATCCGATCCGAATCTGGCACCAGACCATGATCGATTAGCAGGGCCCCGCACCGCAACCCGGTCATATCGGCCACCAGGTGGGCCACGCAGGCCAGGGCCAGGGAATCCCGGCCTCCCGAGCATGCCACCAGAATCAGTGGGGCATCCGGATCGGGCCGGTGCATCCCGTGATGGGCGAACCGCTTATCCTGCAGGCCCAGGCCCTCCCGGTCCAGGGCTGAACGCAGGAGCCCCACTGCCCTTTTCATCTCCGCTGAATAGACCATGGTCCAGGCCGCTTTCCGCTTAGAGTCGATCCAGGGATCCGACCAGGGTGTCCACAGCATGCCGGGCAGCAGCCACATCCTCAGGATCGTTGACGACCACGGCAAAGACCAGAACACCGCCTGAGCGCCGAATCACATTGCCAGCCAACGAAGTCACATGGTCCAGGGTGCCGGTCTTGACCCTGATCAGCCCGTCAGCCTGATTGTCCATTTTGCGTCTGGCTGCTGTGCCGGTCAGCCCCACCACGGACAGACCCTTGACCAGGGGGGTCAACCCCTTCTCGGACAGGGCCAGCTGCTGGACGTCCGCCAAGGTACCCACCTTGAGACTGGAGCCAGGGGTCAGCCCCGAGCAGTCGGCCATGTTGAGGCCCGTGGTGTCTACGCCCAGCTTGTTCAGCGTGCTGGTCACGGCTTTCACGGCCCCGGCCGGGCTGTTGGGCATGTCCAGGGCCAAGGCGGTCAGACGGCCGAAAAGCTCGGCCAGACTGTTGTCGGAGTTGCGCAACATCAGCGACATGATCTCGCTGAGCCGTGCCGAACTGATATGGGCCAGCACCTTACCCTGTGCATGGTCGGTCCGATCGGGCGCCTGGGCATTGTCTACCTGAATACCTGACTCCATCAGACGGCTGGCAAAGACTGCTGCAGCAGCCCCTGCGGGGTTTTGGACCCTGGGCAGGTAGACCCCACCCGCGTCCGGATAGGTGACGGGCTCAGTCCGTCCCTGCCTGGCCTCATCCACGGCCATAGCGACAGGTTCCTGGAAATAGATTCCATCAGCATTGTTTGCTTCAATTCCCTTCGGCGACCGATCGTCGCCGAAGAGCGTGTCCTGGTAGGCCAAGGTCACTCGGCTGATCCCCTGCTGGTGCAGAGCTTGGGCCGTCTTCTCGGCCAGAGTCCCCAGACCGGCCCGGCCATTGACGTGCAGAGGATCGTCCTTGCCGACCCCTAGAAGCATATCGCCGTGACCGCGCAGGATCAGCGTCGCCTGCGAGGAGGAAGAGGAATTCAGAACCGCCTCAGTATCCAGTTGTGAGGACATATCCAGAACGGATGCTGCGGCTGCTGCTGTCAAGGTCTTCATGGTGGAGGCCGGCTGGCGCGCCTGGTCGGCATTCTTCTGAGCAAGCACGCGCCCATCAGCCTGCCGGACGACCAGCGAGTATGCATTGCCCAGGCCCGGCGTGCCAGCGAAAGTGTTGACCAACTGCTGAACCTGACCGGCATCCACTGCGGACCCAGGCTTGTCTGCGACCAGGGTCGGCGGCTCGCCCATCAAGACAGCAGGGGGGACCGAAGAATGACTGGTCTTTGCCAAGGTCAGAGGTCCGGGCACCAGATCGGCCAAGTCCATGCACGCATAGCCGACAACAAGCACGACAGCCACAAGCATGGCCAAGGCCACCCGCCAGCGTCGCTTGATCCGACGACGGCGTGTCATGCGCAGCTGATGTCTGTCACCCAATTGCTCACTCCCGGACTTGCCTTCGCCAACCGAGTTCGGCTCGGTCAGCATCATCCAACTAGCCTAGTACTGGTCCTGTCACTGTCTCAGGACTGCAGAGAGGCATATCGATCCAGAGTCAGCAGAATGGCCGACTGACGACGATCGAAGATTCGAGACCCTATAGCGACACCAACGGCAAGCACAATCAGACCGTTCGCCAGTGCGACGGGCATGGGCAGCCAGAGCGGAAGAATCCCGACTGTGGTCATGGCCAGTAATGCCACCAGGAAGGTGGGCAGCAAAATCACCAGGCTAGCCAGCAACTGCAGCAAAGGCAGGAAGCCTTGGGCAACGGCTCGTCCCTGCGGTGAGGCGAAAGGTTGGTCCATGGAGGGTACCGGATAGATCAGCAGAGCCGAGAAGACCTGGGCAACTCCCAGCCCAGACAGGAGCAATCCTACGGTCACAGCCAGCATATCCAGGGAGATGACCAGATCTCGTCCCCCCTTCATCGCCCCGGAAAGCGCCAAAGTCACCAGTCCAAGCAGGAGTATGCAGGGCATGGCCACGCTCAGATGGCTCTGGACACGCGAGAGCCGGTCCTCACGACCCTTCACTCCCGCCGCTATCTCCATGCGCAGGGCAAGCCCATCGTAGGCCAATGCATTGCCCTCGGGAACCTCCAGCACCCAGGCACCCACAACCGGCCCCAACCACAGCATCATGGGCATCTGGCGGAAGATCACCGCGTATAGAACCACCACAACAAGTAGAAGCGGATAGCTAACAAGCCTGCGGGGGTCCTGACGAAGATAGATCAGCAATCGCGCAGTCATGGCATCCACAGCGTCCCGGGACCGGCCCAGCATCCCCAGCCCCTTGGGGGCAACCGACCGTTCAGCACTCGCCCCAGCATGCAAACGGTCATGACGCAGGCACAGCATGCCGATCATGAAGCAGAGAGCCAGGGCGGCCAGCTCCATACACAGTCGTACGACCAGAGCCCACCATGATCCGGAAATGAAATCCTCCGGCAGGCGGACAGCAGCGCCCAGTGGCGTCCAGGCCAGTGTGTCGGCCAAGGACTTGAGGGAGTCAGTGTCGACTGCAATGCCATCCATAATCCCGCTGTCCAGCAGAGAGGGCAACATGCACAAAAGCATGATCACCATGGTGACCAGCAGGTAGAGCCCGGATCGAGTGCGCTTGGAGACCACCAGGGTACCGACCAGGTCCAAAACAGCCCGGGACAAGGCCAGCATGACCAGGACAGCCAGCAGGGCTGCAATCAAAGCCACGATCGCAGCTCCGACACCCATGCGGGCATAGATGGCCGTCAGGGCCAGGAAGCAGACAAGACCCGTCAATCCCGCAGGCCCGGTCAGCCCAGCCAGGTAGAGCCCCACCTGCAGCTGGCTGTCAGGAATCCCGTACAGGACGAATCGCGAAGGGCTCAGGTTCGACCCCTGGCCCAGAAAGGCCAGTTGAATCAGGATCACTCCCAGAGTCAACCCGACCAGGAGCAGGACCAATATGGCTCCCATACGCTGCCGGTCGCCCGGACCGGCAGTGGGCAGCCAGCTCCCCAGTGTCAGCGCACCCTGCCATGAGGCTAGGCAGATGCCTATGGCCATGAGCAGGCTGATGATGGCGCCGACCATCTGCCAGGAGGAACGCTTGGCGGTTCCCCAGGTAATGGACCAACGCATGGCGATGATGGTGGATGCCGCGCTCATTGCGTCTCCTGGTCTTCCTCGGACCCGGAGCCGTTCAGCCAGGCGATTCGCTTAGCCTGGTGACGGCCGCCGACAAGCTCCAGGAAGCGATCCTCCAGGTCCTCGCCGGAAGCGACCTGGGCCACCGTACCATCAGCCCGAACCAGACCATGGTCGATGATGGCCACATGGGTGCACATCCGCTCCACCAAGGCCATAACATGCGAGGAGATGACCACTGTTCCTCCGGTATCGACATACTCGGCCAGGATGTCCTTGAGATTGGCGCTGGAGACTGGGTCAACCGATTCGAAGGGCTCATCCAGCACCAGGAGCCTAGGGGAATGAATCATGGCTGTGGCCAGGCAGATCTTCTTGGTCATGCCCGATGAATAATCACAGACCCGCTTGCCACCGGCATCAGTCAGGTCGAAGGCCTCCAGCAGGTCCCTGGCCCGGCCCAGGGCCTCACTGCGCGACATCCGTCGAAGCATGCCCGAGTAAACCAGCAGTTGCAGACCTGTCAGCCTATCGAAGATCTGATCGCCCTGGGGCATGACGCCGATGATCCGCTTGGCTGTATCCACGTCCGACCACACGTCCCTGCCCAGGATCATGACATTGCCGGAGTCGGGCACCAGGAGACCGGTCATCATGTTCAGCGTGGTGGTCTTCCCCGCGCCATTGGGGCCGACTATCCCATAGAAGGATCCCCTGGGAATATCCAGAGAGAGGGCGTTGACAGCGGGCCGACCCTGATAACACTTGACCAGGGCACGGATAGAAACCGCTGCATGCGGATCTGGCGGAGGGACCGCTGCCGTCTGGGCGGTCATGCTGGTTGCTTGCGCTTCATCGGACATGGCCTTAAGTCTACCGTATGCCCCTCTCGCTGCCGATTGAGGAACGACTGCCCTTAATGCCCTGAGTGCTCGATGGGCTTCCATCCTGGATTGGCGAAAATGGCCTGGAAGGAGATGGGCACATAGCTGAGCATGAAGATGGGGAAGCTCAGGCAGTAGGCAAAAAGCTCCTTGTTGGATGCGCCGATCTTGTCCCGCTCGGCCAGCACGGTCAGGGCAGCCAGGCCCATCATGGCCAGGAGGCCCAGAATCCCAGCTGCAATGCCATCGATCAGGGTGGTCACCTGGCTGGTCCAGGTCACAAAACCCAGAGCCGGGAAGAGCAGGCCGAAGAAGCAGCGGACCAGGCCCAAGACGGTCAAGGGGCAGATCAGGATGGTCAGGTCCACGGCTGAGAAGTCGCGTTCACGGAAGGCCCGGGAGATCAGGGCAGG
The DNA here is from genome assembly GCF_000499285.1 of Bifidobacterium sp. 7101. Lineage (GTDB taxonomy): Bacteria > Actinomycetota > Actinomycetes > Actinomycetales > Bifidobacteriaceae > Bombiscardovia > Bombiscardovia apis_A. Next base: position 188,590 of record NZ_AWUN01000004.1, read on the forward strand.
CCCGTAATAGCGGAAGACCTGGAGGAAGCCCTTGCTCCAACGCAGCCGCTGTCGCCAGCTCTGCTTGAACGTGACCGGCTGCTCGTCATAGAGGATGGCGGTGCCGCAATAGCCGATGCGCTCGCCATGCAGAACCGAGTCCATGGTGAACTCCAGGTCCTCGGTCAGCAGATGGAACTTCCAGCCGTTGTTGCGCTCCATAACCTCCCGGGAGAACATGAACCCGGTGCCACCCACATGGCAGCTGGAGCCAATGACCATCCTTGAGGTGTTGAGAAACCGGGATTCGCGGATGAACCATAGAGCCGAGCCGGAGGAGACCCAGTTGTCCGAGAAGTTGACCGAGTTCCGGTAACTGGTCAGTATACGGAAACCGGACTGGAAGGCCTTGTTCATCTCTTCTATGTAATGACGGTCCAGGATGTTGTCCGCATCGAAGACGAAGTAGGCATCGTAACGGGAGTCAAGTCCCCGATCGAGTATCTGCTCCAGCAGGAAGGTCAGAGCATAACCCTTGCCCACCCGGTTTGGGTCCTGCCGCTCGACCACATGGCAGCCAAGAGATCTGGCCAGCCCAGCGGTATCGTCAGTGCAGTTGTCGGCCACCAGCCATATGTCGACCATGGAGAATGGATAGGTCTGCTCCTTGATGGAGTTGATCAGATGACCAACCACCTGCTCCTCGTTGCGGGCGGAAATAAGGACGGCGAACCGCTTGTCGAAGGGGGCATCGGGAAAGACCACCGGCTTGGAGACAAAGGAGATGACGATACAGATGGCCTGGTAGACGATGCCCACTCCGCCCAGCAGCAGCATCAGAACATCCAACACCTTAAGCAGGGCCATCAGCGCCACTCCTTGCGGGGGTTGTCCTCCCCCTCGGAGGCCTCGTCCCCGGTCTCGGCACCCTTGAGCGGCCTGTGCTTTACCGGCGCCGAGGCGGACTTGGGTATGGGCACCGTAGCCGACTCGTCCAGGTCCTTGGCCGTCGGTGAGGATGCCGGGTAGAGCTGGCTGGCAATGGTCATGACAGGGTCTTCCACTCGGACCCTGGCGCTGGTCCCCTTGGCGGACCGGCTGCCCACATGGCTGGCCACCGGCTGGACCACGTGCTCGTTGAAGGCCTCAACACCCTCGACCACCTTGGACTTGCCTACCGGCTTGGGATCCTGCATGAGTGGGGAGTCGATCAGCTCGTAATGCTTGACCGAAGCCGAGAAGATGGCCTGGAAGCTGGCCGCCAAAGGCAGGGCCAGGAAGGCTCCCAGGGCGCCGAAGACCGCCCCCAGTGCCAGTACGGAGAGGAAGGCGATGGCCGGGTTGAGGTCCATGGTCCGCTGGGAGATCTTGGGGGCCAGGATCATGTTTTCGATCTGCTGGTAGATGATGATGTAGACCAGCACAATAACAGCCATCAGCAGTCCGCGGCTCCCCCAGGCCACCACTATGGGAACGGCCCCGCCTATGTAGGTGCCGATGGTGGGCACGAACTGGGACACCAGCCCGCAGAATAGGGCCAACGGCAGCCAGTAGGGCACCTTGAGGATGACCAGGAAGACCGACATGCAGGCCGCGGAGATGAGCGCCAGGATGGTCCTGCTGAACAGGAAGCTGGAGATCTGGTCCTGGGCGATGGTCCAGACGAAAAGGAAGCGGCGTTGGCTCCTGGGGGCCAACCACTGACAGAGACTGCGGCGCAACTTGGGGCCTGCAGCCGAGATGTAATAGATGACCAGCAGGACGGTCATGATATTGATGAAGGACCCTGCCAGCCCCACGGTGGTGGTCAAGGCCTGTCCGGCGAAGTCCGTCACCCAGGATGTCTGGATGTTCTTAACGATCTCCCCACCCAGATCCTGCATGGCCGGCAGGTGCCAGGGGGTGCGGTTGGCGATGAATTCCGCCACCTGCTCATAGAGGGCCGGCAAGCCGTTGGCCATGCCGATGACCTGCTGGACCAGCAGATTGCCGAACATTCCCAGGAGGACAATCACAATGATGATCAGTCCTATTAGGGTGACCGCTGAGGCCGCTCCCCGCCGCCAGCCATGCTTGACCAGCCTGAGCACCAGGGGCTCCATGGCCAGGGAGACGAAGATGGCGATCACCACGTCCAGCACCAGGAATTCGATCTTCCACCAGGAGGAGTAGGCGAACCAGGCCAGGAAGACGGCTATGACCACGTAGAGTAGGGCGCGGCCGAACCATTCCGGAGGTCGGCGCGGATCCCCCTTGGGCGGGAAGACCGTCGCGAAGTCGAAGCGCTGCTTTTGCTCGTTGGCCATATGTTCCATTATCCCAAGATGGCTGACATGGCGGGCTATGGGACTCAGGTTGAGCCGACAGTGTATCCGGGCACACGTATCCTGAAGGGTATGTTGACCGTTTCCATAGTCATACCCGCCTGGAATGAGGAAGAACGCATTGAAGACTGCCTCCTGAACGCCACCAGGCAGAGCCAGGCACCCAAAGAGGTGCTGGTAGTCGACAACCACTCCACGGACGCAACGGCCTCCATCGTCCAGCAATTCATCGACCAGCACCCTGACCAGCATGTCAAGCTCCTCCATCAGGACAGTGAACAAGGGCTGATCCCCACCCGCAATTACGGACTTGACCGGGCCACCGGCGACGTGCTGGGCCGAATCGACGCCGACTGCATGCTCCGTCCCAACTGGGTCGAGGTGGTCTCCGGCATCTTCACCCGGGACCCCAAAGCCATGGGCGCCACCGGTCCAGTGGCCTACTACGACATGCCGGGCAAGCGAATAGGACTCAAGGGCGACAACACCATCCGCCGGGCCATCTACCGGGCGGATGACGGGCAATACCTGCTTTACGGTTCCAACATGGCCCTGCGCGCCACGGCCTGGCGGGCCATACGCAACCAGGTCTGCAGGGACAAGGAGGACATCATGCACGAGGATGTCGATATCTCCCTGCACCTGATCGACCAGGGATTCAAGACGGTCTACTGCAAGGACATGAACGTGGGCATCAGCGCCCGCCGGATGGACACCTCCTTCACATCCTTCCGCCACTACATGCAGCGCTTCAAGAACACCTTCGATGCCCACCCGCAGCACACCCGGGAGCAGAAGCCCGAGCACACCCTCTACGCCATCTACCCCATCCTGCGAGCCTTCTACCCCGTTTACCAGAAGTACCTGGAATCCGCAGACATCAACCCTGCGGAACGTGTCTGGATCCGCGAACAGATGGAGCTCTTCCACCGGCGCGACCAGGAGCTGGATCAGGAGGACCACTGACCAGCGGACGGCACACCAGGCTTGCCTGGTCCATAGGGGGCGGGTATCATGGGCACGTTCGCCCCCGTCGTCTAACGGTTAGGACACCAGACTTTCAATCTGACAGCGAGAGTTCGACTCTCTCCGGGGGTACAAGTCACAGAGCCGGAAATGGCTGAATATCGCCGCAGCAGGCTCGGACAAAATTCAGTGCAAAACCAGAATCGGGCCGTTTAGAGCTCTATCAAGCTAAAATAGTGCACACTTTAGTACACACGTATAACTCGCCTTGGAGGGAAATTCCCTAGCAAAATGACGACTTCCTTGTTTGAATTTCTGTAGCTTTGCTTGGTGTAGTCTGCGAGCATGCGAAAGCAATCAAACCTGTTGCCATCCGTAGGCCAGCCTGAATCGTCCTCGCCAGCCATTAGCAACGCCTGCATCTGATGGGCGCTTACCGGAGGGAATCCAAAGCCGGATATAACCGACGGAACCGGTTGTAACCGACATCGTACACATGACGGTTTGCGTCGTCGGGTGAATAGACCCGTCCAACAAGGTTCGCTTCCACCAACTCCTCCAAGGCCTGCAGATCGGGCCGGGAAGACGAGCCGGTCTGTTTACCAACAGAGACCAGCTCGGCCAAGGCCACTGCAGGCATGAGATGGGCATCATCAAGCACCTGAACGGGCGCGTCAAGGATATCCGCCAGCATCTGGCACCAATGGGGCTCACGGGTGCCGCCACCAATCAAGGTGACGCGTTCGATAGGCGTGCCCATCAGGTCGAGCCCCTGGCGAATCGAATAGGACACGCCCTCCAGCGCCGCTCGGGCAAGGTCACAGGCATCGGTCTCGGAAGAAATACCGATATAGGCTCCGCGAATCGAGGGGTTCATCATCGGGAAGCGCTCCCCCACCAAATAGGGCAGGCAAATCACACCACGCGCTCCTGCAGGGCTGGATTCCAACAAGTGTCCCATTCGTCGATAGGGGTCGCCGTCACCCTCGGTCGGACTGCCCCCCGCGAAGACTCCGGTGGCCCAAGCATGCACATTGCCGGCATTGAGGAATGGCACCGTGTTGATGATGCTGTCTGTGCCCAGATAGGCCAGGTTGACCATCCCAGGGCGGTCAGTTACAGCTCGGTCTGTCACTGTGGCGATCCACCCGGATGTGCCCAGGTTGATATTGAACTGACCAGGATGGAATACCCCGCCAGCCAAGGTGGATGCCCCAGCATCCCCCATTCCCGCATAGACTGTGGTTCCCGGAGCAAACCCCGTGGCAGCGGATGCGCCTGGCGTGCTGGTGCCGACGCTCTCCCAAGGCCAGTAAAGTTCCGGGAAGATCGCAGCATCCACGCCTGCTGCCTCCAGAATGTCCCTTCTCCACTTACGCGAGCGCAGATCCATGGCGCCTGCCGTCGAACAGGCCGTCACATCGCCGCAGTAGACACCGGTCAGCCACCAAATCAGATAATCCTTGGCATCGATGAGCACATGGCGAACCTGCGCATACCGGTCGGGCTGATGCCTGGACATCCACATCAGCTTGGCTACAGACAGGGACCCATCGCACGGATTCCCCACTCGGGCGTGGAAGGACTCAGTCCCATAGATTTCAGTCAGCTCAACAGACTCCTCTTCGGCCCTGCCATCCGCGTACAGAATCGCTGGTCCGACGGGCTGGCCCTGCGCATCCAGGGCGATCAGGTCCTGCATCTGCCCACTCATGATGATGCCGGTGACCTGGTCGCTCTTGAAGTGCTCGATGCTCCGCCCGGCCCTGGCCAAAAGGTCACGGGACACCTCGATAAAGGCCTGTAGCCAATCCTCGGGATTCTGCTCGATACGCCCGTCACCCGTGTCAATCGGCAGAAGACCGCTGGACGCGCACTCTCTTGCAGAGCCCTGGCCATCCACAAGAACGGCCTTGACCTGCGTGGTCCCCACGTCGAATGCGGCTGTATAGGTCATACCGGTCATCCTAGGCCTTCCCAGCCGCTCCGAGGCTGACATGATCCCGTATGTGGACTGACGCAGTTACCCCTGGGCCCCTGACCAGTCCACCACTGCTTCGACATTGTTCCCGTCCGGATCCAAGACGAAAGCCGAGTAGTACTTGGGATGATAATCTCGCAGCCCTGGGGCACCATTATCACGGCCACCGGCAGCGAGCGCCTCCCTGTAGAAGGCATCCACCGTTGCAGCATCGGCGGCCCTGAAGGCTATGTGGGTCACCGGCGAGCCAGTCCCGTCCTCACTCGGCGTCAGATAAAAGTCCGAGTGGGCCCCGTCATCCTCTGCACCGAACCCAATGGTGGGCTCGTGGTGGGCCTTGGCCACGTACCCCAATGGCGCCAGGGCCTTGCTATAGAAATCGATGGAAGCCTGGATGTCACGGACCTTCAGCGTCAGATGATCAATCATGCCCGTAATTCTAGGTGAATCATCAAGCAACAATGGCAAACCGCCCAGAATGATCCTTCCCTCGTACCGCTCGATGCCGAGGATAACCAAGCGCAGACCTCAAGGCTGTGTTTCAGATGTACTGGCCGCCGGGCAGATGCATGAAGTCCTCCACCTTGTTCCATTTGACCGGGTATCCTGCTCCGTGGGCGCAGAAAACCGAATCAGGGGTGTTCTCCAGGTCGGACTCGGGGTCATAGCCGATGGAATCCACCACGGCATTTTGGTCCCGGCAGGGACGATACCCGTTGAAAAAACAGGTCAGATGCCCGCAACCGTGGCTATAGGCACTGACCTCCATGGCATAATCACGCATCTGCGATACCGGTGCATCCCCCTCCAGCTCGACAACATCCCCGTCTGCCTGTGGCTCCGCAAAGTTACCCTTCATCCGATAAATATCTGACATGGCCCTGCCAAGATTCGCCTGGGGAACGGTGAGTCTGAAATGGTACCAGGGCTCCAGAAGTATACTGTGCGCCTTCATCAGCCCCTGCCGGACGGCCCGGTAGGTGGCCTGGCGGAAGTCCCCGCCTTCGGTGTGCTTGATGTGCCCGCGCCCATCCAACAAGGTTATGCACATATCGGTGATGGGCGACCCTGTCAGAACCCCCAGATGCTCTTTCTCCGCCAGGTGGGTCATGATAAGCCGCTGCCAGTTCCCGTCAAGGCGGTCCAAACTGCAGGTCGACGCGAAACTGAGGCCCCTGCCCGGCTCCGTGGGTTCCAGGAGCAGATGGACTTCGGCATAGTGGCGGAGGGGCTCAAAATGCCCGACCCCTTCAACCGGAGCAGCTATGGTCTCCCTGTATAGGATCCCGCCCTGACTGAAGGAGACCTGCATGCCGAACCGCCGCTCCAGCTCCTCCTGAATCACCTCCAACTGAACCTGGCCCATGATACGCAGGTGAATCTCCTGGAGCCGTTCCTGCCAGGCCACATGCAGGAGGGGATCCTCATCCTCCAGGATGCGCAAGGCGCTCAACAGGCGGTGCGGGTCCACCCCTTCGGCCTCGACTGCATAGGATAACACCGGCTCCAGCACAGGAGTCAGATCCTTCCGCTCGCACCCAAGCCCCTGCCCCGGACGTGTCAGGTCAAGGCCGGTTGCTGCCACGATGCTTCCGGCCTGGGCGCAGTCCGTCAAGGTATAGGAAGCTCCCGAGTAGACACGAAGCTGATCAACCGTCTCCCTGGTCTCAACGTGCCCGTTCTTCTCCATATCTCCGGCTGTCCCGTACGCCTTAACAACGGAACCCGATGCTTTGCTGGCTTCATCTCCATGACGGAGTTCGGTAGCCAAAGAGGATTTGACCGGCAGGGCGCCACCGGTCACCTTGAGCCAGGTCAACCTGGCACCCTTGTCATCATGCGATATTTTAAATACTCTTGCCCCGAACTGTTTGCCGTACACCGGCGAAAGGGTGTACCGCTCCAGCCCCTCAAGGAGAGCGTCGACCCCGTCCAGACGCAGGGCAGATCCAAGGAAACAGGGGAAGAGACAGCGGTCGGCAACCAACCTCGCCAGGCTCTCATCCGATATGCCCTGAGCCTTGAGGTACTCATCTATGACGTCCTCGCCAAGCAGGGCCACATCCTCCATATCGCCATACTCAAGTCCACGGCTCAAATCGATGCAGCCCGGAGACCAGCGTTGCCTGCAGCTTTCAAGGATGCGGGCGGCATCAGCACCAGGGGAATCCAACTTGTTGACGAAAATGAAAGTGGGTACCTCGTAGCGTGTCAGAAGCCGCCAAAGTGTATCGACATACCCTTCCAATCCAGCGGTTGCATCGACGACCAGAAGAGCATAATCCAAGACCGACAGGACCCGCTCCATCTCGGCTGAGAAATCCACATGGCCGGGTGTATCGATGAGGGTCAGATCGACATCACGATAGGTCAGCCGGGCTGGCTTGGAGAAAATGGTGATGCCACGTTGACGCTCCAGATCGTTGGTGTCCAGATAGGCATCGCCATGGTCCACCCTGCCCAGACGGCGAATTTCCCCGCCCTGGTAGAGCATGGCCTCCGAGAGCGTGGTCTTGCCGGCATCGACATGCGCCAGCATCCCCACCACTATCCTCTTGGCCATGCCTTGCTCCTTGACCGATTCAATCCGCGCTCCGGCCTACACATTACCCGGCCAGATGCCCAGGAAGGACTTCGACCCGAACACGTTCACGGATGACCATGCCATCCTTGTCCATACGAAAAGTCAAGGTCCAACGGCCTGGTCGGCTGGGCCGCCAAGTCAGCCAGCCGTTTTCACAACGCGCCCCATCAGGCGGATCCTCCAAATAGATCCGGCATGCATGAGCAGCTTCAGGCTGAGCTGGATCGCGTGCGGGCACTTCCATGGTCAGCGTCTCGCCAAGAGCGACCTTGCAGTCCTTGATCGGCAGAAAGTATGGTGGATGAACTCTTGCCAAAAAGCGTTTGCAGCCTGCATTCTTATAGCAGTACCCCGAAGCCGCATCCGCCACGGTCGGATACGGATACTGATGGTCCGGAGGCGTGCCGGGTTCCGGAGATGTAAGTCTGACAGTCTGAATCTGGATTCCAGATGGCACGCAGAACCTGTTGACCCGGGTTGCGCGAAAGGGCTCATCGGGCAGGCACTCAAATCCGGTCCGCCGTTTGCATCGAGCCTCGACCAGGACCAGACTGGGCATGTCCCCACTGCTATGCAGCCCTTTTAGCTTCCCGCCTTCCACATCGTCGAGCACTATGGGTGCCCGCCCGTCGGGCGCATCAGTAGACAGGTCGATGCCTTCCATCACCAGGTCATCGACATGACGCGCATAGAGCCCGTAGGCCGGCAGGATGCCGAATTGGACAGGCTCGGGGTAATCCCGCACTCCCTCAGGCACATTGAAAGGATCGTCCTGCCAAGTCTCGCCTTGCGGATTCCATCGCACCCTGGGCAGCAGCATCGCATCATCACCATGTGGCTCGACCATCCAATGGATTCGTTGCTCGACAGGCGGCCAATCAGTTTCAGCGCATTTCCAATGCGTATCGAAGCACCGCTGCTCAACAGCATCCCGCATGCTCAACCCGCCGCGAAATCGTACGCTCAAATCCTTGAGCCGAATATTCTCCAGACGGCCATCCAAGCATCCGGCAAGAATGATCGGGTATCTGGGTTCAACATCGATGGCATGCAGGTGGCTCACGCTGATGCCCACTGCACGAGCGCACCGGGCCGCGCCGATGGCATTGCCCATTTCGGCTGCGTCCTGCTGCGTAAGGACCCGATCCATACCGGGAAGATAGGCCTCGGCCGAGCTGTCGTATCGCCAAGGGTGCCTGGCGCCATGGGCATCAACCCACCAATTGGCTGAATTCAAGCGTATCGGATCCCGCTGATCCACCACGCGCAGCCGGTTGCCGTCAGACATGGTCACTTGCTGAAACCGATGTGCAGGGGCATACCGACGTACAAGGTACCTGTCATACCCAGGCCTGTCAGGCAGAACCCAGTTGGTATCATCCAGCCTGATCCGTCCGTCATCGCTCACGCGCTCATCCCGATGTCGGCCAGTGACCGGGAAACGTGCCCTATCACCCGTACGAATAAACAGCGGACACGTTACATCGGCCATATCCACGTCTTCAACACGCACATCACGCACGTCCGACCCATCGGTGGCCTCGATGGCCAGGCCGAAACAGTGTCGGAAAACAACCTTTCGAACAGTTACACGCTCATAGCCACAGGTCGCCTCTGTCCCCAGCTTGATCCTGCCGATAGGCCCAATGCCAGGATGGCAGGAGACCCGGTCCACCGACGGAAGCCCGTTGAGAACCGAACCTAGGTCGTAACCCGAAACCTGGCAGTTCTCGATAAGTATATTGCGTGAAGGGGCGAACCGGCCCGACGCATATGAGGCTTTGACCACGATGGCATCATCATGGGGCGAGTTGACGCGACACCCGCGAACGGTGATATCCTCCACAGAATCCAAATCGATGCCATCACGGTTGGTGTCTATGGTCAGCCCTTCCACAAGCAGGTTCCGGCAACCGGTAGCGATGACAGCGAAGTGGCCGCCTGCTAGTATCTCAAAGCCGCTGAGCGTGACATCCTGACAGTCTCGCAAAGCAATGGCTTTGTTGCCAAACCATTCACCATCATGACCATGGCTGTTGCGCAGGGCAGGAAGTGCCGGGTCCGCATATGTGAGAGCTTGGCGACGGATTCCGTTCGCATCCGTCCAAGAACCATCGATCCTGCCCGGACCGTCAATAGAGACCCCGTGAATATGTTCGCCCAGAATCAGGCTGTTGCGCAGATAGGAATGCGCATGATCCTGCAAACCCACATAGCGATTGATCTCAGGCTCGTCATAGTTGCCGCCTTGGCCCCGCTGTCGAAACGACTCGCCCTGCACATCACAGACACCGTGTCGAATATCCGTACGGGCGGCTGCCAGGACAGCACCTTTCTCCAGGTGGATGCGGATGCCGCTGCGCAGATGTACTGAGTAGAGCAGAAAGCGCCCCGGAGGCACAATCACCATGCCCTGCCTCCTACTCGATGCAGCGAGAAGCGCCCGATTGAATGCACGCGTATTGGTGCCCGGATCAGCATCAGGGGAGGCTCCGTAGTCAAGCACGGAACAGCCGGACGACCCTGCGGATGGGCCATCCGGCACAGACAAACCCTGGCAGCCATTGGCAATGGGTATGTGATACACGTGGCTCTCCTCGAGGAATCAAACCGATGTACTCACAGCGACAGATTACCCACCGCCGAACATGACGATCACCGAATTGCCAACGATTGCCATGACCTGGCGACAATTTTCAGAATCGGCCAAGGGCAGGTTGAAATATCGAGGATGTCTGGTTTCATCCAGAGGCGACCACCTGGTAGGTCAGGTCGTGGATGGTCCTACCGGCCTGCATGCCCTTGCGCTCGAAATTGGTCACAATACGGCCCTCAAATCGATTTGACTCGATGAAGTCCCCGTGGGGCATCTCTTCGGCCAGTGCGGCAGTCCCTTTGCCTACATGGCCCAAAGGCAGCCTAACCCTTCTATCGCCTAAATTGCACAGACCCGGATGGCCATCCAGTACTTCATGCACATGCAAAGCGTAGTCATCGATGTCCGTAGCTATCCGCCAAAGTCCTCCCTCGTGCAGGCATAGCACCACCGCGTCGGCCAGGGCTGGCTGAATCAGCCGACGCTTGTGATGCTTGGTCTTGGGCCAGGGATCCGGAAAGAAGGTCCAGAGTTCGTCGACCAGGTTCACAGCCAGGTGCTCCAGCAGGTCTGGGGCATTGACCTGGGCCAGCCTCAGGTTGGTAAGCCCATCCTTGCCTGCCATGAGCATGGTGTGGGCCAGGCCGGGACGGTAGACCTCCAAGGCAAGGTAGTTGCGTTCAGGATGGCTGCGGGCAGCAGCCACGATGTTCTCGCCCTGACCGGATCCGATTTCGATGGTCAGCGGCGCTCGTCGCCCCCAGATTCGATCAACCGCTTCCTGATCCAGTTGCAGATTCTGAGCCACCGACAGAGGGGATCCTTCCCCAGGCAAATCCAGCATGTAGAGTGCGGAATAACGCTGCCAAGCAGCTTCCAGGCGGGGACTGAGCCTGCCGGAGCGCAGGACGTAAGAGACGATGGTCCTACGGTTGGATTTCTGTGGTTGCTCAGTATTTTTCACCCTTCATGTATATCCTAAATGTGGCAGCTCCATGGCCTGTGGCGCGTTTGTTTCCGTGATATACTCAAATTGAAACAAAAAAGAACATTTATACTCAAAATTGAACATGATCGCGTCTGCGGTCTTCAGAGAAAGGCGAGGAAAATGGCCATTCTGGTGACAGGAGGGTGCGGATATATCGGCGCCCATGTGGTCCACGCCCTGCAGGAGGCAGGCAAGGAGGTCGTCGTGGTTGACGACCTCAGCTATGGCAAACCCAGCCGGATCGGCGATGCCCGTCTTTATGGCGCTGACGTGGCCGCGCCGGGGGCCGACCAGCGTCTGGCTGAGATCATCAAGGCAAACAAGGTCGACTCGGTCATCCACTTCGCCGCCCGCAAGCAGGTGGGCGAGTCCGTGGAGAAGCCCATCTGGTACTACCAGCAGAACCTGAACGGCATGATCAACGTCCTATCCGCCATGGCAAAGACCGACGCCAAGAAGCTGGTCTTCTCCAGCTCGGCCGCAACCTACGGCGAGCCCCCGGTCGATGTGGTCCCCGAGGACGTGCAGCCCATGGTCCCCATCAACCCTTACGGCCAGACCAAGCTGGTCGGCGAGTGGATGGCCCGGGCCTGCGAGCAGCCTTACGGCATCCGCTTCTGCGCCCTGCGCTACTTCAACGTGGCCGGCTGCGGACCGGTCAGTCTGGAGGACCCGGCGGTCCTCAACCTGATTCCCATGCTCTTCGACAGACTGCGGCAGGGCAAGGCGCCAGCCATCTTCGGTGACGACTACCCCACCCCTGACGGCACCTGCGTACGTGACTACATCCACGTCTCCGACCTGGCCGACGCTCACATCGCCGCCCTGGACTATCTTGACCGCGACCAGCGCCGCTACGATGCCTTCAACGTGGGTACAGGCCAGGGCACATCCGTTCGCCAGATTGTGGACGAGGTCAAGAAGGTGACTGGTCTGCCCTTCACCGAAGCCATCAAGCCCCGCCGTGCCGGAGACCCGCCGCACCTGATCGGCGACCCCACCCGGATCAACACCGAGATGGGCTGGCATGCCAAGTATGGCGTCGAAGAGATCGTCGAATCAGCATGGAAGGCCTGGCAGGCCAACCCTGCCCACCACATCGACACCGATGGCTGGCAGCAGCAGGACTAGGCAGCGACGCGCCGGGGCTTGCATTCCTCCGGCGCTCATGTAAACTTTCCTCTTGGCTGTTCGAGCAGCCTCGGCTCCGTAGCTCAGTTGGTTAGAGCGCCGCCCTGTCACGGCGGAGGTCACCGGTTCAAGTCCGGCCGGAGTCGCTGGGAATGGTCTGACCCGGTTTGTCCGGGTCTTTTCGACTGTTCATGGCTCTGTAGCTCAGTTGGTAGAGCGAGCGACTGAAAATCGCTAGGTCAACGGTTCGATCCCGCTCGGAGCCACCAGCCATTAAGCCCCTGAGATTCATAGGAATCCAGGGGCTTAATTGATATTTGCATTCATCTATCGTTCAGGACAGCTGACGCACTACCCAGTCGACGATGTATGGCGCAGTGTGCTCGATCTGATCGATGGCCACCTCGAACTCACGGGGGCCGCCATACCAGGGGTCCACCAGATCGATTTGGCTCTCACGGCCCGGCGCTGGCTTGGGCAGATCCGGGTCGAAGCTACGGTACAGGTGAACGGCCGATTGCTTGCCTGAGGGCAGCAGACGCAGCAGGGCGCGCATATGGTCGGCCGTCATGGGCAGCAGCAGGTCGGCGTCTTCGGCCTCCTCCCGGGTGATTCGGTGGGCGAAGTGGTCAGCCGGCACCTCATAGCCCCGCTCGCGCAGCACCTTCTGGGCACGCCGATCTATGGGGTTGCCGAACTCCTCGTCGCTGACGCCGCTGGATTCCACTCTGACCTGGTCCTCATCCAGTCCGCGATCTCGGAAGAACTTGCGCAGGATGACCTCAGCCATGGGTGACCGGCAGATGTTGCCAGTGCAGACGGTCATGACGTGGTAGGGACCCAGTGAGGCCTTTCCTTCAGAATCCTGGCCCATCAACGCACCTTCCCATACGTGATGTACCGGAAACGCCTGATGGCCGCCGCCTGGTCCGGTTTGGCAGGAGTCATCCACTGGGTCTTGTCGCGCACCTGCCAGAATCGCTTGCTGACCAGCTCCTCCATATCGGGCACAAAGACATCAGCCTGAGTCTGCAGGTCCAGGTCGGTCACGTAGGCCGCATCTGCCAGCGGAAAGAAGGTGCTGAAGACCCCCGCGCCGCCGATGACCCAGATTTCACTGCGATCCATCCCATCGTCGGGAATGGCTTCCTGCCTGGCCAGCTCCAGAGCATCGTCGGCTGCAGATACCACAGTGGCGCCTGGCGCATGGAACCCCGGGTCGCTGGAGAGAATGATGTTGTCCCTCTTGGGCAGGGGCCGCTCCCCCATGGAGATCCAGGTCCGCCGCCCCATGATGACAGGATGAGATACGGTCAACTCCTTGAAATGCCGCATGTCCTCGCTCAGATGCCAGGGCAGCGCATTGTGGTAACCGATGGCGCCGCGCCGACCGTCAGTGGCCTGCGCCTGCGCCCAGATCATATTCACCGATGAGCGGCGGCCTATCTCTTCTTCCTGATGCCGCCATTCCTCATCGCCTAGAAGCCCGGCCTGACCGGGCTCGGGTTCGTGATAGCCGCTGCGACTATTGTCATGCTCCATCTGTTGTGTTCACTCCTCATAGTGAGTAGATATACGAGTACATTCTAATCTTCGGATTCGACGGTGCCCGTATTCGGCTCAGCGCACCATCAGACCGCCACCGGGGCCTTGATGGCGGGATGGCACTGATAGTCCACCACCTCGAAGTCTTCGTACCGGTAGGAGAAGATGGAATCGGCCTTGCGAATGCGCATGGTCGGGTAGGGATAGGGCTTGCGCGACAGCTGCTCCAGAACCTGCTCCACATGGTTGTCATAGATATGGCAGTCGCCACCGGTCCAGACGAACTCCCCCGGCTCAAGATCGGCCTGCTGGGCCATCATCAGGGTCAGCAGGGCGTAGGAGGCAATGTTGAAGGGCACCCCCAGGAACATGTCGCAGGAGCGCTGATAGAGCTGGCAGCTCAGCCTGCCGTCGGCCACATAGAACTGGAAGAGCGCATGACAGGGCGGCAGGGCCATGCTGTCAACCTGGGCTGGATTCCAAGCAGTGACGATCATTCGACGGGAATCCGGGTGGGTGCGTATCAGATCCAGCACCTTGGCGATCTGATCGATGGTGCGATGAGGGTCCTCTGGGGTCGGAGCTGGCCAGCTGCGCCACTGGACCCCATAGACCGGGCCCAGATCCCCGGTCTCCGGGTCGGCCCACTCGTCCCAGATATGCACGCGGTTCTCCTGCAGCCAACGCACATTCTGTGACCCTTTCAGAAACCAAAGCAGCTCGTAGGCGATGCCACGGAAGTAAACCTTCTTGGTAGTGATCAGCGGGAAGGAATGCGACAGGTCGAAGCGCATCTGCCGTCCGAACAGGGATATGGTCCCAGTTCCCGTCCTGTCGGACTTCAGAGTTCCCTCGCGCAGGATGGTGCGCACCAGGTCCTCATAAGGAGTGGGAATGTCCGAGTCGGGACGCTCGGGGATACGTGTACGGATACGCTGCAGTTCTTCGGAAGTCAAGGCCATGCGGCCATACTATCAAGTCCTCGGTAAGCTGAGCGCGCCCCTGTGACGAATCGCAAAGTCCGGGTTAGATTGGAGGAGTAGGTCCGGCCACAGGGTCGGATCCGGATGACGCACCCGGCCGGGTGTGGACAAGGAGGAACAGATGGGCAAGAGACTTTGGGTCGAACGCGACAAGGATGGCACCTGGAACGCCTATGGCGACAACGGTGCCCACATCACCTTCGGCAAGGGCGAGGATCAGTTCAACCCCGGCGACCTGATGAAGATCGCTCTGGCCGCCTGTGGAGCCCTCTCCAGCCAATTCGCCGTGGAGAGCGCCCTGGGCAAGGGCAAGGGGGCGAAAATCGTGGTGGACGGCACCTATGACGCCGACGATGACGCCTACCTGAGTTTCGACGAGCAGGTGGACGTCGATGCCACCTCGGCCAGGCTGGCCCAGGATGATGCAGACAAGCTGGAGGAGCGGGTACGCCGCCATATCGCCAAGTCCTGCACCGTGGCACACACCTACCAGCGGGAGACCCCAGTCAGGATCTCCGTCAAGGTTCGACACTGAACCAACAACGATAAAGGAGAGGGGACCCCTAGGTTCATGGAACTCCGTGGGCCCCCGCTCCCTGCCCTTACTCCTTGTGTTCGGGGTCGATGGTTGACTCCAGGTCAGCCAGCTGCTCGGGCTTGGCCGAATCCACAGAAACCTGCTCCACACCGGTGATCTCAGCCACGTCGGTGGTTTCAGCCGCCTCTGCAGCAGCTTTGAGCCCGGACTCCTCGGCCTCCACGTACTTGCGCGGCACCACGTAGACGGGGCTAACGGCATGCTGCAGGAGACCCTGGCTGGTCGATCCCAGCAGGAGCCCAGTGAAGCCGCCGCGACCACGCGAGCCGACCACGACCACATCATGGGTCTTACTGGCCTGTGTCAGGGCTTCAACAGCCGATCCCGGCACCACGGTCTTATTGATGCGCAGATCGGGATAGGTCTTCATGAGCGGTTCGATTCGGGTATTGAGGTCATCCAGGTAGGAGTCCATGACGCTGCGCTCCTCGGACGAACCCGTACCGGTCAGTCCGGAGATATTGGGTACTGCCGACATGACATCCAGCTCAGCATTCCAGCTGTCAGCGAAGGCGGCGGCGATCTGCAGGGCCTTAAGCCCCCACTTGGACTCGTCAGAACCCACGGCAACCCGCTTGATGTCGTTACTCAGATGCATCAGGTTGCCGTCGTCGTCGGTGTAAGGAACGACCACAATAGGACAGTAGGCATAGGCGGGCAGGCTGGAGCTGGTGGTGCCCAGCAGGCGCTCAGCCAGGCCGCCCTTGCCCCGATTCCCGATGACAATCAGCCGGTAGTTGCGGCTCAGCTCCACGAAGACCGATGAAGGATCCCCTGTCACAATCAGCGTGGCTGCCCCTACACCTTGCTCATCGGCGATGGCCTTGGCCTTGGAGAGAATCTCCTGGGCGTCGTTGTGAGCCGCAACGTCGTCTCCCATGGTGGTGTATGTCGCGTCGAAGGAGACGGCCGCATACGAGGGAAGAGAATATGCGCAGACGATTTGCAGGGTCAACCCTGCATGCTTAGCGTAGTTGGCGGCCCACCACGCCGCCTTGTAGCTGGCGTCCGAGCCATCGACGCCTACCAGAACAGCCTTGTCGTTGCTCATCCGACGACCTCCTTTAAACTTGGCGATGACAAACCGACATCGCTCTTTCTGTCAGAATATCGCATGCAGTCCTTATCAATAAGTTAGCAGGGGCCAACACGCGAGGAACTTCGACTCTGAATATGCAAAACGCCCCCGTAGGGGCGTTGAGCCTGCACAACAACTATGCCTTAGACCAGACGACGATACTCGAAATCCCGATAAAGCTTCTGAACTGTTACGGTCCGACCGGGACGCGGGGCATGAATCATGCGGCCACCGCCGACATAAATGCCCACATGGCTACCATCAGAGGTCACCAGCAAGTCACCAGGAGCAGGATCCGTGACCGGTACACCCACTGAACGTTGCGCATCGGCCGTGCGTGGCAGGCTGATACCGAAGTGGGCGAACACATACTGGGTGAATCCAGAGCAGTCGAAGCCCGTGGCTGGATCGGTCCCGCCATACACATAAGGAATCCCCTGGAACTGAAGGGCGTAGTTGACCACATCTGCACCCGTGCCGGAGACCGGTGCATCCGTAACCGTGTTGGTGGTGCTGGCACGAGCAGCCGAACGACTGACCTGCTGCGCGGACTGACGCCGACTGGCTGCAGCCTGGGCCTGTTCTTGGGCCTGCTCTTGAGCCTGCTGGGCCCTGGCTTCAGCATCCTTCTCGGCCTGGGACTTGGTGGCAGGAACGTTCAAAGACTCAATGCCACCCCAGCTGCTGTCCTTTTCGACGGTGGTAGCCGTCGACTCGGTCAATAGGTCGGCACGCACCTTGCTGCCGGGAGTGAATGAACGCGACGAAGTAACTACGGCTTCACTGCCGTCACTGGCCTGGGCCACGGCGGGTATACCGATGGAGAGCATGCCACAGATTGTGGCAGCTGCCATCATGCTCACATACTTGCGTGTTTTTTTCATCGGTCACAATTCTATCACGTATTAGGAACAAGAATGAACTAGCCAAGAATCAGTAGTGGATGTAGTTGAAAGCGTGCACATTGGACAAGGTGCGGGAGTAGGTCTTTCCGTTCATGACGGCACCGCACTCCGAGGTGACAATGGAGCCGTCGGGGTTGATCTTCTCAACGATGGCCACGTGGCCGTAGGTGGAATCCGAACCCTCCTGGCCAGCCTGGAAGACCACGATGTCGCCGACATTGCGCGGCGTATTGTCCACCCAATAGCCCAGGGAGCGGGCAGAGCCGGACCAATCCTTGGCATTGCCCATGTGTGAGCCCACCGGCAGACCCAGCTGGTGACGCCGGACGTAGGCCCACCAGGTGCACTGGCTGAACTCATAGACATTGCCAGCATCTCCAGTGGCATGGTTGGGGTTGAACCCTGAAGGCAGAACCGATCGATTGGCATCCATCAGCACAGCCACGACCGGATTGTTGGCCAGGGATTTGGACATCTGTCCGGCATCGAGTTCGGATTCACCCAGCTCCCAGCTGCCCTCGTTACGTTGTGAGGCCGTCGGCAGGGGCTGACGGTAATCAGAGCGGGAGACCCTTGCACCACCATTTGAGTCAGAGGAGCCAGCAGAGGATGAAGGGGTGACCAAATTGATGGCGACACTGTCAGCCAAGGGCAGGGACCAATCCCCGCGAGCCTGACTGACCGCCATAGAGGAAGCGGCAGCACCGACCAGGACAGTCAGGGCCGAACCGGTCATGATATGGGAGCGACGGGCTGAGGCTTTTGCCGCCAGACGGATGGAACGACGGGTCCGAGGGGCCGCCTGGTTCAGCTTGGCCGCCAGAGCATCATCAAGACCCTCAATGGCCGCTGCCTGGGGTACGCCTGAAGATCGGCCGGTCGACCAACTGCCGACACCTGCGCCTCGCCTGGCAGAAGCCCTGTGCGCAGCATGCTTCATCTAGAATCACTCCCGTTTATGTTCCGACGCGACTTTCGTGCCGTATCACGAACCATCACAAGGGAACACCATAACGCAAGCGAGAACCCAGACCAAATGACCTGAATTGTCCATACTGGTGTACTCAAGCATGGCTTCGGTGGTCGCTCATCTTCGACAACCACGGAATACGCTAGGATTATACGGACATGAGGCGGACATGAGCAAACCGGCATGCGTGCCGTCGGACACGGCGTGTTCCTCGGTTTTGAACCCTGCCTGGTCCACCCTGAGCGAACCAGGCTCATGCGAGGTCAGACCGGGGTTGAAGCCAAAAGGAAGGACCCGCCGGCCTCGTCGAAATCTTGGGGCATGGTGATGTCGACACGACCATCCTCGGAGGGAATGAAGAGGGCCTGTCCCTGGTCCAGTACACAGGACTGGCCAGCAGCCGCACAACGGATCCGACCATCAGTGCAGACGATGATGCGCGGTCCTCTGCGGGGGATCATCAGGTGACGAGGCCCAAGACGCTCTATCAGATCTCCATAGCGCTGCTGAAGCCTGTTGAGCAAGGGCCAGGTGGCGCCACCCTCCTCCACATGTCCGTAGACCAGCATGTATTCGTTGATCTTGGGCCGGTAGGTCACCATATTGTGCATGATCAGGGTGGCGATCATGGAGCTGGATGGATCGATAGGAGCCGAAGGCTGGCAGTCCAGGCTGTGCAGGAGGTTGGGTATATCCCGATGCTTGGGTGTCATGCCGGCCCTGAGCACGTTGTCGGAGTTGGTCATGATCTCTGCCGCAGTGCCATGGATGTATGCGTGAGGAGTCCCGGCGGGAATATAGACCGAATCACCTTCCTCCAGGTCCACGGGATTGAGCATAAGCAAGCAGAGCACGGCGGGGTCACCCGGAAAGGCCCGGGCGGCACACAGGGCATGGTCCAGCACGGCTTCCGCCCGCCTGGACCGCAGCCGCATGGCAGCAGCCTCCAAGGCTTCCTCCAGGCCTCGGGCCGCCTCCGGCTCGGCAGTCACGGCAGCGTGGAAGGCCCGGAAGATACGTCGGCGGGAGTCGGGCCAAATCAAGGAGGAGACCGGCATCATGGCATCAGCAGAGGCGAAGCGGGCCGGAGGAACACCCAGGTGGAAGGTGCGGGCAGTCAGTGCTTCAGCCATCAGCTCGGCCAGAGGATGATCCACGGCGCGCAGGAGGGTCAGCTGCGTGGAGATGGTCGCGAAGCCTACACAGGCCTGGAAGGGCTCCAAGGCCACCACCATCTCGTTCTTGGCCAGACTGTCGTGAAAGGAGCGGCTGGGATCGTCGTCAGGCACCCCCAGGGCATTCTCACGGTTGAAACCGGCACGGGCCTCGAAATCCAGCGGATGCACCTGCAGGGACAGAGGAATACGGGCCGAGATTATCTTGAACAGGTAAGGAAGGGTGGGACCGAAGAGGCGGGAGTCACGCTCCCCCAGCATAGCCATGGGATTGCGGCGAATGGCCTCGGTCAGCGGCATGAGCGAGCCGTCTGGCAGCGTCAGAGGCGAGGGGGATTCGGTGTGCCCGCTGAACCACATTTCCGCCAAGGTATCCCCCTGGCGTTCGACTGACTCATGCAGATGGAACATGCGCTGCAGTCGGTCATGTGAGCCCCAGGCGTAGTGCTTCTCCACAGCTTGGATCGGATACACGCACTCCCCTTTCCACGGGAAATCCCTCCATGGGCCGGTGCATACGAACCCACCAATCCCCGTCATGATAAGACAAGGGCCGAAGCATGGGCAAGGCGAGGGGGTCGCAGCATGTCATTGCGAACGGTACAGTGGGGGTATGAAGCTGGCTCCCATTTTCGACCCGGATGCCCGCAGGCCATCGCCACGGCCCGTGCAGGTGGACCTGCGACGCATCTTCCTACTCGGCACTGGCGCCTGGATTCTGGCGCTGGTTGTGGTGGGCATTCTGGCCCTGACCGGAATGACGGTCACCAAGCCTTTGATCGTCTGCCTGTCCGGGGTTGGCGTGGGCATCCTGCTGATGATCTGGGAGCATTTCAATCGCTGGGATTATCGTCGCCTTGCCCAGCAACCGGACCCTGAGCCAGAGGAAGCATCAGCGTAAATGTGCTCCCCTCTCCAGGCGCGCTCCAGACCGTGACCGAGCCATGGTGGGTCAGGGCAACATGCTTGACGATGGCCAACCCTAGGCCGATGCCAACGGCGGTCTCCTCATTCTGATTGTCGGCGCGGTAGAAACGCTCGAAGATCCTGTCCTGGTCCGTCTTGGATATGCCTCGGCCGTGGTCGACCACCCTGATGATTCCGTAGTTCCCGTCCTTGGAGGCCTGTGCCACCAGGGAAACGGTAGAGCCCGAAGGCGAATAGGAGATAGCATTCTCCACCAGCTTGGCTAGAGCCACTCTGATCTGCTGCCCGTCGCCATGAATAGTCAGCGGCCGGTCGCATCGCCATCGCAGGGTCACATGGGCCTGGTCGGCTCTATCCTGCTCATCCTGTACCACTGCACGAATCTGCTCAGCCACGTCAAGCACATTCTCCCTGCTGGGTTTGATCCGCTCCTGAGCCCGGATCAGCAGAAGGAGATCCTTGAGCACATGCCCCAGATAAGCACTGTAGCGCTGGACCGAGGAAGCATCCTTGGAGACACTGCGCAGGTGGCTGCGAAGAAGTTCTGGGTCATCACCCTCCAGGTGGGAGGTGTTTTTGAGCTGTGCCGCCAGCTCCTCCAGGGCCTGGACCGGCTTGAGCATCTGCTCGGATACGTTGGTCATGAAGGCGTCCCTGGTCCGAACGAACCTGACCGAATCGCTCACATCATCGATAAGCACCACCACCAAGGACTGGTCGATGCGACCCAGGGTGACCTTGAGCCAGTTCCTTCTGGACACTGCCTGGGCCTGAACACGGGTCGCGTCCCCAGGATCCTCGGCCTCGTCAATATCCCAGTCATCGGATTCCGTGCTCTCAGCTGCGGCATCCAGAGCGAATTCGGTAGGCGTTCGCGTGATCAGATTAAAACTGCGTCGACCGCCCGAACGCCGTACCTGCCCGATGGCTTCGATGATCTTCGGATTTGAGATCTCGTCGTTGCTGACGATTCCCAGCCTGTAGGCATCCGGGCTGGAGCGGACAACCTCGTCATCGCCATCAACCACAACCGTGGCGGCGGGGATAAGCGCCAGCAAGGCCTGGGTCGAGCCCTCCAAAGCCTCGCCATCGGCCTGTTCACCATCCTTGCTCCGGTTGCCCATAAGGCTGCGTAGGCGGTCCATGAACCGTCTCATAAGGACTTCCCTCCAGTCCGGCGCCGACCCCAGACGCTACGACATCAACCAAGTCTCATCGGCAGTTCCGGCTTTATTCTCGCATATCCGACATCGATTGCCGCTCCTATGGCCCGACATTCTTCGGTTCTGACTTTTTCTTGCCACCTTGGTCACATAGACTGGAGTCATATCGTTGACCAAGGCCGAAAGGGAAGAACAATGCGCGTGATTTTCAACGAGGAGCTGGGGCTGGTGGCCGACGATCTCGATCGGATGGCCGCCAAGGTTCGCGATGCCATCAAAAAAGCCGGGCGTTCCCTGATGGACAGCGACGTAGAGACCGCCCAGGAAGTCATTGACGGGGATGCCGATATAGACAACCTCCAGGCCAGCATCATCGACCAATGCATCAGGCTCTTGGCCAAGCAGAGCCCCGTGGCCACTGATCTGCGGGTGGTGGTCTCCACGCTGAGTCTGTCAGCCACCTTCGAACGCATGGGAGACCTGGCCAGGCACATCGCCGAGACGGCAAGGCGCTCCTACCCCGAACCGACCCTGCCAGACGAGGTCATCCCCCTGTTCAAACAGATGCAGGACTTTCTGGACGTCATGGCCGATCGTCTGGTCGAGATGCTCTCCGACAGGGACACGACCATAGCCGAGCAGATCATCGTCAGCGATGACCAGATGGACAAGCTCCACCAGCAGACATTCGGCTATGCCCTCTCAGACGACTGGAAGGGAACAAGGCAGCAGCTGATCGACCTGGTCCTGGTGGCACGTTTCATGGAGCGTCTGGGAGACCATGGCGTCTCGGCGGCCCGGCGCGTGGTCTATATCGTCTCGGGCTTCGACCCATCCAAGGACCCCAAGGATCTCGACCTCGATTTGGACTGAACAGACAGCAGAGGGGCGCGGCCCGTCACCTGATAGTTGGTCGGATGACGGTCCTTTTTTACTCCCCCAACCACCAAGAATAAATACCAAAGGTGGTGCCTTCCACAAAGGGAGAAGACACCACCTCAATAACTTTGGATGCTCTGTATCCAAAGTCCGATTCACATCATCAGATGGATCTGGGGCTCACTTCTGACCCTGGGCCGCCACAGCAGCAGCACCGGCTGCGGCTGCCTCCGGATCCAGGTACTCGCCGCGAGGCTTGATGGGCTTGAAGTTCTCGTCCAGCTCGTAGACCAGGGGGATGGCCGTGGGGATGTTGACCTTGGCGATCTCGTCCTCGGTCAGGTTGTCGAGCATCTTGACGATGGCCCTCAGGGAGTTGCCGTGGGCGGCAATCAGAACGGTCTTGCCGGTCTTGAGCTCCGGGACAATGTCGCTCTCCCAGTAAGGGGTGACGCGCTTGACGACGTTGGCCAGCGCCTCGGCGCGGGGCACAGGGGCTCCGGCATACCGGGGATCGTGGGACTGCGAGTATTCGTCGTCAGGGTCGATCGCGGGCGGCGGGGTGGCATAGGAGCGACGCCAGAGCATAAACTTCTCGTCGCCGTACTTCTCGCGGATCTCGGTCTTGTTCTTGCCTTGCAGGGCTCCGTAGTGACGCTCGTTCAGCCTCCAGTCGCGCTTGACAGGGATCCAAAGACGGTCGGCCTCGTCCAGGGCGATGTTGGCGGTGTTGATGGCGCGGCGCAGCAGTGAGGTGAAGACGATGTCCGGCAGAACACCCTTATCCTTGAGCAGCTTGCCTCCCTTACGGGCCTCCTGCTCGCCCTGCTCGGTCAGCGGGACGTCCACCCAGCCGGTGAACTGATTGGTGTTGTTCCATGCGCTCTGGCCGTGCCTGAGCAATACTAGTTTGTAGGTCATAGTGAAAATTCTAAGACCTAAGTGAGACTGTTTGGCGGACCTACAGGTTCCCCTGTAGAGCGGTCACTTACAGCAGGCAGACACCCAGCCAGCAGAACCCTGTAAGCAGATCGGTGTAGCCCGACAACGCAAAGGCCCTACTGAAGCGGTTCCGACAGCTGGCCACTGTGGTGGCGATGGCCAGGGCCAGGACGGGCAGCAGGCAGAGTAGGCAGGGCCAAGCGTCGGCAAGGGAGCCATCAGACAGGGACCACGACTCGACCACGCCCAGGATCACAGCCAGGGCATAGCAGGACCCCATCAGAATCAGCGTGCCTCTTGCACCGATGAAGGAAGACAGCGTGTACTTGCCAGCCAAGGGGTCCGCATCAATGTCCCGATAGTTGTTGATCTCCAGAACGGGGATGCAGATAAGACCGCCGACAAGGGCACCGATGAACCCGTGACGGTCGATGCCGCCGGTCTCCATGTACTGGGTGGCCAGCACGCCCACCAGGCCGAAGAATATCATGATGCTCAGTTCGCCCATGGCCCTATAGCCGTAAGGGTGCTTACCTCCCGTGTAAAACCAGGCTCCCAGCAGGCAGAAGATGCCTACCAGGATCATCCACCAGTGGCCTGTCACCCAGCAGAGAATCAGGCCGGACAGGCAGGCCATAAGGATGTTGAGGTAGGCGGACAGCAGGACCTTCCGAGGCTCCACCCCACCAGCAACCCCTCTTCTGGGCAAATCAGGCACCGCCCCATCAGCGCCTGCACCCGAAAGGCTGCTCCGGCCCTCGTCGGTACCCCTGATTCCGTCAAAGTAGTCATTGGCCAGATTGCAGGTGCTGTGAATGAACACAGCCGTCAGACAGCATAAGAGGGCGATCAGCCAGAAGCGCGCATCCGGTCCCAGCCCTTGGCTGAACAGCTGCCGCAGGGCCACTGCCGTACCGATCAGAACCGGCGTGGGCGAGCAGAGCAGGGCCGAGGGCCGCAGTGCGTCCTTGTATTCCCGAAGTGTGATGAACATGATTGCCTGATTATCCACCAAATTGCTCGAAAGTCAGACTGCTCTCTTATGAGAGTATCAAGATTTTCACAGCTGCAGGAGCAGCCCCGCCGACCAGCATAGGGCGGAGACCAGAGTACCCTTGCCTGCCATACCAAAGGCCTTGGGCACCTGGCCACGGGCGAAGGCTCGACAGATCAGCAGAAAGACGGCGGCCACTGGCAGCAGGACCAGCACGAGTGGGAAGCCGGGCAGGCCACGTCGCATGACAGCCGGAACGAACTGAACCAGGCCCAGAGCCAGGCTCAGGATGTAGACCAGGTAAATGGAAATAGACGCTGCGCGCGCACCCACCAGAACCGCGTATGTGTGCTTGCCGGCTCGGCGATCGTCATCCAGATCCCGGTAATTGTTGAGCATGAGCAGACCCACGGCATTGAGCCCGCAGACGCAGGCACCCAGGATGCCGGCCGCATCGACCCTATTAATGAGGAAGTACTCGGTGCCCAGGGTGGCCACCAGACCGAAGAAGATAAAGACGCTGACCTCGCCCAGCCCGTGGTAGCCGTATGGATGCGGGCCGCCCACGTAACACCAGCCGGCGACCAGGCAGCAGACCCCGACCAGAATCATCCACCAGTGACCGGTCAGCGCCATGACGGCCAGACCCATCAAGCAGGTGAAGGCCGCCGAAATCATGGTGGCGTAGAGCACCTTCCTGGGCGGCACGCCGGCGGCCACCAAACGTCTCGGTCTGCCGGAGGCGGCTTCTTCACCGCCACGACCGGAGTCGGTGCCGCGAACGCCATCGGCATAGTCATTGGCGAAGTTGGCTGCAATCTGCATAGACAGAGCAAGCAGGACCAACAAGACCACGATCAGGGCCAACCGTCCCGGTGTGACCGCTTTCAGGACAGGGTCGACAGGCGTGGGCGAGCAAGAGCTGGTGCACTGTTCCAGAAGCCGTGACCGCTCCAAGAGTGCAGCCGAAGCACCCACGCAGACAGGGGCCACCGAGGCAGGCAGCGTCCTGGGACGCATACCATCCATCCACAGCTTGATATTCATGACCGTCCCTTCCCTGTTATCGTCTCAGATCAGCGGCTTGACCAGGGGGAAGGTGATGGTCTCGCGGATGGATGCGCCGGTAAGGGCGATCAGCAGACGATCGATGCCCATACCCATGCCGCCAGCGGGAGGCATGCCTACGCCCAGGGCCTCCAGGAAGTCCTCGTCAATGTCCATGGCCTCGACATCGCCGCGGCTGGCCATCTTGGCCTGCTCAACGAACCGCTGCCGCTGGACCACCGGATCGTTGAGCTCGGAGTAGCCCGTGGCCAGCTCGAAGCCGCGAACGTAAAGGTCCCACTTCTCGACCACGCCCGGCTTGGTACGGTGGGCCTTGACCAGGGGCGAGGTCTCGACCGGGAAATCACGCACGAAGGTCGGCTCATACAGCTTGTCCTGCCAGAAGTGCTCCCAGAGATGCTCGACCAGCTTGCCATGGTTTTCGGCCGGCTCCTCCTCCAAGCCCAGCTTGTCAGCGATAGTCCGCAGATGATCCACGCTGGTCTGCGGGGTGATCTCCTCGCCCAGGGACTCGGAAAGGGACTCATACATGCTGATCTGGCGCCAGTCCCCGCCGAAGTCGTACTGGCTGCCATCCTGCAGGGTCACCTTGAGCGATCCAGCCGTGGCCATGGCCGCCTTCTGGATCAGCTCCTTGGTCAGTTCTCCGATGGTGTCGTAGGTGCCGTAGGCCTGATAGGCCTCCAACATGGTGAACTCCGGGGCATGGGTGGCATCCACGCCTTCATTACGGAAGTCACGGTTGATCTCGAAGACCCGCTCAATGCCGCCGACCAGGCAACGCTTGAGGAAGAGCTCAGGGGCGATGCGCAGGTAGAGGTCGATGTCGAAGGCGTTCATATGCGTGGTAAAGGGACGTGCTGCAGCGCCGCCATGCACGGTCTGCAGCATGGGGGTCTCGACCTCCATGAAGTCGTGGTCCTCGAAGGTACGCCTCAGGGAGGAGACGGCCTTGGAACGACGGCGGACCATGGCCCGCACATCCTCATCGGCAATCATGGCCAGGTAGGGCTTGCGGGTGCGCTGCTCCTCGGTCAGTTCCTTATGAAGGGCGGGCAGGGGCTGAAGAGCCTTGGCTGCGATGTTCCACTCAGTAGCGAAGACGGAGAGTTCGCCGGTCTTGGAGGCGACTACGCGACCGCGCAGGTAGAGGTGGTCACCAAGGTCGACCAGCTGCTTGAACCGCTTCAGAGAATCAGCGCCGATCTCACGCTTGGAGATCATGCCCTGGATGCGGGTGCCATCGCCCGCCGCCAGTTGGACGAAGCAGAGACCGCCGCCGTTGCGCAGGAAAAGGACCCTGCCGGCGATGCCAACCACATCCTCGGTCTCCTGGCCCGGCTCAAGGCGGTCCTGATACTTGCGGCGCACATCCTCGATGCGGTCGGTCACATCCAGATGGACCGGGTAGGGTTCGATGCCTTCCTTGAGCATGAGCGCCCTCTTGGCCACACGCATGCGCACCTGTTCAGGATGTCCTTCAGCGCCGTCCGTCAGATTGTCGGGATCGATGGCGTCATCCAGCTGGGCGCCCTGATCGATCTTCTCCGTGATGGCCATATCCTGGTCAAGCAACGCCTGGGCGCGTTCGACCGTCGTCAGACGAGGGGTTTCTTCCGATGAGTCATTCATAAGTCGCTATTTTACGCATGAGCCAGTACTTGGCCCGGGGTACCGTCGAAGGGCAAGCGGTTAAACGGTCGCGCCGCGCAGACGATGGCGTTTGGCCGACGGTACGTGTACTATATAGAACGTTGTCACGGGGTATAGCGCAGCTTGGTAGCGCGCTTCGTTCGGGACGAAGAGGCCGGGGGTTCAAATCCCCCTACCCCGACAATGGCTTGAAGCCTAGGAACGCTGTAATAGCAACAGTTTCCTAGGCTTCTTCTTTACTTTCCTGATGGTTCTGCCCACATTTTGCCCACAGTTGTACGAGAAACAATCTGGTTAAGAGCGAGCGAAACCGATTGAAGGTCGCTTTCAAACAAATCGCTGTACACGTCAAGGGTCATTGACGCTTTGGCATGGCCGAGCTGCCTTTGTACTGCCTTGACGTTGGCTCCCGCAGACACCATCAGCGAGGCGGCCGTATGGCGTAGGTCATGGAGCGACATAGCCGGGAGGCGCGTCTCTTTGAGGGCCCTATTGAACCATGAGCCCGCCTTGCCCGCTGCTCGCCTTCGGGAGATGTAGTCCCCTTCCGGTTCGCTGAACAACAGATCAGAAGGCCGTTTGCCCGTGACGGCTTCCTTGAGCCCCGGCTCAAGGATAGCCGGCCATACAATTTTCCTGGGCTTACCGTTCTTGGGAAAGTCGATTATGATGCGGTTGCCTACCATGGTGGCGCTTCTGGCAACAAGTATGGTGCGATGCGAGAAGTCAACATCTTCAACACGCAAGCCTGCCGCTTCCCCCCAGCGAAGGCCGCAAAGCCCCAGGACGAGAACGAGCGTTTGGTGATTTCCGCAATGCTCGGCCAGATTCATCAGTTCTTCGGCGGATAAGTAGACGTGCTCCTTTGCCTTTTTTCTGGGCAGAATGATGCCTTCCGCCGGGTTTGAGAGTATGCGGCGGTCTTGCACCGCCGAGCGTAGAATCCCCAGTAGAATACCTTCCGCCCGAATGACCACAGTCGGACTTTTTGCCTTCACCGGTGGCCGTGAATGAGGACTGCCTGAACTGAGCTGGTTAACCCACTGCTGTATGTCGTTATGGCGTATGTCGCTGAGTCTGTAGTTGCCCCACTTTGGTTTGACATGGGTGTTCCAGGACACTTCCAGTGAATGGTAGGAGCTGGCTTTCATGGCGTTCTGTTTTGACGCTAGCCACTGCTCCCCGAGGTCTTCTATGAGGACGCGCGAGTCTGCTTCGTCTATGTACTCACCTCGCCGTTTTGCACGCTCTATCTCGTTCAGGAACGCCTCGGCATCGCGTTTGCGGGCGAATCCTCTTTTATCGGTATTAGTGTGGTCGGGTTTTCTGTAGCGCACTCGATACAGGGTCTTGCCTGCCGTATTCTCATACTTGGAGATTGAGGCCATTCTAGCTTTCCTTCTCGTCGCTTTCGAGCTGGCGAACAATGGCCGCGCGTATCTCTTCTGTAAGCTTTCTCGTGGCATGCCCTATAGCCTGCGGACTGAGTTTGCCTCCATTGACATAGGCTTTAGAAGGGGTTGCCTTCGCCATTGCTTCTGAAGCTTCGGTTAATCGCTTACCGTCTTGCAGATAGAGGCACCAAGCTTGCACAGTGAGCCCATCCACTGGTGCCGAACAGTTTTCTTCTTCAAGTAATCGGGAGATTTTGCGTGCAGCTCGCTGCTCCGAGAGAGAAGGCTCTTGAAGTTTATAGGTCTGCAAAAACCGTTTTGGCCACGATTTGCCTTCCGAACTCTTCGCAATCCTAATCAGCAAACTACTGCTCCTAACAGCAGGATGCGGATGGAGACAGCCCCCGGAAAGAAAGATGCGCAATTCGTTGTAAGGAAGCACAAAATCACCGGAGACAAGCACCTTGTCGCAGCTGTCAATCAAATCATCGAGCCTCAACTCTTTATTCGTCAGCTTCGTGAAAGCCGCAGCGTACAAAATGAGGTTCGCTAGCGTACAGCTCACCTCTCCTCGTTCGAGAGTGGCAATCGAATTGCGACTCCATTGGCCGCCAATTTCAAGAACAGTGCTGCTTATATCGTCCAGGCTTAAGCCATTCTTTTCCCTTAACGATCTCATGGCTCGACCCACAAGCGTGTTCATACGGACAGAGTCGTTTTTATTCATTTTCACTCCCATATTAGCCAGCCTACCACCACAGGTAACCAAATCCAGGAACTCCATATGCTAGTATCAGTGTACTGGCATTAGTACAGCCAGAAATGCTAAAAGAAAAGGAGTTGATATATGTCCGCTAAAGAACTACTCACCCCACAGGAGCTTTCAGCCCTCACTGGGCTGTCAGTAAGAACCCTGGCAGACCGCCGCTATCGAGGTCTGCCCCCAGCCTATTTGAAACCGGCCAATAGCCGGATAGTGCTGTACCGGCAAACCGATGTAGTCACTTGGATCAATCCGACAGCAAAGGACAATAATGATGAAAAATAATTACCTCGACGGCGATAGCTATACCCTACGGGCTCTCAGCCTGGAACCCAAGCAAGACACTGAGGGCCGCCAAAAACATGATCGGTCAGGGACCCCGCAGTTTGTCCTGCTATGCCTAGTCGAAGCTAAGGACGGGCATTCGACTCCGGAGCTAGTAAAGACAACTCTCACTCTGCCTGCGGCCGAATTGCCGAAGCTTTCAACGTTTTCGCCAGTCCGGTTGGTGGGGTGGACTGCCCGGCTATGGAACCTCGATGGCAGAGCCGGGATCGCCTACTCAGCTGAGGGCGTCCAGCCCATCAGCACAGGAGGGGGCAGGTCTTGACCTACGACATGACTATACCCCCACTTCTCAAGTGGCCCCTCATGATGGCAGCTAGCTCGGTTCTCCTGCTCTTGATGGTGGCCTGGGTCGTCCACATCTTTCGGTTCGGCCGGCGCCCCCTTGTTTTCGGAGCCTACCCTTTGCGAAGCTACATGTACCTCTGGCTGCTGAGATGGCGATGGCGGTCTTGCATGTATGAGGCAGGTCTCGCCGAGAAGCGAGCGGACGGTACGATAGTAGGTGCCCCACTTGTTCTCCGGCATGAGCGTACCCCACGTGGAGTGCGTCTGACGGTGCGCCCACGGGCTCGGGGCTCCAGCGCGCAAGCACTCGTTGACGCTGAGCGTCAGCTCGAACGGGTACTACGCAGAGACCTGACCGTGGAACAAGCTTCGCCGGACTCGGTGTACCTCACGCTGTACTTCAACCCGATTCCGATGAGCCAGCTTCCTGATGACTAGTCTACTCTTGGGACGCGACGCGGTCGAGGGTGACGATTTCACCCTCGACCCCGATGCCCCTTGCCACATCGCCATTCAGGGGCAGACTCGCTCCGGTAAGTCCATGCTCACCTATGTGGTTCTTAGCCAGCTTTCACGTCGTCCCGATGTGGTTGTGGCCGGCCTTGACCCCACGGGTATCGTGCTCGCCCCGTTTCAAGACGGGCCGATGCCCGAGTTGCGCGCCGGGGGGTTAGACCCCATATCGCGCTATGTTGAGGTTTTGCGGAACTTGGTTGCGATGATGGAAAAGCGCATCGGAGAGCTACTGGAAGCCGGCAGTGATGGTTTGACTCGGTTCAGCCCCTCCTCCCCCATGGTATTCGTCGTTTTGGAGGAATGGCCAGGGATCATGGCCGCCGCTAAAGCCGACGACCAGGCGACTGCTCGCAAGCCGGCTGAACGGTTGGCATCGAGGATTGAGCTGCTTACCGGCCGGCTTCTGAGGGAAGGCGCGAAGGTTGGTTTCAGAGTGTTAATGATTGCACAAAGGTTTTCCAGTGCCAGCATTGACACTGATGCCAGGGCGCAGTTTGCGATCCGCATTAGCCTGCGTTTGGATAATGCTGATGCGGTGCGCATGCTTCACGATAGCATTGATGAGGCGTTGATTGCCGCTTTTCCCAAGTTTGCCCCTGGCGAGGGTTTGTGCGACCTCCCGGGTGAGCGAATCCACTTCTACTCGTATTCGCTTGACTATCGGGAGTACCTACGGCGGGTTCGCCGCAATCTTTCCGGACAGCCTGGGCGAGCGTAGCGAGCGGGGGTTACGGCCCTCGGCCGTAACCCCCTTGAAGTCGGGACTAGTGTTACCCCGACTTCTGTTCTTAGTGCTTTGTATTGTTCGCGCCAGCCCTCCCAAGGTTTGCGAGCGGCAATCATATTTGTGCCCGCTTGTGCGGGGTTTGTGCCAGACAGGCAGGAGGTTCAACAATGGTTCGTTCTCATGGCAAGCAGGATACACGCTCACGGGGTTGGCTCCTTACCATCAAGGCCGAAAATCGGCCCTTCTCGGTCATTGAAAATGCCTTGTCTGCTTATCCGTTTTGCGGGCAACTCGAGCAGGGCGAGGGGAAGAACGCATATCAGCATTATCAGTTATGGCTGGAAGCCGGTCAGCCGTTAAGGTTCAGCACCTTGAAGAAAGCGTTGGAATCCGGCGGTATCGAGGACGCACATTGCGAGATGCGCCAAGGAACGAAGCAACAGGCTTTTGACTATGTAACCAAGGAAGCAACCCGTATAGA
>NZ_AWUN01000005.1 GCF_000499285.1 Bifidobacterium sp. 7101
ACCGATCAGCTGTATTAATCAAAACAACGATTCAAGCCACGCACGGATTTGCAAATCTTCTATGCAATAGCACATTTCAATAAATGTAGAAAGCAGGGAAGATACGAATCACAATAGCCCCAACGACGTGGAATCGAGTGTCCGGAACGGGAGTTGAACCCGTACGCCTGTATATATATAGGCACTAGCACCTCAAGCTAGCGCGTCTACCATTCCGCCACCCGGACAGGTGCGTAATCGCAACGGAGATAATCATAGCATCTCAGGCGGCATCGTGCACTGGGCGATTGGGGGAGCGTGTCGTCGCGGAGAGTGCTTTTCGGCGGCGGGCTGTAGCCTAACACCATGACTGCACCCCTCTTCCTGCTGGATCCCGACCACGATGATTCCCCACTGGCCAGCGATGAGCTCCATACCGGCTGGCGCCTGACCCTGCCCGAGCACATTCGTCGCCATGCCCTGGGCTCCATGAGGCTGAAGAATGGGGACCAGCTGGATCTTTCTGACGGGGGCGGACTGCGCATCAGAGCCCTGGTAAGGGATGCCTCGACCGGCCTGGTGGAGGTCACCGCTGTGGGGCGGCAGGCGCCTCCCAAGAAGGAACTGATTCTTGTTCAGGCCCTGGCCAAGGGCGGCAGCGACGAGCAGGCCATCGATATGGCCACCCAGATTGGAGTGGATCAGGTCATGCCTTGGCAGGCTGATCGGTCCATAGCCAAATGGAGGCCGGGCCGCAACGACCGGCACTGGCAGGCCACATTGGATGCAGCCACTGAGCAGAGCCGGAGGGCCTACCGTCCTCGACTGCTGGACAAGGTGGACAGCCGTGGTCTTGCCTCCTGGTGCCGGAAGGCGACTGATCAGGGATGCCTGGTCCTGGTCCTGCACCAGGATGCCGACCTTGGGTGGGATGCGGTCCGCAAGCGCGTAGACGAGCTTCCAGCGAGCTCGCCTGTTGCCGTGGTTGTGGGCCCGGAAGGCGGGATTGCCGACCAGGAGGTTCAGACCATGATGAGGGAGGGAGCCCTGGCAGTTCGGCTGGGCGGCAATATTCTCCGGGCCGCTCTTGCCGGACCTGTGGCCATGACCCTGCTGGCGGACATGCTGGGTCGTTGGTAGTCGGAAGCCCCTGAGCCCAGCGCATGAAGTCGCGCGCAATATACAACCTCGACAATAAGATGGAAAACAGCGAAAACGCCAAAAACAGCAATGCCGGCAAAGAATTAAGGAGTGGTCATGAGCGATGACGATCGACAGGAGGACTGCATTTTCTGCAGAATCGTGGCAGGGAAGGTCCCCAGCGAGAAGGTCTATGAGGATGAGACCGTCTACGCTTTCAAGGATGCCAACCCCAAGGCCGCCGTCCATGTCCTGATCGTCCCGCGTCACCACTACGCGTCGGTGGCTGAATTGGCCAAGGCTGATCCTGACACCCTGGCCCACATCGTCCAGGTGGCACAACAGATTGCCGACCAGGACTTCCATGGAGCCTACCGACTGATCTTCAACACAGGGGAGGATGCCGGACAATCGGTCTCCCACGTCCACGCCCACGTCCTGACCGGACAGGTGCTGCCCGAGTGAGGCCCATGTTCACCATCGTCGTCGTGCAGGAAGGGAATCCGTGGCGGTAACTACGCGAACCCTGGAGATTCCTGAGGGGATCGACCCGGTTCAGGTGTTGGGGCCGGAGGATGCAGTCATCGACAGGATCGGGCGCGCCTTCCCGGCAGTGTCCATCCTGGTTCGGGGCAACCGGATCGTGCTGCGGGCCCAGGACCGGCAGGGCGACGTTCAGGCGGCCCAGATCCGGGACCTGCTGTCTGAACTCATGCAGACTGCCGATCAGGTTCCCCTGGATGCCGATCAGGTGGGGCGAATACTGGATCACCGTCGCTTGGGGACTGCCCCCGCAACTGCGGCTGACTACTCCCGTCCAGAAGGGCAGAAAATTACAGACCGCAAAATGCAAGACCGCGATACTCAGGACCGCAATACGACAGACCATACTTCTGTAGACCGTAATTATCATGAGACAGCCATTGCCGAGTCGGAGGCGAGCAACACGCTGGAAGGCGGCGACCAACCCCGCCAGGCAGCTCCTGCTGCTCTTCGTCGCCGCCCCCTGACCCAGGCCTCCAAGGGTCCGATCAGGCCCAAGACCGCTGGCCAGTCCGCCTATGTGGCCGCCATTGAAACGCATACCATTACCTTTGGCGTCGGACCGGCCGGCACCGGCAAGACCTATCTGGCGGTGGCCAAGGCCGTTCAGGAATTCCGGGCCGGGCGTATCGGGCGAATCATTCTGACCAGGCCTGCCGTGGAGGCGGGGGAGAGTCTGGGCTTCCTGCCCGGCACCCTCAATGAAAAGGTCGACCCCTATCTGCGGCCCCTCTACGATGCCCTGGCCGACATGCTGGGCACCTCAAGGCTCCACCGGCTTCTGGCCGACGAGACCATTGAGGTGGCTCCGCTGGCCTACATGCGAGGGCGGACACTGAACGATGCCTTTGTCATTCTGGATGAGGCGCAGAACACCACCCGCAGGCAGATGAAGATGTTTCTGACCCGTCTGGGCTTCAACACCAAGATGGTCATCACCGGCGACGTCACCCAGGTCGATCTGGGCGGGCCAGCATCTGGTCTGGCAACCATTGAAGGGGTGTTGCACGGCATCGACGACATTGCCTTCGTACACCTGCAGGCGGCCGACGTAGTGCGCAATCGGCTGGTCGGGCAGATTGTCCGGGCCTATGACCGCGCAGATCAAGCCCGCAGCCGTGGACGGGAGCAGGCATGAGCGTAGAGGTGACCAACGAGACCCAGTGGCTGATCGACGCCAAGACCTTCTCCGATCTGGGGGTTTGGGTGCTGGACCAGATGCGGGTGAGCACCCAGTCCGACATGACCATCATCTTCAACGATCCCGAGCCCATGGCGGTGCTGCACGAGCGTTGGATGAACCTGGCCGGGCCAACCGATGTCATGAGCTTCCCTATGGACGAGCTGCGCCCCGGAGACGAGAACCATCGGCAGGAGGGCATCCTGGGCGACATTGTCATCTGCCCCTGGGTGGCGGCCCAGCAGGCTCTGGCAGCAGGTCATTCCACAATGGAGGAGATGCTGCTGCTGGCCATCCACGGCACCCTGCATCTGCTGGGATACGACCACGCCAGCAGGGAACAGGAGGCGCAGATGTTCGGTCTGCAACGCCAACTCTTGCTGACCTTCCTGGCCCTTCGCCAGGGGCCCATTGCGGATGCCGCACTGCCGGCCGGGGCCACCAATGCCATGGAAATCTACGAGCGGTACGGCCGTGATGCCCACCGGAGAGGCAAATCCCATGAGTGAGCAGACCATCGCTGCCCTGGTGGTCATGGTTCTGGCCGTCATCGCCCTGGTCGTGCTCTCCCTGGCGTTGGCAGAGGCCCAGGGGGCGCTCAATCGGGTGACCAGGTCCAGCCTCAACAATTTGATTTTGGGCCTGCAGACCGACCAGGAGCTCAGCCAGTTCTCCAGAATGAAGCGGATTGACCGCATTCATCGGGCACAGAGTCTGATTTCCCAACGGCAGGTGACAGGCAGCGCCTGTGCCTTTTTCCGCATCATCTGCGACATCATGGTCGGCGTCCTGGTGGCTTGTATGGCTGCTCTTGGCGGCCTGCCCTTCTGGGAGCAACTGCTGTGCGGAGTGGTCATGGCCATCCTGGTGGCTGCCATCTCCGTCACCCTGGGTCCGCATGGCCGCTCCCGCCAGCCCATGGAAGCATTGCTTAAGCACGTCCGGCTGGTCGGGCTGGCTGTTCTCCTGACGCCTTTCAAGCGTCGGCGGCAGGCTGAAGCCAGTGCCCGCATAAACCATCGCGGCGACCTTTCCGACGATGAGGAACTGGAGAAGATCCAGATCGAGCAGGGCCGTGCCATGGTCGACCAGTTGGTGGAGGCCGGCGCCTTCGATCCTGAAATCTCCGAGATGCTGAAGAACGTGCTGACCCTGTCGACCACGCTGACCCGCGAGATCATGGTCCCTCGTACAGACATGATCTGCATTTCCAAGGACGCAAGTCTGGATTCGGCCCTGAAGCTCTTCTCCCGGTCGGGGTTCTCCCGCATACCTGCCATTGGTGATGACGTGGATGACCTGGTCGGCATCGTCTACTTGAAGGATGTGGTCCGGGCCCTGGCCTTCAGCCACAAGGGCGACAGATCGGTCGCCTCCATCATTCGTCGGCCTGTTCTGGTGCCTGAATCAAAGCCGGTGGACGATCTCTTCCACTACATGCAGCGCTCCCGCCACCACCTGGCCGTGGTTGTGGACGAGTACGGGGGCATCGCCGGTCTGGTCACCATTGAGGACGCCATCGAGCAGATCGTGGGCGAGCTGGAGGACGAGCACGACCGGGTCCAGCATGACGAGCCCAAGCAGATCGGCCTGCACACCTGGCAGCTGCCGGTCCGCACGCCCATCGCCGACCTGGAGGAACTCTACGAGATCACCATCGACGAGGACGATGTGGATACGGTGTATGGACTGCTGACCAAGCTGCTGGGTTCCGTACCCGTCTCAGGCTCATCGGCAGTGACCCGGGGAATCAGGTTGACTGCGGGCGAAGCCGTGGGTCGCCGCAAGAAGATCGCCACCATCGTGGTCGAGCCAGCCAACGGATCCAGCATCGCCCTTGAGGACGATGCGGAGGAAGACCAACATACCGACGGGGATCAACCCGAGCAGGACAGTCAGGAGAATTCATGACCAAGGAAAAACAGAGCGATGCCAAGGCGCCGGTCCACCGATCGGGGTTCGTGGCAGTAGTGGGCCGACCCAATGTGGGCAAGTCCACGCTCATGAACGCCCTGGTGGGCAGGCCCATCGCCATCGCCTCCTCCCGGCCGGAAACCACCCGTAAGGCCATCCGGGGAATCATGACCCGGCCAGAGGCCCAGGTGGTTCTGGTGGACACCCCGGGCATCCACCGTCCGCGCACCCTGTTGGGTCAGCGTCTCAACGACGTCGTGGAGGCCTCCCTGTCGGACGTGGACGCCATTGCATTTCTGCTGCCTGCCGACCAAGCCATCGGCCCTGGCGACCGTCGCATTCTCAGTCGGCTGCGGTCCGACTTCGCCCGCAAGGATAAGGACGGCAAGTGGATCTGGCGAAAGCCGCTGATCGCCGTAGTGACCAAGATTGACCAGCTGAGCAAGGGTCAGCTGGTGGACAAGCTGCTGGAGATCGGCGCCTTTGCCGACTTCTCCCAGATTGTTCCGGTCAGCGCCCTGGAGGCTGACAACGTGGACGAAGTGGCACAGGTTTTGATTGATGCCATGCCCGAGGGCCCTCAGCTCTATCCCGACGATCAGCTGACCGAGGAACGTCCCGAGGACATGATCGCCGAGCTGGTACGCGGAGCCTACCTGGAGGAGCTCGACGACGAGCTACCGCACTCCCTGGCCGTCCGTGTGGAGTCCATCGAGCCGGATCCAGAGGGCGGGCGCGACACTGTCCATATAGGTATTTACGTAGAGCGCGACTCCCAGAAGCCCATTGTCATAGGGCGGGGAGCCGAGCACCTGGTGCGGGTGAAGAAGAAGCTGCGTACCGCCGTCAACCGGACCATGGGCCGTAAGGTCCGGTTGGACCTGCACGTCAAGGTGGCCCGCAACTGGCAGACCGACCCCAAGCAGCTGGAGCGCCTGGGGTTCTGATCGTGCTCAGCGGCGGGGTGCCGGGGTGCGCTTGGCCGTGTACATCCGGGTGTTCAGCAGGTCGGCGTAGCGCTCGATGACCTTGGGCCGGATCACCTTCATGGATGGTGTCATCAGTCCGTTGTCCTGGGTGAACTCCTCGGGCAGGATGATGAACTTGCGCACTGATTCGGCTCGTGAGACGCCCTCG
The DNA here is from genome assembly GCF_000499285.1 of Bifidobacterium sp. 7101. GTDB lineage: Bacteria > Actinomycetota > Actinomycetes > Actinomycetales > Bifidobacteriaceae > Bombiscardovia > Bombiscardovia apis_A. The sequence continues at coordinate 5,894 of NZ_AWUN01000005.1, forward strand.
TTGGCCCGGTCCACATATTCCTGGACCTCGGCCCGGACCACGGCGTTCTGAGCCGCCTCCTGCAGGGACATGTTGCGGTCCAGTCCCTTGGAGGCCAACCAGGGCCGCAAGGCGGACTCGTTCAGGGTGACCAGGGCGGAAATGAAGGGACGTTTGTCACCCAGCACCAGGGCCTGGGAGACGATCTCGGAGCGTTCGATGACTTCCTCGATGGGCCTGGGGGAGACGTTCTTGCCGCCGGCTGTGATGATCAGGTCCTTCTTGCGCCCGGTCAGGAAGAGGAACCCGTCACGGGAGAGCCGTCCCAGGTCGCCGGTGGCGTACCAGCCGTCCTCGGTGAAGGAATCGCGGGTGGCCTCCTCATTCTTGTGGTAGCGGTGGAATACGCAGACGCCCTTGATCTGTACTTCGCCGTCCGAGGCGATGCGGATGGTGAATCCCGGGAAGGGGATGCCCACCGAGCCCCTGTGGTAAGGGGTGCCCAGGGGGTTGAAGGCGCAGGGTGCTGTGGTCTCGGTCAGACCGTAGCCCTCATAGACCGGAACATTGGACCCGCGGAAGAATCCAAGCAGCTCCGGGTCCAGGGGTGCGCCCCCTGAGACGATCCACTTGGCCCGTCCGCCCAGGACCTGGCGCAAAGAAGAGTAGACCAGCGGGTCGTAGAAGGCTCGCCGCAGGGCGCTGCGCTTGGTCGGCCAGCCCTGGCGGGAGATGTCCTCCATGTAGGTGCGTGCCGCCCGTGCCGCTCCGTTGAAGATTCTGCCCTTGATGCCGTGCCCGGCCTTCTGGGAGGCGGCGTTGTAGACCTTCTCAAAGACCCTGGGCACGCCGATGATGACCGTGGGCTTGGACTCCTGCAGGTCGGACAGCAGGGTGGCCAGCCCGGAGGAGATGTATACGTGCATGGTCCCGTAGACGACCCCGTAGCTGATGGCCCGGGCGAAGGTATGGGCCTGGGGCAGGAAGAGCAGGATGGATCCATCCGGGTCGTGGGTCAGATTGGGGATGAAGGCGTTCAGGTTCCTGGCCAGCTGGCAATAGTGCTCATGGGTCATCTCCACACCCTTGGGCGCCGCTGTGGAACCGGAGGTGTAGACGATGGAGCAGAGGTCGGTCTTGCGGATGGAGTTGATCCGCTCGTCAAGTTCGGCGTCGCTGACCGACTCCCCATAGGCCTGCAACTCCTGCAGGGCACCGGACTCCAGGCAGGCGATCCGCTCCAGGGTGGGGCACTCCTTGTCGGCCCCCTCGGCCTTGGCCCGCATCTCGGCTGTCTGCACAACCAGCAGCCTGGCATCGGAGTTGTTGACGATGAATCGGATCTGTTCGGCCGAATCGGTGTCGTAGATGGTCGCGATGACCCCGCCGATGGACAGGACCGCGGCATCCACGATGTCCCACTCGTAGCTGGTCCTGCACATGAAGGCCACGGCATCACCCTTCTTCAGCCCGTAATGCAAAAAGCCCTTGGCGGTGGTTCTGATGTCGTGCAGTATCTCCCGGCCGGTCCGGTAGGTCCAGCTGCCGTTCTCCACAAAGTGCAGCACCGGCTGGTCGGGGGTGCGGCGGGCCCGGTCGGCGTAGATGTCATAGACGGTCATGTCGTCAGGCACCGGACCCATGCCGGCGGTGGTGGCCGAAAGCAGTCCCGAGGCCGGATCCATGCGCGTGGTGGTGGCGTAGTCAGCCGACCAGAAATGCGTATTGGGCAGGGCCAGCGAATCCTCGGCGGCCCGGGGGGCAGCCTGCGACAAATCCGCATTCTCCTCGCCAGTCGGTCCCTCCCCATGACCCACCTGGTGTGCCACAAAAGATTTGACCGATGCTAGTAACGACACGTTGTCTCCTTCAATAATCGCGGGATATGTCCAGAATACCCGCCTACTTGGAGAAGGGCGGGCCCGGTGCTAAAGTAGGCACGTTGCTTTGGCGAGGGAGGCTTTTCGGCCTCCGTTATCGACTCGGCTGGATCATCGGCGGCCTTTCCTTATGGGCGGTCCGGAATCCGACGCGGCGATGCGCCAGGACCGGCCCAGGTCGGTCTTGAGGAACCACTCAAGGAAGGAAGCCAACATGGCTAACACAATTAAGCTCGAGGGCGAAGTCCGCGACCAATTCGGCAAGGGGGCGGCACGCCGTATGCGCGTGGCCCAGCAGATTCCAGCCACCATCTACGCCGGCGGCGCCCAGCCCGACTACATCAAGCTGCCCATGCGCGAGACCACTCTGGCCCTGCGCCGCGCCAACGCCCTCTTCTCCATCAGCTTCGGTGGACAGACCAAGACGGCCGTGGTCAAGGACGTGCAGCGCAATCCGGTCAAGCGCCAGGTGGAGCACATCGACTTCTATGAGGTCCGCGCCGGCGAGAAGGTCACCGTTGAGGTGCCTGTCTTCGTCAGCGGCGAGACCAAGGGCGCTGCTGTGGCCCTGATCGACACCCAGAACCTGCAGGTCCGGGCTGACGTGTCCAACCTGCCCGAGCGCATTGACATCAGCGTTGAGGGCCTGGCCGAAGGCGACAAGATCCTGGCCAAGGACATCAAGCTGCCCGAAGGCTCCGAGCTGGTCATCGACGATATGGAGGAATCCATCGTCTCCGTTGAGATTCCCAAGGAGGAGAGCCTGGAGACCCCCACCGAGGAGACCGAACAGGCCGATACGGAAGCTGCTCCGGAGGCCGACGCCCAGAGCGAGTGAACCCGAAGGTTCGATTTGCAAGGCCGTGGGATCATCACGATCCCGCGGCCTTTTTGTCTAAGACGGTCACAATGCGAAATGCGCCGGACAGGTCAAGGCCTGCCTATGCGATAGTTCGGGTACCGGGCATCGCCATAAGCATTGCACCCGAGCAACCAAATACAGTAGCAAGAAGAAGTGGTAGATAATGGCAGAGCAATCACATCACGACCCGAAGGCACTCAATGAGTTGGCGGACGCTTTCAAGGTCATTCCCAACGATCATCCCGCCTCTGACGAGGAGCGTGCCCGGCTGATTGACAAGCCCGCCTTCGGCCAGCTCTTCTCAGACAACATGACCCATATGGGATGGACTTCGGAAGGCGGCTGGGCGGACCGCAGGGTTGAGCCCTACGGACCGATTAACCTGGATCCAGGGGCTTCGGTGCTTCACTACGCCCAGGAGGCCTTCGAGGGACTCAAGGCCTACTACCACGACGACGGCTCCATCTGGCTCTTCCGGCCCGATGCCAATGCCCAGCGCTTCTACAACTCAGCCAAGCGTCTGGCCCTGCCCCCGCTTGAGCCCAATGATTTCCTGGGCTCGGTCGCGGCCCTGGTCCGCCGTGACGCGGCCTGGGTGCCCAAGCGGCGTGAGTACACGCTCTATATGCGCCCCTATATGTTCGCCTCCGAGCCCTTCCTGGGCGTGCGCGCCCCGCATGCGGTGGACTATTGCGTCATCGCCTCGCCCTCGGGGCCCTACTTTGCCGGCGGCGTCAAGCCGGTCAGCATCTGGGTGGAGGACAAGTGGTTCCGCACCGGCCCCGGCGGCACCGGCTTCGCCAAGTGCGGCGGCAACTATGCGGCCTCCCTGCTGGGCGAGAACCGCGGCGCAGAGCACGGCTGCCAGCAGGTCTGCTTCGTTGATGCTGCCACCAAGACCTACCTGGAGGAGCTGGGCGGCATGAACATGTTCACCGTCCACAAGGACGGACACCTGGAGACCCCCAGCCTGACCGGAACCATTCTGCCCGGCGTCACCCGCAACTCCTTGATTGCTCTGGCCCAGGATCACGGTCGTGACGTGGTGGAGACCATGATCCGTCTGGACACCCTGCTGGACGACATCCGCTCCGGCGAGGTCACCGAGGTCTTCGCCTGCGGGACCGCCGCCATCATCACCCCGATCGGGCGTTTCAAGTCCGAGAACTTCGACGTTCAGGTGGCCGACGGCGGCTCGGGCAAGGTCACCATGGACTTCCGCAACGAGCTCCTGGGCATCCAGCTGGGCGAGATCGAGGATCCGCACGACTGGATGTGGAAGGTCTGCTGAGCGCTGACCTCATTCCTGCCTGACAGGTTTTGAGATAAGGCGGCTTCAGGGCAGCACTTAGCCCTGAAGCCGCCTTTTGTCATCTTTGTGGCCTTACGCACATCACCGGCCTGTTCTGCTGTGTGCTTGGCTAATCTATAGACAGACTTGAGTGAGAACCTGTTCCGGAAGGAGAAGCGCGGGATGAAGACGGCCTTGGAGGGGAACCTGATCTTCATGGTCATCGAGTACCTGGGCATCTTGAGCTGTGGGCTTTCGGGCGGTCTGGCTGCCGTGCGCAAGGGCTACGACATCATCGCTATTCTGCTGGTCTCCTGGATCAGTGCCCTGGGCGGCGGGGTGGTCCGTGACGTTCTTCTGGGTCAGGTGCCGCCCAGTGGCATCACCGACAAGGGCTCGGTCATCGTCACCCTGGCTTCCGGCCTGGTAGTGGCTGTCGCCCATCCCGAAATCAGCCGTATGACCTGGTCCATGCTGGTCACCGATGCCATGGCCCTGGGATCCTTCGCCGTCAACGGGACAGCCAAGGCTCTGATGTGTGGAACCGGCGGCATGACGGCCATCTTCATGGGCATGGCAACGGCCCTGGTCGGCGGTCTGCTGCGAGACATCCTGCTCAACCAGGTGCCTGCGGTCATCCAGGACCAGCACTGGTACGCGCTGCCTTCCCTGATCGGTTGCCTGCTGACCCTGGCTTCCACGCGCGCTCAGCAGCATGGGCTCTATCCGGCCCGGGTCGACATGATCCTGGACCTGGCCATCGTGGCCCTGGTGGTCGTCCTGCGCATCATCTCGGTAAAATTCGACATCCTGGTGCCTGGGGCGGTGGACCGGCACTCGGCCCGACTCCCACTCAGTGACGCCCAGCTGGCCAGGGCCATCCGTCACCTGATGCATGGCCGGTCGAACATCAGCGTCACCATCAAGCACACCGACGAGGACCCGGATACCAAAAAGGGCTGGTGATCCAAGCGCTTGGATCACCAGCCCCCATAGGGCACCCGGTTCAGAGGGCGTTGACGGCGTTGGCCAGACCGGACTTACGGTTGGCGGCCTGGTTGCGATGAATCACACCCTTGCCGGCGGCCTTGTCCAGACGGCGGGCGGCCACCTGGTAGGCAGCCTGAGCGGCCTCCTTGTCACCGGCATCCACGGCCTTGCGCACGGAACGCACGGAGGTCTTGATTGCGCTCTTGACCTCCTTGTTGCGCAGGTGCGCCTTTTCGTTGGTGATGACCCGCTTCTTCTGCGACTTGATGTTTGCCAATGTTGCTCCAAACGATGAATGTATCTGTACAGACAACCCACCATAGTAGCACCCGACCGGGAGAAGAATCCGCCAGAGGCGGGCGCTTCGGCCCAGGGCATCGTCTAGAATCGTTAGACCAGACGTACGTGAGGAGAGCAGACCGGTGCAGGAAGCCAAGAACCAACCAGGATTCACTGACCAATCGCTGATCCGTAATTTCTGCATCATCGCCCACATCGATCACGGTAAATCAACGGTGGCCGACCGGATTCTGCAACTGAGCGGGATCGTGCCCAAGCGCGAGATGCACGACCGGTTCCTGGACAGGATGGACATCGAGCAGGAGCGCGGCATCACCATCAAGTCCCAGGCTGTTCGCCTGCCCTGGGTCAAGGACGGCGTCGAATACACCCTGGGCATGATCGACACCCCTGGCCACGTGGACTTCACCTACGAGGTCTCCCGGGCCCTGGAGGCCTGCGAGGGCGCGGTCCTGCTGGTGGACGCCACCCAAGGCATCGAGGCGCAGACCCTCTCAAACTTGTACATGGCCCTGGAGGACGACCTGACCATCATCCCCGTGCTCAACAAGATCGACCTGCCCTCGGCCGAGCCGGACAAGCACGCTGAGGAGATCGCCAACCTGATCGGCTGCTCCACGGACGAGGTGCTGCGGGTGTCGGGCAAGACCGGCGAAGGAATCCGCGAACTGGTGGACCGTATCGTGGACCGGATACCGGCCCCCAAGGGGGATCCCAAGGCCCCGGCACGAGCCCTGATCTTCGACTCGGTCTACGACTCCTACCGGGGAATAGTCACCTACATCAGGATGGTGGACGGCGAGCTCAAGGAACGTCAGAAGATTCGCATGATGGGCCGGGGGACCGTGCACGACCCCATCGAGCTGGGCGTGATCAGCCCGGACATGACACCCACCAAGGCCCTGGGTGCCGGCGAGGTCGGCTACGTGATCACCGGCGTCAAGGATGTCAGCCAGTCCAAGGTGGGCGACACGGTCACCACCGAGGCCAATCCCGCCAAGGAACCCCTGCCCGGCTATCAGGACCCCCAGCCCATGGTCTATTCCGGGCTCTTCCCCATCGACAACGCCCAGTTCCCGGAGTTGCGTGACGCCCTGGACAAGCTCAAGCTCAACGATGCCGCACTGGTCTATGAGCCGGAGACCTCGGTGGCCCTGGGCTTCGGCTTCCGTTGCGGCTTCCTGGGGCTGCTGCACATGGAGATTGTCACCGAGCGCCTGAGCAGGGAGTTCGGCATGGACCTGATCGCCACTGCCCCCAACGTCACCTATCAGGTGACCATGGAGGACGGCAGTGAGCACACGGTGACCAACCCCAGCGAGTTCCCCGACGGCAAGGTTCGTCAGATTCTGGAGCCTGTGGTCAGCGCCGACATCATCACCCCCAAGGAGTTCATCGGACCGGTCATGGAGCTCTGCCAGGACCATCGCGGGCAGATGGGGACCATGGAGTATCTGAGCCCTGAGCGCGTCGAGATGCACTACAGGATGCCCCTGGCCGAGATCGTCTTCGACTTCTTCGACCAGCTGAAGAGCCGGACCAAGGGCTACGCCAGCCTGGACTACCAGCCCGACGGCACCCAGTCCGCCGACCTGGTCAAGGTGGACATCCTCATCCAGGGGGAGAAGATCGACGCCTTCTCGGCCATCGTCCACAAGGACAAGGCCTACGCCTACGGGGTGATGATGACCAAGAAGCTGCGCAAGCTGATTCCCCGTCAGCAGTTCGAGATCCCCATCCAGGCGGCCATAGGGTCTCGGATCATCGCCCGGGAAACCATCAGCGCCCTGCGCAAGGACGTGCTGGCCAAGTGCTACGGGGGCGACATCACCCGCAAACGCAAGCTGCTGGAGAAGCAGAAGGCCGGCAAGAAGCGCATGAAGATGCTGGGACATGTCGAGGTGCCCCAGGAGGCCTTCATCGCCGCCCTGAGCACCGGCCAGGCCCAGGATCGGGACACCAAGGACAAGATCCGGGCCGCCGCCAAGAAGGAGGGCTGAACGGGTGGGATCCTACCAGGTCTACATCCATGTGCCCTTCTGCATGCGCCGCTGCGGCTACTGCGACTTCAACACCTACACGGCCCGGGACCTGGGCGGGGGAGCCAGCCGGGAGCACTACGCCGACCTGGCCATCCAGGAGATGCGCATGGTCCGCGACTGGCAGACCTCCCGAGGGCTGATAGAGCCGCCCGTGTCCACCATCTTCTTCGGCGGGGGCACCCCGACCATTCTGCCCGCACAGGATCTGGTGCGCATGGTCGAGGCCGTGGCCGACCTCTGGGGTCTGTCTCCGGAGGCTGAAATCACTACGGAGGCCAACCCCGACACCGTGGATCGGGCCTACTTGGAGCAGCTGCTCCGGGGCGGCATCAACCGGGTCTCCTTCGGCATGCAGTCGGCGGTGCCCAGCGTCCTGGCCACCCTGGACCGCACCCATACTCCGGCCAATGTGACCACTGATGTGGCCGCTGCCAAGGACCTGGGACTCAGGGCCAGCGTGGATCTGATCTACGGGACGCCAGGGGAGCGGCTTGAAGATTGGCGGACCAGCCTGCAGGCGGCTCTGGACCTGGGTGTGGACCATGTCTCCGCCTATGCGCTGACCCTGGAGCCCACCACCAAGATGGGCCGTGCCGTGCGCCGGGGCCAGTTGCCCGCCCCCGATGACGACGACGAGGCGACCAAGTACGAGATGGCCGACGACATGCTTTCCCAGGCGGGCCTTTACTGGTACGAGATCTCCAACTGGGCCCGTCCCGGCCAGGAGAGCCGCCACAACCTGGGCTACTGGCACAACGTGGACTGGGCCGGCATCGGGCCAGGCGCCCACTCCCACTATCGTGCTCTGGAAGGCCAGGACACAGGCATGGCACTGGTAGAAGAGGCTCAGAAGTCGGAGCCCATACCTTCCGTCTCGCCCGGGTTCAGGGCCACCGGAAAAGCAGCAGCACAAGAGGCCGATCCTGGGGCACGCTGGTGGCTTTCGCCGGAGCCCGGCCTGGAGGAACGGCATGCCCGGGCCATCCGCTCCTGGGACATCGCCCACCCCAGGGACTGGGCAGCCGCCATGGATGACGGACGTGTGCCCTGGCAGGATGCCGAGCTTCTGGGCTGGAGGCAGGACCTTGAGGAGACGGTCATGCTGGCCCTGCGCTTGCCTGAAGGCCTGGGACTGGATCGGCTGACCAGGCTGGCAGGTCGTCCGGTAGACCCGAAGATCCTTAAGGATCTGGTCGACCAGGGCCTCCTGCTGCCCGTGGGTGACAGAATCCAGGTGACCCGCCGGGGCCGTCTGCTCAACGATCTGGTCATCGATCAGGTCCTGGAGGCGGTGGGCATTCGTTAGACACTGCGGAACGTTACATGGATGTCACCTGTGGATGCATTATTCTGTTGATTCACCAATGACCAGGCTCTTCAAGGGCGGAGCATGCCGGCCCCGCCCCCGTCCACGAATGAGGTGATTGCAGTGTCATTCACGGCCCCTCTCGATCTGCACGTCCACGGCCCGCAAGGGCTCTATGACCCTGATACGGAACACGATGCCTGCGGTTTCGGCATGGTGGCCACCCTCAACCGACGGGATGAAAGGCTGATCGTCGAGCAGGGCATCCGTGTCCTGGTCAATCTGGACCACCGAGGAGCCGTGGGAGCCGAGCCCAACACCGGCGATGGGGCCGGCATCATGCTTTCCATGCCCGACGAGTTCATGCGCACCCGCGTCTACCGGGATCTGCCTGAAGCCGGCCATTATCTGGCGGGAATGGCCTTCCTGGACAGGGACCCGGCTCAGGCTGCCAGCCAGGAGGAGGCCATAGCATCGATTGCAGGCCAAGAGGGGCTGCGCGTCCTGGCCTGGCGGTCAGTGCCCACCAATCCTGACGGACTGGGCCTGCAGGCTCTGGCCTCCATGCCCCGCTTCCTCATGCCAATTATGTGTGACGCCGGTCATCAAGGTCGCGGAGGCCTGGATCTGGAGCGGCTGGGCTACCGGGTCCGCAAGCGGGCCGAGCACGAGCTGGGCGTCTATTTCGCCTCCCTGTCCTGCAGGACCATCACCTACAAGGGCATGCTGACCACCAAGCAGCTGCAGGGTTTCTTCCCCGACCTGAGTGATCCGGCCATGAAGGCCCGCCTTGCCATCGTCCACTCCCGTTTCTCCACCAACACCTTCCCCTCCTGGCCTTTGGCCCAGCCTTTCAGGATGATCGCCCACAACGGGGAGATCAACACCATCCAGGGCAACCGCAACTGGATGTCGGCGCGCGAAGGAAAGCTCAGCTCGGAGCTGCTGGGCGACATGGCCCCCCTGCTGCCGGTCAACACCCCTGGAGCCTCAGATTCGGGCACCTTCGACGAGACCCTGGAGTTGCTTCACCTGGCAGGACGGTCCCTGCCCCATGCCGTCTCCATGATGATGCCTCCAGCCTGGCAGCAGGACCCGGACATGGACCCGGACCTGAAGGCCTTCTACCAGTACAACGACACTCTGATCGAGCCCTGGGACGGGCCGGCTGCCATCGTCTTTACCGACGGAACCCTGGTGGGTGCCCAGCTGGACCGCAATGGCCTGCGTCCCGGCCGCTGGCAGCTGACCGATGACGGCCACCTGGTCCTGGCTTCGGAGGCCGGCGTCCTGGAGGACACGCCTCAGGAGTCCATCGTCGCCAAGGGCAGGCTGGAGCCGGGACGCATGTTCCTGGCCGATACCAAAGAGGGCCGGATAGTGCCTGACAGCGAGATCAAGCACCAGCTGGCCGGTCTGCACCCCTACAGGAAGTGGATTGCCGAACGCACCGTCCGCCTGGACGACCTGCCCGAGCGCGAACACGTCAATTACTCGCGAATCTCGGTCCACCGAAGACAGCAGGCCTTCGGCTACACCCGGGAGGATCTGACCATGCTGCTGGGGCCGATGGCCGAAACCGGCAAGGAGCCCATCGGATCCATGGGCAATGACGCACCCATCGCCGTACTCTCACGCCGGTCCCGCATGCTCTTCGACTACTTCACACAGAAATTCGCCCAGGTCACCAACCCGCCCCTGGACTGGGAGCGCGAGGAACTGGTGACCAGCATCGCTTCGGCCATCGGCCCCGAGCCCAACCTTTTGGAGGACACCCCCGAGCATGCCTGGAAGATTCACATCGACCTGCCTGTGGTGGACTCCGTCCAGATGGCCCAGATCAAGCGCCTGGATCGGGCGCCGGTCCTGGAAGGCCGCTTCCGCCCCCGTCTGATCCGGGGCCTTTACCAGGTGGCTGGTGGTGGCAAAGCCCTTGAGGAGCGTCTGGAGGCCATCGAGAGGGAGGTGGATCAGGCCATCGAGGAGGGCTGCAATGTCCTTGTCCTCTCCGACCGGGATTCCAACCATATCTGGGGACCCATACCCTCCCTGTTGCTGACCGGGGCCGTCCAGCACCACCTGCTCCGTCAGCACACCCGCACCCAGGTCTCCCTGGCGGTGGAGGCCGGAGATGTGCGCGAGGTCCACCATGTGGCATTGCTGATCGCATACGGCGCCGCCTGCGTCAACCCCTATCTGGCCCTGGAGTCAGTGGAGAACCTGGCCAACAGCGGGGACCTGCACGTGGATGCCAAAAAGGCCTCAAACAACCTTGTCCGGGCCCTGAGCACCGGGGTCCTGAAAATCATGAGCAAGATGGGCGTGAGTACCATCATGTCCTACCGTGGCTCCCAGCTCTTCGAGGCCGTCGGACTGAGCCGTGAGGTCATCGACCGCTGGTTCACAGGCACCACCTCCCTGGTGGGCGGCATAGGCCTGGATGAGATCGCCGCCGAGGTGGCCCAGCGCCATCGGGTGGCCTATCCCATTGAGTGGACCGCAGGCTCCGGGCATGATCTGGAGACAGGCGGCAACTACCACTGGCGGCGCACCGGCGAGGATCACCTGAACGACCCTGAGTCCATCTTCCTGCTCCAGCAGTCCACCAAGCGCGGAGACTACGGACTCTTCAGGGCCTATACCGACCATGTGAACGCGGCGGCCAAGCAGGGCATGACCCTGCGCGGTCTCATGGAGCTGCACTCCGACAGGGCGCCCATACCGCTGGACCAGGTGGAGCCTGCCGAGTCCATCGTCACCCGCTTCTCCACCGGCGCCATGAGCTACGGGTCCATCTCCCAGGAGGCCCATGAGACCATGGCCCTGGCCATGAATCGGCTGGGAGCCCGGTCCAACTCCGGCGAGGGCGGCGAGTCCCCGGACCGGATTGCGGACCCTGCCAGGACCAGCCGCATCAAGCAGGTGGCCTCGGCCCGGTTCGGGGTGACCAGCGACTACCTGGTTTCTGCCACCGACCTGCAGATCAAGCTGGCCCAGGGAGCCAAGCCGGGGGAGGGCGGCCACCTTCCCGGCGCCAAGGTCCCGCCTTGGATCGCCCAAGTCAGACGGTCCACTCCCGGGGTCGAGCTCATCTCGCCCCCGCCCCACCACGACATCTACTCCATCGAAGATCTGAAGCAGCTGATCCATGACTTGAAGATGGCCAACCCCCGAGCCCGCATCCACGTCAAGCTGGTCTCCGAGCACGGGGTCGGAACCGTGGCCGCGGGCGTGGCCAAATGCCATGCCGATGTGGTCCTCATCTCCGGCCAGGACGGCGGCACGGGGGCGGCACCGCTCAACGCCATCAAGCACGCGGGCACCCCCTGGGAGCTGGGCCTGGCCGAGACCCAGCAGACCCTGGTCATGAACGACCTGCGCTCGCGGATCGTGGTCCAGTGCGACGGGGAGCTCAAGACTGGCCGTGACGTGGTCATAGCCGCCCTGCTGGGGGCCGAGGAGTTCGGCTTCGCCACTACAGCGCTGCAGGTGGAAGGCTGCGTCATGATGCGGGCCTGCCACAAGAACACCTGTCCCCAGGGCATAGCCACCCAGGATCCGGAGCTGCGCTCGCGTTTCACGGGTCGGCCCGAGGATCTGATCAACTTCTTCATGTTCATGGCCCGCCAGGTGCGCGAGATCCTGGCCTCCCTGGGCTTCGCCAGTCTGGAGGATGCGGTCGGCCATGTGGAGTGCCTGCGCCGGGACCCCTCCGTGCAGACCTGGAAGAGCCAGGGCATTGATCTGGATGCCATCCTGCGCAAGCCTGGCCCCACCCCGGGCACGGTATTGCACCACACCCAGGCCCAGGACCACGAGCTGGACAAGTCCCTGGATGTAGATCTGATCAATCAGGCTGTCGATGCCCTGGACGAGGGCCGGCCGGTGGCCATCAAGACAACCGTACGCAACGTCAACCGGAGCGTGGGCACCATGCTGGGCTACAGGATCACCCGCAAATACGGCGCGGCCGGCCTGCCGCAGAACACCGTGGACATCACGCTGACAGGTTCTGCCGGTCAATCCCTAGGTGCCTTCATTCCCAGAGGCGAGACCATCCGGGTGATCGGCGAGGCCAACGACTATGCGGGCAAGGGCCTGTCCGGCGGTCGTCTGATCCTCCACGCCGCCCAAGGCGTTCGATTCGACCCGCACCAGACCGTCATCTGCGGCAATGTGGCCGGATTTGGTGCCACCTCGGGCGACATGTTCGTGGCTGGACGGGCCGGGGAGCGCTTTGCCGTACGCAATGGTGGCGGCCGCTTCGTGGTCGAGGGCCTGGGCGACCACGGTTGCGAGTACATGACCGGCGGACTGGTGGTCGTTCTGGGTTCCACAGGACGCAACTTCGGTGCCGGCTTCTCGGGAGGGGATGCCTACCTGCTGGACATGGATGCCTCCCGGCTCAATCCTGAAGCCTGGAATGATGGCTCCCTGCTGGCCCTGGAGCCTGACCAGGACCAGGCGGCCATGCTCAAGGAACTGATAGGAGAGCATGTCCGGCTGACCGGGTCAAAGGCTGCGGCCGACCTGTTGGAGGACTGGCCAAGTGCGCTGGCCCGGTTCACCCATCTGGTTCCCCGTCGTTATCTGGCCATGAAGAAGGCCATGGAAGAGGCCGAGCGCGAGCAGGTGGACTTCAACGCGCCCGGCGTCTGGGACGCCACCTACGCCCAGGTCATGGAAGGAGCACACTGATATGGTCGACCCCAAGGGATTCCTCAAGGTACGCACCCGGCACGAGCTGGCCGAGCGCCCGGTCGCTGAACGCCTGAAGGACTGGCGCGACGTGCACCAGACCACCAGCCCCGGGCCCTGGACCGCCGAGCAGGCCGCCCGCTGCATGGACTGCGGCACCCCCTTCTGCATGACCGGCTGCCCCCTGGGCAACCTGATCCCCGAGTTCAACGACCTGCTGTCCCGGGGCCGCTGGGAGGAGGCCTACGAACGGCTGAGCCTGACCAACAACTTCCCGGAGTTCACCGGACGGATCTGCCCGGCTCCTTGCGAGTCCTCCTGCGTGCTCTCCATCCATCAGCCGGCCACCACCATCAAGCTGGACGAGCAGACCATCATCGACCAGGCCTGGTCCCTGGGTCTGGTCAAGCCCCGGCCTCCGCAGCGACTGACCGACATGACCGTGGCCGTGGTCGGGTCCGGTCCCGCCGGGCTGGCATGCGCCCAGCAACTGACCCGGGCAGGGCACACGGTGGTGGTCTACGAGCGCGCCGACGCCATAGGCGGCCTCCTTCGTTACGGCATTCCAGCCTTCAAGCTGGAGAAGTCCTTGTTGGACCGTCGGCTGGAGCAGATGGAGGCCGAAGGGACCCGATTCCGCACCGGTATTGAGGTGGGCCGAGACCTGACCTGGGACCAATTGCGGGCCCGTTATGACGCCCTGGTGGTGGCCATCGGTTCCACCGAGCCCCGCCGGGTGGACCTGCCCGGGCGGGATTTGCAGGGCATCCACTACGCCATGGACTTCCTGCCTGATCCCACACGTAAACTCATGGGCCGCGAGCCCATCAACAACATCGACGCGGCCGGCAAGGACGTCATCATCATCGGCGGCGGCGACACCGGGTCGGACTGCCTGGGCACGGCCCTGCGAGAGGGTGCCAAGTCGGTTACCGTCCTGCAGATCCGTCCCAAGGAGCCCTCTTCCAGGCCCGATAACCGGCCCTGGCCGACCTACGCCCGGCTCTACAATCCCACCTCCTCCATGGAGGAGGGTGGACACTACGAGTACGCTGCGGACAGTCTTGAGTACCTGGGCGACAGTTCCGATGACCGGATCAACCTGGACCAGAGCAGTGCCCCCACCGGCTTCGACCGGGACCATGAGGGACGGGTGTGCGGCGTTCGGGTGGTGGACGTCAGCCGGGACGACCAAGACCGAATCGTTCCCCATCCCGATACCGAGCGGGTCCTGCCCGCCGACCTGGTGCTGATCAGCATTGGCTTCGCCCATCCGGAGACGGCCACCCTGAGCGGACAGACCGGCATAGGCCTGGACCCTCGCGGCAACGTGGCCCGGGATGCCGACTACGCCACCGACCGCGACGGTATCTTCGTCTGCGGTGATGCAGGACGCGGCCAATCCCTGGTGGTCTGGGCCCTGGCCGAGGGTCGTTCCTGCGCTGCGGCCGTGGACCGGTATCTGACAGGGTCCACCGAGTTGCCCGCCCCCATCCGAGCCGATGAGCGCGCCATGACCCTGCCCGCAGCCGACCGGCGCCCACGCTAATATGAAAAGGAATGGTGCCGATCGAAGGGATGGAGGCAGTGGGATATGACCAACCGCGCTGAACGTAGGGCGCAGGCCAAGCGGAGCCGCCGTGGCGGCAGCGACGACCGGAGGATGACGGCCAAAGGCAGGGCTGGAGTGATGGACGAACGGGCCTTGCAGGAGCGCTCCCGTCGGCTGGAGGCTGGCCAGGGAGCCGAGTGGAAGCCCACCGGGCACACCGATGACCTGGTGCAGAAGGATTCCGTGGACCCCAATGACCGCAACCCCCGTCTGCTGAGGGCTCCCAGCGGCGTGCGCCAGTGGCTGCGAATCCTGGTCTGGGCCTTGATCATCTGCTCCGGCCTGGCATTCCTGGTCTGCATGTGGCTGCCACACGTTCCCATCTGGGCCACCATCGCCATCGCGGCGGTCTTCTGCCTGGGCGTACTGGGGCTCTTCCTGGTCGGCGGCAACCGGGACAATCCCCGTCTGGACTCCTACGGAACGGCCCTGTGACCATGAGCGAAAGCGTGGCAGAAAAACAGGCCGTGCTCATGCAGCACGTGGGATTCCGCCGTCAGGGCCGGGTTATTCTGGACGATGTCAACCTTGAGGTGGGCCGCGGGCAGAAGTGGGTGCTCTTCGGGCCTAACGGGGTGGGCAAATCCACCTTGGTGGCCATGATGAGCACACGAGGCTTCCCCAGCACCGGCAGCGTAGAGATCCTGGGCAACCGGCTGGGCAAGGTGAACGTTTTCTCCTACCGGCATCGGATTGGTCTGGCCTCGGCCGGCCTGGCCAAGACCATCAGTCCTCAGGAGGATCCCTACGACGTGGTGCTGACCGCCTTCAGCGACACCACAGGCCGCTGGAGGGAGACCTTCACGCCCGAGCAGGAGGAGGCCACCCTGGCCCTGATGGACCGGTTCGGCATCACCTACCTCAAGGGCAAGCGCATGTACCGGCTCTCTGAAGGGGAGCGCGGCCGGGTGCTGATATGCCGGGCGTTGATGGCCAATCCCGATCTGCTCATCCTGGATGAGCCGACCACCGGGCTGGACCTGGGCGGCCGGGAGCTGGTGCTCAGGGCCTTGAGTGACATCGGTCGTGAAGACAAGGACCGCACGGTCATCCTGGTCACCCACCGGCTTGAGGAGATTCCCCTTGGTTTCAATCGGATAGCCATGATGGGCCGGCGTCCTGCCGACACTGCAGACACCGGCGACCCGGATCCGGGCACCATCGTCTACCAGGGCCCCTTGGAGGGCGGACTGACTGGTCCGCGTCTGAGCGAGCTCTTCGGTCTGGACCTGACAGTTGTCCACCGCGACGGACGCTGGGGTGCATTCGCCGTCTGAACGCCACTGCCCGCGGACCCGTTCTGACACGCCCGTATCAGCTCAAGGAATAGCAAATTCGTTGGCCAAGGCACGGGTATAGACTGTGGTGGTTTGTCTGCCCGGGGACCGCGGCAGACCTGTATGCGTGAAGGATGTTGACGTGATCAAGATATGGACCCGCTACCTGCGGCCTTACTGGCTCCAGGTGGCCGTTCTGGTGCTCTTTCAGGTGGCGCAGACGGCCTTGAATCTCTACCTGCCCAACCTGCAGGCGGACATCATCGACAAGGGCGTGGCCGTAGGCGACCAGGATGCCATCTACAGGATCGGCTGGGAGATGATGGGCATCACCGCCGTCCAGATTGTGGCCAACGTGGTAGCCGTCTACTGCGCCACCCGGCTGGCCATGAGGATGGGCTACGAGCTGCGCAGGGATCTGTTCGCCTCGGTGGAGGGCTTCAGCCTCAACGAGATCGAGCGTTTCTCGGCAGGTTCCCTGATCACACGCACCACCAACGACGTCCAGCAGATGCAGATGACCACCATGCAGACACTGATGATTATTCTGCAGGCCCCGGTCATGCTGATCGGCGGTCTGGTTTTGGCCCTGCGTCAGGACGGCCCCCTGACCTGGTCCCTGGCGGTCATTGTGCCCCTGATCCTGGTGGTGGCACTGGTGCTCATGGGCAAAATGGGGCCCTTGTTCACCCGTCTGCAGAACATGCTGGACTCGGTCAACCGCCTGGTCCGCGAGCAGATCTCCGGGGTGCGGGTCATCCGAGCCTTCGTCCGCGAAAAGACCGAGGCCGCCCGCTTCGACAAGGCCAACCGCGACGTCTACGGTGTCCTGATCTCCACCGGTAGGCTGATGAGCATGATGGTGCCGCTCATGTGGTTCCTGCTGAACATGTCCAACGTTGCCATCATGTGGTTCGGCGGCCGACGCATCGACTCCGGCGCCATGCAGATCGGTGCCCTGCAGGCCTTCATCCAGTACCTGATGATTATCCTGTCAGGCCTGATGATGGCTGCCATGATGTCGGTCATGCTGCCAAGGGCGGCTGTAGCCGCCCGAAGGATCAACGAGGTTCTGGAGGCCACCAGCGAGATTGCCGCTCCTGAGCATCCCTACCGGAACGAGCACCCCCAGGGACTACTGGAGTTCAAGCACGTGGACTTCAGCTACCCGGGCGCCCAGGACCCGGTTCTTTCGGACATCTCCTTTACCGCCCGGCCGGGCACGACCACGGCCATCATCGGGGCCACGGGATCCGGCAAGTCCACCATCATCCGGCTGGCCAACCGCATGTTCGACGTCACCGACGGCCAGGTCCTGGTGGACGGGCACGACGTGCGTGAGTACGACCCCGACCAGCTGGCCCTGATCTTCGGGCCGGTCCCGCAGAAGGCCACCCTCTTCACCGGCACCATCCGCGACAACATGCAGTACGGGGACCCAGACGCCGACGACGACCGCATCTGGGAAGCCCTGCGCATCGCCCAGGCCGAGGACTTCGTGCGGGAGATCCCTGAGGGTCTGGACGCCCGCGTGGCCGAGGGCGGCACCAACTTCTCAGGCGGGCAGAAGCAGCGGCTCTGCATGGCCAGGGCCATTCTGCGCAACCCCCGCATCTACACCTTCGACGACTCCTTCTCCGCGCTGGACATGACCACCGACCGAGCCTTGCATGAGGCCCTGGTGCCGGTCACCCGCGAAGCAACCCAGATTGTGGTGGCCCAGAGGGCGGCATCCATCCGGCAGGCCGATCAGATTCTGGTCCTGGAACGCGGTCGCATCGTCGGCCGGGGCACCCACGACGAGCTCATGGAGGACTGCGCTACTTATCAGGAGATCGTCCAGTCCCAGGGCGGGCAGGGTCCCGACGTGGAAGAGCTCAGCATTGACGAGGGGAGGGCCGAGTAGATGGCTAAGGACTTGAGCGCGAATACAGGCTCGCAGGCCGTAAGCGGCCGCCGTCACACTGTGGGCCGGCTGGTCCATTATCTGCTGGCCAGCCCCTGGAGGGTCATCGTCATGGTCCTCGCCGGCATGACCGCCGTGGCCATGATCGTCATCGGCCCCAAGGTCATGGGCGAGGCCACCAATGTCCTCTTCGAGGGGCTGCTGGGGTCCATGCTGGTGAAGATGGGCGCCAAGCCCGGTACCCCCAAGCAGGCTGTGGTCACCTACTTGCAGTCCCGCGGCCAGGACAAGTTCGCCCGGATGATTGACTCCATGAACGTCCAGGTGGGCGTGGGGATCGACTGGGGGCGCTTCGGCACCATCCTCATGTTCGTCATCGGCATCTATCTGGTCTCCATCCTGGTCAGGCTGGTGCAGAACTTCCTGATGACCCGGCTGGTCTCCGACGCGGTCTACACCATGCGCAGGCAGATCGAGGACAAGCTGGACCGGTTGCCCCTTCAGTACTTCGACCGGACCCCGCGCGGCGAGGTCATGAGCCGGACCACCAACGACATCGACAATATCTCAGGCACCCTGCAACAGATCCTGGGCGAGCTGCTCTTCTCGGTCTTCTCCATCATCGGCGCCTTCATCATGATGCTGACCATCTCGCCCCTGCTGACCCTGATCGCCTTCATCATCATCCCGGTCATGGCCCTGTGCGCGGGCATCATCCTCAAGAAGACCCAGCCCCAGTTCACTAGGCAGTGGATCCGCACCGGCCAGGTCAACAGCCACGTGGAGGAGATGTTCTCCGGCCACATGGTGGTCCGGGCCTTCGGCCACCAGCGCAAGGCCGAGGAGGAGTTCGAGGAGCGCAACCAGGAGCTCTACCAGGCCAGCTTCAAGGCTTCCTTCTTCTCCGCCCTGGTCACGCCCATGTCAACCTTCTTCGGCAACCTGAGCTTCGTGATCGTGGTCATCATCGGCGGCGTGCACGTGCTCAACGGCAGCATGAGCCTGGGCGGTCTGCAGGCCTTCACCCAGTACACCCGTCAGGCCTCTCAGCCCATCGGTCAGCTGGCCTCCATGGGCACCATGCTCCAGTCCTCCCTGGCCTCCTGCCGCAGGGTCTTCGACTTCCTGGACGAGGCCGAAGAGGTGCCGGACATCGAGCATCCCGACCATCTGGGACAGGAGACCGGAGGCAAGGTCGAGGGCCACGTCCGCTTCGACCACGTCCGCTTCTCCTACGATCCGGCCGAGCCGTTGATCAAGGACCTGTCCATCGAAGCCAAGCCCGGGCAGACCATCGCCATCGTCGGGCCCACCGGGGCGGGCAAGACCACCCTGGTCAACCTGCTCATGCGCTTCTACGAGATCCAAGGCGGGCGCATCACCATCGACGGCGTGGACACCTCCAGGGTGACCCGTCACGACCTGCGCAGCCACTTCGGCATGGTCCTGCAGGACACCTGGCTATTCGACGGCACTGTTCGCGACAACCTGCTCTACGGGCTGGACGAGGGGCAGACCATCCCAGAGCAGACCATGATCGATGGCGCCAAGGCAACGCACGTGGACGAGTTCATCCGCAAGCTGCCTCAGGGCTACGACACCGTTTTGAATGAGGACAGCAGCGAGCTCAGCCAGGGCGAACGCCAGCTGATGACCATCTGCCGGGCCTTCCTGTCCGACCCGGACATCCTGATTCTGGACGAGGCCACATCCTCGGTGGATACCAGAACCGAGCTGCTGGTCCAGCAGGCCATGAACACCCTGCGCAAGGGCAGGACCTCCTTCGTCATCGCCCACCGGCTGTCCACCATCCGCGACGCCGACCTGATCCTGGTGGTCAACCACGGTTCGGTTGTCGAGCAGGGCACCCACGACCAGCTGTTGGAGCGTGGCGGGGCCTATGCCTCCCTCTACAACTCCCAGTTCACCAAGGGCGAGGAGGACTGAGGAGGTATGAGCTTGAGACGCGGTCCGCTGAGCGTAGGGGAGCGGGTCCAGCTGACCGACCGGCGTGGCCGCAAGCTGACGGTCATGCTGGAACCAGACGGCCTCACCCAGACCGACCACGGTCTCCTGCCGCACGAGGCCATGATCGGTCTGCCCGAGGGGTCCGTGGTGGTGACCATCTCGGCCGACAAGTGGCGGCAGATGCGTCACAAGCAGGATGCCGACACCGACACAGGGGAGCATGACAGGGCCAAGCCCTGGAAGTCCTCGCGAGGCATCGGAGGATGGGCTTTCACGGTCATGCGTCCTCGGCTGGAGGACTACATTCTCTCCATGCCTCGCGGCGCCCAGATCATGTACCCCAAGGATGTGGCCAGGGTCATTCTCCTTGGCGACATACGTCCCGGCATGAGGGTCTTGGAGTCGGGAGCCGGTTCAGGGGCGATGAGCCTGGGTCTTCTGGATGCCATCGGCGCGGAAGGAAAACTGACCAGCATCGAGAGGCGGGAGGAGTTCGCCAGGGTGGCCATGGGCAACGCCACCGTCTTCTTTGGGCAGCGCCCTGCCCAGTGGGACCTGCGTACCGGCGACTTCGACACCGTTGCTGCCGACCTGCCCGAGGACGGATTCGACCGTATTGTTCTGGACATGCTGGATCCCTGGAACCGTCTGGAGCAGGCATATCGGGTCATGGCCCCGGGCGGCGTGCTGACCGCCTATGTGACCACCACCACTCAGCTCAGCCGACTGGCCGAGGCCCTGCGCGCAGACGGTCGATGGACCGAGCCCGAAATCATGGAGAGCCTGGAGCGCTCCTGGAAGGCAGACGGCCTGGCGGTGCGACCCGAGCACGAGATGATCGGGCACACCGGCTTCCTCTTGACCAGCAGGGCCATGGCTCCCGGCCAGGAGGCTCTGCGTAAGCATATCCGGGCCACCAAGGACTACCAGACTGACGTGGATCAGGGCCGGCGGCCTGCCAAGATCAGCGGCTCCAATCACGAGCGCGAGATGCAGGATCTGGAGAATCTCGAGGATCTGGAGCTGCGCCGGGTCTCCGATCGTAAGCTGCGCAAGGTGTTGCGTGATCTGGATCATCAGGTGCGCACCCTGGAAGGCGGCAGTGAGCAGGAAAGCTGATTGCCCATGACCTGCGCCTTCAGTCAGCTCTGTCATAATGGAGAAGACGCCTGATAGGAACTCCGGGAAAGGAAGTATGCATGGGTTTGCGAAAAGGTCTGAAGGCCGAGGATCTGCGCAGGTGCAGCCGGACACTCATGCTCATGCGTCATGCCAAGACCGAACGCCAGGGGTCACAGGGTGATCGCAGCCGTCAGCTGACCGACCGAGGCCGGAAACAGGCCCGAATCATGGGTCGTGGATTGACCGCTTTGGGCCTGGTTCCCGACCGCATCATCTGCTCGGGTGCGCCCCGGGCACGTCAGACCCTGGACGGCATGCTCAAGCCCCTGGGTGACGGGCCGCGGGTCGATTACCGGGAATCCCTCTATGAATCCGGCATGCAGGCGGTCTTCGACGAGCTGGCGCAGTCCGAGGATCGTGACCGCCGGGTCCTCATCCTAGGGCATGAACCCACCATGTCTATCTGCTCACAGTGGCTGGCCGAGGACAACTCCGACCCCGACCTATTGGACCTGCTCAATCTTGGACTGCCGCCGGCCACCATGGTCGTGCTGGGGTCTGAGCGACCATTGACCGACTGGGGAACCCACCAGGCCCGTTTGCTTGGCATTCTGGGCCCTCAGGACCTTGAAGACTGACCGGCATAAGAAGCCGTAGACGATCTTCTATAGGCAGTCTTGGCGACCAATAATCCCCTGGCTGCTGTCATGTCGTTATCGATTCAATTTATGGCGACACCTTATTTGCACCAATTACCCGCCTCCCCCCGCCGCTGATAGGCTGACCGGAGACATCAGGACGAAACTGGGAGGTTTCATGGCAGCGATTACATCCGTGTCCGGGTTCCCGCGCATCGGTGCGCACCGCGAACTCAAGAGGGCCATCGAGGGCTATTGGAAGGGCGAACGGAATCTGGGCGAGGTTCGGCGCACGGCCGCCGACCTGCGGGCCAGGCACTGGCAGCTTCAGCAGGAGGCCGGCGTCGACCTGATTCCCGTCAATGATTTCAGCTACTACGACCAGATCTTGGATACGTCCATTCTTCTGGGCGTCGTGCCCGAGCGCTATCGGAAGCTGGGCCTGGGCCCCGAGGACACCCTCTTCGCCATGGGCCGTGGTTACCAGGGGGAGCAGGGTGACGTGACCGCCCTGCCCATGAAGAAGTGGTTCACCACGAATTACCACTACCTGGTTCCCGAGATCGATCAGGACACCAAAATCGCCCTGGAAGGCGACAAACCATTCAAGGAGTACCAGGAGGCGCGCGAGCAGGGCATCGCCGCCAAGCCGGTGCTGATCGGCCCCTACACCTTCCTCAAGCTGGCGCGCGGTCCCCAGGGTGAGCTGCTGGATCCTGACCCGGCGCTGGTCCAGGACCTGGCCAAGGCCTATGCGACCATACTGGAGCGGTTCATCGGCCTGGGCGCCGACTGGGTACAGCTGGACGAGCCTTATCTGGTCCTGGACAAGGAGCCTGGCGACCAGGACCTCTTCGATACCCTCTACCAGCCCATTCTCAAGGCCCGCCAAAGTGACCAGGGTAAGGTCCGTATTCTGCTCAACACCTACTTCGGCCATGTGGGCGACTGCTATGACCGGCTGGCTGATCTGGGCTTCGACGGCATCGGTCTGGATCTGGTCGAGGGCAGGGATGAGAATCTGGCGGCCCTCAAGGAGCACGGCGTGCCCGAGGGAACCACCATCTTCGCCGGCCTGGTCAACGGACGCAACATCTGGCGCAACGACTATGCGGTCAGTCTGGGCCTCTTGGATGCCCTGCACCAGGTAACCTCGAACGTGGTGGTGGCCACCGCATGTTCCCTCCTGCACGTGCCCTACACTGTGGCCGACGAGGACGGGCTGGATGCCGACACCGTGCGGCCCCACTTCGCCTTTGCCCTGGAGAAGCTGGGCGAGCTGCACGACCTGGCCCAGCTGGCCGATGCCGACGAGGACCAGCGCCGTTCCAGCAAGGCTCTTGCCGATAACCAGAAGCTCTTCGACGGCAGCCGCGTCCAGCCCGACCCGCAGGTGCAGCAGCGCCTGGCCGGTCTGAAGGACGAGGACTTTGTACGTACACCGGCCCGGCCCGAGCGCCAGAGGATCCAGGCCCAGGAGCTGGGTCTGCCCCTGCTGCCTACCACCACCATCGGCTCCTTCCCCCAGACCGCCGAGGTTCGCGCCGAGCGAGCCCGCCTGCGTAAGAAGGAGATCAGCCAAGAGGACTACGACGACTTCATCGCCCGCAAGATCGACCAGGTCATCGACCACCAGGAGCAGATCGGCCTGGATGTCCTGGTCCATGGGGAGTTCGAGCGCAACGACATGGTCGAGTACTTCGGCCAGAACCTCAAGGGCTACCTCTTTACCCGGAATGCCTGGGTCCAGTCCTATGGCACCCGCTGCGTCAAGCCTCCCATCGTCTGGGGGGACATCTCCCGCGCCCGGCCCATCACCGTGCGCTGGTCCTCTTATGCACAGTCCCGCACCAACCATGTGGTCAAGGGGATGCTGACCGGTCCGGTGACCATTCTCAACTGGTCCTGGCCCCGCGAGGATATCGATCACAAGCAGCAGACCCGTCAGCTGGCTCTGGCCATCAGAGATGAGGTCCTGGACCTGGAGGCCGCGGGCATCCGCATCATCCAGATTGACGAGGCCGCCCTGCGCGAGAAGCTGCCGCTGCGGCGCTCCGACTGGCACAGCCGATACCTGGACTGGGCCATCCCTGCCTTCCGGCTGGTGCATTCCGGCGTCAAACCCACTACCCAAATTCACACCCACATGTGCTACTCGGAGTTCAACGACATCATCAAGGACATTGATGCCATGGACGCCGATGTGATCTCCTTCGAAGCCTCCCGCTCCGACCTGACCGTTCTGGATGCCATCCAGGAGGCCAAGTTCGAGACCGAGGCAGGCCCCGGAGTCTACGACATCCACTCGCCGCGCATCCCCTCCACCGAGGAGATCGTGGACCGGATCCATGCCATCCTGAAGAAGCTGGACGCGGCCAAGGTCTGGATCAATCCCGACTGCGGACTCAAGACCCGAGGCGATAAGGAGACCTGGCCCAGCCTGGAGCACATGGTGGCCGCAGCCCATCAGGTGCGTGCGGAACTATCGTCCAGTCAGGAGTCGGATCATGCATGAGCCTATCTTTTCCCTGGAGGTCTTTCCCCCCAAGCGTGATGCCCCGGTGGGCACCATCTACGACACTCTGGATGGGCTTGAAGGGTTGATGCCCGACTTCATCTCGGTGACCTACGGGACCGGACGACGCTCAGACCGCACGGCCACGGCCCGCATAGCCAAGACGATCCATACCGAGTATGGCATCCCTGCCGTGGCGCACTTGACCGCCCAGTATGCGGACCGCGAGGTGATCGATCAGGCCCTGGATATGTTCGATGACGCAGGGGTGGCAGCGGTGCTGGCCCTGCGGGGCGACAGCGTGGAGGGCCGTGAGCCCGCCGGAGTCTTCGACCACGCCAGCGACCTGGCTGCCTACATCCGGTCCCGTCGGCCAAACCTGTCGATATACGGGGCCTGTTATCCCGAGACCCACCCGGAGGCCGCCTCGCCTGAGGAAGACATTGAGAATCTGCGAATCAAGGTCGATTCCGGCGTGGACCATCTGGTTTCGCAGCTCTTCTACGACAACGCCGATTTTCTGGACTTCCTGGACCGGGCTCGTGCAGCGGGCATTCAGGTGCCCATCGAGGCCGGCATCATGCCCATCACCAACGAGGGCCAGGTCCGGCACATGAGCGAGGTCTGCAAGGCGCGGATCCCGGCGGCTGTTGAATCCATCCTGGAACGCTGGGGTGACGACCGGGCCAGCCTGCGCGAGGCGGGCATCATCTACGCCTCTCAACAGATTGCCGACCTGGTGGCTCATGGGGTGGACGGCATCCACCTCTACTCCATGAACCACTCGGGGGTCACCAGGCGCATCTGGCACAACGTCCGTCACCTCTTCCGTCAAGTGGGCGCCAAGGAGGAGCCGGCAGACTCAAATCGGTGACAGATTCCTTCCGTTGAAGTCACCGTGGTCTATTTATCAGCTACGGATATTGCCTTACAAAAGGGTGGAGCAGGGAGGCCGGCATCATTCATTAATGGTGCTGGCCCCCATCCATGCCAAGCGTAACGAAGCCATCGTGGATTTCTGACCTTGTTCAATGTCAATATGATGATTCTGCAGTCTTCTGGCTTACCAAAAGGTTGATGTGATTGCCCTAATGGCATGCAAGATTGCCTGTCTGAAAACGGTAGAATCTTCGCTGCAACCGGATAAAACAGGCCATCAGCCCCTGCCGCTTCAAAACCAGATTCTCCTGCCTCTCTCCAATCAGAGGAATGAACAGTCTCAGCATGCCGCAATCCTGGCATCTTCGCACTAAAGTGCATACCAGCAGCATGAACCATGCGCACAGACAGATGGACTGGGTCAATTTTCCTCGGCCCGAGTGGGCTCGGTCCATTTATCGGTAGTCCCTGTTGACCGTACACCCAGTGAAGGGCATGAACTGCCAAACGTTCACCTGGGGTGCGCTTGTCCTTCGGATGCAGGTTATGTTCCTCCCCGCAATCCATCAGACATACTGTGTGCACAGCACTCCTTGCCTGACTCATCGACCATTGCGCTTTTCTGATACGGGGCCAATCGGAGTCTGTTACCATGTCGTCTTCACCTTCTGAGGGCGACCACTGGGGCAGTTGGACAATAAAGAACGGCAGCTTTTTCTGCGCAGCACTATCAGATGTGCTGATCATATGATCCGGTAGCTGCCATAAAGACCTCCACCGGTCTATAAGCAAGCCAAGCAAGGTTTGGTAAGTCGAGCTAAATGGCCCATCTTCTTCTCCCTGGTACCAAAGAATACCTGCCAGCGCATAGGGGGCTGTCCGTTCAAGCATGGAGGCAAAAGCCCCCGTTGGACGATATTGAGAGTGCCTGGTCATTGGCGGCGGCCACGGGCATTGGCCGCATGCCGAATTGATCTCTTCGTCTGATATTCCGGGATACGCCTGCCGTATTTCCGATACTCGGTTGTTCCACGCATCAAAGGTTGTTTGCCACGATTCAGCTTGAGCTTCCAGCTCTTCGTCAGTGTGACCCGATACTGTTCTACTGAAACGATCCAGATAGATCCGTCCTTCCGGACAAGATTGCAATGTCTCTTGATCAAGCCAGACGGCTATTGAGGTACCGCCTATGTAGCAATCGATGATTCCCACTGCGGTCTTTACGGGTAGATGCTTGCGAAGCTTGCGGGCAAAGTAGTAGGCCACTGCAGACATTTGTCCGCTTGTTTTCGGTTCGCAGCTGTTCCAGCCTGCCTGAGCTTCTGCTTGCCTGTCTATACGACCCGTCTGAGGAACCTGGTAGAACCTGATCAACGGGTCTTGGCTCTCGGCGACAGCAGTTGCTCCGTTGGCGCTATCCGCTAAGCTCAATGCCATATTGCTTTGACCTGAAGCCATCCATACTTCACCAATCATCAGATTCTTCAGATTAATGCACTCTTTTTTGGTGCGAACGGATAGGTTGTACGGCCCCCCGGATTGGCATGGTGGAAGAACTCCCAGCCATTTTCCGCTGATTTCGACCTGACAGGTTGTGCTGATTGATCCGGTCAATCGATCAGGGTTGGTCGGAGTTAATTCAATATGTACCGCATCTTCCGGTTGACCCCATCCGAAGATCGGGATTGGTTTGTAACTTTGCAGAACTGCACCATCAGTGAAGATGGCAGCAAGCTGTAATTTATGATGGTTGAAGTCGGTTGCAGGCACTTGCCTTCCCTGCGCACCACTTGCGTTTTTGCAATCCTCTTCTGTCATCAGAGCCTTTCCTGTCACCAAATTCTGCTGCCTAACCCCTGAATAAAAGCCACAAGCTCATCAGCCATTTCCTTCTGTTCGCTTATCCGAGGATGACCGCTTGTGGCAATGCCATTGCGACGATATACAAGATGGTGAATACAGGACCGGTCTAACTCGCGGCATGCATCCTCAATGGCCTGGTCCCAATGCTCATCGTGGGACAGGACGGAGGTGGCGGTTATGATTTGTGCTTGAGGATAGGTTTCCAGAAGAGTCCGCAGAAACTTTGCATAGCTCCGCCGCCAATGTTCAGCCTGCGATCCTGAGTAGTCTTGAGCCATGAAATCTCTAGGGTAAGCATCATTCTGGCCAAGGGCGACGATTACCACCTGCGGTTGGTATCGTGAAAAATCCCAGGGTTTGCAAGGACCGATAAACGAATTGTATTCAATTTTATTCCAGATACTCTCCATGCCAATGGCTTGTGGTGCCTGGAACCAGCCAATGCCATCAAGCAGAGCGGCCCCGCCCTGTGAAACGTCATGGAGCTGTGCCCCCAGCGATCTTGCTGCAATAGCGGCGAAGGAATACCAAGCATTGCTATATGAACTAAGATCTGCTGATGGATCCTCGCGGCCTGCATACAGGCTGGCTTCATTGCGCTCTCCGCAAGCGATTGAATCTCCGAAGACCTCCATTCGTCGTTTTGGCGGCTGTTCTTTATCGGGATACAGTTTTGCTGATTGTTCAAGCATGATTCCGGTTAACTTAAGATAATGCTGTCCATCCTGACGCTTGAATATTACTGCTTCATGCTCGATGTCAGGCAGGTTGTCAGCTATGGTTACTTCTACCGAATATGGCGATACAGCTGAATCAGGCCAGACAAAATCTTGATCTGCGACAGGCACGTTCCTTTGTGACGGACAATGCACGAGGTCTATTCGATATTCAAATCCGTCTATAAATGCACCTAGACAGCTGGTTCCATATTGGCGTGCGTTTATCAGCCGGACACCAAGGTACTTTCCGGTGAATCTGAATCTGACCTGAGTATATGGAAAGACCCATAATGGGCACTGATCAGCCTTCCAGTCCACCCTGCCCATGTATGTTAAAGACTTGTTTGCTGGCTTTATAAGTCGAAGTGTGTTCGCCTCGTTTGGCTTCGCATAGCTATCACTCAATGACAACGCCTCTCATCCCAACGCCATTCGACGATGACAGACAGCAACCGTCGTGTTCGTCTCGAGGTCGAACGGCATGCAACATCACTGTTTGTGTTTATCAATTGAATAATAACTGAACCGATTCATTGTTGCAAAGTGCAATAAGGTAGGATCGCTGGCATTTATAACTGAATGCCAGGATATGAACGGCGGGATGTTTTCGCTGTCTGCCCCAATATTGCAGCGATTTTGCTGGGAATGATTTTAGAGTGCGTAATAACCGAGCAAGAAGCAGGTTTGCAGAAATAAACTTAACCGGTTGACAAAAAGACAGTGGGTTGCTATTTTGTCAAGTATCGACTCCATTCATGTGATTCCGGAATGAATCGATGCTGAACTATTTCCAATAAGGCCAATAGGTGGCCTTTATCGGAACTGCTCAAAATGTCGCATAAGTGAATATCAGTGGATTTCAACGAGGAGATTTCAATGAAGAATGCACGTAAGTTGATTGCAGTAGCCATAGCTGGCTTATGTTTTTGGCCCTTGTCTGGATGCGGAGGAACCGGGGGCGCTGATTCGAATACACAAGCGACAAACCTGAATTATGCTTCTATCAAACTCGGTACTACCGGAAAGGATATTCACACCAAAATTAAGCTTTTTAATCACAAAACAGACATGTCTGTTGATACTTATCCTGGGAAAAACTGGAAGCAGTACGTCGCTGATTTCAACAAGCTGTATCCAAACATCTCCGTTGAAGTTGAAACCGATACCAATTATGCCGGCGATGCCTTAACGAGGCTGCAGGGTAAGGATTGGGGCGACATGATGATGATACCTGCAGTGGATCGTTCCGATCTCAGTACATATTTCCTACCCTTTGGCACCCAAGAGGAGATGTCAAAGTTGATTCGTTGGTCCAATGCATCTGAATATGGCGGGAAAGTGTATGGCGTGCCGAGCAATGGAAACGGTCTTGGGATCGTCTACAACAAACGAATCTTCAAAGAAGCTGGGGTTAGTGAGAATCCAAAAACGCCTCAGGAATTTATACAGGCCCTGAAAGCTATTAAAGAGAAGACAAAGGCTATACCATTGTATACAAATTATGCTGCAGGTTGGACCATGGCAGCTTGGGACGGCTACATTGGCGTCAACGCCACTGGAGACGGGCGTTATATGAACCAGAAACTATTACACACCAAAAATCCGTTCTCTGATCCCGGAGATGACACCCACGCTTACAATGTCTACAAGATTCTTTATGACGCCGTTTCAGACGGCTTGACCGAAGACGATTATTCCACGACTGACTGGGAGTCAAGCAAGGCCAAAATCAATCGAGGCGAAATAGCCACCATGGTACTAGGCGCCTGGGCAGTCTCACAATGCAAGAATGCTGCAGACCATCCAGACGATATCGGGTATATGCCATTCCCGATTAGCGTGAAAAACAAGCAATACACGGTTTCTGCTGGTGATTACGCATATGGCATCAATAGCCACGTGTCCAAGACTCGTCAAGAGGCATCCATGATCTTCATCAAATGGATGACCGAGCGTTCCGGTTTTGCCAAGAACGAGGGAGGCATCCCCACAGCGCAATCTGACAAAAGCATGCCTGACGCCTACAAGGAATTCTCGGATGTACATTTTGTAGAGGACCAGCCATCTGTCAAAGGTGAAGAGGATCTGTTCAATACTTTGAATTCTGACTCGGAGCTTGCTATTAACTCGGGCGGCAATGCGCGAATTCAAGCCATTGTTGAGCATGCTTCCAAGCATGACAAACCATACAATGACCTGGTCAAGGATTGGAATTCCAAGTGGAATGATGCTCTGAAAACCGAAGGCATCGAAGCGCAGTATGACACTGCAAGCAAGTAAGTATCCACGCTGATCAAGAGGCTGCCGACGGTAAATAGCCGTCGGCAGTCCGGGCAAACCGAGGAAGAAGGAGTTATGACAGCTACAACGATTGAATCTTCGCTGTCTCCTGATGTTCCGGACAACAAGCGACCCTTTGATTGGCGAAAGGGCATCATCATCGTGGCCTTTTGCGCCATTCCATTGACACTTCTTGTTGTTTTCACCTACCTGCCTTTCGGGCAAATGGTTGGATTCAGTTTCTACCGAATGAAGTATATTGGTGTTCCCCATTGGGTAGGGTTGCAGAATTATCGCCAGATTGTGACGAGGCCGGACATACTGCCCTCTCTGAAACTGAGCTTATATTACATGGCGGGGTCAGTGCTACATATTTCACTGGCGTTGTATCTTGCAACCATACTGAGTTTCCGGGTACGATGCGGCAATCTTTTTAAGGGTTTGTTCTTCTTTCCTTACCTCATCAATGGTATAGCTGTCGGCTTTATATTCAAATTCTTCTACACAAGGGGTTTCATATTCGACAGCGTTCTTCAATGGTGCGGTTTCAGCTTGAACAGCCTGCCATATTGGCTTAAGGATCAGTCCATCAACAACTGGTCATTGGTGGGTGCCTCTGTGTGGCGGTATATGGGCCAAACCATGATCCTGTTCATAGGAGCGATCATGTCGATCGATCAGTCGCTCTATGAGGCTGCCGAAATCGATGGGGCCAATAAGTTTCAGCAATTTCTACATATAATTCTTCCGAGCATCAAAACGATCCTGGTTTTGAATGTCGTGCTGTCGGTTACTGGAGCCCTGAGCGTTTTTGAGATTCCATTCGTTATAACCACTGGGGCCAACGGCACAGGAAGTTATTTCGTGCTTATGGACCGCATAGCTCATACAAATCAAAAAGTAGGTTTGGCCTCGGCCATGGCTGTTGTCTTGTTGATTGTCATTTTGATATTCGCCCTTTTACAGCAGATCCTGTTCAAATTCCTTTTCCGCAATCAGGATGATGGGGTTAAAGCAGCGAAAAGGCGTGCCCGCCGTGCCAAGCGTCAAAGGAACCGCATCGCTGCAGGAAAGGCGCCCTTGCTTACAAATGGTAGAAGACAGAGGGCTTACAGCCTGGAACGGGGGCAGTGATGCAGACGAAAAAGATGACCGCGACCATCGACAACCTAGGTCGATTCCGAGAGAATCCACCGGTCCTCAAGGATGCCGTCTTCAATGTGCTCAAATATGCAATACTGATATTCCTGGCTTTCTGGTTTATGCTGCCTTTGATAAGCTGTGTGATCACCGCGGCCAAGACAGATAAGGAATACGCCACAACCACAGTTACGCAGTTGCCAAAGAACTGGTTCAATATACAAAGCTATATCAATGCTTTTAATCTCTCCAATATGGGTAACGCCTTTAAGAACTCGATTATTATTCTTGTGGTCGTTTTAGTCTGTACTACCCTGATTGGCACGCAGCTTGCCTACGTTCTAAGCAGATTCACTTTTCCAGGCAATACCCTTATCCGAGGGCTGTTTACTGTGGCCGCCCTCTTGCCTGGCATTGCCATGCAGGTCGCCTTGTATAAAATGATGGTTGGCATGCACGCGGTCAATTCGCTGTGGGGATACATCATCATGTCGATGGGCACCGATGTGATTTCCATATATGTTTTTATACAGTATTTTGAAAATATTCCAATTTCCTTGGATGAATCCGCGATAGTGGATGGTGCTTCATACTTCACCGTCTACTCAAAGATCTTGTTGCCCTTGCTTAAGCCTGCAATCGTCACCTGCGTCATTCTGAAAGGTGTCGGAGTCTATAACGAGTATTATGCCGCAAATTTATATCTGCAAAGTGCGCATTTGAAGACCGTTGCCATAGCGCTGTATACTTTCACCGGTCCACAGGGAAGCAAATACAACCTTATTTGCGCAGGAGTGATTCTGACTCTGCTCCCGATGCTTGTGCTGTTCCTGCTTTTCCAAAAGCAGATATACACCGGTATAGCAGCTGGAGCAGTAAAGGAGTAAATCACTCTCCCTAGCAAAACATAGATGTTGATGCAGAGGCGACAAGTTCAATCAACTTGTGCCTCGGTTATGAGAATTTAAGAGGCCAGGTATAAACCGGTCAGCCGTGGAGAAGGAACAATGATGCCGTCTGGACAGTTGCAATCATCAAGTGATTCTGTGCGTTACCTATCACTCAACAAAGAATGGAATGTGCGGGCTCTCAACCCCGAAAAGGCCCCAACCAATCTTCGAGAAAGACTGCGTGAGGGTCTTCCTGCGGAAGTACCGGGGGAGGTTACCCTGGACCTTCTGCGGGCAGGTCTGATATCCGACCCATTTGATGGCGACAATGAGCAGATGCAACAGTGGATCGGTGACATTGATTGGCAATACACATGTCATTTTTCATGGCATGAAGATGATCAGCAATGTCATGATTTGGTGGCCTACGGATTAGATACCGTGGCTTTGGTGCAGCTCAATGGCCGCATGCTCGGGACCTGCAAGAATTTTTATTGCATGTACCGGTGGAATGTTGACGGTTTTCTGCAACAAGGCGTAAATACGTTGGTCGTTACTCTGAATTCACCGGTTCAAGAGTGCGAAAAGCGCGAAAGGCTCATCGGGTATTATCCGCATACGGAGCATCACGCATTCAATCAACTGCGCAAGCCACCCTTCCAATTTGGATGGGATTGGGGCATTGATGTGGCCGGAGTCGGCGTATGGAGGCCAATTGGCATTGATTCTTGGTCACAGACAAGAATCCGATCTGTACGTCCTTCCATACAAGTGCTGGATGACGGTACAGGAATTGCTGAGGTTCATGTCGATCTTGACTGGGCCGAATTTTCTGGGTCTCTGCCGGGCAAGCAACCACCTTCGGAGAATGCTCCGGTCGAATATCGGCTGACGGTTGAAGGCCATGGGACGAGAAAGACTGTGGAGGGAACCCTTGCCTATGGAGTCTCCGAGCTTGTTTCGACCGTGAGAGTTCCTCATGTCAATCTGTGGTGGCCACGCGGGTACGGGAAACAGCCCCTATACAATCTGTGTGTGCGTGTCGGAACGGCCGAATGGAAGGGAAGAATCGGCTTTCGTACGGTAACGGTGGATACCAGGGCAGATAAAGATGGACGTCCTTTCCGTTTATATATCAACGGGCTTCCAATTCACGCAAGAGGATTCAATTGGGTACCTCTGGATGCATTTATTTCCCGGGCGGATTCAGCGGCATATCGAGCCCGATTCCAAGATCTTGTCGAATCAAACGCCAACATGGTCAGAGCATGGGGAGGCGGCATTTACGAAACAGATGAATTTTACGATCTAGCAGATGAGTATGGAATCCTGGTCTGGCAGGATTTCGCTTTTGCCTGCGCCGCTTATCCAGAAACAGCCGAAATGCGGCAAGAAGTCGAAACTGAGGCAATACAGCAGATAAGCAGATTATGCCCGCATCCGAGTCTGGTTGTATGGAATGGTTCTAATGAAAACTATGTCGCATATGCGCAATGGGGTGGTTTCAAACAGGCCTTGAACGACGATCAAGAACCGAAGAACGCATACGGGTATGGCGAAAAGGGGTGGGGAGATTATTACTATTCTACGCTACTGCCCAAACTGCTGAAGAGACTGGATAATACTCGGGTTTATCTACCAAGTTCTCCAATGAGCTTCACTCCATTTGTGGACGCCAATGCCGATACGGATGGCACCATGCATATCTGGGATGTATGGAACAATGCTGATTACCATCGATACCGCGCTTATCGCCCTCGTTTTGCCGACGAATTTGGATATCAAGCCCCACCGGCCTGGAGCACTTTGATGAGAGTGATCCACGATCCACAGCCCGGACCGTCCTCTCCTCATATGTTGGCCCACCAAAAAGCCTCGTCAGGCAATGAAAAACTGGCAAAAGGCATGCGGTCCCATTTGACTTCAGGACAATTTGATGACATCGCTTACAATCTCGATGGGTCACGAAATTGGTTGATTCCTAGCGATCGTTGGAGTGATCTGGAGGATTGGCACTGGGCCTGCCAGTTGCAACAAGGGCAGGCAATTCGTTTCGGGCTGGAACACATGAGGTCATTGGAACCGCTTAATGCTGGAACACTGATTTGGCAGCTCAACGATGATTGGCCAGTTATTTCATGGTCGGCGATAGACTACGACGGGCACAAAAAACCGCTTTGGTTTGTGGCGCGCTCATGCTTCGCTCCTTGCTTTGCAACAATTCAGCCGTGGACTTCCGATCAGATGTTACAGGATCGGAGCTGGGAGGGTTCCCAGGTGGATCCAGACAGCCTCGCTCTTGTGCTGATAAATGACAGTATCTGTGACCATCATATGACTTGGAAGGTTGAACGACGTACCTTAGGGGGAACTGTATTAGCACAGCAGGTTTTCCAAGTCGATTTGGAGCGGCTGAGTAAAAGGACTCTTTTGCTGAATGACGATGTGGCAACCTGTTCTGATCCATATAATGAGCTGCTTGTGGCTACGCCGAATGGGCAAGGGTTCAGCGATCCGACATTTGCCAGAACCGTTTACGACTTTGCTGAAGTGATCGATCAAAGTTTGAATCCCAATCCTCTATCGGTAGAAGCAAAAATGTGTACAGATGGATATATTTTGAAAATTACGGCCAATGCGTACGCTCGCGATATCTTTTGCATGGTTGACAAAATCGATCCTTCAGCCTCCATCGATGGCGGGATGGTCTCTCTGCTTCCCGGAGAGAGTCTGAGCTGGCATATAGCTTCGCGAAAGAAAGTGGATCCCCAGGTTTTTGCCCAAAAACGTGTGTTACGTAGCGCCAATGATTTGCGAGAAAGCCATCAGTGAACCTTGGGCTACTAGAATAGCTTGGTACGTGCTGCAATAAGTGCACGGGTCTGCATTCGCCCTCCTTTCCAAACTATGCATTGACGGGAGAACAGAGCATGGTATTGCCGAAGTCGAAAGTGACCATTTCTGATGTGGCACAGGAGGCTGGCGTCTCCAACAGTGCGGTTTCGTATGCTCTCAATGGTAAACCCGGTGTTTCGAACAAGACCCGCCGAAAGGTATTGGACGTCGCCGAACATCTTGGATGGAGGCCTAATAGCGCGGCCAAGGCGCTTTCCGATGCCAAGACGCACAATGTGGGACTCGTGCTTACTTACGATACCGGTATCCTGTCGGTAGAGTCCTACACAATGGAACTTATCGCAGGATTGACGACGGAGTTGGAAAAACAGGGTTATTCCCTGTTATTACGATCTTCGCAAAGTCGGCAACAGGAGGTGGCCATTCTCAAAGAATGGGTGAGTGCTGGCGCAGTCGATGCCATGTTGATCATGAACCTGGAGCTAGGCGATCCGCGGATGGATTTATTCAAACATCACCCTGATATGCCTGTACTGGCTTTATGCGATGTTTCCATTGCTGATGGGTTGCCGTCTTTGTCCGATGATGCTCAGAGTGCAGCCCATCTTATCGTCGATTATCTGCATGAATTAGGTCATCGACGGATTGCAAGGATAGCTGGACCCGAGACTTTGGAGCATACTTTCATCAGAGACAATGCATTTGTCGAGGAAGTAGCGGAATTGGGCTTGCAGTACAGTTGTTTTCACACTGATTATTCACCTGACGAGGCGCGATCTAGTACAAAACGATTTTTGCAATTGCCCGAAAGGCCTACGGCCATCGTTTATGACAGCGATGTAATGGCGCTTTCTTCGCTCAAGACCATTGCGGACATGGGGCTG
Source organism: Bifidobacterium sp. 7101 (assembly GCF_000499285.1). GTDB lineage: Bacteria > Actinomycetota > Actinomycetes > Actinomycetales > Bifidobacteriaceae > Bombiscardovia > Bombiscardovia apis_A. The sequence goes on from NZ_AWUN01000005.1 coordinate 41,791, forward strand.
CGCGTCCCTGACGACCTTTCGGTAATTTCATGGAACAATTCTTTTATGTGCGAGGTCGGCCTGCCCAGTATCACAGCATTGGACCGTAATGTTGTGGCGCGGGGTAGGAAAGCGGCTCAAATGATGCTGGCTTTGATTGCCGGAGACAGAGTCAGTTCTCAAAGGGAGGATGACTGCAGTCTCATTTTCCGTCAGTCGAGCGGTCCTCTGAGAATCCACTGACTCTTTAGATACGAGTTAGTCATTCAACCGCATGTTCTACGATCATGATGCAGGTCGAGGATGGATTCGAAGCAAAATTGTATTCGTGATATATGCCGTGACACCTGTTCCCAAAACGCTCCATACAAGCAAAATGACAGGAAGCGCGTCAGGTGCAACGATCACGAGTATCAGAGGCAATAGCTTCAAAGCGGCTATTGTGCATGCGTATAAGGGATGGAGCAAGGACAACCGAGCTGAGTCGGTAATCAGTTGCAAAGCCTTTGCATCGCTCCGAGCGGCGAGCGGGAACACAAATGAACCAGCTGCCATTAACACAAATGAAGTCGTTACTACGATGCCGTAAGCCAGTGAAGACAAATCAGAGTCCATCATGCCGTTGGACAAATACCATAGGTCAAAACCGGCCAAAAATACTATTGAAGCCATCACTATTGTCAATTTAAATGAACGTAATATATTGTTAAGCAGACCACGGAAGAATTGTCTGATCATATGGCTTCCTCGGCCAGTTTGAAGTTGTTCAATCTGAGTGTACAAGGCAGTGTCGGCTGCGCCTATGGTAACCAATGGTATGCAGGATATAATCCAACAAATATTGAGTATAGACAAGTCTCCGATGGCTGACATTACGGTATTATACGGACTGTCCTGTCGAAACATAGAGGTCATCAGTTCACCTTCCACACACAAACTTCGTGAATCGTACAGCATCCTGTTTGTGAGGACTATTCACTGCCAATCCAATGACTGCTTGATTGGGTGATGTGCTCTTGCCTTTTGCAAATCCATATTTTTCGCTTTCTTTTTTCTGGTGCGGCCTCCAGTGCCGATTTTGGATGGAGTCGCAAATTAATCCATAAGGCTTTATCGGGCCTTTATCCATTGATGCCTCTGCCTCGTCGTCTTGGCTGTCATCCCCTGGACCGGGCAATAGTGCTTGTTCGCCGAACTGATTGTCAGGAAAAATTTGGCTCAAATCAGTCATATATCCATAGTTGGCCAACTGCGCGAAGGTACTCTTGGGCGCAATGATCACATCGATGGTACCGGCACTAAGCATGGTTTGGAGTTTAGGAAGACCGTCACGTGAAAAATCAAAACCGTCGTCGACAACCAAACCGGAATTATCATCTGCTTGCATATGCAGGGCAATTGCCGCTTGTGAATTCAACTCACCCGCTTCCACATTCTCTATGGGATCATCAACAAGAGCCACGAATAACTTGGGGCCGGTAGCCGGGTGCAGAATGTGCATGGTCAGCCAGATCAACAAGCAGCATATGGTGATAATCGCGATGATTGGAATCGAAAAATGATCGATGAAGTAAGACCAGCGTTTCTTCCCTGAAAGCGACTGTAATACGGCGATCCGGCCTCCATTCCTCACTGGAGACGATGCCAAGGCGTCCACGGCTTTGGAACGATGCTCTTTGGGTGCAGTCAATGCAATCCTCCTTTCAGCAGCTTCTTCGGAGCCATGGCATACTCAGCAATAAGAAGCCGAATAGGCAAATTACTGGTCACAATGCTATATTTCAGTATAACTGAACCGATTCATATATGCGACTTTGCCATGTTTAGATGCTTGTTGTTGTCACGAACCTTAGTCACGGCATCAGTTCAGAGGCTCTGATCGATAAAGCAACTGCCCGGAAGGAGAAGACATGCATCACATAGGGTCGCCCATCGACAGCCATCCAACAGATCAGCTACTAACTCTATGCTCCCGATTAAGGCGATTTACCGGGAAGAAAACAATGCTCGGCCACCAGGACACTACACTTTGCCGACGCATGCACGAATGCGACAGTGATGTTGCGACTCTTACGGGAGCATACCCAGCAGTTTGGGGGTTTGACCTGGGACGTACTGAATTGGGCTGGGAAAAGAATATCGATAATATTTCTTTTGCGCGTATTCATCAAGAGGTTTCGCACGCGCACGATATTGGTGCAATTCCCACCTTTACATGGCACTCGGTAAACCCGATTACCAGCGGTGGATACGGCAGTAATACAGCTCCAGGCTCTGTTTGCGCAGTGCTGCCGGGAGGCGATTGCCATGGACGCTTTCTTGACTGGCTTGACCGAGTGGCGATAATGCTCAACTCTTTGACCGATGACGATGGCTTACCGATTCCAGTGGTCTTTAGGCCTTTTCATGAGCACAATGGCACCTGGTTCTGGTGGTCCCTCGGTTCCCGCATGGGGACAACTGACACCTCAGAAGAGGAGTTCAAGCAATTATGGCGCATGAGTATTGATTATTTAAGAAACAGTTGTGGTATTCACCATGTGCTTTATGCCTATTCTCCAGATCGCAGCAGAATAGACTTAACCAATGAAACTGCTATAACAGAGGAATATCTTTACGGGTATCCGGGTGACGACTATGTCGATGTGCTCGGAATCGACGATTATTGGGACATGGATCAGCATCCTTCGGGCACAGATCCAGCAAAGCAGCATGAGGAGCTTATTACTATGCTTACACTGGTCGGACGTCTCGCCGAAAAGCATGGCAAGCTTGCAGCTGTTACCGAAATCGGTTCGCCAGGAGCTTTCGCGTCAAGACTGAACAATGGAAAAGATGGGGATGAAGTATATGCTCCCCGTCCTTGGACAGGCTATTTGCTTTCCGCCTTGGAAGCGAACCAGTTCACTGCTCGAATGCTATGGTGCCTTCCATGGCGTAATTCCTTGGAGGGTGAAGGCACAGGTGCTTATGGAACCCCTTCTGCTGCTTCTCCTTACGCACGAGATTTTATCGATTTTGCAGAGAGCCAGCGCATCGTCCTTATTAAAGAGTCGGCAAAATTGCCAGCTGACGAATAAGCCATTATTTATAGAAAACTCGGTATTGCCTTGACGTTCCCACTGGGGCTGACGACCCGTCATCCCTATAATGCCTGTACTGGTTCCGCAGACTTCACATTTTTTGCGGGCCTGAGGAAGGCAGGGGATAAGTCATGGAAGATCCGGTGCGACCGACCACTTCGACCCTGATCCACCTCGGGTTGCACGACCTGGACAAGGCCCGGGTTCGGCTGGATCGGCTTGCCCGCCTCGTGGACGACCAGGCTCTGGCGCAAACCCTGATCCAAGCCCTGGGACAGGCCTGCGATCCTGATGAAGCCCTTGCTGGACTGATACGGATTCTGGAACAGTATCAGAAGGCAGACCGACCGAACTTTCTGGCCGGATCTCCGCAGGAAAACCAAGAGGCCGCCCAGTCGCTGATCAGGGTGCTGGGGGCCTCGGAGGCCATGGGCCGACTGATGCGCTCGCGTCCGGAGTTGGTAGAGGCGGCTGCCCTGGATTCCGACCACCTGGCTGACTGCCCGGCTGAAATTAGACAGGAAAGGATCCTGGATGCCCTGGACAGGGTGGAAAAGAATTCAGAATCCCTGCCCTCGCTGGCCGCCTACGCGGATGCACTGCGCTCCGAATACCGGCTGCAGCTGGCCGCCGTCATGGCCCGGGATCTGGCAGCCGAGGATCCCTTGGAGCTGGAGCCGGCAATCAGCCGGGCCCTGTCCGATATGGCCGACGCTGCGCTTCAAGGGGCTCTGAGCATCGCCCGCCGTCAGGTTACCGACGCTGATTCATGCCGTCTGACGGTCATCGGCATGGGCAAACTGGGCGCCCAGGAACTCAACTACGTGTCCGATGTGGATCTCATGTACTTGGTGGAGCCGGCCTCGGGGGTGGATACGAGCGAGACCGATCCCATCGCCGTGGGCACCGCCATGGCCGTCCTCTTGCAGCGGGTCTGCCAGTCGGTCATCCCCGGTTCGACCGAGCCGCCGCTCTGGAAAGTTGACACTGCCCTGAGGCCTGAGGGGCGTGATGGCCCCTTGGTCCGTCGTCTGGCCTCCTACGCTGACTACTATGCACAATGGGCCGAGAATTGGGAGTTCCAGGCCCTGCTCAAGGCCCGTCCGGTCGCGGGCGACAAGGCCCTGGGCCAGGACTACTCGGCCATGATCGAGCCCCTGGTCTGGGGTGCCTGCCAGCGGCCCAACTTCGTCTACGACTGCCAGCGGATGCGCCAGCGTGTGGAGAGGCTGATACCCGAGGACCGTAAGGAGCGCGAGATCAAACTGGGCCAGGGTGGATTACGGGACGTGGAATTCACCGTCCAGATGCTCCAGCTGGTCCATGGCTCCAGCGACGAGGATCTGCGTTGTCCAGCGACTCTTGACGCCTTGCAGGCCTTGTCCCGCGGTGGCTACATTTCACGCAAGCACGGTGACCAGCTGGACCATGACTATCGGTTTGAGCGGGTCATGGAGCATCGTCTGCAGATGTGGCAGCTGCGTCGCACCCACCTCTTTCCGAAAATCAACCGCTCAGGCACCTCCGGCCAGCGGCCGCCCAGTCTGGAGGAGCTGGAGAGCAACCGAGATCTGAGGCGGCTGGCCCGGGCATTCGGTCTGCATGCCGACCAGATGCTGGCCCAATATCAGGCCACCAGGATCGAGGTCCGCAACCTTCACCAGGCCATTTACTTCCGTCCCATGCTGCCCATCAACGCCCAGGTGGATGAGGACGAGGTCAGCCTGCGTCCCCAGGCGGCCCGCGCACGGTTCGCCTCCATCGGATTTGCCGACCCCGATGCAGCCATTCGCCACGTCACGGCCCTGACCACAGGGGTGACCCGATCGGCGCGGATCAACCGTATTCTCATGCCCGCCGTTCTCCAGTGGCTGGGGGAGGGACAGGACCCTGACATGGGACTGCTGGGCTGGCGAACCCTTGAGGAGCACTTCGGTGGCAAGAGTACCTACCTGGGCTTCCTTCGGGACTCCACTTCGGCCGCCCGCCGCCTCTGCCACGTCCTGTCCAACTCACGCTATTTGTCCGGTGCCCTGGCCCGGTCCGTCCAGTCGGTGACCTGGCTGGGCCATGACCAGGATATGGTTCCCCGTGATAGGGCCACCTTGGACAAGCGCACCGCAGCCTACCGCACCCGGCATGCGGACTCATTGGAGGAGTTCGCCACCGCGGTCCGGGCCATGCGCCGCCAGGAGATCGAACGGATCGGGCTGGGCTGGATGAGCGGGGTGGACGATCAGCAGGCCTGCCTGGCGGGCATGTCCGATGTCTACGATGCAGCCATCAATACAGCCCTGGACTGGGCCGTGGACCATCGTTCGGAACAGGCTAGCGCACCAGCCGATCTGGCCGTCATCGGCATGGGTCGCTACGGAGGCAGGGAGGTCAACTTCAACTCGGACGCCGACATTATGCTGATCTACCGTCCCACATCAGGCGCCGACCAGGACCAGGCGGCTGAATTCGCACGTGGCGTGACCGCCGATCTACGCGCCGTCCTGGCTGGACCGGCCAGCCTGGAGCCAGGCATCGACCTGGACTTCGACCTGCGCCCCGAAGGTCGTCAGGGGCCTCTGGTGCGTTCTCTGGACTCCTACCAGCGCTATTACCGTGAGTGGTCGGAAACCTGGGAACATCAGGCCCTGATCCGGGCCAGATTCGCAGCCGGGAATGCTGACCTGGCCAAGGACTTTCTGGAGGACATAGCCAATCCGCTGCGCTACCCAGAGCAGCCGCCCAATGAGGAGCAACTGGGTCAGATCCGCCGTCTCAAGGCCCGAATGGAGGCAGAGCGGCTGCCGCGCGGGGTGCGTCGGGACCGGCATCTGAAACTGGGCAGGGGAGGGCTGTCTGACGTGGAGTGGACGGTTCAGCTCCTCCAGCTGCGCTACGCCCACGATCTGCCTGATCTGCAGGTCACCGGCACGCTGACCGCCCTGGATGCCCTGGAGTCTGCGGGACTCATAGAGTCCAAGGACGCCAAGGCCCTGCGCCGCAGCTGGGTGCTCTGCACCGCAGCCCGCAACGCCAACTTCCTCTGGTCCGGACGCGTCTCCCAGGCGGACATCCTGCCGGACGATGGTCAGGTTTTGGGAGGCATCGCGGTCTGCCTGGGCTACCCGGCCCACCGGGGCCAGCATTTTATCAACGAGCTGCTGGCGGCCATGCGCCGCTGTAGGCAGGTCATGGAACGGCTCTTCTACGGAGGCTGACCCTGGGTCCATCCGGGGTCGTATGCTTGTTCAGGTCACATAAGGTGGCCACCTTGAGGAAGGTGAGCCGTTGTCCCAACAAGTTGATCACGCATCCAAAACCTCTTCCACCGTTGTTCCGCTTCGTGGGCGAAGTGTGGTAACCCTCGACGACATTCCCATGACACAGATCCTGGACCTGCTGGATCGGGCGGCCTATATCGACACCCATCGCCGTCAGGTGGCCCACACCTGTGACGGCCGGGTCCTGGCCACGCTCTTCTATGAACCCAGCACCCGCACCCGGCTCAGCTTCGAGACGGCCATGCTCCGTCTGGGCGGCCAGGTCATCGGGTTCGCCGGCGCCCAGCTGGCCAGCGTCTCAAAGGGGGAGTCCATCAGCGACACCCTGAAGACGGTCTCCAACTACGCCGACATCGTGGCCATCCGCCATCCCAAGGAGGGTGCCGCCCTGGTAGCCTCCCAGGCAGCCACCGTCCCGGTCATCAACGCCGGCGACGGCGGGCACATGCATCCCACCCAGACCCTGACCGACCTGGCCACCATCCGCGCCCGCAAGGGTCGGCTGAACCACCTGACCATCGGCCTGTGTGGTGATTTGACCTTCGGCAGAACCGTCCACTCCCTGATCACCACCCTCTGCCGCCTGGGCCATGTGGACTTCGTTCTGATCAGCCCCGACGAGCTGCGCACCCCCGAATACGTCCTGGAGAGGATCCGCTCCTCGGCCGACTGCACCTACCGGGAGACCGGGGATCTGAACGGGGTTATCGGCGACTTGGACGTGCTTTACATGACCCGTGTCCAGCAGGAGCGCTTCTTCAACGAGGACGACTACCTGCGCCTGCGCGACACCTACATTCTGAATGCCGACAAGCTTCGGGCTGCGCGATCCGACATGGCCGTTCTCCACCCCCTGCCCAGGGTCAACGAAATCGCCGTGGAGGTGGACGATGATCCGCGTGCGGCATACTTCCAGCAGGTCCGCAACGGCATGCTGGTCAGAATGGCCCTGGAAAGCGCCCTGCTGGGTGACGAGCTGCCCGGTTACCGCGAGCAGAAGGAGGTGGCGGCATGAAGGTCACCAGCATTGTTGACGGCATCATCATCGACCACGTTCGTGCAGGCACTGCCCTGAAGGTGCTGCACTACCTGCGCGTGGATCCGGCGAAGACCCGGCTGGCCCTGATTATGAATACGGACAGCCGCAAGTACGGGTCCAAGGACATCATCAAGATCGAGCAGACCGGGGATCTGGACCTGACCGCCCTGGGGTTCATCGCCCCCGAGGCCACCGTGGATGTGGTTCGGCAGGGCAGGATCGTCAGCAAGCATCAGCCGGACCGCCCCAGCCATCTGGTGAACGTCATCACCTGCGTCAACCCCCGTTGTGTAACCACGGTGGAGACTGGCGTGGATCAACGCTTCCACCTGGACGATGCCGGGGTCTACCGCTGCGACTACTGCGACGAGAAGGCTGAAGACTGACATGCGGCTGCTGGGGTTGACTGATTGGCGTAGCGGCAGGGCGGTCGATCTAGTACTTCCCCTGGCCGCCAATGGTGCGCTGATTGACGAGACCGGTGCCATGTCGGCAGAGGTGGATCAGATAGATGCCTCGGGGCTGGTGCTGGCTCCCGCCCTAGTCGACCCTCACGTCCACCTGCGGGACCCTGGCCAGACCGACAAGGAGGACATGGTCACCGGCACAGCTGCCGCAGCCGCCGGAGGCTACGGGCTGATACTGCTCATGCCCAACACCCAGCCAAGCATGGACGGACGCGCCAGGATGGCCGACGGGCGCACGGTCATTGACTACCTGGAATCCTACGAGCAGGACCACGGGCTGAGACTGCCGGTGGGCTACGCCCTCTGCGTGGCGGCCACCCTGGATCGGGCTGGCCGTCAGGCCTCGAACCCTGACGACTGGTCGGGGCACCTGCCTGGCCACGGATGGAAACACCCTGTAGTGGCCATCAGCGACGACGGCTCGGCCGTCACCGATCAGACACTGGAGGCCGTGGCCGCCAACGCAAGGGCTTTCGACTTGCCCATCCTGGATCACTGCGAACACCACGAGCACGGTCAGGTCAATCTTGGAGCCGTCAGCCGCCGACTGGGGTTGGAGGGGATTCCAGCCTCGACCGAGACCGCCATCATCAATCGGGACATCGTCTTGGCCGAACGTACCGGCATCCGGGTGCACCTGCAGCATGTCAGCACCGCCGGGGGATTCGAGGCCGTCCGCCGGGCCAAGGGCCGTGGATTACCGGTCACCTGCGAGACCGCGCCCCACTATCTGGCCCTCTGCGACGAGGACCTGCTGCGCTGCGGCAGCATGGCCAAGATGAACCCTCCGCTGCGCTCCCGCGCCGACCAGCAGGCAGCCCTTGAGGCCGTGGCCGACGGCACTGTGGACATGATCGCCACCGACCATGCCCCACATACTGCTGCTGAAAAGGCGCTGGGGCTCAAGGATGCCCCCAACGGCATCATCGGCATGGAGACTGCGTATGCGGTCTGCAACCAGGTTCTGGTCAAAAGCGGGATAATCAGCCATGACCGCCTGATTGAGCTCATGTCCCTGGCTCCGGCCGGGCTCATGGGCATGCATCGGCTCATACCTGAAGACCTGCCTTCGAACACTGCCAACAATGTCAATAAGGCCGGCACCGGTCCCCTTCAACTGGAGGCCGACAAGCCCAACGAGACCGGCCAGCCGCCCGTTGACTTGGTCATCCTGGACCCTGAGGCCAAGTGGAAGGTTGATCCCAGCCGCTTCCACTCCAGGGCGAGGAACACCCCCTTCGCCGGGGCGGAACTGGCTGGACGGGTCATGGCCACCATCAAGGATGGGCGTCTGGTCTTCTCCCGTCTGCCTGCAAGCCGCCTCATCCCCAGGGAAAGGATCTGAGCATGGACCGACTGACCGCGCTCATCCAGAACAAGAACAATCCGACCGTGGTCGGTCTGGATCCGCGACCGGAACTGCTGCCCAGCCAGCTGATCGAACAAGCCAGACAACGTGCCGCCGGGAGCATGGCCCAGATGGGCTTGGACCCCAAGGATCCCCAGCAGACCCAGGGCGAGCAGGCTCAGGCTGTCTGGGCGGACAACCTGGCCCGGGTCTATCTGCGCTTCAACCTGGCAATCCTGGAGGGCGTGGCCGATCTGGTGCCTGCAGTCAAACCCCAGATCGCCATGTACGAGGCCCTGGGAGCCTGGGGTATCAGGGCCTACACCGGCACCTGCCGGGCCGCAGCCGACCGCGGCCTCTACGTCATCGGGGATGTCAAGCGCGGTGACATCGGCTCAACAGCCGAGGCCTATGCCGCCCATCTGGACGGGCTTCCCCTGCCCTTCAATCCTGGGCAGCCAGCGGATGGGCCGACCCGAGTAGGTGGAAGGTTCCCCTGGTATGAGGATGCCCTGACCATCAATGTCTACCTGGGTTCCGACGGGGTGGAGCCCTTCCTGCAGGCGGCCGAGCACATCCAGGGTGACCTCTTCGCCCTGGTGCGCACTTCCAATCCTTCGGGTAGCCAGATCCAGGAGCTGGGTCTGGACACTCACTCGGGCGGGGGCACCATCTATCAACGCCTGGGCGACCTGGTCGAGTCCTGGGGGCAGCCCTCCATCGGCCAATCAGGCTACTCCAGGCTTGGAGCAGTGGTCGGCGCCACCCACCCCGAGGATGGTGCTCTTCTGCGGCAGGCCATGCCCCACACCTTCTTCCTGGTCCCCGGCTACGGAGCCCAGGGCGGTTCGGCAGCCGACGTGGCGCCCATGTTCGACCGGTCCGGCGGCGGTGCTGTGGTCAATTCCTCCCGGGGGATCATCGCAGCCTGGCGGAAGGATCCGGACTACAGTCCGCAGCTGAGCGTCCAGGCGGCACTTGGTATGGTCACCCGCGATGCCCGCCGGGCCGCAGAGGCCATGAAGGACGATCTCAATCAGGCGATCAAGGAGGCCCGATGAAACCCAACCTCTTCATATCCACCAGCAGGGTGGAGGATCAGGCCCGACAGGCGGGCCGGATGCCCGGACGCCGCACGGCCCAGGTCACCGGTATGGAGCCCCTGGACCGGCAGGTCTGGCGGATGACCATCCGCGACCCCTACCTGGCAGCCCACGCCCCGGCAGGAGCCTTCATCAACCTCTACTCGGCCGACCGCATGACCATGATGCCCAGACCCTTCGGCATCAGCAGGGTCCTGGAGGGCGAGCAGATTGAGATCATCTTCGCCGTGGTGGGCCAAGGGACCTACGAATTCTCCCGACTGCAGCCGGGCATGGCTGTGGACCTGCTGGGGCCCCTTGGTCATGGCTTCGACCTGGAGGAGCGGGCCCACTATCTGCTGGTGGGTGGCGGTCTGGGCGTCCCCCCGCTGATCCGCGCAGCCCAGTGCCTGCAAGGCCGGTCCGGTGCGCGTACCACCGCCCTGCTGGGCTACCGTGACCACCGGTTTGCCGATGCCATCATGGGTTCGCTGACCGACCGGCTGGAGTCCATCGACAATGCCTCCGGGGATGTCATAACCCTCTTGGACCGTGTTCGCGGCGACATCGATCCCGAGCGGACCATCATCCTGACCTGCGGACCTCTGCCCATGATGCGGGCCGTGGCCGCCTGGGCCCGCAAGACAGGTCTGCCGGCCCAGTGTTGCATGGAGTCCCGGATGGGTTGTGGCTACGGCACCTGCGTGGCCTGTGTGGTCGACACCGTGGACGGCAGGCTCAAGGTCTGCAAGGACGGCCCGGTCTTCGCCGCCGACCGTCTGATCTGGGATGCAGACGAGGACAAGAAGGAGACACGATGAGCGGGCTGACAATCATGGATCCTCTGGAGCCACACGTCTGGCGGCATGGCACTATTGTGGCCGGCACGCCCTGGAAGAACCCGGTGGGCACGGCCTCGGGCACCTTCAACCTGGATGCCTGCGGGGGCTATTACGACGTCTCCCAGATGGGTGCCATATCCACCAAGGGTGTTTCACCGGTTCCCTGGGAAGGCAACCCCACGCCCAGGACCGCCGAGAGCCCAGCCGGCATGGTCAATTCCGTGGGCCTGCAGAACCCGGGCGTAGACCATTACCTGGTGGACGAGCTGCCCAGACTCAAGGCCCTTGGAGCCAACGTGGTCACCAATGTGGCCGGTCACAGCGACGAGGACTATGCCGCCGTCGTGGAACGCTTGGCCGACTCCCCAGCGGACATGCTGGAGATCAACGTCTCCTGTCCCAATGTCTCTCATGGGGGGATGTCCGTGGGCACCGATGCCAAGGCCCTGAACCGGTTGATCACCCGGCTGCGGGCTCTGACCGACAAGCCCATGGTGGTCAAGCTGACCCCAAACGTCACCGACATCGTGGAGGTGGCCAGGGCGGCTGTCGACGGGGGAGCGGATGCCCTCAGCCTGATCAACACCCTGGTAGGCATGCGCATCGACATTACTACAGGCAAACCCATCCTGGCCCAAGGCACCGGCGGTGTCTCAGGCCCCTGCATCCTGCCCATTGCCTTGTCCTTCGTCTGGCGGGTGCGCCAGGCACTGCCCGACATTCCCATCATCGGCATCGGGGGCATCGACTCGGGACGCACGGCCTTGGAATTCCTTTATGCGGGGGCCAATGCCGTGGAGGTGGGGGCTGCGGCCCTGGTGGATCCTGTGGCTCCCATGCGGGTGGCTCGGGAACTGGACGATCTGTTGGACGAGCGGCCCGATATGGCCGATTTACTCAAGAAAGGGGAATGCTGGCGATGAACGCATCCGCAGCAGAAGACAAGGCCAACCATGACGGGGATGCCCAGGAGCAGACCCGCCGCATCCAGGAGGGCTTCACCAGCTTCCTGCTCCAGAGCGGAGCGCTCAAGTTCGGTGACTTCACCCTGAAGTCGGGGCGGCGCTCGCCTTACTTCATCAACGCCGGGGCTTTCAACGACGGACGGCTGATTGCCTTGCTGGGGGAGTTCTACGCCCGGACCATTGTTCAGGCCGTGAAGCAGGGGACCCTTCCCGCCGACATCGACACGGTTTTCGGCCCAGCCTACAAGGGGATTCCCCTGGCCGTCTCCACAGCCATAGCACTGAGCGGGGCACATGGGATGCCAGTCGGCTACACCTTTGACCGCAAGGAGGTCAAGGACCATGGCGACGGAGGCCTCATGGTCGGCACGCAGCTCAAGGACGGCATGAGGGTGCTGCTGGTGGATGACGTCATGACAGCAGGGACCGCAGTTCGCCAGGTGGTGCCCAAGATCATGTCCCAGGCCAAGGTCACCATCGTCGGCCTGGTGCTCTCTGTGGACCGGATGGAGCGCACCGGTCAAGGCCAGGGCTCGGCTGTGGAGTCAATCATGGACGAGTTCCATTTCCCTGTCATCAGCATCGTCAACGTCCGCCAGATCTTCGATGCTGCTGCCTCCATGAAGGGCCCGGACGGGTCGCCCATTCTGGACCAGCGCACGGCTGATGCCGCCAGGGACTATCTGGAGCGCTACGGGGCCTGAGTAAAGGACCGTCTTATATCAACATGCGAATTGTGCATTCGTGCCACATTGACGCACCTTCTTCGGATGGTCATTCTGCCGGATGACCCTCGTGTAGATTAATAAAGGTCCGCTGGGCAGGCCGGCGGATCATCATCGCAAGGAAGGCCATGGATCATGACGAAACCGCAGGAGCAGAACGGTCATGAGGAACCGGACCAGACTAGGGACGATGCAGTGGATTCGGTGAAGCCTACCGCTTCGGCCACAGCAGCTGACGCAGTGAACCCTTCAGCTGTGGCTGAATCTGCTGATAGTCATATTGCGACTGAGGATGAACCGGCAGAGGCAGGCCAGCCCCAGGAGAGCGAGTCTGAAGAAAGTGCGTCTGCACAGCGCTTGCGGAGGTTTCCGCTGATACTGGTGGCGGTGGCTCTTGTGCTGGTGCTTGCGGCAGGCATATACATGCTATGGGCAGAACATTCTGGAGTCGGCCAGTCAGCCCAAAAGGCTTCATCCGGAGCATCGACCGCGCAAGCTGGTCAGGCTCCCAGCGGAGACGCCACGGCCTATAAGGACCTGCAAGAGGTCGCCGTCAAGCCTTCGGTGGCCGACGACCAGGGAGGACTGACCGTTTCAGCCAAGGGGGTCGGCAGCAAGAAGAAGGTTGCCGATGCGCCGACCCTAGAGATCTTCATGGACCCCATGTGCCCCTGGTGTGGCAAGGTGGGCCGGGTCATCGATCCGCAGTTGCAGCGCATGATCAGCGCCGGCCAGATCAACGTCACCTACAACTTTTTGAACTTCCTGGATTCAGCCTCAAGCGACGAGTACTCCAGTCGCGTGGACAACGCCCTGGCCATGGTGGCCCAGGAGGACCCGGATCATCTGCCGGCCTTCGCCGCTGCCATTTTTGCCACCGACTTCCAGCCCGATGAAAGCTCCTATCAGGCCGTCTCCGACGCGCGCCTGGCCGACCAGGCCGTGGGAGCTGGAGTGCCCAGGTCCTTGGCGGACCGTTTCGCCCAGGGCACCTACAGGCCATGGGTGGACAAGGTCAACGCTTACGCCATCACCCGGAAGGATGTCAAGGACGCCAAGGGGGAGTTCTCGACACCCACCATCATGATCAACGGCAAGGTCTGGGATTTGACCGCAGCGGCAAAGAGCCAGGGAGGGCTGGAACATCTGGACCAAGCCCTGCTCAAGGCCCTGGGGCTCAAATCGCAGGATGTGGGTCACCAAGGAAAGATGCCATCCATCGGAGCCCAAGGAAAAGCGTTGAAAGTACAGTGACCGGTTGCTTGTTTTGCTGCTACTCGCCTGACTCCTGTTCAATCAGCGAGTATCCGTGGTTGGACACCACCTGGCACAGCTTGTCCAAGTAGAGTTCGGCAGCGTGGGACAGTTTGGTCCGGCTGTTGACGATCCAACCCACCAGCATGGATTCATCTGATTCCAAGGGGACGCTGACGATCTTCTCGTTGTTCAGATCCTCGTTGTCGATGCCTGTGCAGACCGTGTAGGCGTTCAGCCCCACGATGAAGTTGAGCATGGTGGCCCGGTCGCTCACAGTGATCTGCTTGGGGGAGTAGTCGGGCCAGACCGCCTCCTCGGCGAAGTAGAAGGAACCCTCTTCACCTTGCTCGTACTGCAGGAAGGGATAGGGCTCCAGGTCCTTCATGGTCACCATGGCCCGATCGGCCAGGGGGTTGGTCCGGGCGAGGAAGACATGCAGGTCCGCCCGGAAGAGGGGATGGAAGTCCAGGTGCTTCTCGCGTAGCATCTTGGAAAGGACCCGTTTGTTGAAGTCGGACTCATAGATGATGCCAATCTCCGACTGGAGGGTGGCCACCTGGTCGATGATGTCCCTGGTGCGCGTCTCCCGTATGGTGAATTCGTACTCGTCCGAATCGATGGAGTTGATCATCTCCACGAACGCTTCGACTGCGAACATGTAGTGCTGGGTGGAGACCCGGCAGAGCTGCTTGCGGGGCCTGACCTGCCGGTAGCGGGCCTCCAGCAGGTCGGTCTGGTCCAGAATCTGCCGGGCGTAGGTCAGGAATTCCGCCCCGTCCACGGTCAGAGCAATCCCCTGCGAATGGCGGGTGAAGATCTCGATGCCCAGCTCGTTCTCCAGCTCCTTGACCGATGAACTCAGGGCCGGCTGGGAGATGTAGAGCTCATGCGAGGCCTCGTTCATGGAGCCGCATTCGACAATTTTGACGATGTAGCGCAGTTGGAGCAGTGTCATATAAGCCAATCTATACCCAAGGCCCTATCGGCCCAGGGCCACGGTTTCCGCCATGCCCTGGTTCGCGGCCTCCTGATCCAGATAGCGACCCGGTCCCTGGACCTGGGGGTTGCCGTCTCCATCGGTCTCGAAGCTGTAGACCATGGGCACGCCGGTGGGTACATTGATGGATCGGATGTCCTTGTCGTCTACGCCCTCAAGGACCTTGATCAGGCTGCGGACCACGGAACCATGGGTGACGATGAGCACAGTCCGACCCTGGGCCAGGTTGGGGGCTATCCGGCTGCGCCAGTAGGGATGCAGGCGAATCAGCAGGTCCTTGAGACACTCGGCACGGATTTCGGCCGGATTCTGGCTGTCCAACTCGTCGCACATGGCCGGGGCATAGCGCGGATCCCGTCCCTGAAAGTAGGGTGAATCGGTTTCGATGGCGGGAGGCCGAACATCGTAGGAACGTCGGTAGATATTGAATTGCTGCTGACCGTAGCGTTCCAGCATGGCCGGTCGCGTCTGTCCCTGGAAGGCGCCATAGTGGCGCTCGTTCAACCTCCAGGTGCGCTCCACCGGAATCCAGGCCCGATCAACCAGGTCCAGGACCGTGTTGGCGGTGATGATACTGCGGGTCAGCAGGGAGGTGAAGACCAGGTCAGGCAGCAAGCCTGATTTCTTGAGCAGCTGTCCGGCATGGCGGGCCTGTTGCAGTCCGCGTTCCGTCAGGGGTACGTCCACCCAACCGGCGAAACGGTTGACCGACTTCTGAGTCCAGACGCTCTCTCCGTGACGCATGACGATGAGCTGTGCGGTCATCGAATCAACTCCTTTTCCAACCACATGCTTAGAACCAAAGTGAGCTGTTTTCGAAGAATTGAGAGGCATCGTCTCCATCTTGGATGGATTGGTCGATCTGTTCAGCAGCCCCTTCGGCTCTGGACATGACCAGTCCTATGGCCCTGGGTAGGGCATCGGCCACCTGCCCGGCGCGGATTGGCTGTCCCATGTGCCCAGCAACGACCCCCTGACCCTCAGGCTGGTTGTCCTCGGCAACCAGATCCGCAAAATCCTGAGGCTTGCGGGGGTCGAAGATCAGCGGTTGTTCCCAGCCGGTCTGCCTGCCGCCGCTGGCCAGAGAGCCTGCCAGTCCGTGCAGGAAGGCCGCGGCAGCCGTTAGATCCACCATCAGTGTGGCATCATCCTGGATCGGTCCGGCGTTCTGGGCCAGCATGGCCCCGATGGTTCCGGAGAGCACGTCCCCTGATCCGGCTGTGGACAGCCAGGCTGGGCCGAAACCGGTGGTCATGACTCGAGGGCGGTCGGTGCCGTCCTCGCCGACGACCAGTGTGATGGCCCCCTTGAGCAGAATGGTGGCCCCGGTCAGTTGGCAGGCGCGGACAGCCCAGCGCAGGGGTTCGGCCATGACCTGGTCGCCGTCCACGTTCTCGCCATGCGAGTTGAGCAGGGCGGCCATCTCGCCGGCATGCGGGGTCAGCACGGTACGCGGGCCCAGTCGGTCCGGCAGCAGATCCAGGGCTCCTGCATCGGCCACCACCGGCGGGTCGGCCGCTGCATCGTCCTCGTCCAGGTCCGCGGCCTGACGATTGAGTATGTCGGCAATCAGGTCCCTCTGGCCGTCCTGGCCTTCAGGTCCGGCGGCCTCCTGGGCCTGCCGGGTGGGCACGCCCGAGCCCAGCACCCAGGACTCGACCCGCCCACGGCCCAGGACAGTTTCGGGCAGCTCCTGCAGGATTAGGTTGCCCACCTGTTCGGGGCCACAGTAACGGATCATGCCCACATTGCTGCTGGCCGCAGCCCTGCTGGAGAGCAGCCCGGCGCCATGGTAGAGGGCGGATCCGGTGACCAGGCCGACTACGCCCCGGCTGTACTTTGTGTCATCGACCCGGGGCGCCCGCAGGAGACCGGCGCAGTCCTCGGCGTTCATGCAGGAGACGCTGGGGACCAGGGCCGAGGTATCGAAGCCGAAGTCCACCAGGACGATTCTGCCGCAGACGTAGGCGGACGGGGGCAGCATCAGGCAGGGCTTCATGGCCCCCATGGTCACGGTCACATCAGCCGGGATGTAGGCCCCGGGCAGGGTGCCTTCATCAATGTCCACGCCGGAGGGGGTATCTACAGCCAACACCAGGGGGCCATCCTGTCCGGCGGGATCGTGCCAGGCTGGTCTGTCGGGCAGACCGCTCTCCATGCCCAGTTCTGCGGCCAGAGCTGCGGGAATGCCGCGCAACGCACCCTTGAGACCGATACCCGTCATGGCGTCGATGATCAAATCCGCCTGTCGGCACAGCTCCAGGGCCTGGTCCAGCTCCTCGGAAGCCTGGTCCGGTCCTACTGGTGCCTCGCAGCCCTGGATGGCTGCCTGGGGATCCAGGGTAGTGACCACTCCGCCGGCGCGCAGGAGGGCATCCAACCCGCCCTGGTGCAGGCTGCGCCCGGTCGCCACCACAGTCACGTCGGCTCCATGCCCGGCCAGATCAGCCGAGGCATAGAGTCCATCGCCGCCATTGTTGCCGGCCCCTGCCAGCAGGACGATCCTGGCTCCTGCCGGCTCCAGCCCGGCCTGGGTCAGCATGACGTCGGCCACGGAGGCCAGGGATCCGGCGGCAATGCGCATCAGGGGCACCCCGTCATCCAAAAACGGCTGCTCCAGGGATCGGATCATGTCGGCGGTATAGGCGCTGGTGGCCAGGGTCCGCCAGGCTTCGCGGCGTTCATCTGATGACGGCTTCATGGCATCACACCCTTCATTCAAAAGGTCCACGTGCGGCGGCGGCAGGGCCGGCCACGTGCTGGCTCCACTCTATCCGATGGCCATGTCCTGCAAGCGTTATAAAGTCTGCCTATTTACGAGGGCAGGAAGGGAATTTCATGCAGGGATTCGCAATGCCGAATCAAGGCCAGATTATGGCGGTGGTCCTGACGGTGGTCCTCTGTGGCCTGATCGGCTTCGAGCGCGAGTTCCTCAAACATGACGCTGGCATCCGCACCCACATCCTGGTGGGTCTGGGAAGCTGCTTGTTCACCATGGTCTCCCTCTATGGCATCCAGGCTGCTGTGGGCAACTACTCCTGGGACGCCTCGCGAATCGCAGCCGGAGTGGCCTCGGGCATCGGCTTTATCGGCGCCGGAGTCATCTTCTTCAACCATGATTCGGTCAAGGGTCTGACCACGGCCAGCGCCATCTGGGTGGCTGCCGCCGTTGGCATGGCCTGTGGGGTACAGCTCTTCGCCATCGCCATCCTGGCGGTCGTCTTCTACTTTCTGGCCGTTCTGGTCATCGCGCCCATCCTCAAGTGGTTCCTGCGCAACCGTCAGAATACGGTCCTGCGCATCGTATATCAGGATGGCCACGGCTGCCTGCGCGAATCTTTGCTGCTGGCAACCCGAATGGGCTTCGAGTCCCGGGTACTGACCATCCACGAGCTGCACCGGGATGCCTGGAAGGGCGCCGATGTAACCGTCAACCTGCTGGGCAAGGGGGATGTGACCGAGCTGGTCGAATCCATTGGGCAGACTCCAGGGGTCAAAGGCGTGGAAGTCCTGGGGGAGGACGACTGACCCGCTTTTCGCTATCGCGGCTACCTACTCCTCGGCCACCAGATCCAGGTAGTCGTCGCTCCAGAGGTCCTCGTCACCGTCGGGCATGAGCAACACCCGTTCGGGATTGAGCGCCTTGACGGCACCCTCGTCGTGGGTGACCAGCACGATGGCTCCCTCGTACTTGGCGATGGCCTTGAGAATCTCGTCGCGCGAGGCGGGGTCCAGGTTGTTGGTGGGTTCGTCCAGCAGCAGGACGTTGGCCCGGCTGGTCACCAAGGTGGCCAGGGCCAGACGGGTCTTCTCGCCGCCCGAAAGCACCTTGGTGGGCTTCATGGCATCGTCCCCTGAGAAGAGGAAGGAGCCCAGGATGGTCCGTGCCTGGGTGTTGTCCAGGTCCGGGGCCACATGCTGCAGGTTCTCCAGAACGGTGACGTCGTTATCAAGGGTGTCGTGCTCCTGGGCGAAGTAGCCGATCTTGGCCCCATGCCCCAGGGTCACCTTGCCCGTGTCGGGCTGCTCGATGCCGGCCAACAGCCGCAGGGTGGTGGTCTTGCCGGCACCGTTGTATCCCAGGATGACCACCCGGGAGCCCTTGTCGATGGCCAGGTTGATGCCGGCGAAGACGATGTTGGAGCCGTAGGCCTTGGACAGGTCCTCGGCCATGATGGGCGTGCGGCCGCAGGGTGCCGGATCCGGGAAGCGCAGATCGGCCACCTTTTCGGCCTTTTCCGCCTCCTGGGTGTCGGCCAGCAGACGCTGGGCGCGACGCATCATATTTTGAGCAGCCACAGCCTTGGTGGCCTTGGCATGCAGACGGATGCCCTGCCGCATCAGCCGGTCGGCCTTCTTTTCGGCCACCTCGCGTTCACGGCGGCGGCGTTCCTCGTCCACCACCCGCTGGCGCAGGTAGGCCTTCCATCCCATGGTGTACATGTCGATGCAGGAGCGCTGGGCATCCAGGTGCCAGATGCGGTTGACGGTCTCGTCCAGCAGCTCGGTGGAGTGGGAGATGATCAGGAAGCCGCCCTCGAACCGGCGCAGGTAGCCCTTGAGCCATTCGATGGAGTCGGCATCCAAGTGGTTGGTGGGCTCATCCAGAATCAGGGTGTCGGCGTCGGAGAAGAGGATTCTGGCCAGTTCGACCCGTCGGCGCTGACCGCCTGAGAGGGTGCCCAGTGCCTGCTGCAGGGTCTCCTGGCTCAGCCCCAGGCTCTCGCCCATGACGATGGCCTGCGATTGAGCCGCATAGCCGCCGGCGTTCTCGAAGTCCTGCTGGGCCTTGTCGTAGCGCTTCATGGCCTTTTCCATGACCTTGGGATCAGGACTGGTCATCTCGGTCTCGGCCTTGCGCATCCGCTGGATGATGGATGCGATGTCCCTGGCGCTCATGACCCGGTCCAGTGCGCTCTGCTCGGAGTTGCCCGCATGGGTGGACTGGGGCAGGTATCCCAGCTGTCCGGTCACACGCACCTTGCCGGCCGAGGGGAGCATATCGCCGGTGATGACCCGGGTCAGTGTGGTCTTGCCTGCGCCGTTACGGCCCACCAGGCCGATCCGGTCGCCCTTGGTCACGTGGAAGTCGGTGGCTTGCAGCAGTAGCCGGGCACCTATTCGGATCTCAAGTCCCTGCGCCTCAATAGCCATGCCGCCTCCGACCCCGCTTTCCTTATGGATTCAAAACTTGCAAGGAATCATGGTAGCAAGAAGCAAGCCCCGCCAGTGCGTCTCGGCTGACGGGGCAATGGATCAGTCATGGATGGGTCAGCGACGGACCACCCTGAACTTGCTCCAGGGGAAGTAGACCAGGAAGGCACCTACTGCGGTCAAAGCAATGACCAGCACACCCATGACTGCCGCGAAGGAGAAGATCCTGATGCCGATGCCCAGGCAGGCCCAGATGACCACCAGGCCGAAGACCCAGTCCTTGCCATGCCTGTTCATCAGATAAGCGACGGCCAGTAGGGCGCCGACCACGATGATGGTGGCGAATCCCTGTACTGCATTGCCGACCTTGTGCCCGGCCACCACCATGTATCCGGCGTTGACCAGGGTGGCCACACTCAGCCAGCTTGCGTAGATGGACAGGGGGATCCAATCCAGGGCCTTGGCTGCGGTGGGGGTTCCGGCCTTGGTGGCATCCCTGCGCACCAGGGCGTAGAGCATCCAGGCCAGCACGGTCAGAATGAGGATGATGACCAGGGCCCAGAAGTTGCGCTCCATATGCCACAGTGCCAGCCAGGCGATGTTCAGGCAGCAGGTGGCCACGAAGAGCAGCCCGCTCAGCGTGAAGGGCAGGAAGCCAAGACGTTTGCGGCTGGGGCCGGCCAGGCAGAAGCGGAAGAGCCAGATGGCCAGGGCGATGTAGATTACCCCCCAGATGGCGAAGACGTATCCGGCGGGCATAATCCACAGGTCGACCTTGCGTGCCAGGCCGCCCACGGTCGTGCCATTGAAGTGGTAGACCTCCGCATAGCCGTTGAAGCCCACCATGGCCACCCAGGCCACCCAGAGCACGATATCCTCGAAGAGCTTCCAGCCGCGTCCCTTGGAGGATTGCTGCTCCTTTTCAGGCTGACTCTGCTTTGTTTGATTTGATTCCTGCGCTGCCTCATTGCTGCTGCGATTAGAGCGACTCTTGACTCCATTGGCAGTCTCATCTGCACTGGTTTTGTCAGTTGGCGCCTTCTTCGACGAATCACCAGACTGGTGGTCTGCGGCACCTGAAGGCGATGAACCTGAGCTAGATGAATTTGAAGTAGACGACTTTGGTGTCGATGAATTCGGAGACCCCGAACCTGTACTCGTCGAACTCCGAGATGCCGATGCCGAATTTGCGCTCGATTGGTTGCCCTGCATGGCAGGGGAGGTGCGCTTGGCCCTCTCGACCGGGTTCTCATCGTCGGTCCAGAGTCTGCGCGGATTGTCCTTGTCAGTCATGGCACATGCTTCCTCTCCTTGCCGGCCGCAACCGTACTGCCGCCGTGGGGATTGCCCCGGGCATGGGCCGACCGGCCTCTGCTCCAACTCTAAATCAGCCCGCCTGGCTCAGTGGTATTGACCACCCGTTCCGGGCGGCCTCCGGTGCTAGCCTGAAGCCGAATACTGGAGAGGGGGAGTGCGAGATGGTTGAACCTTTACATCGGTGCGACTGGGCTCAGGTGGACGATCCGCTCATGCGCAGCTACCACGACCATGAGTGGGGCCGCCCCTTGCACGGGTCCCAGAGGCTCTTCGCCATGCTCTCCCTGGAGATATTCCAGTGCGGGCTCAGCTGGCAGCTGGTCCTACACCGCCGCCAGGCCCTCTTCAAGAATTTCGACAACTTCGATATCCAAGCGGTCTCCAACTTCGATGCCGACCGCATCAACCGTCTCATGGCCGACCCTGCCATCATCCGCAATCGTCGCAAAATCGAAGCCACGGTGGCCAACGCGGCCCTGATCACCCGACAATTTCCCGGGGAGGCATTCGACCGCTACTGCTGGTCCTTCACCGGTGGCCAGACCATCAACCACGACTACCCGGACGACCCCTCCATACCGCGCTACGACCACCTGTCAGCCATCGTCTGCAAGGACATGCGCGACCTGGGCCTGCGCTTCCTGGGGCCGGTGACCGTCCACTCCTTCCTCCAGGCAGCCGGCATGATCAACGACCACCAGCACGACTGCTTCCTCAACGGCTGCGGCCGTCCGCCCCTGGATTCGCCCGCCCCGTCCATCTAAGCCGTCGTCGAACACCTGTTCGAATTATTCGGCCCCGGCGATATTATGGTCAGGCTTTGGCCTCAGCCTTGGCCATGGGTCTTCAGGGAAGCGGATGGGAAGCACGTGAAGCAGCAGAACAAGCCTAAGTCGACAGTGGACGCGGCCATCGAAAACCCGCGCATGATCGAATCCAAGGGGTCCCTGGTGGCGGACCTGTCCATGGTGCCCAACGACCGCAAGATCGTCATCCAGGGCGCCCGGGCCCACAACCTCAAGAACGTCAACCTGTCCATACCCCGCAACCGGATGGTGGTCTTCACCGGCCTGTCGGGCTCCGGCAAGTCCTCCCTGGCCTTCGACACCCTCTTCGCCGAGGGTCAGCGCCGCTATGTGGAATCCCTCTCCGCCTATGCCCGCCAGTTCCTGGGCCAGATGGACAAGCCCGACGTGGACTTCATCGAGGGCCTGAGCCCGGCCGTCTCCATTGATCAAAAGACCACCAACCGCAACCCCCGGTCCACCGTGGGCACCATCACCGAGGTCTACGACTACCTGCGCCTGCTCTTCGCCCGGACCGGCATTCCCCACTGCCCGGTCTGCGGGGCCGAGGTGCGCGCCCAGTCGCCGCAGCAGATCGTCGACACCCTCATGTCCAGGCCGGAGGGGACACGCTTCCAGCTCCTGGCCCCCATCGTCAAGGGTCGCAAGGGCGAGTTCGTGGAGACCCTGGAGCTCCTGCGCTCCGACGGCTACTCACGGGCCATCATCGATGGGGACATGCACCAGCTGTCCGACTCCATCAAACTGACCAAGCAGAAGAAGCACACCATCGAGGTGGTGGTGGACCGGCTGGTCATCCGCGAGGGCATGCGCCAGCGGCTGACCGACTCCGTGGAGACCGCCCTGCGCCTGGCCAAGGGGACGGTGGTGGCCGACTTCGTGGATCTGGATGCCAAGGACCCCGAGCGTCGTCAGCCCTTCTCCGAGAAGCGGTCCTGCCCCAACGGCCACGAGCTGGAGCTGGATGAGATCGAACCCAGGACCTTCTCCTTCAACGCCCCCTACGGAGCCTGCCCGGCCTGCACCGGCCTGGGATTCAACCTGGAGATCGACCCCGAGCTGGTGGTGCCCGATCCCGACAAGAGCCTCAAGGACGGGGCCGTGGAGCCCTGGAGCGGCACCAAGAGCCAGCAGCGCTTCTACGGCCACCTGCTGGACGGCCTGGCCAAGGAGATGGGCTTCTCCACCTCGACCCCCTGGAAGGACCTACCCGAGGAAGTCCGTCACGCCGTCATGTACGGGCACGACTTCAAGGTGGACGTCTCCTACCGCAACCGCTGGGGACGCCTGCGCGAGTACACCACCGGATTCGAGGGCGTGGTCCGCACCCTGATGCGCCGCCACGACGAGACCGACTCGCAGCCCATGAAGCAGTACTACGAATCCTACATGCGCGAGGTGCCCTGCCAGGTCTGCCAGGGCAAGCGCCTGAAGCCCGAGGTGCTGGCCGTGACCGTGGACGGCCTGTCCATCGCCCAGGTCTGCGACATGGCCGTGTCCGCCAGCCTGAAATGGGTTGAGGGCCTGCATATGGAGGGTGCCCAGGCCAAGATCGCCGGGGAGGTCCTCAAGGAGATTCGTGCCCGTCTGCGCTTCCTCAACGACGTGGGCCTGAACTATCTGACCCTGTCCCGGGCTGCGGCCACCCTCTCCGGCGGCGAGGCCCAGCGCATCCGCCTGGCCACCCAGATCGGCTCCGGACTGGTGGGCGTCATGTATGTGCTGGACGAGCCCTCCATCGGCCTGCACCAGAGGGACAACGACCGGCTTATCAAGACCCTGCAGCGGTTGCGCGACCTGGGCAACACCCTGATCGTGGTCGAACACGACGAGGACACCATCCGCCAGGCCGACTGGCTGGTCGACATCGGCCCAGGGGCCGGCGAGCATGGCGGCGAGGTCATCTTCTCCGGGCGTTCGCAGGACCTGGTCAAGGCCTCCCGCTCCATCACCGCCGACTACATTGCCGGGCGTCGGTCCATCGAGGTGCCCAAGCGCCGTCGCAAGACCAGCAAGACCAGACAGCTGACCGTGGTGGGGGCTCGCGAGAACAACCTGAAGAACCTCAAGGTCTCCTTCCCGCTGGGGGTCATGACCCTGGTCACCGGCGTCTCCGGCTCCGGCAAGTCCACCCTGGTCAACTCCATCCTCTATCCGGTTCTGGCCGACCAGCTCAACAACGCCCGCATCGTGCCCGGCAAGCACACCCGGGTGGAGGGCGTGGACCAGGTGCGCAAGGTCATCCATGTGGACCAGAACCCCATCGGCCGCACCCCGCGCTCCAACCCGGCCACCTACACCGGCGTCTGGGACAAGATCCGCCAGCTCTTCGCCAAAACCCCCGAGGCCCAGGTGCGCGGCTATGGTCCCGGCCGCTTCTCCTTCAACGTCAAGGGCGGCCGCTGCGAGACCTGCCACGGTGACGGGACCATCAAAATCGAGATGAACTTCCTGCCCGACGTCTACGTGCAGTGCGAGACCTGCCACGGCAAGCGCTACAACAGGGAGACCCTGGAGGTCACCTACAACGGCAAGACCGTCTCGGATGTGCTGGACATGCCCATTGAGGAGGCCGCCCACTTCTTCAAGGCCTATCCTTCCATCGCCCGCTACCTGGACACCTTGGTGGACGTGGGCTTGGGCTACATCCGCCTGGGTCAGCCAGCGCCCACCCTGTCCGGAGGCGAGTCCCAGCGGGTCAAGCTGGCCACCGAGCTGCAGCGGCGCTCCGACGGCAAGACCGTCTACATCCTGGACGAACCCACCACGGGTCTGCACTTCGAGGATGTCCGCAAGCTGCTCAAGGTCCTGCACGGCCTGGTTGACAAGGGCAACACGGTCATCGTCATCGAACACAACCTGGATGTGATCAAGACCGCCGACTGGATCATCGACCTGGGACCCGAGGGCGGCGACGGCGGCGGCACCGTGGTAGCCCAGGGCACCCCCGAGCAGGTGGCCGCCAATCCGAACAGCTGGACCGGCAAGTACTTGAAGCCCATGCTGGATCCCGCCAAGGTAGCCAAGGCCACCCGATCATGACCCGTAGCTGCTTCGAGCGGCACACGCCGCAGGTATGGCGACGCACCGCCCAAGCCCTGGAGGAGGAGTCCGCCACCGGCACCACGACCGGTGTCAACAAGAACGGCGCACCCCTGCTGGGCGACAGCCGGGACCTCTTCCGTCCCAAGACCTCGGACATTCCCACTCAGCCGGGGGTTTACAAGTGGCGGGACGGCGACGGCCGGGTCATCTACGTGGGCAAGGCCAAGAACCTGCGCAACCGTCTGACCAACTACTTCCAGCCCCTGGAAAACCTGCACCCGCGCACCCAGACCATGGTCCTGACGGCCCGGAGCCTGGAGTGGACCGTGGTGGGCACCGACCTGGAGTCCCTGACCCTGGAATACACCTGGATCAAGGAGTTCGACCCCCGCTTCAACGTCAAACTGCGGGACGACAAGACCTACCCCTACCTGGCTGTCTCCGTGGGGGAGGAGTTCCCCCGGGTCTGGATGACCCGCGTGCGCAAGCGGCACGACACCCGCTACTTCGGCCCCTACGCCAAGGTCTGGGACATGAAGCACACCCTTGATGCCCTGCTCAAGACCTATCCGGTGCGCACCTGCACCCCCGGCGTCTTTCGCAAGGCCAAGCTCAGCGGCCGTCCCTGCCTGCTGGCCTCCATCGGCAAGTGCTCAGCCCCCTGCGTGGGCCGGATCAGCGCCAGCGACCACCGGCGTCTGTGTACGGAGCTGACCGGGGTCATCACCGGCAGGCTGGGCAAGAGCTACCGGGCCGGACTGACCAGGAGCATGCAGAAGGCCAGTAAGGAGCTGGACTTCGAGAAGGCCGCCCGCCTACGCGACCAGATCGCCATGTTGGACACGGTCATCGAGCAGAATGCCGTGGCCTTCGCCTCCAACGTGGATGTGGACGTCTTCGGAGTGGCCTCGGACGAACTGGAAGCCTCGGTCCATGCCTTCTTCGTGCGCTCAGGAGCCATCCGTGGCGAACGCAACTGGAGCGTGGAGCGGGTCGAGGACGTCTCCGACAGCGAGCTGATCAGCGACCTGCTGGTGCAGGTCTACTCGGACCTGATGAATGAGAATGACAGTGAGCTACATAAGCTGCCCGGGGATTCTGATGCACCTGTCTCCATCAGCCAGGACCGGGATGCCATGGGCTCCACCCAGAAGGTCACGGCCTTGGATGCCGAGGCCCGGGCCAAGGCCACCAGGAGCCGACACCAGCATCAGGATCAGACCGGACGCGCCGACCTGCTGGCCCCCATCTCGCCGGTGCCTCCCGAGGTCATTGTCCCCATCCAGCCGGATCGGACCGGCGACCTGCAGGAGTGGCTACGGGAGCTGCGTGGATCCGCAGTGACCATCCGTGTGGCCAGCCGGGGTGAGAAGAAGTCCCTGATGGACCGGGCCAACGCCAATGCCCGCCAGGCCCTCCAGCGCAGCAAGCTCAGCCGCATGAGCGACATGGGTACCCGCACCCAGGCCATGAACGACGTGGCCAAGGCCCTTGGACTGGACCGCGCCCCGCTGCGCATCGAGTGCTATGACATCTCCAACACCGTGGGCGGCCAGTTCCAGGTGGCTTCCATGGTGGTCTTCGAGGACGCGGTCCCCAAGAAGTCCGAATACCGTCGGTTCGCCATCCGCGGCGAGGACGGCAAGGGCGCTGTGGACGATATGAGCGCCATCTACGAGACCCTGACCCGGCGCTTCCGCCATGGCAACATCGCGGGCGACAGTGGCGACAGCATGGAAGCCGAGCGAAAGGCCAGCGACAAGGCACCCGAATTGGTGGAGCAGGAGGAGGGGGCCATCGTCCAGCAGAACACCGCCGCCCGCCACTTCGCCTACAAGCCCAACCTGATCGTGGTCGATGGTGGCAAGCCCCAGGTGACCGCCGCAGCACGGGCCCTGCACGACTGCGGAGTGGACGATGTGGCCCTGTGCGGGCTGGCCAAGCGTCTGGAGGAGGTCTGGGTGCCTGACGACGACTATCCCATCATCCTCAAGCGTCAGTCCGAGGGCATGTACCTGTTGCAGCGGGTGCGCGACGAGTCCCACCGTTTCGCTATTACCTACCACCGGCAGACCCGGCGCAAGGGTGCCCTCCGGTCGGCCCTGGACGAGATTCCGGGCATCGGCCCCTCCTACCAGAAGAAGTTGCTCAATCACTTCGGTTCGGTCAAGCGCATGCGCCAGGCCTCCCAGGAGGAGCTGGAGGCAGTCAAGGGCATCGGCGCAGCCAAGGCCAAGGCCATCTACCAGGCCCTGCACAGTGACCAGGACCAGACCGGGGACAGCCAGCGATAAAATGGCTCAGGAGGCTGGCAGAGGGCCATGCCCTGAGTTGATTGGTGCGTGATTGCAGATATGAATGGACCTGATCGTCGTTGTGCCGTCCTGGGCGACCCAATCAGCCATTCCCTTTCGCCACTCCTGCATCGTTCAGCCTATGCCGCACTGGGCCTGGATGGTTGGCGCTATGACCGTGTGCGCATGGACGCTGACGGTCTGGCGGACTTTATCCACGGCCTTGACCCGTCTTGGGCAGGACTCAGCCTGACCATGCCCTTGAAGAGTGCTGTAGGGCCTTTGGGTGATTTTCGCGATTGCTGGTCCAAGACCCTGGGAGTGGCCAACACAGCAGTCTTTGCACAGGGCGGCCCCGCCAAAGGTTTGTCCTTGTACAACACAGATGTAGAGGGGATAGTTGCCGCTCTTCTGGAGGCTGCCGACCGTTGCCGGGCTGACGAAGATCCTGACGATCTGGCCGCCTTGCTGGAGGCAGCCGGTCAGGGTCGGCAGGACCGACTTCCTGATCAACCGTATGGGGGAGCGCAGGCCCTGGTCGTCGGCAACGGGAATACAGCCGAGTCCGCCTTCTGCGCCTTGAAGGTGCTGGGGGTCGAGCGTGTGGACCTGTTGGCCCGCAACCCCGAGCACTGCGACCACATGCTGGACCTTGCCTCCCGGCTTGGCCTTCCTGGGCCAACCGTCACAGCCATGGACCAGTCTGAGGCAGCCGAAAAGGCACTGATCGGGACCGATATTATCGTCTCAACCCTGCCTTCGGGGGCAGCCGACCCCCTTGCTGATCTGCTCAATACAGCTGGGACTCCAGAGGCCGATGACGACAAACGCCTGGGCCCGGTTCTGCTGGATGTGGTCTATGACCCCCGGCCCACCCCACTCATGAAGGCCTTCTGCAGCCGACCGGGTGCCCGGGCCATCAGCGGTGAACGTATGCTGCTCTACCAAGCCGTGCGTCAGGTGGCTCTGATGACCGGCCGACCCCTGGCCACTGTTCCGGTGGCCGCTATGGACCAAGCCTTGAGGGAGGCATGACGATGACGACGGAAAAACCGCCCTTCGCAGGCTTCGAGGTACTGCTGATCACAGGCATGTCCGGCGCAGGCCGCTCCCGGGCCGCCGACTCCATGGAGGACATGGGCTGGTATGTGGTCGACAACATGCCCCCGCGCCTGCTGGTGCCCCTGGTCGACATGATGACCTCGGCCGGCAGCTCCCTGCACCGCCTGGCCGCCGTCATCGACGTCCGTTCCCGCTCCTACTTCGATGATCTGTCGGCCGTGCTCAGCCACCTGGACGACCTGGGTGTGCGCTGCCGCATCCTTTTTCTGGACGCCTCAGACCAGGTGCTGGTCAAACGCTATGAGTCCGTTCGCCGACCCCATCCTTTGCAGGGCTCGGGCCGCCTGATCGACGGCATCCGCGAGGAGCGCCGCCTGCTGGCCGGGCTCAAGGAACGTGCCGACATGGTCATCGACACCTCCAACCTGAGCATCCATCAGCTCTCCACCCGCCTCTATGAAATGGTCCTGGGCTCCGGCCCGACCACCGTAGGCGTGCACATCATGAGCTTCGGATTCAAGTACGGCCTGCCCATCGATGCTGATTTCGTCGCCGACGTCCGCTTCCTGCCCAACCCCTACTGGGTCCCCGAGCTGCGCGACCTGAACGGGCATGACGGCCCGGTCCGTGACTATGTGATGGCCAGCAAGGGCGCCAAGGAGTTCCTGGATGCCTACACCACCGCCATTCTGACCGCGCTCAGCGGCTATGCGCGCGAGGACAAGCACTATGTGACCATCGCCTTTGGCTGCACTGGCGGACAGCACCGCTCAGTGGCCATGGCCGACGCTCTGGCCGCCCGTCTGCGGTCCCGGGGAATGGAGGTGACCGTCTCGGCCCGCGAGCTGCCGCACCGTTCCCGCGGATAGCCAAAGGCGCAATTTGTCCAAGATATTCGGTATCACAGTAATCCGGTGGTCGGCACGGCAGGTGTGTCGCGCGGCCAAGAAGTATTCATTTTTCAGTATTTTTTCGTAGGAGGACGGCTCTTGGCCCTACTTGATGATGTCAAAAGCGAGCTGGCCGCGATTGACAACGAACCCCCCTCTGCCAAGAAAGCACAATCGGCGGCGATGATCCGCTTCGGTGGCGGTCTGCACATCATTCAGCGCCACATTGTGGTGGAAGCGCAATTCGACTCCTTGCCGGCAGCGCAGTGGTTGCAGAACACCATCAGGGACGTCTACGGCCATGATTCCGATCTGATTCAGGTCAAGCGGCAGGCCCCCACCGGCAACCTGACCCGCTACTCGGTCCGCGTGCTGCGGGCGGGCGGCGCCCTGGCCCTGCAGACCGGTCTGCTGGACCGCCGCAAGCATCCGGTTCGTGGTCTTCCGGCCGACATCGTCTCCGGCAACATCGCCCAGGTCAAGGCCGCCTGGCGAGGGGCCTTCCTGGCCCATGGCGAGCTCTCCGACCCAGGCAAGGCCTCCTACCTGGAGATCGTCTGCCCCGGATCCGAGGCAGCCCTGGCCCTGGTGGGTGCAGCCCGCCGTCTGGGCATCAACGCCAAGGCCCGCCAGGTGCGCAGCTCCGAGCGCGTCACCCTGCGCGATCCGGACGTCATCGAACGCATGCTCAACCTGATGGGCGCACCCAAGTCCTCCAGGGAGTGGACCGGCAAGCGCAGCGACGGGGAATCCCGCGGCAAGGCCAATCGACTGGCCAACTTCGACGACGCCAACATGCGCCGGTCGGCCAAGGCCGCCGTCGAGGCCAGTGCCAAGGTCACCAAGGCCTTCGAAATTCTGGGCGACGACATCCCCGAGAACCTGCGTGCGGCCGGCCAGCTTCGTCTGGATCACCGTGAGGCTTCACTCGAAGAGCTGGGTCGCCTGGCCGATCCGCCGGTCACCAAGGATGCCATCGCCGGACGCATCCGCCGTCTGCTGCAGCTGGCCAACAAGGTCGAAAAGAAGAGGGCCGAGGAAGAGACCAAACAAGAGTGAGATAGCTCACACAGGTCGGTCAGCCTGAGTACCATGGCAGAGGAGCGGGCGCATGGACCCGCAGTCAGAAAGGATACGCATGAAAACACTGAAGAGCCTCGGTGATCTCAAGGGCAAGCGCGTGCTCGTCCGCGCGGACTTCAACGTGCCGCTGGACGGCACCACCATTACGGACGACGGCCGCATCCGCGCCGCCTTGCCAACCATCGAGCAGCTTCGTGGCCAGGGCGCCAAGGTCATCCTCATGGCCCACCTGGGTCGCCCCAAGGGCAAGGTCGTTCCCGAGTTGAGCCTGGCCCCCGTGGCCGCTCGTCTGGGCGAACTGCTGGGCGTGCAGGTTCCTCTGGCCGAGGACACCTATGGTCCCGATGCCCATGCCAAGGTGGCCGCCATGAACGACGGCGACGTGGTTCTGCTGCAGAACGTGCGCTACAACCCCGAGGAGACCAGCAAGGACGAGGCCGAGCGCGATGCCTACGCCCGCAAGATCGCCGACCTGGGCGATGTCTTCGTCTCCGACGGCTTCGGCGTGGTCCACCGTGCCCAAGGCTCCAACTACTCCGTGGCCAAGTTCCTGCCCTCCGCAGCAGGCCTGCTGGTCGAGAAGGAAGTCAAGGCCCTGTCCAAGGCGACCGAGAACCCCGAGCGGCCCTTCACCGTGGTCTTGGGCGGCTCCAAGGTCTCCGACAAGCTGGGCGTCATCGAGAACCTGCTCAGCAAGGCCGACCGTCTGGTCATCGGCGGCGGCATGGTCTTCACCTTCCTCAAGGCCGAGGGCTACGAGGTCGGCTCCTCCCTGCTGGAGGAGGATCAGGTCGATACCGTCAAGGGCTACATGGCCACCGCCCGTGAGAAGGGTGTGGAGCTGGTTCTGCCCACCGACATCGTGGTGGCTGACGAGTTCAAGGCGGATTCGCCCCACCAGGTGGTTCCTGCCGATGGCATCCCTGCAGACAAGATGGGTCTGGACATCGGTCCCGACTCCCAGAAGCTCTTCCACGACAAGATCGTGGACTCCAAGACCGTGGTCTGGAACGGACCCATGGGCGTCTTCGAGTTCCCGGCATTCGCCGACGGCACCCGGGCTGTGGCCCAGGGCCTGGTCGACGCCACCAAGGCCGGAGCCTTCACCATCGTCGGCGGTGGCGACTCCGCCTCGGCCGTGCGCAACCTAGGCTTCCCGGAGGATGGCTTCTCGCACATCTCCACCGGTGGTGGCGCCTCTCTGGAATTCCTTGAGGGCAAGGAGCTTCCGGGTCTGAAGGTGCTGGAGTAAAATCGGCAGACAGACGGGCAATGCCGGGTCACCGGGTTTCGCATCCGGCGGCCCGGCATTGCTGTTGTTGCGCGGATGGAAAGGTCTGGTATGGCACGCATTCCCCTGGTGGCCGGCAATTGGAAGATGAACTTCGACCACCTGGAAGCCACCTATTTCGTACAGAAGCTGGCCTGGCTCCTGCGCGACGCCCACTTCGACCGCAGGCGCTGCCAGGTGGCGCTGATGCCCGCATTCACCGCCCTGCGTTCTGTCCAGGTACTGGTCGAAGCCGACAACCTGCCCATCGAGTATGGGGCCCAGGCCGTCTCCGTCACCGCCCAGGGGGCCTTTACCGGCGATGTGTCCGCCGACATGCTGGCCCAGCTGGGCTGTAGTTACGTCATCGTGGGCCATTCGGAGCGGCGCAAGTACCATCCCGAGGACGATGCCAACATCGTCGACCAGGTCCGCGCCGTTCTGGCTGCGGACATGAAGCCCATCCTCTGTGTGGGGGAAAGCTACGAGGAGCGTCGCCAGGGCATCCAGCTGGACTTCGCCGTTGGCCAGGTCAATGACGTCACCCGAGACCTGGCCAAGGAGGACATGGACAACCTGATCGTGGCCTACGAACCGGTCTGGGCAATCGGCACCGGCATGGTGGCCACCCCGGACACCGCCCAACAGGCCGCCCGGGCCATCCGTGACCATATCTCAAGCAAGTTCGGAGAGCCAGCCGGCCAGGCCGTGCGCATTCTCTACGGCGGCTCGGTCACCTCCAAGAACGCCTCCCAGATGATCACCCAGCCGGACGTGGACGGTTTTCTAGTGGGCGGCGCCTCCCTGGATGTGGAGGAGTTCGTGCGAATCGTGCGACTGGCCGCCAAGGGCTGATGCGTTTTTCGACGGGTGTATGTATACTTGTTCCCAGTTCCTTACATGGAGGTATGTGCCGTGACCATTGTCAAGATTGTGCTTCAAATCGTCGTCATCCTCGCCAGCATATTGCTGACCATGTTGATTCTGTTGCACAAGGGCAAGGGTGGCGGTCTGTCCGATATGTTCGGCGGCGGAATCGGCTCCAACGCTGGCACCTCGGGCGCAGCCGAGAAGAACCTGAACCGGCTGACCATTATCGTGGCTCTGATCTGGGTTGCCATCATCATCGCCTTGGACCTCATTTCCAAGTACAAGCTGGCCTGATTCCAGCAACCAATACCTGAAATACCTGACCCCGGCATCGCCCGGGGTCTTTTCATATCCGGACGATTTCAGTGCAAGGCACATAGTCCTTGACTATTACCACAATATGTCATTCACAATGCACCGATAATCCAACGATTCAGCCGCCTGGCGGATAGAGTGGGTAACGGTGTGCCCGACGAGTGGCACATCACACAATGTCGTGCAAGCTAAGCAAGCGAAAGGATGTGCTCATGGCTGAGCAAGCTGCACCGAGTCTGGAGGGCTGGTTCTGCCTTCACCTCTTCTGGAAGATCGATTGGGCCAAGTGGCGCCGAGTGGATCAAAACGAACGCCGGGTATGCCTGGTGGAGTTTGATAACCTGGCCGCAAAGTTGGATGCGGTCCAGTCCCAGGGGAAGGGAAGCCATTACTGGTGCCAGGTCAACGGGCAAAAGGCCGACCTGGGCCTGATGGTCCTCAGGGAGACCCTGGATCAGCTGCAGGAGGTCGAGACCTCCTTGGAGAAGCTGCCTCTCTCCGATTATCTGGAGCCGACAATCTCCTATGTGTCGGTCACCGAAGTAGGCCTCTATTCGGGCGAGCCGACCACGGACCGTGGCTGGTCCTACGTCAATGCCAGCCTGCATCCCAAGACCCCTGACAAGCCTTACATCTGCTTCTATCCCATGTCGAAGACCCGAGTTCCGGGCGCCAACTGGTACACGCTGCCCTACGATCAACGCAAGGCCTACATGCACGACCACGGCAAGATCGGCCGTTCCTATGCCGGCAAGGTCTCAATCATCCTGACGGGCTCCATCGGCCTGGACGACTACGAGTGGGGCGTCACCCTGTTCGCCGACGACCCTGTCCAATTCAAGAAGATCGTGACCGAGATGCGCTACATCGAAGCCAGCTCCATCTACGGCGAATTCCCCTACTTCCTGGTGGGCACCCAGACCGATCCTGAGCGCATCGACAGGCTGCTCACGGACCAGATGGGACAGTAACACCATGTCGACAAGAGAGAGAAGATCAATCCTTTCCACGCCCATATGGTTCTTCATGGTCATCGTCTTCATCACCCAGCTGGATGGGGGAGCGGTGCCGACCATGCTGCCGTCCATCACTCGGACCTTCAGCCTGACCACCATGGGCTCCTCCTGGGTGGTCGGACTCTACACCCTGGGCCTGGTGGTGGGCACTCCCATCACCTCCAACCTCTCCGACGCCCATGGGACCAGGAAGGTCTTCCTCTGGGAACTGGCCTTCTGGTTCCTTGGATGTCTGATGACGGCGGTCTCGCCCAACTATGCGGTCATGCTGCTGGGTCGGTTCATCCAGTCCCTGGGAGACAGCGGCATCATGGTCCTGTCCATGAACGTCCTTCTGCAGCGCGCCCGCAGGAACAACCAGGGCAGGAAGGTCTCCACGGTGGGCATCATCGCCGGTCTTTCCGCCATGGTCAGCCCGGTCCTGTCCGGCATGCTCCTGGGCATCACCCACGGATGGCGGGCCTACTACTTCATGATGCTGCCCTTCCTGGCCATCCTCTTCATCGTGGCCTGGTTCATGATGGGTGACTCCCAGACCGACCGCGCCTGGAAGACCGACTACCTGGGCTTGGGCTCCTTCAGCATCGCTCTGGCCCTGCTGATGGTGGCGATCACCTTCCTCCAGTACGGCACCACCTACCTGGCCCTGATCATCGGATGCCTCCTGGTCGCAGTGGTGGCCGGCGCGATCTTCCTGGTGCATGAGCGCAACCTGGGCGACGCCAAGGACACCATGCCCTTCCTGCCCATCCGCCTGCTGAAGCTGCCCTCCTATGGGCTGACACTTCTGCTGGGGACGCTGGGAGGCATGTTCTTCTCCCTCTTCGTCTACATTCCAACCTATGTCCACTCCGTCTTCGGGCTTCCGGTCCGCTCGGCCGGCATGGTCATGGTCGGCGTCGGGCTGGGCTCCGTAGTCGGATCCTGGCTGGGCGGGCTCCTGGTCGACAAGTTCGGCTACCGGACCACGCTCGTTTTTTCATCGTCGCTGATAGGCCTGATGGCCCTGGTGATCACCCTGACCCTGCACAACCTGCAGCTCTTCATGGTCCTGTCCTTCCTGATGGGGGTCGGCATGGGCTCCATGATGTCCTCGCCGCTCCAGGTCATCGCCGGAAGGCTGGCCGGGCCCGAGAACCGCATGCAGGCCATCGGCGGGCTGTCGGCCTGCAAGAAGATCGGCACCACCATCGCCCCCCTGCTCTTCGCCTCGGCCATTGAGCTGGGCAAGGCGGGTGGACAGGCCGGGCTGGCCTCCTACAGGAACATGTTCCTGGTGGTCATCGTCATAGCCCTGGTCAATATCGGCCTGACATATTGCATTCCATTTTCACAGAAAGAAGTTGCTGATGACTGAACCTACAGCAGTCCTCCTCATGGCTTACGGCACCCCCTACCAGGAGTCCGACATCAGGAGGTACTACACCAACATCCGCCATGGGCAGGAGCCGCCCAAGCCGCTCATGGACCAGCTGGTCGGCCGCTACAAGGCCATCGGTCTGCCCTCGCCCCTGGCCAGGATCACCACGGCCCAGCGCGACGGCCTCCAGGCTGCGCTGGACAAGGCCCATCCCGGCGCCTACAAGGTCTACGAGGGGCTGAAGTACATCACCCCCTTCATCAAGGATGCGGTCGACCAGATCGCCGCCGATGGCATCACCAGGGTGATCGGCCTGCCGCTGGCCCCGCAGTACTCCTCCTATTCGAGCGAGGACTACCACAACCGCGCCCGCAAGGCCATCGAGGCCCATCCGGGCATGGAATACCTGCCGGTGCGGTCCTGGTGGAACCACCAGGAGCTGATCCACTTCTGGAGCGACCAGCTGGTGGCCAAGAAGGATCTGACCGACCGGCCGGACACCAAGGTGATCTTCAGCGCCCACTCCCTGCCCCTGCGCATCATCCAGGGAGGGGACCCCTACAAGGATGAGGTCATCGGTCTGTCCAATGCCGTGGCCCGGGCAGCCGGTCTCAATGAGGACCAGTACGTACTGGCCTGGCAGTCGGCAGGCCGCACCGAGGAGCCCTGGATCGGGCCTGATTTCGTCAAGGTGGCCAAGGATCTGATCACTGAGAGCGGCATGAAGACCATCGTCTCCGCCTCCATCGGCTTCATCGCCGACAACCTGGAGATCTGCTACGACGTGGACATGGAGCTGGCCAAGGCCATCGAGTCCGCCGGCGGCACCCTGACCAGGCTGAACATGCCCAACGACAGCCCAGCCCTGATCGCCACCCTGCAGCAGGTGGTCGAAGAGACCAAGGCCGAGTAGCCCCGCAGCGGCAAGAAATCCAGCAAAATCCATCACTAATATCAATTGTGCCCCGTCTGGTTTAAACCAGATGGGGCACAATCTTTAATAGCTGCGACTGCCAGTCAGGCGCTCAGCCGTTGACGCGGTCGATGCCCTTCTGCACGTCGGAGAGGACCGAATCCCAGGAGTCGATGAAGGCGGCGACGCCATCGGCCTCCAGCTTGTCGGTCACATCCTTGATGTTGATGCCCAGGTCTGCCAGCTTCTGCATCACCTGGTGGCTCTCCTCGTAGGTGCCCTTGACAGAGGGAGCGCCGTTGCCGTGATCGGCCAGAGCGTTCAGGGTCTTCTCAGGCATGGTGTTGACCACGTCAGGGGCCACCAGCTCGTCCACGTACTTGCAGTCGGAGTAGGCGGCGTTCTTGGTGCCGGTGGAGGCCCAGAGCGGACGCTGACGCTTGGCGCCCTTGGCTTCCAGGTCGGCCCAGCGGGGATCGCTGTCGAAGGCCTTCTCGAAGAGCTCGTAGGCCAGGCGGGCGTTGGCAACAGCGGCCTTGCCCTCCAGGGACTTGGCCTCGTCAGAGCCGTTGGCCTCCAGCAGCTTGTCAACCGCAGTGTCCACGCGGGAGACGAAGAAGGAGGCGACCGAGCCCATGTGCTTCAGGTCATGGCCGTTCTTGTCGGCCTGGACCATGCCCTCGATGAAGGCGTCGATGACCTGCTTGTAGCGCTCCAGGGAGAAGATCAGGGTCACGTTGACCGAGATGCCCTTGGCCAGGGTGGCGGTGATGGCAGGCAGGCCCTCCAGGGTGGCGGGGATCTTGATCATGGCGTTGGGACGATCGACCTTGTTCCAAAGCTCTTCGGCCTGCTTCTCGGTCTCTTCGGTGTTGTGGGCCAGACGAGGATCGACCTCGATGGAGACGCGTCCATCCACGTAGTCGGTCTTCTCGGCAACCTCGCGGAAGATGTCGGTGGCGTTGCGTACATCGGTGGTGGTCAGCTCGCGGACGGCCTGCTCAACGGGGATGCGGCCCAGCTGCTTGAGCTGTTCGTCATAGGGACCCACCTGGCTCAGGGCCTTCTGGAAAATCGAGGGGTTGGTGGTCACGCCCACCACATTGCGCTCGGCGATCAGCTGCTGCAGATTGCCCGACTCGATGCGGGTGCGGCTCAGATCGTCCAACCAGATCGAGACACCTGAATCGCTGGTGCGCTGGGTGTTTGCATTTTCTGCCATCTTGTCACTCCTTATTTGGGTTCCCGATGGAATCACATTCACTATGCACTACCGGGAAGTCTGTTGCTGTATTCCCGCAGGCCCGCGTTTCGGGCGTGCCTGCAGGGGAGGGGGCCGGCGTCGCGGACGGCCCCCGATTGATCACGATGCCGGGGTCAGCGGGCCCGACGGACTTCCTCCAGGGAGGCCTGTGCTGCTTCGACCACATGATCGGCGGTGATGCCCAGGTCGCGCATGTTCTCGTCGCCGCTGCCCTGCAGGCCGAACTGCTCGATGGAGACGGGCTTGCCATAGCTGCCCAGGTACTTGTACCAGGGTGTGGCCAGTCCGGCTTCGACGGAGACGCGGGCCTTGACGGAGGCGGGCAGAACGGCTTCCTTGTACTCGTCGTCCTGCTCCTCGAACCACTCCAGCGAAGGCACGGAGATGACGCGGGCCTTGACGCCCTGCTCGGCCAGGGTCTTGGAGGCGGCCACAGCGTGCTGCACCTCGGAGCCGGAGGCCATGATCAGCACGTCGGGCTGGCCCTCGGTGTCGACCAGCACGTAGGCGCCCTTGCGCACGCCTTCGCGGGCCTTGGCCTTGGTCTCCTCCAGGGTGGGCACGCCCTGCCTGGTCAGGATCATGGCCGTGGGGTGGGTGTTGTCCTTCTCGAAGAAGGCGCGGTAGGCTTCAGCGGTCTCGTACTGGTCGGCGGGGCGCACAACCTCCATCCGGGGGATGGCGCGCACGGCGGTCAGGTGCTCGATGGGCTGGTGGGTGGGGCCATCCTCGCCCAGGGCCACGGAATCGTGGGTCCACACATACAGGTTGGGGATGTCCATCAGGGCGGCCAGGCGCACCGAGGGGCGCTCATAGTCGCTGAACTGGAAGAAGGTCCCGTTGTAGGGCCTGGTGTCCGAACCCAGCAGGATGCCGTTGGTGATGGCGCCCATGCCGAACTCGCGCACGCCGAAGTGCAGCTGGCGGCCGTACTTGCTGGCCTTGGGCCACTGGACGGTCTTGTCGGCCTCCGGGGCGAAGGAGACGGCACCGTTGATGTTGGTGTTGTTGGAGCCGCCCAGATCGGCGGATCCTCCCCAGAGCTCGGGCATGATGGGGGCCAGGGCGTTGATGACTGCGCCGGAGGCCTTGCGGGTGGCCACCTTGGAGCCGGGCTCGAAGCCAGCCTCCAGATCGTCCAGGGCCTTGTCGAAGCCCTCGGGCAGCTTGCCGGCATGGATGCGGTCGTAGAGGGCAGCCTTGTCGGGGTTGGCCTTGCGCCAGGCCTGGTACTTCTCGTCCCAGTCCTTGTGGGCGGCCAGACCGCGCTGGGCGACCTCGCGGGCGTGGGCCAGGGCCTCCTCGTCAATCTGGAAGTTCTGCTCAGGGTCGTAGCCCAGGGTCTTCTTCAGGCCGGCGACGGCCTCGGCGCCCAGGGCTGAGCCGTGGGCTGAAGGATCGTTGGTCTTGCCGGGGGTGGGCCAGGCCATCAGGGTGTCCACCTTGATGAACTTGGGCCGGTCGGTGACCTGCTCGGCCTTCTCCAGGACGGCAGCCAGGCCCTCGACGTCCTCCTTGTAGGAGCCGTCGGGCTGGATGAAGCTGAACTCGTCGGTGTACCAGCCATAGGCCTGGTAGCGCTTGAGGATGTCCTCACCCAGGGCGATGCGGGTGTCGCCCTCGATCTGGATGTGGTTGGCATCGAAGATGACGGTCAGGTTGCCCAGGCGCTGGTCGCCGGCCAGGGAGCTGGCCTCGGAGGAGACGCCCTCCTCGACGTCGCCCTCGCCGCAGATGACCCAGACCTTATGGTCGAAGGGGGACTGCCCCTCGGGTGCATCCGGATCCAGCAGACCGCGCTCGTAGCGCTGACCATAGGCGAAGCCCACGGCCGAGGCCAGACCCTGGCCCAGCGGGCCGGTGGTCATCTCGATGCCGGGGGTCAGGCCGTACTCGGGGTGGCCGGGGGTCCTGGTGCCGGCGGTGCGGAAGCGCTTCAGATCGTCCAGGGTCAGTCCGTACCCGGAGAAGTAAAGCTGCACGTACTGGGTCAGCGAGGCGTGGCCGCCGGAAAGAATGAACCGATCACGCCCGACCCAGTCGGGGTCGTTGGGGTCGTGCCGGATGAAGTGCTGGTAGAGCGCGTAGGCGATGGGCGCCAGCGAAATAGGGGAGCCGGGGTGGCCGCTTCCGGCCTTCTCGACCGCGTCGGCCGAGAGGACCTTGGCCATCTTGACAGCCCGCTCATCGAGTTCGGACCATGTGAAATCTGCCATATGGTGCTGCTTTCCTTCCAATGTAGAGGTCTCCATGTTCGACTTGTGTCGAAAATGTTCGATTACCTTCACTATGCGTTTCCATCGTATCGGTTTGAGACGACACAATTCGGCTCTTCGCACGACGTTTTGGCACTCTCATGGCCCGAGTGCTAATAATGAAACCATGACGGAAGGAGCGACATTGCCTAATACCAGACGCATGCTGGTGCTGCGCGCGGTCGTCGAGGACTATATTCGTTCTCGCGAGCCGGTAGGGTCGGGTTCGCTCACCAGAAATCATCAGCTTGGAGTCAGCTCCGCCACCGTGCGCAACGACATGGCGGCCCTGGAGAGCGAGGGCTACCTGGTCCAGCCCCACACCTCGGCCGGCCGCATCCCCACCCAGAAGGGCTACCGTTACTTCGTCGACAGGCTGGCCACCATCGTGCCCCTGTCCGCCGCCCAGCGCCGGGGGATTAACGCCTTCCTGTCCGGGTCGGTCAACCTGGAGGACACCCTCCAGCATGCCGCCCAGCTTCTGGCGCAGATCACCGGGCAGATCGCCGTGGTGGCCTCACCCTCCCTGGCCAGTTCCAACCTGCGCCGGGCCGAGCTTATAGGACTGAGCCGGGGGACCATACTTATGGTGGTCATCACCGACACCGGCCGGGTGGTCCAGCGCACCCTGCACGGGCCCCTGCAGGAGGACCCGAACGCCCTGGCGGACCTGTCCGACCAGATCAACAGACAGTGCCAGGACCTGCCCCTGGACCGCGCCGCCGACCGCTGCCGCATGCTGGCCGACTCCCTGACCGAAGGCCGTGACAAATCCATGCTGCGCCTGGTGGCCACGATCTTCGACGAGATGGCCACCCGGGAGCAGACCAGCGGCCTCTACATGGCCGGCACCTCCCAGCTGACCCACAGCCAGGCCGTCTCCCTGGGGGACCTGGGCTCGCTGCTGGACGCCCTGGAGGAGCAGGTGGTGCTCATGCGGCTCATGCGGGCCCAGAGCGAGCTCTCGCGCGAGAGCAATGGGGTCAGCGTGGCCATCGGCACCGAGACCCGGACCCCTGAACTGGCCCACGCCTCAGTGGTCACCAGCGGATACGGGCATGCCCGGTCCAGGCAGACCGACGGCTCCGAAGCCGACGAGCCCGTGGCCTTCGTAGGCTCCATCGGCCCGACCCACATGGACTATCCGGCGACCATGAGCGCGGTTCGTGCCGTGGCCTCGTATTTGACCGGTTTCCTGGCCGGCGGCGGGGAGCCGTGAGCGTCAAGGCGGCGACATAAGTCATAGGTATCGTGGGCCCATGCAACCATGGGTCGAGAGGGCATCAAACGAAAAGGATGATCGGTGGCAGATTACTACGAGGTTTTGGGAGTCGAGCGCGGCGCGAGCGATCAGGACATCAAGCGTGCCTATCGCAAGATGAGCCGCAAGTACCACCCGGACATCGCCGGGCCTGAATACGAGGACAAGTTCAAGGAGGTCAACAGCGCCTACGAGGTGCTCTCCGACCCCGAGAAGCGGCGCATGTACGACGCGGGCGTGGACCCCAACGACCCGCAGGCCTCCCAGGGAGGCAGCCCCTTCGACATGGGCGACGTCTTCAACCAGTTCTTCGGCGGCGGCTTCGGGGGCACCGCCCAGGGGCCCATTCCGCGCACCCAGCCCGGCCGGGACGCCCTGGCCCAGGTCTCCGTGGACATGAAGACCGCCATCTTCGGCGGCGTGGTGCGCACCCCCATCAGCACCTACGGCCTCTGCCAGGAGTGCGGCGGCTCGGGGGCCCAGAAGGGGACCTCGCCGGTGACCTGCCCGGTCTGCAACGGCAAGGGCTATGCCCAGAAGGTGGTGCGGACCCTGCTGGGGCAGATGATGAGCCAGGCACCCTGCGAGCGGTGCGAGGGCCACGGCACCATCATCGAGCACCCCTGCCCGGTCTGCAACGGCCATGGCCGTGTGCGCACCCGGCGCGAGGTGGGCGTCAACGTGCCCGCTGGCGTGGCTGACGGCTCCCGCCTGCGGCTGGCCTCCCAGGGCGAGGTGGGCGAGGGCGGCGGTGCCGCCGGCGACCTGTATGTGGACATCACCATCAAGCCCGACAAGCACTACACCCGCAGCGGCCAGGACCTGCACTGCTGGATCGCTGTGCCGATGACCTGGGCCGTGCTGGGCCACCAGGTTGACCTGCAGACCTTCGACGGCCAGCGCCAGGTGGATATTCCCGCCGGCTGCCAGCCCGACCAGGAGATCACCATCAAGGGTCTGGGAGTAACCAGGCTCGGCAACCGGGAGGATCGCGGCGACATCATCGTCCACGTGCTGGTCCAGATTCCCACCAAGCTGGACGACGATCAGCGCCGCCTGATTGAGGACTTCGCCAACAGCCACGACTCCGAAGCCAAGCAGGTCCCGCA
Organism: Bifidobacterium sp. 7101; assembly: GCF_000499285.1. GTDB lineage: Bacteria > Actinomycetota > Actinomycetes > Actinomycetales > Bifidobacteriaceae > Bombiscardovia > Bombiscardovia apis_A. Next base: position 84,134 of record NZ_AWUN01000005.1, read on the forward strand.
GAGCGCCAAGCCTGCCGGAGTCGGGGGCCGCAAGGGGATCTTCGGCAAGCTCAAGGACATCTTCAGCTGAGTCGGCTGGCTCAGCCCAGCAGCGACTGGCACATGGCCCGGTACTCGCTCACATAGCCGCCGCCGAAGAATGCGCAGTGCCCGGCGATGGCGTAGAGCTGCCAGAGCGTGGTCCGGTTCCGGTAGCCGGCCGCCAGCGGGTGCACGCTCTGGTAGCCGTCCAGAATCTGCCCCAGGTAGGGGATGCCGAACAGCTGCAGCATGGCCAGGTCCTCCTCGCGGTGGCCGCCATGGGCCGCAGGGTCGATCAGGACAGCTTCGGTGTTCCCGTCGTTCCTGGTCCACATGACGTTCCCGCTCCACAGGTCCCCGTGGACCCGGGCGGGCTTGTCATTGGCGGCCGCGCCCAGCAGCTCCGGCAGGGCCTGGATCACCTCTTCGGTCATCTTCATGTCATCGCGGTTCAGGGCCCGCCGATCCATGGCCATGCCCACCATCGGCTCCAGCCGTCCCTCGGCCCAGTAGGTGGCCGGGTCGTCCCAGGCGCCCACGTCCATGGGGAGCGGATCCTGCAGGGGTCCGAAGTAGCAGGTGCCCGTGTAGCCCTCGGGCGCGGAGCCGAAGTGGTCTGCCCCAGCATCATGCATGTGGGCCAGCTGGGCGCCGAAGCGGTAGGCCGCACCAGGCGTGGGGGAGGCGGAGGTCACCTCCTCGATGTCCAGGTAGTCCGGCCCCCAGCCGTAGACGTCCACCACCCGGGGACCGCCCTGCGCCTGGGCCTGGCCCAGCCATTGAAGCCCGCGCCCCTCGCACTCGAAGAATCCCGCCGGGGCCCCGCCCCTGGATTTTCTGTAGGTCTTGGCCATGATGATCCACACCCCTAATCGTCGAGTCGTCGATTCCGACAAGACCCATTGTGGGCATTCTGCGAGACATGCCCGGCCCCTGGCTCTGCCTGCCCTGTGCGGTGGCTATGCTTGCCATTGTTGTCCGACATAGCAAGAGGGGTCCATGAATTTCTTCGAAGCCATTCTGTTCGGCCTGGTGCAGGCCCTGACGGAGTATTTCCCCGTCTCATCCAGCGCCCATATCCGCATTGTGGGCGGCCTGCTGGGCCAGGACCCGGGCGCAGCCTTCACAGCCATCATCCAATTCGGCACCGAGCTGGCGGTCCTGCTCTACTTCCGGCATGACATCGCCCGCATACTGACCCACTGGTTCCGCTGCCTGGCCGGCAAGGACGGCTCCTCCTGGCGTGAGCGGATGGGCTCCAAGGACCATGACGCGGCCCTAGGCTGGTACATCATTCTGGGCACCCTGCCCATCGTGGTGGCGGGCCTGCTCTTCCAGAAGATCATCGAGACCAAGCTGCGCAACCTCTGGATCACCGTGGTGGTGCTGATCGTCTTCGGCCTGCTGCTGGACTACTTCGACCGCCACGGCCGCCAGAACAAGGAGATCCGCCAGATGAGCGCCCGCGACGCCCTGCTCTTCGGCATCGGGCAGATGCTGGCCCTGATCCCCGGTGTATCCCGCTCGGGCGGCACCATGACCTTCGGCCGCGCCCTGGGCTACACCCGCGAGTCCGCCACCCGGGTCAGCTTCCTCATGGCCATTCCCGCCGTCTTCGGCGCCGGCATCCTCGAGACGGTAAAATCCTTGAAGAACATCAACGCGGACGCCGCCTTCCCCGGCTGGGGGGCCACCATCTGCGCCACCGTGGTCAGCTTCCTGCTGGGATACATCGTCATCATCGCCTTTTTGAAGATCGTCTCGCGCTTCTCCTACCGGGGATTCGTCATCTACCGGATCGGCCTGGCCATCTTCGTGGCCATCATGCTCATGGTCGGCGCCCTGCCCGCAGTGGGCGGCGTGGCGGCCAGCTGAGCCTTAGTGAACTGCCGGGGGATTCGACGCTCACATGGCCCCGTGATAGGATTTGCTCATGCGCTGCCCATGGTTGCGGGGGACTGGGTAAGCCAAGCGTTTTGAATCCTTTGGGGAGGTTTGTTGTGGTTTCGTCGTCGACGTCTGCCGGTTCTCGTAAGCATAGGTTTGGCCTGCGGCCGCTCATGTCAGCATTGGTGCTGATACCCCTGCTGCTGACCGGCATGGCCACCGGCACCGTCTTCGCCTCCGGCTCAGATGTCAACGAGGGGGGGGGGGTCGTTATACCGCTCAGGTAGATAACGGTTCCCTAAGCCATCTACAACCTTCTAGCCTGCCTTCCCCCTCGCCGCTGAAAACTTCATCTGTTTCCTCCTCACCTGTTCAAACCCCAGCAGGTTCTTCCCAACCCCTGGGAATCTCGCCATCCAGCTCTTATTCACCTGCTGGGACCCAGTCTGCTGCTGATCCTCGTACTGTGGTGTTCGAACCTGCTAATGGAAGCAAAGCGGAACGTGTAACTGTGCACGACGGTGCTTTGGTGTCGCCGCCTGCCGATAATCCGAAGCGTGACGGCTACCGGTTCGACGGATGGTCGGAGCATGGCAGGATCATGGACTTCCGCACCCCAGTCACCAGGGACATCACCTTGAAAGCCAAGTGGATCCCGGTGACTGATTGGGCGCTCAGCCCCGACCATGGTCCGGCTTCCATCGGCACCAGCATCACCATCACACCCCCGAGTGGAGATTCACCCTCGTTCAGCACACTGGAAGCCCATGACGGCAAGCTGATCGGTGTGACCGGCGATGATCGCCTATTCACGTGGACATCAAACGATAAGAAGCCTATTCAGGTGCCATCACCTAGAGATACGTCTGGCGAGGTGCGATTCATAACTGGAGTTGTTGGCGATGACAGATACGCGGCCCTGAGCCGGGACCACCGCATCTACACCTGGAGCAAAGTCGGGGAGACACCAGCCCTGCTCGACACAGGCTCCACGACCTACACCAGTATTGCCATAGCTGCCGACCGACTCATAGCAGCGGACCGAAAAGGTCAAGTCCATATTTGGACCAGTAAGGGCGAGCCAACAGGAAAGGCCATAAGCCTGCCTAAGCAGGCCTTAGCAATCAAGGCGGCTGGCAATGCTGATCGCATGCTCGCCTTAGATAGCAAGGGCCAAGTCTGGATTTGGTGGCAAGATACTTTTGATACCGGTCAGATCCAACCTGTCAAGCTTGCCAACCGAATTGTTCAGATATCAGCCATGGATCACGGCTTTATGCTGCTGGACTCGACAGGCCAGACTAGCTATCTGGACAACAGACAAACCCAACCAGAAACACTGGTTTTGTCCGACCATTCTGCCATCACAGTCATAAGCTGTGACGCCACCCAAACGGTATTAGTTGATATCAGAGGCCGACTTTGGGCCTGGCATCCGGGCAACAAGCCCACCCGGGCGGACGACGGGAACCAGCAGTACATGCAGGCCGTCAAAGCCGGCAACAGGATCACCGCCCTGAACAGGAACGGCGGCATTTACAGGTGGAGCCTGGAAGAGCAGGGCCAGCCCGGCCAGCCAGCCAGGCTCGACACTACCCAGGCGCCCACACTGGAATCAGTCAGCATGGACAGCCAGCCGCTCACACTCACCAGGAACAACGGCTCATGGCAGGCGGACATACCCCCCAGTAAGCCCGGTCCAGCCGTCATCCTCATCACAGGTCGGCAGGACGGCCAGCCCCTCACCAGGAGCCTTACGTACACGGTCGACCAGACACTGACCAGAGACACCGAACCACGATCCACGCTCACGGTCCACTTCGACACGGGCGGCGGAAACCCCGAACCAGAAGACCAAAGTTTCCCCGTCACGAACGGCAAGGTGAAGCGGCCCTCACCCGACCCGTCTCGTGAAGGCTATCTGTTCGACGGATGGTTCATAGGCGAAGTCGCCTACGATTTCAGCAGGCCCGTCAGCAAGGACCTGACCCTGACCGCCAAGTGGACTGAAAGCCGGAACACCACGTGGAGCATCAGCCCCGACAAGGGCAGCCAGCTGGGCAGGGAATCCACCACCATCACCCCGCCTGACAGCACCAGCCGAGGCATCAGGTTCAACCAGGTCAGCGCATCAACATACGACGGTAGTACTTCCTATGGTTTTTCCTTGGCTGTGGGCAGCGACGGCAACGCCTACGCATGGGGAAACAACGAATATGGCCGGCTCGGCGACGGGTCGAGAGCCACCCGGACTACGCCGGTCAAAGTGGAGAAGCCCACAGACCTGCCAGAGGATTTCACCTACGTGCAAGTCAGCGCCGGAGGCTTTCATTCGTTGGCCGTGGGCAGCGACGGAAACGCCTACGCCTGGGGATACAACAGCGATGGCCAGATCGGCGACGGGTCGAGAGCCACCCGGACTACGCCGGTCAAAGTGGAGAAGCCTACAGACGCGCCCGCGGACTTCACCTACGCACAGGTCAGCGCCGGACGATTTTATTCGCTGGCCCTGGGCAGCGACGGGAACGCCTGGGCATGGGGACGCAACAGCGATGGCCAGATCGGCGACGGGACAGACACCGACCGGAATACGCCGGTCAGGGTGAAGACGCCTGACCGCAACACGTACCCGGACCTGCCCAAGGATTTCACCTACATGCAGGTCAGCGCCGGGAACGACCATTCGCTGGCCCTTGGCAGCGACGGATACGCCTGGGCATGGGGATGCAACCAGGATGGCCCGCTCGGCAACAACACCACCAGCCCGTACGGTGACGTGAATCCTGTTCCTAAGCGCGTGCGCGACCCCGCCAACCCCACCGACACGAGCAAAGGACTGAAAGCCGCACAGGTCAGCGCCGGACTCCATGATTCGCTGGCCGTGGGCAGCGACGGCAACGCCTACGCGTGGGGATACAACAGCGATGGCCGGCTCGGTGACGACACCACAAACGACAAGTCGGCTCCTGTGCCGGTGGCATTCAACCTGCAGCTGGTGATCACCGGCGTCAAATTCGACAGCAATGCCGGCACGAACCTGACGCGCGGCGACGGCAGCAGCGTGACCGTGCTCACGCCCGCACACCTGCCGGGCATGGTCACCGTCAGCGTTGACTATACGCTGGGCGGCGCACCCCAAACGCCGGACACCTCCCTCAGGTACACGTACCTGCCTGCAGGCGTGCTCCCTCGCGCCGGCGGGGAAGGCATCCTGCTCGCCCTGGCTACGGGCATGACTGGCATGGGCGGGGTGCTGGCATCCCGCCGCCATAGAAAAGGACAACGTAGTCTGTCACACGCTTCGCACGAGTAAGAGCGGCCGGGCGGCGTATCAATCCCCCTGCCCCCGGCCCTACATAGGGGGAGCAGGGAGGAACGTGTCACTTTAAGGCTCAAACCCCAAGAGAGCCGACACTTCCCTCCCGCACCCCCACCACACTTCTGCAGGCGGAAGCCGAGGGCAGGCATGCACGCCCCCGCCCCCGCCTGGGAGAGGAGGAAACACGGCCAGGCCGGCCATGGGCAGACACCCACAGCCAGCCCGGCCGCTATTTACTCATTTCATTATGTGCCCCCACGTAAGCCAGTTCGGTATCCTTGGCAAAATCGCTTTCAGATCAAGCCGATGCCAAAACACGTGACCAGACTCACATTGTTCTTGCGTCTTGTCCTAGGAACCCAACTACTGATGCCCCGCTTCTGAATCACTGGGTTTCCAACGATTACCGATCATCTTGCCTCTTTCTGTCCTGCAAGATTGGCAAAAAGCAGCTCCGTTACGACACCGAATCCGTTACGACTGGCCGGGTTTGCGAAAAGCAAGATTCAGCCGCCTTCGTGCGCTACCATGAAAATCCCTTCTGCACTTCGGCTCTCCTGCGGCCTCAATAGGCCGTATGTAACGGATAGAAGTGCGCAAAAGAAGGTCTAATATACGGGATTAGAGGAGGCCGATTGGCTGGTATGGAGGTGATGGACCATATCACGCCATCCAATACCTTTCGCTTCCCGCAGCACCAACCGGTGGCTACAAGCCGCCCTGTTAGGATGTTGAGGATCAGCCATGCATTTCACAGTAGACAACCTTGAACAGGTATTTCCCCTGGCAGAATTCATAGCCGATTCCTTCGGTCCCATGGCCGAGATTGTGGTGCATGACATCACCCGCCCGGAGAATTCCATCGTCTTCATCCGCAACGGGCAGCTATCCGGACGCTCCCTGGGCGACGGGGTTACGGACCAGACGCTCCAACTGGCCATACGGGCCGACCAGGACGGGGCCGACTTCGTCTCCGACTACCGTGGGCGCCGCCTGAACAAGCATGAGTTCCGCGTCTCCTCCTACCTGATCCGCAACCAGGAGCAGACCGTCATTGGCCTGCTCTGCATCAGCATCAACATCACCGGGCTGCAGCAGGCGGCGCATGTGCTGCAGACCCTGTCCTCGATCGACTCCGACGATGTGCAGATCTCCACCGAGACCTCGCGCCGCCACGTGAGCGAGGAGCCTGCCGAGAACATCCGCAGGATCACCAGGGACGAGGTCCGCCAGTTCAACATCCCAATGGACAAGCTGACCAAGCAGGACAGGCTGGAGATCATCCGCAACATCAAGGACCAGGGCATCTTCCTCATCAAGGGCGCGGTGGGCATCGTCGCTCCCGAGCTCAAGATTTCGATTCCCACCCTTTACCGGTACCTGCAGGCCCTCAAATAGGGCCTGAAAAGTAAAACCTCCGGCGGCAGGAGAGGGGGGTATATTTCTGTGCCGCCGGAGGAGCTTTACAGCGCGGCCGCCGCCATTGGCGACAACCGGAACGTGGTCACACATACAGACCACGCAAGTATTTCATAGGTAAAACAGGGAGACCACAGTTTCCTCAAGCTGCGGTGCATTGCAGATTCAGCCAGGCTAGTTACGTGCCCTCATTGGCCTAGGCCTTTCTTCATGCTATCACCTCTTCAAGGATGCATCAGGTACTCCCGTTTCTGGCAGGTCCCCCGACCTGTTGCTAAGAGCAAATTATCACAAGGTCCCGGACATACTCAACACTCCGTTCGCCATCCGCCATGACAACCGGCATTACAGGGGCGGTTTGTGCATAATTCAGCGGAGTCGGCTGCCTAAAGCGAGCCCGAAAAGTAAATCTCAGCTGGTCTGCTAACAATAATTTATTACCTGAATTTCTGCTGGAGGAATCATTAGCTATGCATCGTCAGGGATTCGATCACTGAAAATTGAGAAGATTTGTAGGCATCAATTACTGACTGAAAACTGTCTCTAGATGGAAGGTAGGGGAGAGGTAGAAGATCCAGGTGGGCGATGCAGGAATCGAACCTGCGACCCCTTCGGTGTGAACGAAGTGCGCTAGCCGCTGCGCCAATCGCCCGGATTGGGAAAGACCACCGAAGTGATCCTCGTGGGCGATACTGGATTCGAACCAGTGACCCCTTCCGTGTCAGGGAAGTGCGCTACCTCTGCGCCAACCGCCCGGGTCATTCTCGTTTCGAGAGAGAGGTGGGTACGAGAGTCGAACTCGTCTATACGGCTTTGCAGGCCGCTGCCTAACCGCTTGGCTAACCCACCGTATTGGTTAAACTGCTCGAAACCTCGAGCGGGCAACGGGACTCGGACCCGCGGTCTCGACCTTGGCAAGGTCGCGCTTTACCAACTAAGCTATGCCCGCACATTCAACCTTCACCGTGGTGGTGACTGCCGAAGCACGTTGCACTACTGTAGCGTAGACCTCCGCACTTGGCAAAAAGCGCGTGTCGCCGCGTCATAGAGCCACCCTCCGCTGATGGCAAAGCCGCGCAATACAAGGCTTCCTACCGGTAGGGTGAGAGGTATGAGTGAAGAAGCCAGGCAGCACTGCACCATGGTGGCCGCCTTCGATGGCTGGAACGATGCGTGCTCAGCCTCGACCAACGTCATCCGCCACCTGTTGAACGTCTACGAGTCCCACGAGATCGGCAGCATTCCGGGCGACGGGTTCTATGACTACCAGATGTCACGGCCCATGCTCTGCCATGTGCAGGGTAGGCGGCGGATCATCTGGCCCTCCACCAAGATCTACCGGGTGCAGATTGATGACACCCACACCCTCCTGCTGGAGATGGGCCCGGAGCCCAACTACCACTGGAGTGACTTCTGCCGGCGCAGCATCCACTGGGCCGAAGACGATGAGGCCGAGGCCGTCATCACCCTGGGCGCCATGTTTGCCGACTGCCCCCACACCAGGCCCCTGCCCATCGATGACCTGGCCGGCGACCAGCCCAAGACCGACACCGACGGCCACTCCGGCCCCATAGGCATCCCCACCGTCCTGGATGCCCTGGCCACACAGGACGGCTACAGCACCGAGTCCATCTGGGTCTCCGTGCCCCAGTACCTGGGTAGCGACGAGTGCGCCCAGGGCACCCTGCAGCTGCTGCAAAGGCTCTCGGCCATGCTTGGCGTTCACCTTGACGAGGGGGAGCTGCCTCGCAAGGCTGCCGAGTGGAAGGCCCAGGCCGGAATGCTGCTGCGCTGCAACGACGACCTGGCCAACTACGTCCACCGTCTGGAGATGGATGTCGACCAGGCCCAGGTGGACGAGCCGGCCGCCGAAGAGCTGGTCCGTGAGGCCGAGGATTATCTGCGCTCCATGGGCAACAAAGGCCCCTCCTTGTCTGAGTGACGACCTAGGCTGTGGCACGATAACCATGTCCAGCCTGCACCCTGTAACGCGGGCTCCGATAGCAAGGACGGCATTCATGACACAGTCGAGCATCTCCATCATCGTCAAGGGCGAACGGAAGGAGGTGGCGGCGGATCAGACTGGCGTCCAGCTTTTTGCTGACGACAAGGACATCATCGCCGTCGACCTCAACGGGCAGCCCCGCGACCTCTATACACCCCTGCACGAAGGCGACAAGGTCGAGCCCATCACGCTGGAGAGCGACCAGGGACTGGCCATCATGCGGCACTCGGCCACCCACGTCATGGCCCAGGCCGTCCAGGAGATCCGTCCGGACGCCAAGCTGGGCATCGGTCCGGTCATCAAGGACGGCTTCTACTACGACTTCGACGTGGACAAGCCCTTCACCCCCGACGACCTTAAGCAGATCGAGCAGCGGATGAAGCGGATCATCAAGTCCTCCCAGAGCTTCCGCCGGCGCGTGGTCACCGAGGAGGAGGCCCGCAAGGAGGAGGCCGACCAGCCCTACAAGCTGGAGTTGATCGGGGCCAAGGAAGCCGAGATCAACAGCGAGGAGGCCACCGAGGTGGCCACCGGCGGCGAGCTGACCATGTATGACAACCTGGACCGCGAGGGCAACACGGTCTGGAAGGATCTCTGCCGGGGCCCGCACCTGCCCAACACCCGCTACATTCGCTGCTTCAAGCTCATGCGCACGGCCGCCGCCTACTGGCGCGGGGATGAGAAGAACCCCATGCTCCAGCGCATCTACGGCACCGCCTGGGCCAACAAGGACGACATGAAGGCCTACACCGCCCGTCTTGAGGAGGCCGCCCGACGCGACCACCGCAAGCTGGGCGCCGAGATGGATCTCTTCTCCTTCCCGGACGAGATCGGGCCCGGCCTGCCCGTCTTCCACCCCAAGGGCGCGGCCGTCATCAACGCCATGGAGGACTACTCCCGGCAGATGCACCGGCGCAACGGCTACTCCTTCGTGCAGACCCCGCACATCACCAAGGGCCACCTCTACGAGATCTCGGGCCACCTGCAGTGGTACAAGGACGGCATGTACCCGCCCATGCACCTGGACGAGGAGAAGGACGCCAACGGCAAGGTGACCCGCCAGGGCTTCGACTACTACCTGAAGCCCATGAACTGCCCCATGCACAACCTGATCTTCAAGTCCCGGCAGCGCTCCTACAAGGAACTGCCCCTGAGGCTGTTCGAGTTCGGCACCGTCTACCGCTACGAGAAGTCCGGCGAGGTCCACGGCCTGACCCGTGTGCGCGGCCTGACCCAGGACGACTCCCACATCTACTGCACCCGGGACCAGATGAAGGGTGAGCTGACCAACCTGCTCCAGTTCGTGCTCAAGGTGCTCAAGGACTTCGGCCTCAACGACTTCTACCTGGAGCTGTCCACCAAGGATCCCAACAAGTTCGTCGGCTCCGACGAGGTCTGGGAGGAGGCCACCAACACCCTGGCCGAGGTGGCCAAGGACTCCGGGCTGGAGCTGGTTGACGACCCCGAGGGCGCCGCCTTCTACGGGCCCAAGATCTCCGTGCAGGCACGGGATGCCATCGGGCGCACCTGGCAGGTCTCCACCATTCAGCTGGACTTCAATCTGCCAGAGCGCTTCCAGCTGGAGTACATCGCCGCCGACGGCTCCCACCAGCGGCCGGTCATGATCCACCGGGCCCTCTTCGGCTCCATCGAGCGCTTCTTCGCCATCCTGCTGGAGCATTACGCCGGCGCCTTCCCGGCCTGGCTGGCCCCGGTCCAGGTGCAGGCCGTGCCCGTGGCCGACGAGTTCGCCCCCCATCTGGAGCACCTGCTGGACCAGCTGCGCGACGACATGGTTCGTTGCGAGATCGACCGCTCCGACGATCGATTCGGCAAGAAGATCCGCAACGCGGCCAAGTCCAAGGCCCCCTTCATCCTGATCGCCGGCGAGGAGGACGTCTCCAAGAACGCGGTCTCCTTCCGCTTCCGCGATGGCAGCCAGCTCAATGGTGTGCCCGTGGAGCAGGCCCGCGCCTGGATCAATGAGGCCATCAAGGTCCGCGCCCAGATCAACTCGGCAGACGACTTCCGAGCGAACACCTCCTGCAGTCAGGACTGACCAATGTTCGAGCATCTACGGCGCCCCTGGAAGCGCATCATCGCCCCCATCGCCCGCGGCCTGGTTCGTCTGGGCGTGAGCGCCAACGGTGTCACCATCAGCGGAGCCGTAGGCACCACACTGGTAGCCATCCTGACCGGGTTCACCGGCTGGCTTCTGCCTGGGGCCATCGTCCTGGCCATCCTGGTGGCCTTCGACTCCCTGGATGGTTCCGTGGCCGCGCTGACCGGCGGTGGCACGCAGTTCGGGGGCTTCCTGGACTCCACCCTTGACCGGATTGCGGACTGGGCCGTCCTGACCGGGGTCATCATCTACCTGCGCCGTCACGAGCTGGCCTGGGTGGCTGATGGCAGCCACCAGGGTCCCGACATCTGGGCCCAGGTGGGCATGGCTGCAGCACTCTTCGCCATCATGACCTCCTTCGTCACCTCCTACGCCCGGGCCCGGGCCGAAGCGGAGGGCTTCGAGGCCAAGAACGGCATCGCCACCAGGTCCGACCGGCTGGTCATCATTCTGGTGGGCATGGCCCTGACCGGGGCCGGGCTGCCCCTGGCCGTGCTCAGCTGCTTCCTGGTACTGCTGGCCCTGCTGGGCGTCGTCACTGTCTGGCAGCGGATCAGCCACGTGGCCAAGGACATGAGCCGTAACCCGCAGCCTGCCAACCCCAACCACGAGTGAGCCTATGCCGGATCGACTGCTCATCTTTCTGGCGCAGCACGCGCGTCTGGTGCCCGAGAGGCTGTTGCGCGGCCTCTTCCTGGTGGCAGCCGACCTCTGCTGGCTCTTCCGGATAGGCGGCGTCAGACAGCTGGAGCGCAACCTGGCCCATGTCATGCCAGAGGCCGACCGTCGTAGTCTGAGGTGCACCTCGCGCCAGGGTATGCGCTCCTACTTCGTCTACTTCGTCGAGGCCTTGACTGTGGGAGCCCGCACGAAGGAGCAGCTGCTGGCGCGCATACACGGTGGCGGCAACGCCTACCCGGCTCCGGCCAAGACCGACATCAGCCTACGCTCCCTGCCCATAGGCATGGGCCACCAGGGCAACTGGGACTATGCAGGCTTCTGGGCCTGCTCCACGGTCGGTCAGGTCACCACGGTGGCCGAGCGGCTAAGAGACCAGGGGATGCTCAACACCTTTGCGGACATCCGTCGCCGCCTGGGTATGAACATCCTGCTGACCGGCGAGCCGGACATCACCGGCCGTCTGACAACCCTGCTGCGGGAGCCTGACCAGGTGGTGCCCCTGCTGGCCGACCGCGACCTGAGTCGCCGAGGCGTCTTCGTCAAGGCCTTCGACTCCTGGATTCGCGTGGCCGCAGGTCCTGCCGTCATCGCCCTGGATGCCCGTCTGCCCCTCTATACCGTGAACATGCACAGGGAAAGGCTGACGGGGGAGCGCCGGCGTCAAGCCAAGACCCCCTACGGATATGTCTGCCAGGTGGACGGGCCAATCGCCATCGAACCCTACCTGGACATGCCCCGGGAGCAGGCCATCAACGACCTGACCCAGGCCTGGGTGGACCAGTGGGCCCAGGGCATTCGCGAGCACCCCGAGGACTGGCACATGCTCCAGCCGATTTTCCTCGAGGATCTGGATCTTTCCCGGATGCACGACCTGCCGGACTTCATCCTGGCCCAGGCATCCAAGGACAAGGGAGGTGACGGGCATGAAGGCACCCGAGCAAAGGCCTGAGCAGACAGAACGGGACGCCATCAAGGCGCCTCTGCGGGTGGGGATCATCTCGCCCTATTCCTTCGAGACCCCGGGCGGCGTCCAACTGCACATCCGCGACTTCGCCAGGCATCTTATGGACCGTGGCCACCAGGTGCAGGTTCTGGCCCCGGGCCGACGCACCCAGGACATGCCCCTCTGGGTGCAGACCACCGGCTCCTCCTTCTCCATTCCCTACAACGGATCCGTGGCCAACCTGAGCTACTTCGGCGTGGCCGGTCACAAGACCCGTCAGTGGGTCAGGCAGGGCCACTTCGACATCCTGCACCTGCACGAGCCCGAGGTGCCCTCCCTGAGCCACAAGCCCTTGAGGCCCGGCTTCATTCCCTGCCCCTATGTAGCCACCTTCCATGCGGCCTTCGATTCGACCCCGCTGGCCCTGAGGCTGACCAGGCGCTACCTGCGCCGATACCTGGCCAACATCAGCCAGGCCATCTTCGTCAGCCCCTCGGCCATGCAGAACGCCAAGAATCTGCTGGAGCCGGGCATACCCAGCCAGATCATCCCCAACGGCATCGAGACCAGTGCCCTGCGCAATGCCCGGCCACGCCCGGAATGGCAGGGGAGCGAGCGGGAACCCACCATCGGATTCCTGGGACGGATGAAGGAGGAGCGCAAGGGGTTCAAGATTCTGGCCCAGGCCGCACCTGCCATTCTGCAGCGCGTGCCTGGAGCCCGCTTCCTGTGTGCGGGAGACGGCCAGGGGGAGGCTCGGAAGATACTCGAGGCCGTCGATCCCGGATTGGCCCGGCACTTCACCTTCCTGGGTCGGATCAGCGACGAGGACAAGGCCTCCTTCTACCACAGCCTGGGCCTGTATGTAGCCCCGCAGACTGGGGGCGAGAGCTTTGGCATCGTGCTGGTCGAGGCCATGGCGGCAGGATGCCCGGTGGTGGCCTCGGACCTGCCAGCCTTTAAGGATGTCTCCCAGAACGGGCGCAGTGCGCGTCTGTTCGCCACCGGAAACCCCCAGGACTGCGCCCGGGTGGTTCTGGACCTGCTTGATGACCGATCTGCCCGCCTGAACCTGGCCTCGTGCGGAATGCGTCGGGCCAGCGACTATGACTGGGAGCGGGTCACCGACCAGGTTCTGGATGTCTATGCCCGGGCCCTGGCAGCCCGACCCGATCATCGCCGTGGACTGCTGGGCAGGCTGGTGGGCCGGAAGGCTGGTTCTCCTTACGATGAAGCCCCCACGGAAGGGCCTGAAAACCCGTAAAATTGTCGAAGAGCAGAACTAGAATTCCATTCGTTTACGTATTCGTACCGTCAGGAGACATATGTCAGGGCATTCGAAGTGGGCGACCACCAAGCACAAGAAAGCAGCCATCGACGCCAAGCGTGGCAAGCTCTTCGCCAAGCTGATCAAGAACATCGAGATCGCTGCCCGTACCGGCGGCGGTGACCCCGACGGCAACCCCACCCTCTACGACGCCATCGTCAAGGCCAAGAAGTCCTCCGTGCCCGCGGACAACATCACCAGGGCCGTCAAGCGCGGCTCGGGCGAGGAGGCCGGAGCGGCCAACTATGAGAGCATCGTCTACGAGGGCTACGCTCCTGCCGGCGTGGGCATCATCATCGAGTGCCTGACCGATAACCGCAACCGTGCGGCCGCCGAGGTCCGTTCCACCCTGACCAAGGGCGGTGGCTCCCTGGCCCAGAACGGGTCGGTCAGCTTCAACTTCGAACGCAAGGGCCAGATCATCGTCCCCTCGGAGGGTCTGGACTACGATACGGTCTTCGAAAAGGCCGCCGAGGCCGGTGCCGAGGACGTGCAGGACAACGGCGACAGCTACACCGTGCTGACTGCCCCCGGTGACATGGTCACCGTCCGTAAGGCCCTGCAGGATGCCGGCATGGACTACGACTCCGCCGACCTGGTCCTCAACCCCAAGAGCGAGGTCACCCTGGACCTGGACTCCGCCCGCAAGGTCTCCAAGCTGATCGACAACCTGGACGACCTGGACGACGTGCAGGAGATCTACAGCAACTGGACCGCCCCCGACGAGGTCATGGCCCAGTTGGACGACGAGTGACCTTATGATCGTTCTCGGCGTCGATCCGGGGCTCACCCGATGCGGCGTTGGCGTTATTGAAGCCGGTGCATCGCGCCGGCTTTCCTTTGTTCATGTGGATGTCGTGCGCTCAGACCCCGAACAGAGCCAGGACCTGCGTCTACTGACCATCTACCAGGGGCTGACGGCCGCCCTGGACCGTTTCAGCCCAGACGTGGTGTCCATTGAGCGGGTCTTCGCCCAGTCCAATCACAACACCGTGTTGGGAACCGCCCAAGCGGCCGGACTGGCCATGCTGGGGGCGGCGCAGCGGGGGATTCCCGTGGCCCTGCATACACCTACCGAGGCCAAGATGGCCGTGACAGGCAACGGCCAGGCAGACAAAATTCAGGTGCAGCGGATGGTGGCCCGCATTCTTGGGCTCAACCAGTTGCCCAAGCCCGCCGATGCAGCCGATGCTCTGGCGCAGGCGATTTGCCATGCCTTAAGGCCTGCCGGGGCCATCCAGGGCGGAGAGCGCGAGGAGCATCTGACCCAGGCCCAGCGTCAGTGGGCCGAAGCCTCCGCTAGGTACGGCAAGCATCGGGGAGTCCAGCGAGACATGTAAGCTGATTCGAACAGACGTTCGAATTCATTGAGGGGTGATCAAGTGCTGGCAATGCTGACCGGGCGGGTGGCCGCCATCGAAACAGGCTCTGCCGTCATTGATGTTTCGGGGGTGGGTTTCGAGGTGCGCATGCCTCAGTCGGATCTGGCCTCCATGCGGGCCGAGTCCACGGTCACCGTCTACACGGCCTTGTCCCTGACCCAGGATGCGCTGACCCTCTACGGGTTTCTCAGTCGCACCTCCAAATCCCTCTTCGCCCAGCTGCAGAAGGTCAGCGGCATCGGACCTCGCGTGGCCTTGTCCATCCTCGCCACCCTGAACTCGGACCAGCTGGCCCAGGCCGTGGCTGACGGCGATGCTGCGGCCCTGTCCCGTGCACCGGGTCTGGGCAAGAAGGGCGCTCAGAAGATCATCCTCGAACTCTCCGGCAAGCTGGATTTGGATGCCGGCGCAAGCAGACAGGGACCCGCTCAGACCGACGATGGCGCCCACCAGGTGGTTGAGGGACTGATCTCCCTGGGCTGGTTGCAGCGTGATGCCGAGCAGGCCGTGGAGCAGACCTGCAACGAGGGCGGCTACACCCTGCCACTACAGTCGGCCGACATTCCCAAGGTGCTCAAGCAGGCCCTTACCCGGCTGGACAGGGGGCGCTGACCCATGGCTAAAAAGCAGATCTCTACGGGATACATCGACTCCCAGAATGGCGACGCCCAGGAGGAATCCCTGCGGATGGTCTCGGCCAGGCCCATCGAAGGCGAGCCTGTCAGCGACGAGGAGCTGCGTCCTGAAACCCTGGACGGGTTCATCGGCCAGCCCCGGCTCAAGGCCCAGCTTGGGCTCTTCCTGGAGGCCGCCAAAAAGCGGGACGTGGCCCCGGACCACATCCTGCTGGCAGGCCCTCCAGGCCTGGGCAAGACCACCCTTGCCATGATCGTCGCCCATGAGCTGGAGGTACCCATCCGCGTTACTTCGGGACCGGCTGTCCAGCACGCCGGCGATCTGGCCTCCATCCTGAGCTCTCTGGAGGCCGGCGAGGTGCTCTTCATAGACGAGATCCACCGTCTGCCCAGAGCCGCCGAGGAGCTGCTCTACATCGCCATGGAGGATTTCCGTGTGGATGTCATGGTGGGCAAGGGTCCAGGAGCCTCCTCCATTCCGCTGACCCTGCCCAGGTTCACGGTCATCGGCGCCACCACCCGTGAAGGCATGCTGCCCTCACCCCTGCGGGCCCGTTTCGGCTTCACCGCCCACTTGGACTTCTACCCGGAGGAGGAGCTGGAGAAGCTGGTCGAGCGGTCGGCCAAGGTCCTGGGCATCGTCCTGCGGGATGACGCCGCCCATCAGCTGGCCCTGCGCTCCCGCGGCACGCCCAGGATCGCCAACCGCTTGTTGCGCCGTGTGCGCGACTGGGCCATAGTCCACGATCTTCCCGAGGTTGGCCCTGAAGATGTCAAGCAGGCCCTGGCCCTCTACCAGATTGACTCCGAGGGGCTGGATCGTCTGGATCTGGCCGTGCTCAAGGCCATCGTCGACAGTTTCGACGGCGGACCCGTGGGCCTGAACAATCTGGCCGCCATGGTGGGCGAGGAGGCCGAGACAGTAGAGACAGTCTGCGAGCCCTACCTGGTGCGCGAAGGCTTCCTGGTGCGCACCCCAAAGGGACGTGTGGCCACCTCCAAGGCCTGGGAGCACTTGGGCCGCAAACCGCCCGAGGATGTCATGAAGCTGTTCTAGACTGGGGTCTTCGCAGCAATGTATATCGCCGTTTGATACCCGTCGAAACAAGGAGTGGAAACAACCATGGGATCCATGATTTTCATGATCGTCATCATCGCCCTGATGATCGCCATGATGTGGGGAAGCTCCCGCAAGAGCAAGCAACAGCAGGAAGCCATCCGGGACTTCCGCCAGTCCCTGCAGCCCGGTGACGAGGTGGCCACCACCCAAGGTCTCCTGGGCAAGATTGTCTCCGTGGACCTGGAGAAGGAGCAGGTGGTTATCGACTCCGAGGGTTCGCTGTCCCGCTGGCGCATCCAGGCCATCACCAAGCCCCCCATCGTACCCGCCTACATCCACGACGACGAGGTTGACGAAAACGGCAACCCCCTGCCCGAAAATGCGGATGCCCACGCCGAGGTCACCGCCGCTGAAGACGATGACAACGCCGACGACAATGCCGATGGCGAAGAAACCGCCGCTGACGATACTGCCACACAGAACTTCGCCGCCTCAGAGCCCGAGGATGAGGCTGAATCCAAGTCGGATTCCGAACCGGAGCCTGAAGACGAATCAGACAAGGCCAAGACTGCGGAGAAGTCGGATGACGCTGACGAATCCGATGCTTCCAAGGCTTCAGATTCGACTTCCGCCAAGTCCTGAACCTTATACGCGCGCCACACCTTCCGTCAGGCTGACTCTGAACGGAAACGCGGCGCGCGTATGATGGCCCCGGCAACCACTTCCAAAGAGCAAGACAGAAAGAAGATCATGGCTCAATCGGACGATATCAAGGTTGGAGAACTTAAGCAGGTCGGCGATGATGACGCCGCTTATCTGATCTCATTGATCCGTACCATTCCGGACTTTCCCAAGAAGGGGATCCTTTTCAGGGACTTTATCCCGGCCATGTCGGATCCCAAGGGATTGGCCATCATCCTCGACGCCATGAAGCGCACCTTACCCGTGAAGCCAGAGGACTTCGACCTGGTAGCCGGCCTTGAGGCACGCGGCTTTCTGATTGGTCCCCAGCTGGCCACCGATTTGGGCAAGGGCTTCCTGCCCATGCGCAAGGCCGGAAAGCTCCCTGCCCCCACCTACAGCCAGGAATACGCCCTCGAATACGGCAACGCCCGCATCGAAATCGAGCAGGGCTGCCTCAAACCAGGCCAGCGAGTCCTGATAGTGGACGATCTGATCGCCACCGGCGGTTCTGCTCAGGCGGCTGCACGTCTGGTGGAGCAGGCCGGAGGCCAGGTGGCTGGTTTCAGCTTCGTCATGGAGCTCAACGGTCTCGACGGCCGAAAGGCCCTCGGTGCCTACCCGGTCACCTGCCTGATGAACATGCCCGCCTGAGCACGATTGGGGGACTTTCACCATGGATTTGTACGAATACCAGGCCAGGCAACTGCTCGCTGAACATGGCATCTCCCAGCCCAGGGCCGTCTATGCCTCAACCGCAGAAGAAGCCGGCCAGGCGGCCGACGTCATCGGCTACCCCTGCATGATCAAGGGCCAGGCCACCATCGGCCACAGAGGCCAGGCGGGAGCGGTCAAGCGAGCCGAGAATCACGAGCAGGCCGTGGCCTTGGCTCAGGCCATCCTGCCCATGAACATCGACGGCCATCCGGTCAGCGGGATTCTGGTCACCGAGGCCCGCAACATCCTGCACGAGTACTACCTGTCCATCTCAGTGGATCGCACCTCCCGGGACTACGATGTTCTGGCCACGGCCAGCGGCGGCACCGAGGTTGAGACCATAGCCCGCGAGCATCCCGAATCAATCCGGCGCTTGCATATCGGCCCATTGGAGGACTTCGACAGACGGGCCGCCCGCACCATGGCCGAGCGCATCGGCTTCTACCATGCCGATCTGGAGCAGGCTGCGCAGATACTTCTGGGTATGTGGCACACCTTCCAGGACAGCGATGCGACCCTGGTCGAGATCAACCCCCTGGCCAAGGTGGGCGATCCGGACGACGAAGCCACCAAGCACCTGGATGCCCTCGATGCCAAGATTTCCCTGGATGGGAACGCAGCCTTCCGGCACGACGGCTGGAAGCGCTTCACGGACCCGGCTCAGGTTGACCCACTGGAAGCCAAAGCCAAGGCCGCGGGCCTGCACTACGTTCATCTGGACGGTCAGGTGGGCGTCATCGGCAATGGCGCAGGACTGGTCATGAGCTCCTTGGATGCGGTCGCCGGATCGGGACGCCGACAGGGCGTTCCTATCGGGCCGGCCAACTTCCTTGACATCGGCGGCGGAGCCTCGCCCGAAGTCATGCGCACCAGCCTGGACGTGGTCCTTTCCGATCCCAAGGTCCGTTCGGTCATGGTCAATGTCTATGGAGGCATCACCTCCTGCAAGCAGGTGGCCCAGGGCATCCTGGCCGCCGTGGACGCTGAAGGCAAGCAAGACCAGAACGACGACCGGCCCATCGTGGTCCGCTTCGACGGCAATGAGGCTGCCGAGGGACTGGACCTGCTGGCCAAGGCCCAACAGCCTCGGCTCAAGGTGGCCCGCACCATGGAGGAGGCGGCGGACCAGGCCGTGGCTCTGGCCGCTCAGGCAGGAAAGGAGACGGGACGATGACCCTCTTCGTTGAAGACGGCGCCCCCGTCATGGTTCAGGGCATGACCGGTCACCAGGGCATGGTCCATACAACCCGCATGATGGCGGCCGGTACCAACATCGTGGCCGGAGTCAACGCCCGCAAGGCTGGAATGACGGTAGATTTCGACGGTCCGGACGGCCAGGCCCGTCATGTGCCCGTATACGCCGACTGTGCAGCCGCTCGACAGGCGACCGGAGCCCGCACCTCCGTGGTCTTCGTTCCGCCCAGGTTCGCCAAGGATGCCATGGTCGAGGCCATCGAGGCCGGCATCACCCTGATCGTGGTTATCACCGAGGGCATTCCCGTAGCCGATACCGCCTACTGCGTTGCCCTGGCAAAGGAACACGGCTGCCGCATCGTCGGCCCCAACTGCCCGGGACTGATGACCATGTCCGATCGGCCCAACGGCGTCGGCGTGGACCTGGGCATCATCCCGCAGGGCATCGCCGGTCGCGGCCCGCTGGGACTGGTCTCCAAGTCCGGCACACTGACCTATCAGCTCATGGGAGAGTTGTCCTCCATCGGCTTCACCGCCTGCCTGGGCATCGGCGGCGACCCCATTGTGGGCACCACCATGTTGGAGGCCTTGCAGGCCTTCAACCGCGATCCTGAGACCAAGGCCTGCGTCATGATCGGCGAGATTGGCGGTTCGGCTGAGCAGGAGGCCGCCCACTGGGCCTCCACCCACATGACCAAGCCCATCGTGGCCTATATCGCCGGTTTCACCGCCCCGGAGGGCAAGCAGATGGGCCATGCCGGAGCCATCATCTCGGGCGGCAAGGGTACGGCCGCCGACAAGAAGGAAGTGCTTGAGTCCGTCGGCATCAAGGTGGGCACCACACCCGGCGAGACGGCCCGACTGACCCGCGAACTGCTGCGGGAGCATGCCATCATATGACCGACAGGGTGAAAGCATGGCTCCGGGGGGCCCTAGAGGCCTTCCTAGCCATGCTTATCTACACCGTCGCCCTCGGTGCCTGCATGGCCCTGCTCCTGCTCGTTATTTCCATTGAGGAGGGCGGGCCTTCCCTGTCCATGGCCACTGTGGCCCTGACGGAAACCATCACCCTGCTCACTCAGGGCTGCGGGTTCACGGCCGGGGCCCTGACCCTGACCGTCATCCCCCTGTTGCTGACCGGCCTGCTGATTTGGATGATTCGCTCCCTGGTCAGTCGGCTTGGCATGTCCGTCGGTGGTTGCATTGCCGGCCTGGTCGTCTGGGTGCTGTGCAACCTCATTCTCATGCAGGGCAGCCAGACCATCCAGGTAGACACTACCCCGGTCATTCTTCTGCGGACCAGCCTGGTCTTCCTATTGGGTTACGGCTGGGCCTGGGTCCGCTCTGAACCGTTCCGCCAGGCTCTTGCCAAACGAATCAAAGAGGCCGTGCCTGTTCAGGTTCGCAGAACCATTCGGCTCGGGCTCACGACCGGTTTGATCCTACTGGCTGCCATGCTGGCCGCCGGCCTGATGGCCCTGATTGTATGGATCGCCCTCTACCACGGAGACGTGGGCCGCCTGTTCAAACTGACGCGTATGGGTACCGCCTCGGCTGTAACGACCAGCCTGGCCTCCCTGGCCTGGCTGCCCAACCTGATTATCTGGGCCGCCTCCTGGCTCTTCGGAAACGGTTTCAACATAGGCAGTCTGGCGACCTTCACCCTCTGGTCGGGCCACGCATCCAGTCTGCCCTCACTGCCCCTCTTTGGGCTGTTCCCAGAGCCGGTTTCCCAGCAGGAGGTTCGTCTGCTCCTGCTCAACATTCCTCTGCTGGCCGGCGTGGTTGCCGGAATTCTGCTACTGACCGGGCCATGGGGGGTCAGAATTCACGCTGCCGTGCACCAAGCAGGGCTGAAATCCCGAGATACGGCAGTTTGCTTCCTGATGGCAACCCTGTCCATGGCCCTGACCTGGCTGGTCACCCTGCTCGGCCTTGCCCTGCTTTTCCAGATATCCAACGGGGCCCTGGGCCGCCAGCGACTGACCGGAGTGGGCGTGCCCATAGCCTCTTCCCTGCGAATGATCGGAACCTCCCTGGGGGTCGGCCTGCTGGGAGTGTGGCTACTGGCACTCGTCATAGCCGCCCTGGTCATTATCAAGGATGCCCTGGTTGACTATCTGCGCCAGGCAGGTGACAAAAAGACTTCCGCCCAGGCGGAAAACAAGGAAAAACACAACCTATCACGCGGTCTGGAGAGAAAGGAGTCCAAGGCAACCGACCGAGCAGACACACCACGACAGGTTTCGTCCACCCGCAGACCAGGCAAGTAGGTCCGAAGGTGGCGGGGCGCCTCGGCATTCAAGCATAGGAGTAGGAGTTTCCATGGTCACCACGAATCGAACTATCAACCGAGCACTGGTCTCGGTCTACCACAAGCAGGGTCTTGAGGCCCTGGCATCGGCCTTCCGTCAGGCAGGCACCGAGGTCGTCTCCACCGGCAGCACCGCGAAGAAGCTGCAGGATCTGGGCGTCCAGGTCACCCCGGTGGAAAAGGTCACCGGTTTTCCGGAGAGTCTTGACGGCCGGGTCAAAACCCTGGATCCGCATATCCACGCCGGGCTGCTGGCCGACATGACCAATCCCGACCATGTCCAGCAACTCAAAGACTTGGGCATAGCCCCCTTCGACCTGGTGGTGGTCAACCTCTACCCCTTCGAGCAGACGGTCCTCGAGGGCGCCGATGCTGACCAGTGCCTGGAGCGCATCGACATCGGCGGCCCTGCCATGATCCGGGCCGCCGCCAAGAACCATGCCAGCGTGGCTGTGATCACCGACCCGGACGACTATGCCCTGGCAGCTGACCGCATCGCCTCCGGCACCGGTTTCAGCCTGGCCGAGCGCGGACGCCTGGCTGCCAAAGCCTTCGCCCTGACCGCTTCCTATGACGCGGCCATCGCCGAGTGGACCGCACGCACATGGGTTGACGACAAGCAGGACAAGGTCGAGGATCAGAAGCCAGCCCAGGCGCTGACGCGCACCTGGCGTCTGGCCAGCCAACTGCGCTACGGGGAGAACCCCCACCAGAAGGCCGCCCTCTACCTGGACCCACTGGATCGTGATGGTTTCGCCGCCGCAGAGCACCTGGGTGGGGCCAAGGAAATGAGCTACAACAACTACGTGGATGCGGATTCCGCCTGGCGCTCGGTCTGGGACTTCCCCGACCTGCCCGCAGTGGCCGTGGTCAAGCACTCCAACCCCTGCGGTCTGGCCGTGGGGGAGGACATCGCCCAGGCCCACCGTCGCGCCCACGCCTGCGATCCCATGAGCGCCTATGGCGGGGTCATCGCCGCCAACCGTACGGTCACCCTGACCATGGCCCAGCAGATCAAGCCGGTCTTCACCGAGGTGATTGTGGCTCCAAGCTATGAGCCCGAGGCCCTGGACCTGCTGCGGACCAAGAAGAACCTGCGCATCCTGTCCGTGCAACGCCGCCCACGTCAGCGCCCGATCATCCGTCAAATCGACGGGGGAGCCTTGGTACAGACGCCCGACCTGATCGACGCCCCGGGAGACGATCCCTCCACCTGGCGTCTGGTCTCCGGCAACCCGGCCGACCAGGCAACCATGGATGATCTGACCTTCGCCTGGCGGGCCATCCGCTCGGTCAAGTCCAACGCGGTGCTCCTGGCCAACCAGGGAGCCACCGTGGGCATCGGTATGGGCCAGGTCAACAGGGTGGACTCCAGCCACCTTGCAGTCGAACGTGCCAACACCCTGGACGAGGGCCGCAACCGGGCCAAAGGCTCGGTAGCCGCATCCGACGCCTTCTTCCCCTTCGCAGATGGTCTGGAGTATCTGATTCAGGCCGGCATCAGGGCCGTGGTGCAGCCGGGAGGCTCCATCCGTGATCCTGAGGTGATCAAGGCCGCCCAGGATGCTGATTTGACCATGTATCTGACCGGAACCCGCCACTTCTTCCACTGATAAAACCGGACCCCGCGGTCGAATGTCGCCCTGCGACAAATTCCTTGACCGCGGGGTCCAATGCGGTGATATGCTGAATGGACTGACCAGCGAAGATGCTGACTGGTTATCAATCATTCGAAGGAGATATTGTGACCTATCAGACTGTCAATCCCTTTAATAATGAACTTGTCAAAACCTACCCCGATGCCACCGACGAGGACCTGGAGAACGCCCTGGCCCGTGGCCATGACCTCTACAAGACCTGGCGTAAGCAAGAAGGCCCCGGAGACCGTCCCGCACAACTGCGCCAGGTTGCCAAGCTCTTCCGCCAGAACGAGGATGCCCTGGCTGCCAACCTGACCCTGGACATGGGCAAGCTGGTGGGCGAGGCCCGCGCCGAGGTGGAGCTGTGCGCGGACATCGCCGACTACTTCGCCGACCACGCCGAGGATCTGCTGGCCCCCGTTCCCCTAGACAACCCCGCTGGCAAGGCCTACTACATCAAGCAGGCCACCGGCATCGTCTTCATGGTCGAGCCCTGGAACTTCCCCTACTACCAGATCATGCGTGTGTTCGCCCCCAACTTCATTCTGGGCAACCCGATGATCCTCAAGCACGCCTCCAACGTGCCCGGCTCGGCAGTGGCTTTCGAACAGACCGTGAGAGAAGCAGGAGCCCCCGAGGGCAGCCTGACCAACCTCTTCGTCAACTATGCCCAGGTGGACCGTGCCATCGCCGATCCCCGCGTCTCAGGCGTGGCACTGACCGGGTCGGAGCGCGGCGGCGCTTCCGTGGCCAAGTCGGCCGGAGCCAATCTGAAGAAGTCCTCCATGGAGCTGGGCGGCAACGACGTCTTCATCGTCCTGGATGACGCTGACTGGGATCTGCTGAAGAAGGTGGCACCAAGTGCCAGGCTGATGAATGCAGGCCAGGTCTGCACCTCCTCCAAGCGCTTCATCGTCACAGAGAACCGCTACGATGACTTCGTCTCGCTCATCGTCGATGCCTTCTCACACGCGGTTCTAGGAGATCCCAGCAACCCCGAAACCACGCTGGCCCCCATGTGCATGGTCTCCGCCCGCGACAACCTGGCCAAGCAGGTCGAAAGCGCTGTGGCCGGTGGAGCCAAGGTTGCCTACGGAAACAAGCCCTACGATTCGCCGGGGGCCTTCTTCACCCCGACGGTTCTGACGGACATCGACCGTGACAACCCCGTCTACAACCAGGAGATGTTTGGCCCTGTGGCCTCCATTTACAAGGTTGCCAACGAGGATGAGGCCATCGAACTGGCCAACGACTCCAGCTACGGCCTGGGCGGTGTGGTCTTCTCCTCGGATACCGACCATGCGGATGCTCTGGCCCGTCGCATCGAGACCGGCATGACCTTCATCAACGGCAGCTGGGTGACCATGCCTGAGCTGCCCTTCGGCGGCGTCAAGAACTCCGGCTACGGCCGCGAGCTCTACAGCCTGGGCTTCGACACCTTCGCCAACGAGCATCTGATCTTCCAACACAAGAACTGATCAGGCTGCTCTGGCTCCTTGTTGAAACGGCGACCGTGTCATCATCGTCCGAGGGCGATGGCGGCACGGTCGCTTTGCGTCAGCAGCGCTGGTAGGCTCGAACCGGCAGAGCAAGTGCAGAGGTAGGAGAGCATGGCAGACGCGAATAAGACCGAGAACCCGGATCTCAAGCCCCCACAGCCGCCCAAGACATCGGGTCGAGGCCATCCCTTCGTCTCGGAGGCTCAGGAGGGTCGTCCTATCTGCGAGGGCATCATCTTTTTGGTGGTTCTTGTCGCCGCGCTCGTGGCCTTCTGCGGATACACCTGGGCCGCGACTGGACTGGTGTCCATCGCGGCCCTGGTTTGCGGCGCCCTGCGCCTGATTCTCAAGGATCGCAGCCCCTGGAAGGTGCGGTCAGTACCCTTCGACGCTTTTATCTGCATCGCCCTGGGTATCGGCCTTCTGGTCACCTACTTCAGCATTCAGCTGTTGCTGTGACCCCCTCCGGGCTTTCGATCCTTAGTGGTTCAGTCTTCAGTAGGCTTGTCTTTGGGTTCCTTGTCACTGTCTTCTTTTTCAGATGCAGTGTGAAGGGGCTCGGCCTGCAGATCGGGAATGGTTCCCGCATCGACATGTGCAACAGCATCCTGGTTAGCATCAGCATTCTTACTTGCATCGGCATCTTGGACAGCATCGACGTCGGAAAGAGCTGACACATCGACAGTCTGAGCTGAGGTGTCGGCAGCATCAGCGGCGGAGCTTTCAACTGGAGCAGGAGAGGCCTGGGCCGATTGATCCTGAGTCTTAGCACCTGCAGGAGCAAAGGCATCAGCCTGAGCATCTGTGCCCGTCTGAGCCTGAACACCGGTTGCAGCAAAGGCATCTACTTGTGCCTGTGCTTCCGGCTGGGCATCAGTGGCGACACCCATGGCACGCATGGCCATGTTGTCGGTGATGATGCTGGTCACGATGATGACCAGGGCCACCAGGGATGCAGCCAGCAGGGGGCAGATCCAGAAGAGCCAGAGCTGCGAGATCGGGCTGACGGCCATGTGCTTGGACTGGGCGAAGATGGCGATGCCGGTGGAGCGAGCGGGGTTCAGTCCCGCGCAGGTGATGGGGTAGGTGACCAGCACGCCGACGCCATAGGCCAGCCCGGTGTAAAGAGCATGGTTGCGACGGGCACGACCGTCAGAGCGCAGGGTGGTGATGGCCGCAGCCACCACAATCATGCAGCCGATCAGCTCAACCACGATGGCCATGGGTGCCCCGAAGGCGATGTG
Source organism: Bifidobacterium sp. 7101 (assembly GCF_000499285.1). Lineage (GTDB taxonomy): Bacteria > Actinomycetota > Actinomycetes > Actinomycetales > Bifidobacteriaceae > Bombiscardovia > Bombiscardovia apis_A. The sequence continues at coordinate 110,224 of NZ_AWUN01000005.1, forward strand.
CTGCTGACCCAGAGTGGCTGCAGCTGGCGAGCCACCGGAAAAACCGTTCACCGAGAACATGAGCCAGGTCCTGGCCGGCACAGACCTGCTGACCGGCACAAGGGCAACAGCGAGTGCGCCGGCGCCAATAGCGCCGATCACCTGGGCGACGATGTAGATCAGCCCGTCCACCATGCTGATCTGCGAGGTGAACATGGCTGCCACGGTCACGGCAGGGTTGAAGTGCCCGCCGGAGACGCCGCCCAGCATGGCCGTAACGACCAGGTAGGTCAGGGCGGTTCCCAGGACCGGCAGCACCACGCTAGGCTGGCCCATGACCAGCTGGCCGAAGCTGTAGGACAGGTAGATGACCGCGCAGATCAAGAAGGTGCCCGCCAACTCGGCGGCGGCACGAATCCAACGAACATCACGAGGCCTGATCCGCCTGCGGACGGGCTTTGCGGCAACCTGCTCGTCGGCCTGTTCGAGGACCGGCTCAGCACTTGCTTCCATAGTCATGTTCCCCACCTTGCAATCCCTTCGACGACAATGAACAACAACAGTTTCAAGCTTAGGGCAAGCCAACAACACTTCCCTAGACTCCGATATAGTATGATATGACCTTTCGGCGGCTGCGGTCGTCCAGAACGGTATCCGTTACATATCTATCAGGCCACGTTGGGAGAACGATGCCACATCCATACACACAGGCGATCAGAGCGCGCGAACAGGGGGAGGAGGGCATCCGCCTCCAGAAGGTGCTGGCCCAGGCCGGATTCGGCTCTCGTCGCAAATGCGAACAAATCATCACCCAGGGCAGGGTCGAGGTCGATGGCGAGCTGGTCACCACCTTGGGCAGCCGGGTTGACCCCTCCCGCCAGCAGATCCGGGTGGATGGATCCCGCATCCATCTGAACGACAAGCACGTCACCCTGGCCCTGAACAAGCCCCGCAAGGTCCTCTCGACCATGGACGACCCCAAGGGCCGGTTCACCCTGCGCGACATCATAGGGGACCGCTACGAGCGAGTCTTCCACATGGGCAGGCTGGACTATGACTCCGAGGGTCTAATCCTCATGACCGACGATGGGGAGCTGGCCCAGCACGTCATGCATCCGCGCTATGAGGTGGAGAAGACCTATATCGCTACACTCAGCGGCCACATTGGCGGCAACGTCTGCCGACGGCTGGTCACCCAGGGTGTGGAGCTGGACGACGGCCTGATTCGGTTGGACCGTTGCGCCATCATCGACCACAATCGCGAGCACACCATCGTCAAGGTGGTCCTGCACTCGGGCAAGAACCGGATAGTACGGCGCATCTTCGGTGCCATCGGTTTCCCGGTGACAAGGCTGGTACGCACCCAGATCGGCCCCATCCGACTTGGCGAGATTCGTCCGGGCTCCTATCGGGTGCTCTCCGCCGCCGAGATCAAGGCTCTGGATAAGGAGGTCGGACTGTGATCACTGTCGCCATTGATGGCCCTGCGGGAGTAGGCAAGTCCTCCACATCGCGGGCCCTGGCCAAGCATTTCGGACTGGCTTACCTGGATACCGGTGCCATGTACCGGGCGGTCACCTTATGGTGCATGGACCGCGGGCTGGACCTGGACGCGGACCAACCCGACCAGGAGGCAATCACCGAGGCCGTGGCCGATTCCATCACCGGTGGCCACTTGGTCATGGGGCTTGACCCCGAACATCCCAGAGTCAGCCTGGATGATCGCGACGTGGATGAAGAGATACGTTCCACCAAGGTCTCCGAGCATGTTTCCGTGGTCTCTTCGATTCCGGCCGTGCGCCATGTTCTCATCGCCGCCCAGCGGGCCATCATGTCCGATCAGGAGCGCGGCGTGGTGGCCGAAGGACGGGACATCACCACCGTGGTGGCCCCGGATGCCCAGGTCCGTGTGCTGCTGACAGCCCGTGAGGAGGTCCGTCAGGCCCGCCGCAGCGGCCAGGCCCAGTCCGGGTCAGCCGGCGCCGAAGATCTGGCAGCACGGGATGCCCGGGATTCCAAGGTCACCTCCTTCATGAGCGCTGCCGACGGGGTGACCACCGTGGACAACTCCGATCTGACCTTCGAGCAAACATTGCAGGTCCTGATCGATCTGGTCTCCTCGGCTATGGAGGAGGACTCCTACGACGAGTACGCCCGGAACCTGGACGACTATGAGCTGGATGAAGAAGACCGTGCCCTGTTGGAGGGCGGCTCCGAGAACCAGGATGACCAGGACCAAGGCCCTAAGGCCGTAGGCGTGCTGGCCGTGGTGGGAAGGCCCAACGTGGGCAAGTCCACCCTGGTCAACAGGATCCTCGGCCGACGTGCCGCCGTGGTTGAGGACACCCCTGGCGTGACCCGGGATCGTGTCAGCTACGAGGCCGAATGGGCCGGCACCCAATTCAAGCTGGTGGACACCGGGGGTTGGGAGAGCGATGTGGAGGGCATCGAATCCGCCATCGCCTCCCAGGCACAGGTAGCCGTGTCCCTGGCTGATGCCGTCATTCTGGTCGTGGATGGTCAGGTGGGGCTGACCGCCAGCGACGAGCGGATCGTCACCATGCTTCGGGCCGCCGGTAAGCCGGTTGTCCTGGCTGTCAACAAGCTGGATGACCGGATGGCCGACTACACCGCATCCGAATTCTGGAAGCTGGGCCTGGGCGAACCCTATGCCATCTCAGCCATGCATGGCCGGGGGATAGGCGACCTGCTGGACGCAGCACTGGAACAGCTCAGCAAGGCCGAGAAGACCTCGGGATTCCTCACCCCGGAAGGCCTGCGCCGGGTGGCTCTGGTCGGCCGGCCCAACGTGGGCAAATCCTCCCTGCTCAACCAGCTGGCCCACGAGGAGCGGGCAGTGGTCCACGATGTGGCCGGCACCACCCGCGACCCGGTCGATGAGGTGGTCCAGGTGGACGGCGAGGACTGGCTCTTCATCGATACCGCCGGCATCAAGCGCCGCCTGCACAAGATCTCGGGTGCTGAGTATTACTCCAGCCTGCGCACCCAGGCGGCAATCGAGCGCTCGGAGCTGGCGCTCATCCTCTTCGATGCTTCCCAGCCCATCGCCGACCAGGACTTGAAGGTCATGAGCCAGGCCGTGGATGCCGGTCGGGCCATCGTCCTGGTCTTCAACAAGTGGGATCTGCTGGACGACTTCGGCCGGCAGCGTCTTGAGCGGCTCTGGCAGACCGAGTTCGACCGGGTCACTTGGGCCGAGCGGGTCAACCTGTCTGCCAAGACCGGCTGGCACACCAACCGGCTGGCCAGGGCCATGCGAACAGCTCTGGAATCGTGGGACAAGCGCATACCGACCGGCAAGCTCAACTCCTTCCTGGGCAAGGTTCAGGCTGCGCACCCGCATCCCTTGCGAGGCGGCAAGCAGCCCAGGATCCTCTTCGCCACCCAGGCCTCGACCAGGCCGCCGCGTTTCGTGATCTTCGCCACCGGCTTCCTGGAGCACGGCTACCGCCGCTATCTGGAACGTTGCCTGCGCGAGGAGTTCGGCTTCGAGGGCACTCCCATCCAGATCTCCGTGCATATCCGCGAGAAGAAAAAGCGCAAATAAAGAAGGTCCCTGGGCCGACTAAGGAGCCGGGCCAGGGACCTTTCCATACCTCTGCGGGCGGGCGCGGCACCTCGACCATCTCACTCCAGTAGCAGCGCAATGCAAACTTGACTTACAGGATTCGTGTCTTTCCCGAAGTTTGGGTTTGATTGATTTACTCTGGGGTCACTTAAACGAGGTCTTTGTATCATTGTTGCCAATATAAATTCTGAGTCTGCATATTGCGTAAGGAGAAAATATGAAGTTTGAAAAAATAGCGTTATTAACTCAAGCAAATGCAAACCAGATCGCCAGAGAATGGCATTACAGCGATACGTATAGTTTTTATGATATGGAGAATGATCCAGAAGATTTTGAAGAAATAATCACTCCAAGGTTGCGGGCAAATAAGTACTATCAGATTTTGGATGATAAAGATGAACTGGTTGGTTATTTTTGCTTGGAAAGGTTATCAGAGGAAAAGGTTGAAGTCGGTTTAGGATTGAGACCGGATTTAACTGGACTAGGGCTAGGATTATCTTTCGTTAAAGAAATTGAAGCCTTTATACAGAATAATTTCAATTATAAATTGATAATTCCATCAGTAGCCAGCTTCAATAAACGTGCAATCAAAGTTTATCAGAAAGCGGGATTTAAAATTGATGGTTCTATGCTGCAGAAATCAAACGATGGCGTATATGAATTCATAAATTTAAGCAAACCTGTGGATCGTTGCTAAGAAAGCAAGAACTTCCCTGGGATCTACACTGATTAGATAGCTATGCAAGTTCAAGCGGGTGAACGTGCGGGTGATTGCTGGGCGTGTAGCCAGTCATTCTTGGATTAGTTGGACGAGAAAGATACCGGGGATGCTCTTACATCCACAGTAAACCCCGATAGAAGTGCGCTGGCTTTAATCCTTGTTTTTGACAAACTAGTTTCCATGAAATACAGGCTGTGCGCCATGGCCGCTAATAGAGCACCATGGCGCCGGATACTTGATTTGGTCTAAATCAGCATCGACATCCTTCCTTCGAATTCAGGAAGTTCTTACTTGTATCCTGATCTGTCATTCACAGTCCCCTTTAGCTCACGCATTGCCTACAGGAACTAACGGTGGTAGACAGGTTCTCCCTGCCCGGCATACTTTCTGCCAGCGTATGAACCATAGGCAAGAATGAGTACAAGAGCGATTGCCAGAGCGGTTCCACAAATCCAATAGAGCCTGACTCCGCTATAAGCTAGGGCAGACAGGATCATGACCACGCCCAGAATCATGAAGAGCACCCCGCCAAACTGCTGACAACGGCGCCAAGCCTCGCGGCTGGCGTAGGCACCTGGCACTCGAAAACCGCTGATGCCGTTGGGTCTGGTTTTAGGAGCAAGATTGCCGATGACTATGAGAGTCAGACCAATCAAAAGCATGGCGACCTTATCAATGCCGAAATCCGTCGGCCACCAACCCCAATGAGGATCAGCGGAAGCTATTTCGAACAGATCTAAAACAGCGAGAATAATCTGCATGCATAGCCCACCCAGCAGAAAAACGGTCAAAGTATGTCCCGCTTCATCACCACGTTTAATCAAATATGCCCGCAGGACGAGCATGAGGATGGTCCAAATCAGCGCAATGACCAGACAGAAGCAGGGCATCCAAACCAGCTCCTGGGGAGAGCCCCAGCGGTCCACCTGGTTCTGTGCATTCCAATGAAGCGGGACGTTTTCATTCGGCAGACGATTGACCACTAAGCAGCTTACGCCCAGCATGATCATCCCCGGCAACCACTGAGCCACGACCAGGGTCGGGACGAACCGACCCGCTTTGCCACCATTCGCCATGAGAGTCTCCTTAGGACTCGGAAACCGCCGTCGAACCAGTTTCCTTGCTCACAGTCTGCGGCTCGGGCAGACTTCTCTTGTCGCTGGCGCTTGTCCGCAGGCGGTAGAGCCACTGAATGGTACTGTCCAGCACGCTCAGATTGAGTTCATAGATAACCCTGGTGCCCTGTTTGTGGCCGACAATCAGGTCGGCTTCTTTCAACTTCCTCAGATGATAGGACAGCTTGGATGGCGTCATTCCCAGCTTTTCTGCCAGACGTCCGGCCTCCATGCCGCCCTGTTCCAAGAGATCCAGCACACGACGACGCAGTGGATCAGCCAGAGCCGCTGTTGTTTCTTGAATAGCCATAAGTCTCCTTTTCGGTGATTTTCTCTAGTATTTGCATGCTAACATTGTTTCAACCAATATTGTATGTATTCTTCGACTTTTATGTGCTTTTCACTCACTGAGCGCAAAATAATTGACAATCGCTTGGATTGGCGTTTTGTATGGCAACATTAAACTGTTGAATATACCTACTTTTCTGAAGTAAAGGCTGATTGGTAAGTGCTTTGGCTCTAACCCACCGGTCCAGACCTGATCTGAAGTCATGTTAGTATGAAAACTTCTACGAATAGGAGAACTTGCTGCGTGGGCGAAACTGGAATAAAAGTCAACATTGGTAAGGCCGCCATTTTCGATCTCGACGGCACACTTCTGGATTCTATGGGAGTCTGGAAGGAAATCGACCAACGATTCTTCGCCCGTCGCAACATCCCCATGCCGGACGATTACGCATCTGCAGTGGCCTCCATGCAGACCGGCGCCATCGCAAGGTACACCATTGACCGCTTCCACCTTGACGAGCGCCCAGAAGATCTTGTGGAGGAGTGGAACGAGGACGCGCTCCTGCTCTACGCCACAGCTGTGCAGCCCAAGCCCCACGCACTCGATTACCTGCAAGCGCTAAAAGTCAGCGGTGCCGCCCTGGCGGTGGCAACCAGCCTCCCGCCGCGTCTGCGACAGGCTGCTCTGAAGCACGCTGGGATGACCGATTGTTTCGACCAGGTCTGCAGCGTGGATGACGCCAAAAGCATCGGCAAGGAGGAGCCGGAAATCTACCTGTTGGCTTCGCGGATGCTGGGCGTTCCACCTGAGCACTGCACAGTGTTCGAGGATCTTCTGGTCGCTGTCGATTCGGCCAAGCGCGCTGGGATGAAGGTCTGGGCCATGTACGACCAGTCCTCGGCCAAGGATTGGGATTCCATCCGCTCTGAGGCCGATGGTGCTATCACTGACTTCGCCCAGGCGCCTGCCATTCTCTGACTCGCTCCGCACCAGCTGGAGCCAGCTGTTACCATGAAAGCGTCAAATAATTTGGTGGAGGCTTTATGGGCAATTCAGGCAAGGTAAATGCCGGTTGCTCAAAGTGGCTGTACTCACGTTTGCTCGCTCGTCTGGGATTGCAAAATTGGTGGCCGGCAGAGACTGACTTCGAGATGATGATCGGAGCGGTGCTGGTCCAGCATACGGCCTGGGGGAACGCGGCCATGTCCATCGAGCAGCTGCGCAAGGCCGATCTGCTCGACCCCTGCAACATGGCCGACGTCGACCTGGCAAGGCTGACGAACTTGATCAGATCAAGCGGCTTTATGAAAGCCAAGGCACGCACATGCAAGGCCCTGGCTCAGTGGCTGCTGGCTCATGGCATCCGCACGGCCGATGTGGAGGACTGCGCGGATGAAGGTCTGCGTGACGACCTGCTCACCATTACCGGGGTTGGACGCGAGACGGCGGATGTCATACGGCTCTATGCCTTCGGCCAGCGCTGCTTTATCTGGGACGCCTATGCACGCCGGATGCTGGACGGTCTGGGGTGGGCCTCCTTGCGGTCATACCAAGAGGGTGAAGAGTACGAGGCGGATTTTATTCGGGTTGATCAATGGCCACTGAACGATCTGCGTGAATATCACGGGCTGATCGTTCAAGCGGGCAAAAACCATCGCAACCCCCAGGCCTACGCTGCCTTCCTTAAGGAACTTGCCGGTCCTGAAAGCTCCTCCAAGTGAGCTGAATCGTTGCGGTTCGCCCTATGACGTGCATGCCAAGATGCATACGATTTGTTACAAGGTGTGTCACAAGGTGTATGACAATACCTCAATACGCGACCTCATACATAGCAAGTCTTATACGGCCTATAAAGCACCTATATATGACTGCAACTAATGACCGTATTCCCATGCGACCATCTTGTCCGTACCTCTGTGAATCGCGCACAATAAGGATTTAACTTGACTTCAAGCGGATTGAACTCCGTAGACTATGTTTCATCCGCATACTTGGCAGACGGATACGCCAGGTAGTGAAGAATGGGGAGCATGAGCATGAAGGCAGCAAAGTTTGTGAAGCCAGGCCGCATCGAGCTGGAGGAAGCGCCGATGCCGACCATCGAAAAGCCCGGAGATGCCGTGATTCGGGTCATCCGGGCCTGCGTGTGCGGATCCGACCTGTGGTGGTACCGTGGGATTTCCTCAATGCCCTCAGGCAGTCACGTAGGGCACGAGGCCATCGGCCTGGTCGAAAAGGTGGGCTCCGATGTCACCCACGTCAAGCCAGGGGACTTCGTCATAGCGCCTTTCACCCATGGTTGCGGGCACTGCGCCGCCTGCAGGGCCGGCTTCGACGGTGACTGCCTTGATCCAGACAGGCGGGGGAGCGGCGGCTATCAAAGCGAGTATCTGCGATTCACCAACGCGGACTGGGCCTTGGTGAAGATTCCAGGCCAACCTGAGGACTACAGCGACGACATGCTTGACTCTCTGCTGACCCTCTCCGACGTGATGGCCACCGGTTATCATGCAGCCGCTACAGCCCAGGTCAAAGAAGGCGACACGGTCGTGGTCATGGGTGATGGGGCGGTGGGTCTGTGCGGAGTCATTGCGGCCAAGCTGCGTGGGGCCGAACGCATCATCGCCATGAGCCGGCATGAGGACCGACAGAAGCTGGCTCGTGAATTCGGGGCCACTGACATCGTGGCTGAACGCGGCGACGCTGCTGTGGAGCAGGTCATGGCTCTCACCGACGGAGCCGGAGCCGATGCCGTCCTGGAATGCGTGGGCACCGAACTGTCCACCGACACTGCTGTCAGAGCAGCCCGGCCCGGCGCAGTAGTCGGCAGGGTCGGCGTACCGCAGCAGGCTACCATGGACACCTCTAAACTCTTCTGGCGCAATGTCGGGCTGCGAGGAGGCACGGCCGCAGTCACCACATATGACAGGCATCTGCTGCTTGAAGAGGTGCTCAAGGGCAGCATCCAGCCAGGCAAGGTCTTCACCAAGCGCTTTGACTTGGATCACATCCAGGAGGCCTATGAGGCCATGGACCAGCGCACCGCCATCAAATCCCTGCTGCTTGTTGGCGAATGAGGCTGCAGCAGTAATCAGCTGACCTCGGCGCCGCTGACATAGTCGGTGGCGCCGCGTAAGCATGCCTGCCTAAACATGCCCCTTTTTTCGAAAAATCAGGGCCGAGTCAGGGATAATTCAGGGTAAATCAGGGTATTTCATCCCTTCTTCGCTGATATCAATGGAATTGACTGATGACGACAAGGATGACCGTCATACAGGGTCAAGCGACGAACGAGGGCACATGACATCTGCGAGGCGAATCAGCATTACTGAGCGTAGATGCCTCGGTCTGGAAGGTCGTCGATGATCATCCAAGGGAAAGATGCTACTATGAATAACCCCAACGTAAGCGTGAGCAGAGGACCGACACCAACGATTGAAGCTATGGGGCTGTCCATGGTGGTCTCCCCGCGCCGTGGCGATTCACTGACCATTCTCAATGACATCGCATTCACTGCCTATCCGGGGGAGATGACCGGCATCATCGGGCCGTCAGGCAGCGGCAAATCGACGCTGCTGTACTGCCTGGCTGGGCTGGAGAAGGCCACTAGTGGAACTGTGCTTCTGCTGGGCAAGGACATAACCCGTCTGGGGCTGTCGGCCATGACCAAGTTCAGACGCCAGCATCTAGGCTTCGTATTCCAGTCCTACAACCTGATCACCAGCATGACGGTCGAACAGAATCTGGCTCTGCCATTCACCCTTCGCGGAACCCGCTTTCCCAGAAAGACGGCGGATTCCCTCTTGAAGTACTTTGGCCTGATCGATCAGAAAAAGAAAAGCGTCACCCTACTGTCGGGCGGCGAGCAGCAACGTGTTGCCCTGGCCCGCGTCCTGTTATCCGACGCAGACGTGGTGTTCGCAGACGAGCCGACTGGCGCCCTGGATCAGGAATCCGGAGAAAAGGTCATATCGGTGCTGAAGGAACTTGCCAACCACGAAAAGAAAACCATCGTACTGGTGACGCATAACAATGAGGTGGCGGGTCAGTGCGATCGGCTGTTTGCCGTGCGCGATGGCCGTATTAGCCAGTCATTCTCTGCGAAAGCGCCCATGGCATGAGAGGCGCCCTGTCCGAACTCAAAGCAGCGCCCATGGTCTGGAGCGCGGTCTTGCTGGCCATGGTCGTATCCCAGACCGTCATCTGCTCCCTCTTTGCGGTCGCCGCAATCATTGATCAGGACTATCAGGGCCCGGAGCAGGAACTTGGATCCGCATACACTGGTCCCGCCTTAGCATTCAGCGTGATCATCACCGTAGCTGTGTTGCTATGGGTCATGAACTCAGCACTGAATCAACGACGGCATCAACTGGCGCTCATGGTTTTGCAAGGCGCTCTGCCTTGGCAACTGCTGGCCTGGAATCTGCTGATTGTCATGGGATTATTCATCCTGTCTATTGCAGCCACCTGCCTTTTGCTGCCAGTGATTACGCCCTTGATCTTCGCCATGGTGACAAATCCACTCGATTTGCATTTGACATATGCCAGCAGCCACCTGTTCAATTCGCTGGGCAAAGGCCTCGCTTTCAGCGCTGCGCCCATCCTCATAAGCACCCTGTTGACTATCCGTTCGCTCTCGAAAATACGACCAATGGAAGCACTCAGGCAATCCCAGAATCCGCCAAAGCGGATAGGCGTCTTCCGCTTCCTCCTGGGAACCATATGCTTGATTGGCGCGGGCTGTATGCTGCTGATTCCAGCTTTTACACTTGCAACCAACCCTCGTGCCAGTCAGATGAGCAGCGATGCCGTTCCAGATCAGATGACGGTATTTCTTGCCTTCGCCATGGGCGGCATGTTCCTCCTGATATTCTCGCTGGCGGCTTTCGCGCCATACCTCCTGCCCAGATTCACGGCGATATGGACGCGTATTGTGGCGTTGCCATCCAGAACCTGGAGGCTGGCAGGCCAGCAGGCTGTCGGCAGCATACAGCGCCAGGGAGCGGCGATCATCCCGATGACTGCAGGTCTGTCATTGCTGATGACCGTCAGCGGAGGATTGAGCACGATGATCACCACCATGCAAGTCGCTTTGCCCCCCAAACCAGACAGTACTGTTCCGGCGACCGCAGACATGTTTGCGAGTCTCTTGGCGCTCACTGGACCGCCACTGATCATCGCGATAACAGGTGCAATTGCAGGCACCTTGATCACTTCCAAAGGCAGAGGACTTGATCTGGCGCTGACCTACGTATCAGGTGCTGGAATCGGCCAGCTCAGAGTATTGGGCGCACTTGACGGCATCATCACCATGATTACCAGCACACTGTTCTCCCTGGTCATCACCTTGCTCTGCACCTCATCCCTTACCTTCATGCTCTCGCGCTTCATGGGCAAAGCACAGATGAGCGTGCAATGGGTCGCTTGGATCGTAGTGGTGCTCATCGCATCCGTGCTTGGTGCCGCAGCCACAGGAATCCAAGCTCTGACCACCAGATTCGAGAACTCTGTCAGTGTCATATCGCATGCCATAGGCGAGTAATAAAGTCCTGCTGTATGCACCCGAATACATATTTGAGCCAAGCAAAGCCTGCCGACATCTGCCATTCCCTCATGCCTCTTGTTAAATAAATTAAGTCGGGTATATGCAGAGCTTGGCTTGATGAATTTAATTGTTAGGTAGGTGCAACTGTGAGCACTTGATGGTTTCCCGCCAATACAGGTAAACACTGAAGTATGCGACGATTTCCTACACACGAGCATTTGCAAGGCCCATATAAGGTACAGTCAATAACAAACCGCGACAGGTGACGATGAACCAGTCAAATCTTGTCAACAATAGACAAATGGAGGACCGTCATGGCGCGACCTACCACCAAGGAAGAACTCATCAAGGCGGCTGATGATGGCTTCGACAAACTCGTGGCGCTGCTTGAGCCGCTGACACCTGAAGAACGCAATGGCCGCTTTTCCTTCGATCTGAGCAAGGAGAAGGGGGCCCATTGGGCACGCGACAGGAACATCAAGGACGTGCTCGTCCATCTCTACGAGTGGCATCAGCTGCTGTTGAACTGGGTGGAGGACAACCAGCAGGGCAGGACCCACGACTTTCTTCCGGACGGCTACAACTGGCGTAATTACGGCGAGATGAATGTGAAGCTGCGGGACAAGCATGATGACACCACCTACGATCAGGCCTTGAACCTGTTCGTCGAATCCCATAAGAAGGTCATGGCCTTGGCGCAATCGTTCACCAATGAACAGCTGTTCACCAAGGGCGCCCTCCCATGGACCGGAAACTCTACCTTGGGCTCTGCCTTCATCTCTTCGACCTCCAGCCACTACGACTGGGCCCTGAAGAAGATACGGAAGTACTTGAAAGGGCGTAAATAAGCGCTAGGACACCTGAAAAGAATCAGCTTCATACAAGACAGTAATGGATTGCCCTGCGACCAGATTCACAGTATGGCCGACCCCAGAAGCAGCATCTCAGCATATTCGTAATAGCACTGGAGCATAACCGCGATAACCGCTTGCATAGCCGTAAGCAAGACGATATCTAGGATGTAGACAAAACAGAGAAGGACATCATCAGTGAAACGATCTCGCATTGATCCAGATACTGATGATATAAGGCTGATCAAGATGGTGGCTGACGGAAATGAATCGGCCTTTGAGGCACTTTACAATAAGTATGCTCATACCGTCGAAGCCTTTATTTCCCTGCGAATATCCGACGATGAGGATGCGAGTGAAGTTTTTGCTGACACATGGCTGGGCTGCTGGCGTTCCTCAAAAACCTTCCGCGCAGACAGCAAGGTGCTTACCTGGATACTCAGCATTGCCCGGCGGCAAGTCTATATGAAACGTCGCAAACCAAAACCACCTGACCAAATGGATCAGGTGGAACTTGACTCGATAACCGATGATCAGCTGGAGCCTGTAGAACTGGTCAATAAGGACCTGACGATGGAAATAATACGGCAAAGGATTGATGCACTCCCAGCAGAAATGGCCTATACGGTAACCCTGGCTTGGCTCTACGAGTTACCCTACCCGGAAATAGCCTCCCTGCTCGACGTTCCGGTTGGGACTGTGAAATCTCGCATTGCCCGGGCAAAGCAGATCCTGCGCCCGCAGTTGACCGACCTCGCTCCAGTCAAACCCCATAAGCTGCAGAGCCAGAGGTAATTGAAGGGGTGATTATGACAGACCGATATAAGAGCACAAGCCCAGACAGCACAAACCCGGTTACCGAAGAATACCAGGGTGAGGTTCAAAAGGCGCTTATGGAAAAAGAGCAGAATGCCCAGCCGGCAGTTCCGGCTTTTACTAGCGTAATGAAGGCCATCCACCAGAAGCCGTCGCTGGCAACGGATCAACCGATTCCATTCATGCGCCAAGTACGTTCCTGTGGCCCACTTATTCGGGCCCAATTCCGCCTCATACCGCGATATATCTTACTGGTAGAAATTGCGATAGCAGCGTGCTCCGTCTTAATTGGCAACCTTATGCAAGGTGCACGTTACGGCAGTCTCGGTCTGCATATCTTTTCAAATATGCTCATGCTCAACATGACACTGACGATGATCCTGGTTTTTTCCATTAAAGATGATCATGAATTAATGCTCAGTATGCCCCTGGGACCTCAAGTTGTAGTAGCTACTAGACTGTTGCTGGCCTTTATCTCCAACATTGTCGTCGGGGGAGCAGCCTTGTTGATTGTCACTGCAATCAACCCTGGAATAAGGCCCCTGCCAGTTATTGCCCAAACGATAGCCCCCATAACACTCCTGGCGAATATCGTGGCCCTCTTATGCATATGGCAATGCTCTTGGATTGCACTGCTCCTAGGGATACTTGCACCACTAATGAGAACTTTGCAGAACTTGAGGTCATCATTTTTCCTACCGGCATGGGTCAATTCGGTACCCACTACAACCGCAGCCTGGGCAGGGACCATCCTACTGACAGTGGGACTCCTATCTGCTGTTATCCTTACAGCCCCTCTTGCCTGGCATACTCAACTCGCCGGTGGAGATAAAAATTAATGAACCTTTTCATCCTCTCTCGCTACTAACTAAGCAGACGGAACGAGTAGCGAGCAATGTCTGGCAGCAGCCGAAAGCCAAAACCAGATATGAGGAAGGTGGACGAGGTTGGCTTTCGTAGGTATACAGCTCAAGAGGCTTTATAGGCTGGTATTGCTGCCGTTCATACTGACCGCAGGTATTCTTCTTGCGGGCTCCTTACTGGAGGGCATTTGGTCACCGGACCGCATACGGCCGGTTATAATGGTTCTTACTCAGGTGCCAGTAATTGCTGCTGGCCTATCTACAGCTTTTGTACTCAATGGTGACCCAATCGTTGAACTTGCTGAGTCAACTCCAACTGGATGGCGAAAGGTTCAAGTGACCAGGCTGCTTATCATTACCGGAGCATTTCTTGCTGCCGCAGGCCTTCTTTTTATCGGCTTGCATATGATGCGACTTTGGCCACGTGACATGGGATGGGTGAGCATCATTACCCCGGTTGGCAGTATATTCATTGTCAACTGTCTAGTGTTCCTTATAGCCGTACTCACCATGTCTACGCCAACATCGTCGCTGGCTTCCATAGCTATTTGGCTGTTTTTATGTTTTATATGGGATCCATACATCACCGATCCGGTCCGGCAACGACTCATTCCATTGTTTATTGCAGCAGCAGGCGCAATCTTCGGATGGAACATGTGCGGTGATGCGGAGCGCAATGTCGTAAGGGTGGCAGCCCTATGAGGATAATGAGCCTTGTACGCATCACGATACTGATGTTTTATCGGCGCAAAGCCTTGTGGATAGCCAGCATATCGCTGGCGCTCTTCGCCCTCTTTTTGGCCTATGCTTCTCCTATGTCACCTGGATTCAGCAACACAGATGGTCTTGTCTTTACCGGACAGGTTCTTGCTATGTTCACCCCGTTGGCATACGCAGCATCTTTTAGCGACCTTATGACTGCCGACAGGCGAACAGGTATGGACGAACTTGAATCCACCTCCCCCTTGCCGATGGCAGTCATCCGCGCAGCTCATGTCTTGGGAGCCTGGGTTATCTGCATATCGTCTTCCCTGCTTTTCCTTGTATTGATCGCGGTCCACCAAGCCATCCACGGCAACGGTGAGGCAATACTGGTGGCCCTGGCAGTAGCACTTGTCATACTCTCACCATCAATACTGATTGCTATGGGGATATCCGCCCTGCTGGGAGCCCTGTTGCCCACGATCGTAGCCCGAATTCTTGCCGTCCTGATATGGGCTTGGCTGGCTTTCTATACCCCCCTCTTACCAGTTCCAACGCTCAATGGAGGCCCCCTAGCAGTCATTGGCGATCCCATTGCGCAGGGATGGTTTCATACCGATCCTATGTACATACCGGCGAACGGCCCCTTTACCGTCCAATCAGGAGTCATATCCCTGCTCTGGCAGGTGTGTATTATCTTCCTCCTTTTCACTGGTGCAAATATGGCCTCCAACCACATAAAAGTTCGGGTCTGACTTTCATCTGACTTTGAAAGGAATCACTTACATGTTTATCTCCATTGACCATCTGACCAAGGATTTTCGGGGGAGACCAGCCGCTTTAAACGATCTGACCGTTGATCTTCCACAAGGCATGATAGGGCTCATAGGACCAAATGGTGCCGGTAAAACAACCCTCATGCGCATTCTCACTGGAATAATCAAACCGACTAAAGGTAAAGTTTTTATTGATGGACAAGACCTGTCTTCGCCGGCCAACAGGCGAAATCTAAAACGGCACCTGGGCTATCTCCCACAGCACATCACCCCCTACGAGAACCTGTCCCCGCTTGAATTCCTTGACTATATCGGCATCTTGAAAATGATCGACAATAAACGTGCACGGCAGGAGCAGGCACGTACCCTTTTGGAACAGGTGGGATTGGAAGACATGATGAACCAACCTATCAGAGGGTTGTCCGGGGGCATGAGGCGCAGGGTTGGCATAGCACAGGCCCTTATGGGCGACCCCCAGCTACTGGTAGTCGACGAACCCACAGCGGGGTTGGATCCCGAAGAGCGCATGCGGTTCCGCACGCTCCTTGCCCAGCTGGGACAGGATCGAACCGTTATCCTCTCCACCCACATACTCGATGATGTTGCACAAACCTGCCCTTGGGTGTGTGTATTACGTTGCGGACGCAACCAGTATGACGGGCCGACAGAGGGGCTAATCCATGAAGCTGCCGGTCACACCTGGGTCACGCCCCCCATTGTGGCCCCACCGGATAATGCCACAATCATCAACGCGGAACCCACCCCACAGGGGACAAGATACCGCATAGTTACCGATACACCGCCCGCAGGCTCTGTAGAAACTGCGCCCAACCTTGAGGACGGATATATGGCTTTGGCCAGCGAGCGCTAGAAACAGCCTCCAAGTATGAAAGAACGTCGATAATTATGAAACGAATCAAGCAGAGCCTCAGAACCCTTTTCCTTATATGCGCCACAATTATGCTGACAGTGGGGGTTGTTGGCTGCGCTGATGGCATGAAGCACCCTGAAGAGTATTCCACTGATGGAAGCAATAAAGTCGCAGCTACCAGCAACCCGCAAACAATTTCGAAAGAGGATCTGGGTCACACCTGGCCTCTTAAAGTTGATGAGGGCACCGTGTCGTGCAAGCTCAGCAAGCAGGGAGACCCCATCCTCCGCTTTATCACCTCAGATGGTGAACAGTACGCACTGAACCAGGTACAAGACAATGAGCATCTCAAAAGCATTGAAACATTAAAATCAGATAAGAGTAAGTCAGTAGGAACTCTGATGAGTTTCGCCTTCTCGGTCTGTGACGTCCCAAAATAAACCAGTTTTACAGGGCTTTGCGGCTTGTCCTCTCCAGGTAGCCTACCTGATCTTACCCAGTCCAGAGCAACCTGCCGGATTATGCATCTACATTCTGTTACAAACGTGCCATTCAACTGGCTGGCAGCGTTGTTGGAATGCCCCTTCTTACCACTATGTTCTGCCGGCCATCGAGGCAGGAGCCAACAACTATCTGCTCAAAGATGTAGAGCCTTATGTTTGAACCCACCGACCGTTCGAGACATCTAATCGTTGCTCCCAGAATCAAATCGTGACGGGGGAGGAGGGCTTGATCTTTGCTCATTGACCGTGCGAGTTCAGATAAACTTCAGTCTGTTCCTTGTCGACAGCCAAGGCGGCCGTGAGAGTAAGGACCAGGCCTTCCGGAGTGTGAATCCTGGCTTCGAGCGAGTTCCACGGCTTACGTATTGGAGCTGAAGTGGAGCCCGGACGGAGGCGCTCGCATGCATCCACAATCTTGTCTATCTGCTTTTCCGTGACTGCTACGCTCAGGCTTCCTATGGGCTCCATATCCGCATCAGGGCTGCCGTCATTGGAACCACTCTTACGGATCAGCACATCCTGAAAGGCCCAGCGCCGCAAGTGAATCATCATGCCCGGCATGGTGTATAAATTGATGAAACCCAGTCCCTTCGTCCAAAATAATTCTGATTCTTCTAGATTGTGGCTATACAGGCACATGAACATGGGCATGAGGTAGATGCCACTATAAAGCTCCGGCGGTTCTGCATTCTTTCCGGGCTCCGGCACGGGACTGATGATTGCTCCTGTATAAGCAGAAGCTTTGGTCTGGTCATGGTTGTGCATGGTTACCTCGTTCCTTAGTTGAGGATTTTCAATTGGGTTGTCAAACAGAAAATGTGATATTTGGATGGAAGACACTGACTGCGTCACTCCCATCTGGCGGTGGCTGGATCTATCCCGCTTGCACGCGCTGCAGTTTCGATTGCGACCAGCATCCATTTCGCCAATCCAGGTTCCAGTTGTTCGTAATGGCGTCTAAAACGCGGGTCGGCCACATACATCCGCCCCAAAATGACGTGCATAGACGGCGTCACATGGAACCATGACAAAGCCTGCCGATGCTCGTCAATCAGTTCGAGAACCTCGTCCGAGGTGGGAGCCAGACCTTTCCGTTTGGCTTGCGCGAGCTCACTTCCCACGTCTTTAAGCCGAGCCATGTCCTTTTTCTGCTCTTGTTCAGAGTGGGAAGCTTTTCGCTCGGCATACTCAAGCCACTGCCTGCCGGTACCCCAGCGTTCGTATGCTTCCGAAAAGTACTGGTCCTCCTGATCGGTCTTCGTAGGGGCTGAATCATTGCCTAAATTCCCCTGGGCAAGGGCTATGAGCCGGTCCAAACGATCTGCGGCTTTCCTAAGAAGTTGGATTTTCTCATCAATTCGCGAGCGCTGACCCCGCAACTCGTCCAAGGCAAGCGGTGTCTTGCAATTGAGCAATGCCTTGATTTGCCTGGCATTGAATCCCATCTCCCTGTAGGTCACAATTCGCTCCAGCCGCGCGACGTCATCCTGCATATATTGCCGGTAATTCGCCTGGCCGCGAATGGGAGAAATCAGTCCTTCCTCTTCCCAGTGGCGCAGCATTCTCCGGCTGACCCCCGTAAGCTCAGACATCTGACCGATGCTCAAGCCGCTCTTACTGCCCTCGCCAGTGGATTTGCTCTCTCGTGTCATGTCTTGACCCTAAACCCTGCCATCATGTCAAGGTCAAATCAATTGTTTCCTGAGGACGGGGGTGAGGGAGTGCATGCAAACACCGGCCTCAAGCATTCCAATAACAGGTTCTTAAGAGGACGCTTTTGACCCTGCTTGTTTGCGAAGTATTCCCTGATCATGAAGACGACTAAATTCAGCGAGACCCTTTTCCCATGGGTGCAAATTAGCCTCATCAGCAGCGACTTGTCCCCTACAGGGGACAGTTTCTTTTCCTGCGTTGAAGGATTGTGCCCGCCGAACTTGCATAGGAATCAGTTGAATTCCTATCGGAAGGAGAGGCGCAATGGCATATACGGACGGAAGCAATCACCCACAGCTGGCTGTGGCCACACAGGGGTTGGTCAAAACCTATGGCGGATTTAAAGCCGTGGATGGGCTGAACCTACGGGTGCCGGCTGGCGGAGTCTACGGACTGCTGGGACCAAACGGGGCCGGAAAATCGACCACCATGAAGCTCCTTTTGGGATTGACAAAACCGACTGCGGGGAGCATGTGGCTGCTGGGACAGCAGGTCGGAAAGAAGAGCACGATACAGCCGGGCCGTGTGGGCTCCATGATTGAAGGACCCAGCTTCTATCCAGGCCTGTCGGGACTGGATAACTGCCGCATGGTAGCCGATTATCTGGGTCTGCCAGTTTCAGCTGCCTCAGAAGCGCTAACCAAGGTTGGATTACGGGGATACGAGAAGAGGAGAGTGGGAACCTATTCCCTGGGGATGAAGCAGCGACTGGGCATCGCCATGGCGCTGATATCGCAACCAGAGCTCCTGCTCTTGGATGAGCCCACCAATGGCTTGGATGCACAGGCTGTGGTCGAGGTGCGACAGATGATCATGGACTTGGCCGCTTCCGAGGGAGTCACCGTCATCATCAGCAGCCATATCCTGTCCGAAATCGAAAAGATGGCTCCGGTAGTTGGCATCATTGCCGGTGGTCACCTGCTCTACTAGGGGACATTGGAGAACCGTCGCGAAAAGGGTCATATCGATGTGCGAGTATCCGACACAGGGCTCGCGTCAATGGTGCTCGAAGACCAGAGCATTCACTGCGAATATGTCTGGAAGAGAACTTCCTCGAATTAGTGGAACCCCCAGAACATTATTCCACAGAACACGTAGCGCAGAGCCGTATGAAGCCGCCTGATTCTGAACAGAGGGGCACACGATGAGCACCGTGGAATCAATCTCCATGCGAACCGGAGAATTTCAATCGAAGAAGCCATCAAGTTCGCTCCATCTTGGGAACCTACTAGTTTTGCCTTCCATGGTGCTCAGCAAGTTGATTGCAATGCAGACCAATACAACAAAGAAGAGCGCAATAAGATCAAAAGTTCTTATTTAGTTTAATCTGATGTGATCTGGCCTGCAATGCAGAGTCTTGCAATAATCAGATCTGAATTCCAGCGCGAACTTGTCAATATGAAAATGAGCGGACTGAAGTATTGCCAGTCCGCTCACTACTTTGCACTTTTACTACACACAAAGGAGGCAACTACTCACGACCCACAGATTAGAAGTCTGTAGCTCGTCTCGTCTTTATCTTGTTACCGCAAACCTGGAAGTAACTCTTAGGCGAAAGCTGCTCCCACCGCTCAGCTGGCCTTCTGCTGGGTCAGATCATAAACAGTGACGCCGTCGACCGTGGTTGCGGTGTAGTGCTTGGCCACCCACTGCGAGATTTGCGTGGCGGTGTCGGAACCTCCCATCTGATGGCCGCCCATCTCACCAGCTATGTAGTAATGAATCTGCCTATCCTTCACGTACTGCTTGAACTGTTCCAAGCTGGGGTAGGGGTCGGAACCATTGAACCCGCCAATGGCCATGACCGGCTTTTGAGAAGCCAGCTGATAGCCCGCCGCCTGCTGGGATCCTGTCGTGGCAGCAACCCAGCGGTGGGAGTCGGATGACTTTTCCAGCTTGGCGACGATCTTGGAACTGGACCGGCCTCCACCAAGCAGACTTCCTCCTTTCATCCTTCCTCCTTCTGGTCCACCCTGGAATCCAGATTGGCTTTTGCGCTGTGAACGCATGGAAGGCGCACCCGAAGTGCTGGATTCTCCTTGTGAACCCGAGGAATCCTGGCCCATGGGACCTGGTCCTTGGGAACCCATGCTAGGAGCCTGTTGACTATTCGAACTACCACCAGGCATCTGGCCCTGCTGGCGTGACTGACCTTGCTGATTCATCGGGTCTTGGCCCATTTGGTATGAGCCCACGGGACCGCCGTCACCACCAGGCATACCTTGCTGTTGGATATTGCCAGGTGCCATGCCGCCTGCCTGGCCACCGCCAGGCTGACCGCCACCAGGAGCACCCCCGGGCATACCACCGGGGCCACCACCCATGCTCCCTGAAGTCAGGCTGGGTCCGGCTAGGACGATTGATCCCATGTGTCCTTGGGATACGGTGTACAGCGTCCATGCAGCAGGGCCAGCCATAAGCCCTATGACTGAGAGAAGGAGGGCCGCAAGAGCGAGTCGTCGTATTCGCAACAGTCCAGCCAAGGCAAAACCGAGGGCGCCCATGAGACCGATTATGAGAATGGCCCACTTGAGCCAGGGGAGCCACTGGGATCGACCTGCCAGGCTGAAATCCCAAAAGGCCGTGAAGGCGATAAGAATCGGCGTGACGATCCTGGCCCAGCGCTTGTCCCGGGCAATCCACAGACTGAATGCGCCGATGGACACCAGGGCAGCCAGGGCAGGTGCCAGAGCCACGGTGTAATACTGGTGGAAAATGCCGGCCATAAAGCTGAAAACGAGCCAGGTGACGGTCAGCCAACCTCCGAAAGCAATGACGCTGGCCCTGCGCACATCTGTACGGACAGCTCTGCCGATAACCAGCAAGTTGATGACAATGCCGGCGAAAGCCAAAGGAGCCAGCCAGGAAATCTGCGTACCGAACTCGCCGCTGAACAGACGATTGAGGCCAGTCTGGCCCCACTTGCCGCCGCCGCGAACGCCACCAGCCGGCATGCCACCTCCTTCATGGCCGTGGCCGGGTATGACGGATCCTTCTTCGCTGCCGGTCAAGCGTCCGAAACCGTTGTAGCCAAAGGTGAGCTCAAGGAAGGAGTTGCGCTGGGAACCGCCTATATAAGGTCTGTCGCTGGCTGGCACGATGACCGTCAGCAACACCCACCAGCCGGCAGTGACGATCATGGAGCCAATGGCAGCCAGTGAATCCAGGATGCGACGAACCATGCCTGTAGGTGACGCCAGAAGAAAAGCCAGGGCAAAGCCAGGCAGTACGAGCAGCACCTGCAGTTGCTTAGTAAGGAAGCCAAACCCGATCAGAGCCCCGGCCAGGACCATCCACCAAGTGCGCTTTCGATTGCCAGAGGGATGGTTGACATACTCCAGAGATCTAAGAAGCGCGTGAGTGGCTCCAGTCATCAATAGCACCAGCAAGGCATCGGGATTGTTGAAACGGAACATGAGCGCGGCTACTGGAGTGAGCATGAAGATGAATCCGGTGACAATGCCCGCCCAGTTGCCCCAGTACCGGCGCAAGGTGGCATAGAGCAGGTAGGTGGTCGCCACCCCCATCAGCGCTTCCGGCAGGAGGATGGCAAAGGAACTCAGACCAAAGATGCGCACGGAAAGTGCCATCAGCCAGAGAGCTGCAGGTGGCTTGTCCACGGTGATGGCGTTCCCCGAGTCCAGGGACCCCCAGAGAAAGGCCTTCCAGCTGACCGAACCAGCCTGGGCCGCAGCTGAATAAAACTCATTGGCATACCCGGAGGCCGTGAGGTTGATGAAGAATATTGCACAGGCTGCAAGCAGCATGACACCCAGTGCCACCCAGTCTCCACGAGTCCGTCGGGGCAGAATATACGCGCGGGAAGCGTGCTCATCAGCAACTGCATCTGCACTTGTTGATCGTGGAGGATTGAAAGTCTGTGAATGCGGGGGGAAGCCATAGCTGCTGTTAGAAGCCAATGAAGCGTTCATGATAGGTGAAGTTTGCTCTTTCTGTATGAGATTTCGTTTGCTGTCAGCCGCTCAACAAGCGGCAGCTTCTTTGCCTGGATTCTGCATACATGAATGCGAATCCTCCTCTTTGGCAGGCAAGAGGGATCCGCGCAGCTCATGCTGGCGGATCTGATCCCAGACGGCAGGGGAGTCCAGGTCGACGCGAAGCTCCTCGACCGCTCGGGCCTCCATACCCTCCCTGACCCGATGCATGCCTTCCAGATCCTTTTTTACCGTGTCTGGGATGTCGACCGTCGAGCCGGCATCCTCCACCCAACGGACAGGAAGCTCCAGCATGGTCATCCCTGCCTGCTGGGCACGCACAAGCAGCTCCGTATCGAAGAACCACTCGTTATCCTTTACCTGAGGCAGAAGGACATGCGCAGCTTGGGCGGTGATGGCCTTGAAGCCGCACTGGGCATCATGAAAGGAGACCGCCAGATATGAGCGGAGCATGAGGTTGTAGGTGCGCGAAATGAATTCACGTTTGGGGGAGCGGATGACCTGAGATTGCGGCATAAGACGTGAGCCAAAGGCGATGTCAGCCCCGCCTTGGAGTAGGGGGAGAATAAGGCTGCCCGTAGAACCGATGTCGGTAGATAGATCCACATCCATATATGCGACGACTGCTGCCCTGGAGCTGAGCCAGGCCTGTTTCAGAGCATACCCGCGACCCTTTCTCGCGAGGTGCAAGGCACGCACCGTGGTTGGGGCACCAGTCGCACAAAGACATGGCGATCTGCCAACTGGCGTCTGTGCTGGCGTTGTCTGCAATCACGATATTCCAGCTGAAGGGTGTCAGATCTCTGGCGTGACGATCCAGAAAGCTGCATAAATTGGATACGGAATCAGCCAGCTGAATCTCCTCGTTGTATATGGGAATGACAATATCGGCGTCGACCGGTTTTGGACTGCCGTAAAAGACAGGCGAATCAACCTCACCTTGTGGGATTTGTCTGTTGCTAAAGGAGTACCTGTCAGGCACATAGGGCTGCCCAG
Source organism: Bifidobacterium sp. 7101 (assembly GCF_000499285.1). Classification (GTDB taxonomy): domain Bacteria; phylum Actinomycetota; class Actinomycetes; order Actinomycetales; family Bifidobacteriaceae; genus Bombiscardovia; species Bombiscardovia apis_A. The sequence goes on from NZ_AWUN01000005.1 coordinate 133,509, forward strand.
CAATGTTTCTTTCGAGAATATTCGTTGCGTTCATGCCTCATAGTAAACAGCGGCTTCTTGGGATATTCCTCGAACTTGTCTTTATAAACTGATTGGACTCCTTAAAAAGAATCATGAGGATTTCTCAATGTTTGCTGACATGGCTGCGCCAGTTTTGTAGTCAATATCCTCATGGGAATCGCTCTGATCAGCCTTACATGACCTATCAGCATTAACTCTCGCTTGATTACATAAGACAGGCAAAGGTCGATATTGGCGAACATATCTGAACCGAATCTATATCGCATAAGATCACGAAAGTACCTAGTGTCAAAGTTGGGTATTTTTTAATCCACCTACATCAATGCAACTGCTGCAATGCACCTAATCCGTCCTATATAAAACACAATTAGTTTTGTAACTTAGGGTTCGTTTCCTTGCCTGCGTAGGAGACAACCAGGTTCATGCTCAGATAAAGCTGTCCTGGATTCCAGAATGAACAGCATGTCGGAAATTGCTTGTCCAAAACCTGGTGTCTTCCATCTCATTCATGGTCAACACTTTGATCAGAAGTATTGACGGAGCAATATATCTTGCTGCTTGGTTTGTGGCATGAATTATACCGATTACTACTGAGTACTTTTGCAACTATCAGGTCTTGCGAAGAGAAGAACGTCTAATAATGCATTGCATTCGACTATGACCATGTCCAGCACATATATAAAAAGCTACGGAACCAGTGGCGTACAGACTTGACGAAAATGGCATCTACTCCTCAAGTACGAAGGTACCAGATAGCCGAGTAAATCCAATATTTGCTAAAAGACAAGCACAATCATCTAGGTACCAAGGTGCATTATTCGACATGCACAAGCATATCTTGCATATCCTGAGTCTTCAGCAAGCCCTGAAATGCCTGCGGAGTCATGGCGTTGATCATGAGACGACCGGAAATATCCGCCTTGATGTACTCGACGGCCAGCAAACACATTACGGGGTTGGTAGTACGCACGGCCTCGTCAGGTGTACGGTCACCGAAAGAAGCGACCAAGGTATGGTCATCATCGGCCACCACTACAGCCAAACGTCGGCCAGAGAGTCGCAATCGGGCAGAGGCGCCGCATTCGTTCATGTCGTAGGTGTGCGGGTGCGTCAAAGTACTGGTGCCATAGATGGCGACATGCACGTCGAGACCTCGGACGGCAGCTTTGTCGAGCAGCGGACCAAGATCGTCCATCTCCTCATCCCAAACCCCAGCGAATACGCTATGCTTTGCCTCGTTGATGAGCCGGATTGAAGCCTGCACAATTGCGTCGCGGCTGTGCAGTGACCACACCAGGCCCGGTTCTTTATTCTTCGGCAAATCGGCGAGCTCCTCTTGAGCGGTTGATAGGTCCGCCTCGAACTTGTCCTTGAGGAAGGTGAGAACATCCTTAGGGGATACGGCCGTATATCGGACTGGTTCAGAGTGATTAACCAGAACGGCGCCCTTTGTCTCAAGGCGAGCCAGTGTTTCGTATATTTTCGATGGCGGCATGTCTGCGCGACGGCTCACCTGAGAACCATTCATCGGCGCTTGACCAACCAAGGCAACGTATGCCTTCGCTTCGTAGCGGCTGAAGCCTAGTCGGGTGAGAGCTGAAATGAGATTTGTGGTATTAGACACTTACTCAAACTTACCAGTTAATCAACACTAGTACTACTTTAGTAGTTACACTAAATTAACTACCAAAGTAGTGTGTATTGCTGAAATAAGGGTGCAAATTAGTGAACACATCAGTTTTATTTCTCCTGGCAACGGCACCGCCGGTTACTCGCAGATAATAATTACCGTTAACGCGACTTCCATCTCCAACGCATATGAGCTAGCCCGATCAGTGGAGGAGGTGCTTGTATGACTGAACCATCCTCGGAAGAAGAAAAGCAGCAGGATACATCGAACCACGGAGACTGTGGAATCATCACTGTGCTGGGAGCCACAGCACTTGCTTTGGCTTCTGGCACGTCGCTGGCGACACAATATGCGGTATAATCGGCACTCGGCAGCATCGCCGCTGACTTCGGCGTTTCAGCAGCTGTAACAGGGCAGATTGTCACTGCTGTGATGGCCGGGTACCTTATTGGACTGGTACTGTTGGTTCCGTTGGCTGATCGCTTTTCGCCAGGTCGATTAGTTCCCATTCAACTGGCAGGACTTGCCATCGTGCTAGCCGCCGCAGCCAGCGCTCCTACTGCAGGAGCACTGGTAGGCGTATTCGGACTTGTCGGGGTCGCTTCCACAGTCGCTGCAGAAGCCGTCTCCGCCGTCAAGCGGTTCATGCCGCTAGAGGTTCGTGGCAGCCGAGTAGGAATCGTTCTTGCGGAAAGGCTGGATTCTTCTCAGCTGTTTCGTCGGAGGAGCCTTGACGAGCTTGCTTGGCTGGCGTGGCATGCTCGTCTGCCTCGCAATTCTGCTCGTAGCGACAGGCGTGCTGTGCGCAATCGTATTGCCTCGGCATCAGAAACAAACCGGAAACAAAGGTTCGTACTTTACCACTCTGCGAGTGCTTCCTCGATTGCTGTGCATCTATCCAGCATTTCGACTGGCATCCGAAACCGGCATGCTCTGATTTTCTGCTTTCAATCTCATTTGAGTCGGCCTTTCAATAGCGCTCTCCAAACCGCCCTATAGTCTGAATCTTACGCAGATTGAACTCTTAGCCTCGCCAGGGTCTTTGGATTGCTCGTAACCAGGTGGGCCGGAAGTCTGACCGACCGTCACGATCCGCATGTCGTCGTCATCGATTGTCTGATCGTAGCTGCAATCGGCGCTGCCATCCTGCTCATCGATATCGGTAACCCCATACTTTGCATAACCGGGCTAGCCATCTTTGATGCCGGTTGCTTCGGCACCCAAACAGCCAACCAGGTTGCTGTAGTATCCATCAATCCACCCCAGTCCGGTAAATTACAGCAGCGTGTATCTCACTCTCTATTAAGCGGCTGGTGCTATTCTTAGTGACGTTAATCCTGTCATTTTGGTGATGGACCAGAGTGACCCTCGTAGGAGTTGTTTTGCCCGCCGTTGGCGCGCTCATCCAATTGCGGAGACGTAGATTGAGAAGCTCGGTTAGGTAGCGATCTATCAGCTCAACGAGATTCATTAGAGATCCCGCCCAATTTGTGATGCAAGCCATTTATGAATTGGGCAAGAAACTCCAACTTCCGGCGTAGCATTGCGCTTACAGAACTCGCGGTGTTGAGCAATTCGACGAAGGGCTGTTCTGAGCGAATCGAGAAGTAGACCCCGACACTATATACACACGACCTGTGCCATCTGAGCGGTTTTCCTGTCAATTTTCGCTACAATCTGGGTTTTGTAGAACTGCGACGTGATTGGATCTGCCGCCTACCGGTTTATTGCAATCAGAAAGTAATCACGTTATTTAATTAGTCCCATTACATTTGCAACCTATAGCATAATCACAGCAACGAGACGACCGCATACGGGCTCTAGTTCCGCTATACGAATCGGCCAGCTTCGTCTTATATTACTTTCCGCAAAGACATATACACCAAAGAAGATCCTCTTCAATTTCAGTAAGGTGTCAACAATGGTCATGCATACTTGATCTGACCTGTACCATAAATAATCAAAGAGCAAGGATAATGAAGATGGCAACGGTTAAAGTTGAATGTTCTCCGATCTATTTACTCCAAACCCACATTTTGTTTCATTAGAGTGGGGAGCTGTCAAAAGCTTCAATGTCGGCACTCGTTCCCTTGCAAAGGTCAACAGGGTTCAAAACAATCAGGTTTATCTTAATTTGAGGATAGGTTCACTACCGGAATCGTCCGATCTGACCTTCACTTTTCTTCAGTAATATATGCATACTGCGCACGGGAACCATCGGATGAACGAACCTTAATATTGTTTGGACTCGTAACTGGCAAAACTAAATGTCTTTAAGCTCAGTTGAAAATTACAATCAACACAGACAATCCATAACGGTATGAAAAGTAGTCATATACTTCAAACGATATGAGCTGAATGAGCAAGACAAGGCATATGTTTCGTCAGTATTCAAGCTATTAGTTGCTATCAAGCTCTCAGCGCGTAAGAGGGACAATAAAGGCATGTGGCAATACGCTATTGCCCCGCAAATTAGACCAATCATCGTGTAATGACTTGTTATAGTGTCCTTCCAAGGTCTTCCTACAGCCTAGGAAATCTCCCTTATCTGCAACAGACAGCATCCTCCGCACAACTGTGTAGTCAACAATTCTCTCGTCATATTGGCGAAACGACACCCTTCGTGCGTTGAATCCCGGCAAAAGCACAAATATCAATCTCCTCTGATTAGGGAATGAGCCTGTTAACGTTTGCAAAATAACAAGGGTGCAAAGGATTCACAGATTTTTTTAATAAATAGATCCGTTTCGCTGATACCTATTAATGATTTTCTACCGAGTACCCGGTTGATGACATCCAAAAAGCAGATACCAAGGGGTAGACCCGTTGCCATTGCTTATACGTATGTATAAAATCAAACAGACCTGACGCAAGTTAGCTTTGCTTTATTCTGGTGCTCATCCGGGTCGATAGGTCTGATTTGAGTTCAACAAAAGAGAAACCCATGAAGGACAAGAAGGGCAGTAAAGCAATAGTCGATGAACAACCCAAAATCATATGGTACTGTTCGTTTCGGCTCCCGTTCGCTATCAGCACTCACAGCCGCTTTGATTCCAGGCCTGGTGAACAGCATCTTTCTGGTAGTCATCCTGGCTAGCTTCATGCCGCGGTCAAGGCTTTAATGGATAACTTTGTCTGGTAGCCGTGAGCCTTTGGTGTGTTATTTTGGTGGATCCCAATACCTTAAGAGCCATTGTTATGGAAAACTGAGCAACTTACAGTGTTTTCCTCTGGTCGGTGTCGGTCGTTGCCTGTTGGCCAGTTTGGTGGTGGTGGGGGGCAATCAATGGGCGCTCATGCTCGTGTGCTTTCTAATAGAAATATCAATAGTCCTTTCCTTGACCTGCGATGTCGAGAATTTCTTTAATCATGAATAACCGCCTAGAAAAGACAACAAAAAAACGTGGGTGGTCTCAGATGGAGCTGACAAAACTAAGAGTATAGCAACAAGCGGTAGTACCTGCTGAAAAGGCCATTCCGTTTCTTCACTTCAACTGAGCTGCTACCTGGAGGAGGTATTGGATTTTCTTCACACATTCAAGAAATACTTGAACTCAAAATCGCAGTCTAAACCGTAACTCCGATTGCACTAATAGAATTTGAAAGTTCGTAAGCATGGCCAATTTTCATCAAAATTCAGTTACTGCATAGAATTAGAATTGAAACAAATCTACTTACCATTACTTCTTCGAAATATGGATTTATGTGAATTAAGTATAGCATTTATCTGCTTGCTAGCCAAACTCGAAAAGCGCTTAAAAAGATTGTCAAGTATAATCATGCTTATTTTTTCGAATCGCTCCTGCTGATCCTCTGGTCTGTAAATGAGATCTCCATAAAGAATAAAAGCTATTGCATTTTCAGCTATCACCTTGTAGTCTACTAAAGCTTGTAGTCTTAATTTTTGCTCGCCTTTTTTCATCTCTTTTGGTAGCCACTTCGTTCTTACTTGTTCAAACGTTTTCGGATCAATTGTGGGTTTCGCCTCACCGCCACCATTTACCAATGATGGATTATCTAATTCGAGCATGAAATTATTATCTAACAGTTCCAAATCGTCTGCTGCTGGAGTCAATGGCGTGACTGAATCTTTCACAACATCCAATAATAGATTCATAAGAGCACTCGCCCATTTTGTATCATCTGTTAAGTCTGTTTGTTGGGACCAATGACTGACACTGAGTCGTGACCTCATCAGACTCACTACATTGATTTGTCCATCAAGTGCATGCAGCCAATTTGTCAGTTGAGGCTGTACAGTACTACTAGCCTCGATAGCATTAATCAAAGCAATGGAATTGGAGTGAAACATATCTACTAAATAAGTGGAATCATCTTTTTTCTCAACAATACTTGAAACCAAAGCATGGTATGCAGCATATACCTTATCGCGGCTCTCTTGTAAATCCTTTGCAAGATCCCTATGTGATTCACGTCTATTAAATTGATTAGCTATAAAAGAAATCCATAAGGATGCAAACGCCGTCCCAACAGAAGCTATGTTGTTAATATCATTCAGCCATGAAGCAATATTGATCATTTCTAACCCTTTTCGATACAAGACATCTTAATATTATATCAACTAGTTGTTGACTTATCTGTCTTTCTGAATTTATATATAACCAGCTTGTGACTTTTATAGAATTTTGCAAAATAAATAGAAGGAAAGAAAAATATATCTATACCACAGCAACAAAATTAGGAAATAACAATATTCAGGTACAGAGGAAATAGCGCTGCAATAATAGGCACCTGCAATATTTAATGTAGAGCTTGTATAAATCTAATCATTATAAGCCAATTTGGAACTCTCATAGGTCATAGGAGGATGTTAGGTGCTTTTGAGCACTAGCTTTCTTTCCTTATATGGGATTTTATCCTACAGAGACGTTCAAAAAAGACCAAGAATTAGATGATGCAATATTTCTATTTCTTATTGATTATTATAAATTTTACTCGCTCTGGTCAGTTTCGTCTCTACCCAGATGATGCCTTTTCTTCGTTTTTCTCGAAATCATATACTGCCTTAAACTAGGTTCACTTTATAAAAGCAAGGACAACGGTTACCAAGCAATCATTCCGTATCGGAGTAGTTATACTTCTTGTATAACTACGCGGCATAACTATGAATAGTGGCTATCGTAAAGTCTACATTGCAATTCTTTGTTGCTGTACATGGAAATATCACTGTGAACAAGTAAATATTGCAATAAGATTTCTGTATGCTTATAAAGCATTTGAGCAGATCGAATCAATAATTTACACAGATCGAAAAACTAAATATGTCTTGAATAATCCAATGATAATTTAGTGCTTATAAAGGTCCTGATACCTAGACTCTTTGAACAATAGAACTCAGCAATAATGTCAGGCTGGATGGATTTGAAATCATGACCCATTATTAAGAGAAAGACTAGTAAAGACTAGTATGCATATATAAACTGCTCTTCGTCGCTAATATCTATTGCCATGCTGCAAGTGCTAACAAGTTTCCACTACTAACTGATATGAGCTAAAACCAGTACGTTAGTGTATCGATTTGCCCGAAATGTACCAGATCGGATTCTGTGTGGTGTTTGGATCATAATAGATGAAAATCTGTATTTTTCAATAATTCTTAGTATGGATATGTCCAAATACCTAGAGTCGGAATTATATAAAGGATTAAGAATCAGACGTCTACAGACGAAATTTTTCTCTCTATGTCTGTGGACGATCAGAAAATGAGGTTCAATGAACAAGTCAGTCATATTATATTATCAACATAATAATTAAGTCCTGCACTCTGAGAGAGTAACTTTCGGCTATAGCAATCATTGAAAATTGTAATGGGTCGAATTCGGCGAGCTCTGACGATCTGTATCAGTTCGACCATCCCGCCGCCTGCTCGTCTCCGAACACTACACGCCCCAAAAAAATTTGCCTCTTAAAACTGGTGATATCTTGTAAGAGAAGATTTGCAACTTCATTGCCAGATGGGCAGCTTCTGCCAATTGTTCGGAAAGCCAATCAGTTTGAGAGGAAAGCTGGGATAGCATTTCATAAGGATTAAGAGGTTCCTGAGCCAACGAGTGACGCCCAGCTGCTTCAGCAGGAGGAGTTCCATGGCCAGGAATCCCGCACGGCCCTTTGACTTAGATTGGCAGAAAGGCTCCCATTTGTTGTCTTACCAATCATTATCTTCAGGTTCCAGCACGGGTTTGGTAGGTGTCATCTTTGAGTCCATGTAGTTCCATAATGTCCATGGTGGACGGTCTTGTTATGAGCCACACGCAAATTCCCGAGCCAGCCACGTAGCAGTGTCTCAATGCTGACCCTGGACTTATTGGACATGATTCCCAGATACAGGGCCAATCTGCTTTTGATGGCAGGGTTGGCACCTTTGTAGATGATCTTCTTAATCTACTGTAGGGCAGGCATACACTAGCATCCAGATGGGTGGTAGTGAATCGCAGTAGGTGCTCTGGAAATGCTTGAGCTGTGGCAGCGAAGATCGGAAGATCACTTATAATCCTTGGCGATGCCACACTCGCACTCTTATACTCTTCGGTACTGAATCCAGGCAGACCGACAGGTTCAAGGCAGCCGAACAGGCCAGTTGCTGTGGCAAGTTCAGCAGCCAGGAGCTTTTGATAAAGACCTCAATGCTGATGATGCCATCAAAGATGATGTTGCGCCAGCTCCTGGTTGAACACGTACCATTCCCATATGGGATACTCTGCGGTGCTGGGGAGAAAAGGCAGCTTATGTATTACTGCTACCTGCCATAGGAGTAAGAAAAGGATAACAGTAGCCCTTGAGACGATAATAGCCTACCAACTCCAAACAATCCATGAGGTCCTACACTCTGATGCCTGTCAACCCGCTGTCCAAAAGCAGCTTAGCCACGTCTACAGATTCGTGGTAAGGATGGCTAGAGTAAAAGGGCAGCTTGGTTGCGATTGCGGTTTTCATTTGCTCTCTAGGTAAAAAGATACCGCCATAGTATGCGGTTCTACCCCGAAAAGCAGTAGAGACAGTGCTGGCTTCTAACACAACTAACTGCGCACCGTGCGAGCGCCAAACGCAAAACTCCAAAACTCAATTGTGGCTTAGGGCTAAGGCTGAGCGTAGACGACGCTAAATGAGATAGCGCTTGGGTCAAAACCAGTGCGGTGGATCCGATTGTGACACTCTGCCATGCTCCCACAGTGGCCCTAGTACACTCCTGGTGGTCCCGGTCAGAACGGTAGGAAACCGGCGACATCAGCTCTGACCGTCCACCAGCCCGACCCGCTTTCGAATCCGCGAGGACCCAGCGACGAGAATCAAAATCCTGCCGACATCTCAGACCTATCCGCCACAGGCAACCGGAAATCAGCATCCGGAGGCAGATCCATGCAAAAGAGGAGATTCTAGGTTAAAGTTGTGTGAAGAAAGCTATTCGGGGGGACTGCCCCATGTGCCAAGATAGTCCAAGAGAAAGAGGACTTCGACTTGTGTCTGTGATAAGACAGTTGCCCAGGCGGTCGGTATAGACCGTCGAAATTGGTGAGCTTCGTTTCTAGTCTGCCACCCTACTGTAGCGGCCAAAGCATGAACTTCACAGTTATTTGTGGCGACTGTCCCCCGCAGGGGAGTCATCAGGACAAAACTACCGTCATTCACATTCGCACTATCACCGTGATTATTGCAACATAAGATTGACGACCCGAAGTTGCGCGATGACAGTCTAACCAACCGACCGGTCACAACCAACGATTCCCATGATGATGAATCAGACCGTATCACCATCAGAGGGAAACCCATGCCGAACCCTAGTATCATCACCATTACCGACCTCGGCTTCGCCTATCCAAGCGGCTCATCCGCCATTTTCGAGCTTCTGTCAGCGACCCTTGACCGGGGCTGGACCGCCATACTCGGCGACAACAGTTGCGGCAAAACCACCCTGGCTCTGCTCTTGTGCCGATACCTATCGCCGACCCAGGGACGAATCAGTCCCCGAAACTCAGCATCTTGATCTGCGAATACTGTTCCCAGTCTATCGCCGAGCAACCGCGCAACCTGGACGATTTCACCAACGATTGGTCACGGCGACCCGTTGCCATCAGACGGACCTTGGGCATAGCAGACGGTTGGACCTATCAGTATCCGACCCTCTCCGGCGGCGAAGGCGAAGCGTCTACAACTCGTCTGTTCCCTCAGCCGAGAACCTGACCCACTGATTCTGGATGAACCGACCGATCATCTTGACCTACATTCCCAGTCAGCCCAGGCCGAGGTGCCGGCACCCTACTAGGAAGCCCTAGTGGTCGTCTCTCACGATGAAGGCCTCCTGGACGTTGTAAGTTCGATTTGCAGGGAGATCGAAAGATCACGGGACATCTGACAGCCCGATATTGGTGTGCGGGATAGGATACACGAATTAATGAAATACCGATTGCCAGGTGTCTGTAATATAAAAACGACGCTCCAATCCGCCACAGCGCAGTATGGCTAAAAGAGAGAAGAAATGGGAAGCACCAGCGGCATGTCAAATGTGTGCACAATTCGGAGAATATAAGAATTAGAAGGCGCAGAACCTTGGAATCGTTACTACTCTAGTCGGAACGGCAGGATTTGAACCCGCGATTCCTTGTAAAATAAGCTGCTGTTCTGGTGCATGCGAGCTGCATGTTAATACTGATAATAACCGAAGATTTAGTGCGAATTATAGCATGTTTCAGTTATTGACTGATACCAACTTATGAAGGCATCATTAGCGATGTGCCCAATATGTGTCCGATTTTATTTCACTCCCGCATAAGGCAGTAAGTCAATTGGTACTCAACAGGGTAACGACAAGTAGGTTTAAGGTTACGACCAACAGTATAAGAAGATTTGAGAATAATAGTGAGCATAAAATAGCGACTAAGCATCAAGTCTTCTCTGATTTCAAGATAGGAACCTGTCGCCAGGTGATCAAAGGATGCAGAAAAACATCAAAATGTCGCAGATACTATGGTCCGTGTGAGCCCAAGAGATGTCGCAACCTGTTTCAGTAATAGTACTCAGTGCGTTGTCACTAAGATCTTCGGAGAAGCGGGGGAGTATTAAGTATATTTAACTGGATAAACAAGCAGGGTTTATCCCTAAACAAATGATGTTTACGAATAAACCCTGCTTGTCAGTAGCTCTTCTCCTTTTTACTTATTGCATCTTCCTGTTCAGCCAAGGTCCTATAAACACGATAAAGCAGTATGTCAAAGTTCCACAAACTAAGCCAATTATCGTATATGGGCTTGTCAAAACTACCTTCCATGGCCGCCCTACAACCTCTGCAGTCACCACTGTTAGCAATACGCAAATCACTATATAAAGCGGAATGGAAAGAATCTTTTTTAGCATATCAGGAGACGTCTCTCTTCTCAGCAAACATTGTGCCAAGGAATGTACTCAGCGGCAATTGATTGGCCAATTGTGCAAACGGCACCTGCAGCAACATTCGCAAGACCGAGTGGCATGCAAACACCGATGCCCCATCCTATGTTTGCTGCAATTGACCCTAATTTGCTCTTTGCGCATCGTGGCATCAGGCCCAGCTTGGGAACGATAACTAGTTGACGTGTATCAGCATTCCATTCAAGTGTTGCCTGACGCCCACTCGGAAGCTTGGGAGAATCAATGTGGAAAATCAGATTACCCTGACTATCCTTCCATTCAAACACGTTCCCTTGCTGAGTGACAGCCATTACATCGCCAGAGGCAAAATCGATAGTGAATGTCGGATACATATTTTCATGTTCTGGCCGGATTTCACGGATAATATTATCTGTCCCTTTGACCTGGGTATCGGATCCTAGCACTGATTTTTTAACGATTGCGGACTCTGAATCGGATACTTGTGTTTCCGCTGCATTCGCGGTAGAGGGTGTTAGAACTAGGATGCCAATAAATGTCATCAGTGATACTGATATAGCTGCTAGCTTCTTAGATAATCTTTGTACTTGCATTTTTAGTCATCTTCTTTGATTAATAAATATAGCAACACAACGATGTGTTGGAACCAGTTCTATTAGGTGCTGGTTACGTTCTATTCTACAAAGAAAGGGAAAAATGTCAAAGTTTTGGGTGATTAGTATTAGGTATATTTATTAGTTATCGTATCATTAATCAAGTATTAGTAAATAAGGTTGGAATTGGTTTCATATTGTTGTGAGACTCGTCGCTTTGCCATCTTCAAATATTAATGTGAAGTAGAGCATAGTCAGCTTAACGCCCGACGAATAATACATTAAAACCATTAACATTATCAAACACTGCGACTTCGCCTACGAATAGACGTAAAACGTCAGGGAAGCGCGCATTATTGCATAGTCATTGCAAAAATCAGAGGTATCAACAAATTCACAGAAGACCGTCCTTCGACTCACTTTTGAGAAGAAGTACCTTCTTGTGATTTTGAAGATACATGAGTCTGATTGCTTTCCAGTATGGTCGCAGCTATGAGCAAACTTCCATTGTCAAATTCTGATGTCCTGGCCGAGAACTTCGATCAAAGATCAGCGTAAGTGTCCAGAATCTCAGTGACAGAGGCGTGGTCCAGGACTGCCTGCAGGGTCTCTATGTCCGCACCGGCCCTGATCGCTGGAAGGCGGAGGTGTGGCGCAAAGAACGAATGACCAATTCTTAAATATTCTGCATGCCGGCGTCACGCAGGGCAGACGCCCATATACAGTTCCACCAGTTGATGATGGTCTGCCTATCACCTCGCGGCCCAAACAACCGATAATTCTTAGTGTCCGGGTCCTCCAGCAAAGTCTTGACCATGGGCAACAGCTGGCTGGGTATGGGAATGAACCTGGTTCGGTTCCCTTTCGGAACGGTTTCGGCCAAGTGTAAGTTGGCATTAACCGACTGGGTACGAAGGACGTTGAGCTGATTTCGGCTCAGATCCACGTCTCCGCATCTTAAGACCAAGGCTTCGCCGATACGCGGCACCATGTATTCAAGCAGGTAGACGACCGCGGCATTTGCCGAGTCCATCTGCAGGCAATGGACTTAAGCTTCTGTGGGGTCACATATATCCGCCATTGAAACGCCCTGCCGTGGGGCACTTTGGCCTTCGCCACCGGATTTATTCAATCCAACGGTTCTCAACCGCTACATCCAGAAAATACCCCAGAGCGATCTTACCCGCTGAGCGAATCGATGATGCAGACAGTGGGGAGACGGAACCTCGTTCACTTCCCAATAAGGCACAGTCCCTTCGGCGATGCAGACGCACCAGTACTGGATCTGCACAGCGGTAATATCATTCAAGACCGCATTTCCCAATCGGGCAATGACCTAGACGCGTAGCTCGCGCATGTAGCGTCCCCCGGACGAACTCTTAATCGTAGCGAGATCCTGTCCGCCATAAGTCCGCAGCCTGCCTCAAGGGTTGGCGTGAGTCCCTGGAATCGATCTACCAGTTTGACCGTATCCGGTCCTCAATCTCGGCCATGAAACCCTCAGCTTCGCCGTTGTAGCGGGACAGTATTCTTCGGGTGGTGCCATCAGTCCTCCATCGCACCTCCCAACGAGACCCTTTTTGAAATCCTTGAATCTGTATTGCACAGGGACGTTGGCGTTCTGAGGGTCATCCGTGTATTTGGCAGGGAGTGCTATATATCGACGGCTCCTACTTGCAGACATGGCCTTGCCCAGTCGTAACCTGGGCGGCCTTCGATCACCTATCGTTTATCCGTGCTTTTGCCATGACAACCTCTATGCGTCAGATACCAGCTCATTCCCATCAGCGATAACCAGCATGAACCTGAGTCGCTCTTCGCTGACGAGTAAGAACAGGTATGAGTCAAGCAATGAGCGAAAACCCGGCTACGACTCCGACGAGACTGCTAACGCCTGCAGAGGCGGTAGAAATCCTAGGTGATGTAAGCATCCTCAACGCATGGGGAGCGTGGAAAATCGAACTCCTATACGTGCATATAAGACGAACGGTAAGATGCCGGCCTGAGGATGTGGCGGCCCAAATATTCCGTAACACCATGCTGCCGAATAAGCTGAAGATCTTCCGAATCGGAAGGCGACGTACCTGATATATGCCCGATTCGGGGCAAACAAAATAATTCCAAGGCCTAAGACCTTGGAATCGTTGCTATTTGGTCGGGCCGGCGGGATTTGAACCCGCGACCCCTTGACCCCCAGTCAAGTGCGCTACCAAACTGCGCTACGGCCCGACGGTGCATCAGCACCGAGTAGAGATAGTAGCACAGCGTCACCTGGCCGACAACGGTCCGGCGAGTCCCGGCAAACGAGTCCAGACAGACCGAGCCCCATGATCGACTTGCTATCATTATTCTGAACGGTCGGCGCAACCCGCGTCGGCCGCAAGTCGTCCCAGCCCGGAAGGGGTTCCATGAGCACAGACGTTTTCGACCTTTCGGCCGCGAAGATGCGAGACAAGGGCATGAGCGAAGTCTCCATCAACCAGTTCAGGCATCTTTACGAAACTTGGAAAAGGGGAGATGCCAAGGCCTGCGTGCGCGAGAAGGACGTCACCCCGCTCAAGGATGTGCCCCGCACCAAAGACATCCACGACTCCATGGACATGGACATGGCCTTGGACGCATTCTCCCGCACTGCCTTCATCAAGCTCAACGGTGGGCTGGGCACCTCCATGGGCCTGGAAAAGGCCAAGTCCCTGCTGCCTATCCGTCGCCACAAGGCTCGTCGGATGCGCTTCCTGGACATCATCATGGGTCAGGTGCTGACTGCCCGCAAGCGCCTGGGAGTACCCCTGCCACTGATCTTCATGAATTCCTTCCGCACCTCACGAGACACCATGCGCGTGGTCAAGCAAGACCGCCGCTTCGTCCAGACCGACGTGCCCATGGAGATTATTCAGCACATCGAACCCAAGATCGATGCCGATACTGGCCGTCCTGTTGACTTCCCGGCCAAGCCCGATCTGGAATGGTGCCCTCCCGGCCACGGCGACATCTTCTCGACCATCTGGGAGACCGGCCTGCTGGACACACTCAAGAAGCAGGGAATCGACTACCTGTTCATCTCCAACTCCGACAACCTGGGCGCCAGACCTTCAAGGACCCTGGCCGGCTATTTCGCGCAGTCCGGAGCGCCCTTCATGATCGAGGTGGCCAAGCGGACCGATGCTGACCGTAAAGGGGGCCACATCGTCATTGACAAGACCAGCGGACGCCTCATTCTACGGGAGATGTCCCAGGTGGATCCGCACGACCGCAGCTCGGCCATGTCCATCCGCAAACATCCCTACTTCAACACCAACAGCATCTGGGTCAGGGTGGATACCCTGCGCGACAAGTTGGCCGAATACAACGGTGTGCTGCCCCTGCCCATCATCGAGAACCGGAAGACCGTCGACCCCACCGATCCTTCCACCCGCCCCGTGGTGCAACTGGAGACCGCCATGGGCTCTGCCGCCACGCTCTTCGAAGGTGCCATCTGTGTACAGGTGGACCGTATGCGCTTCCTGCCGGTCAAGACCACCGATGATCTGTTCATCATGCGCTCTGACCGCTTCCATCTGACCGACTCCTATGAGATGGAGGACGGCAATTATGATTTCCCCAACGTCCAGCTGGATGAGCGCTACTACAAGTACATCGCCGATTTCGACGAGCGCTTCCCCTACGGGGTTCCCAGCCTGGCGGCTGCCAACTCGGTCACCATCGAGGGGGACTGGACTTTCGGCAGGGATGTGACCTTGTATGCGGATGCCCATCTAAGCGATCAGGGGCGCTCCTCATACGTACCCAATGGTCAGTATGTGGGACCCCAAGGAATCGAACCGGACGAGTGGGTCTAAGGCCGGGCGCATCAGGGTTCAGCCTGTCAAGAAAAGGGACCATATTTGGGTGTTTGGCTCCCAAGGTTCTGAAAATCAATCTATGATATATAGACGTGCGTTAGGCGCACTGATATACAAAATTTTAACGATACGCGAGGACTGATGGCAGAAGGCACGAACGGAAGACGGCGTTTCTCGGATAAGTGGGGCAAGCACGAACTTGATGTCCTGGCCGTCTTATCGTCCGCTTTCCCGCAATGGCTTACATCACGGCAAATAGCGCAACGGGTCAAGGCCTATGCCGACTCTTATGGCGAGCTGGCCGACCAGGCCGCCAAGGCTGCCTTCGCCAAGCAGTTCCAGCGTGACCGGGCCAAGCTGGCGGCCATGGGCATTGCCATCGAATCCCGTCAGCCCGAGTATTCCTCCAAGTCCGAGGGCCAGGATTTCGCCTCCTACCGTCTGCAGCTGGGGGACGAGCCCCGCATCCGCATGCACTTCAACCAGGAAGACATGCCGGTACTGGCCGCGGCCAACTACCTCGCACGATCCATTGCCATGTCCCAGGAGGCCTGCGAGGAGCCGACCCGACCAGTCTCGCGCACAACGCCCCGAGTGCCACAGGTGCCCATCCCTGGCCTCGGTCTGGACTCCATAGCTCCGGGACTGGGTACTCAGCGCATTCCCGATAACCTGGTCAAGGTCATCGATTCCCGACGCTTCGCCGCCACCGTGGACGTGGACGGGGAGAACCTGAACGTGGCCTATGCCGACTCGGACGATCTGGCCATGTTCGTCCTGGAGCACCCCGATGCCTCCATCGTCAGCCCGCAGGAGGCTGCGGATGCTTTCCGGCGCCGTCTGGATGCAGCCACCCGCTTCAAGCTGGCTGACGAGTCACAGAGCCCCGGCGCGGCGACGGTCATCTCTCCGGAGATTGCACGAACCAGCGTCGAGCATTTCGCCAGTGACCTAAGCGACGACGATACCGACCTTCGGCACGCCCGCCGGGCCAGTGCATCCTCATTCCAGACCGGGTCCGAGGTGGACCGCCGCCTGCGTCTCATGCTCTTCTTGTCCGCACACCTGGGCGAGGAATTCTCCCTGGCCGAGCTGGCCGATCGTTTCATCGGCCACCCTAACAGCAAGGAAGAGCTGCGCAAGTACGTCAACACCATCCATAAGGACATCAACACCCTGACCACGGTCTCGGACGACGGGGAGATGGCCGGCAGCCAGTTCTTCGACATCGACTGGTCCCTGTTGGACGATAGCGGCATCGTCTCGGCCACCAACTCGCTGGGCTTGGAACGGCTGGCTGGCATTTCACCCCAGTATCTGAGCATGCTGACCGCCTCGCTCAACTACCTGGCCCACTCGCCCCTGCTGCCCGAGGAATCCCGCAGCCAGGCCGAGTCGCTCTACCAGCGTCTGCGCACACATGTTGGGCCGGGCGAGACACCCTGGCTCTCCCTCACCGGGTATGAGACAGAACCCAAGAGTTTC
The DNA here is from genome assembly GCF_000499285.1 of Bifidobacterium sp. 7101. Classification (GTDB taxonomy): domain Bacteria; phylum Actinomycetota; class Actinomycetes; order Actinomycetales; family Bifidobacteriaceae; genus Bombiscardovia; species Bombiscardovia apis_A. The sequence continues at coordinate 150,461 of NZ_AWUN01000005.1, forward strand.
TCGGTGGTGCGCCGGGCCATCAAGACCGAGTCCTTGCTGGATATGGAGTACACGGACGCCGCTGGCCGGACCCGCCGCAAGGTTGTGGCCCCAGCCAAGATCTTCGTGGATGAGGGCGTCTACTATGTCGCCGCCTGGACCGACATCGGTGACGCCGCAGAGGGCACAGAGGCTGCAGACGCTCCCTCGGATTCCAGCCGCCACCTCAAACAGGGCACCGGGCGCAACCGGCAGTGGCAGGTTCTACGAATCGCCAGAATCGAGCATGCGACCATCGTCAAACCCAGCCACAAGGTGGAGTTCCCGGACGTACCGGTCAGCGAACTGCGTAAGTGGTCCTTCGACAACGGCACGGCTGCGGTCTTCATCACTGACCGGCCGGACCTGCCCTACATCAAGTCCCTGCCGGGTGCCTCTGTGGAGCCTTGCGGTTCCGGGCAGAAGGTTCACCTGACCGTCTCATCGGACTCCTGGTTCGTAGCCTTCTGCATCGCCCACGCCAAACACATCACCGCAGTGGCGCCCAAGACCCTGCGCACCATGATCCTGGCCCGTGCACAGCGCGAGATCACCATCAGCGACGCTCACGACGAGGAGCAGGACCGGCACTAATTCCGGTCGGAAAGGAGTGCCATGCCTGGATGGATCTGGATCCTTCTTGTGATCTTCATGCTGGCCATGCTGATCTGTGGAGCCGTCTACGCCATCCGTCACGCCATGGCAGCCAGCCGCTCGATCGGACGGGTCTCGGACGATCTGAATCGTCACATGCCGCAACCCCCGGCAGCAGAGCAGTCCCAGGCAACGGATAGGACTAAAGGTCCGGCCTTCGCCCTGCCCCTGTCGCAGTCAACCGAGCGTTACAGTCAGGCTCATGCCCTGGTCCTGCAACGCAAGGAGCAGCGCAGGAGGAACCACGGCCGCATCTGGCGGCGGTGGAAGCAGTTCAATAGGTAGTTCTTGGAGGAACATGTCAGGTCATCGTCACCACGGACAGGATTCATCGACATCCGAACCGGGGCCGGCGGAACGTTACGCCCGTTTCAGTCGTCATCGCAAACGCATGACCGGAGCGCCCGCACGCTTTCAGTCCAAGCTGCCCTTCCCTCTGGACGACTTCCAGCTGGAGGCCATCACCGCCCTGGAGGATGGTGACAACGTCCTGGTGGCCGCTCCCACCGGTGCCGGCAAGACCATTGTGGCCGATTTCGCAGTATTCCTGGCCCAGGAGCAGAACGTCAAGACCTTCTACACCACTCCAATCAAGGCGCTGAGCAACCAGAAATACCATGACCTGGTCGACCGCTACGGAGAGGACCGAGTGGGGCTGCTGACCGGCGACACCTCCATCAACTCCGAGGCGGACATCGTGGTCATGACCACCGAGGTCCTGCGCAACATGCTCTATGAGCAGTCCTCCACCCTGACGGCCCTGAAGTACGTAATCCTGGACGAGGTCCACTATCTGGCCGACCGCTTCCGGGGGCCCGTCTGGGAGGAGGTCATCATCCACCTGCCGGCCTCCACCCGCATTGTGGGACTGTCGGCCACCGTGTCCAACGTGGAGGAATTCTCCGACTGGATCTCCTCGGTGCGCGGACGCACCCATCTGGTGGTCTCCGAGCGCAGGCCCGTGCCGCTGGAGCAGCATGTCCTGGTCCAGGCCGACAGACACACCGAGCCAGAGATCCTGGATCTGTATCGGCATGACGGCTCAGGACGGCAGACCCCAAAGATCAACCCGCGTCTGGTCTCCCGGTTGGCCCAGCTGGACAAGGCCGGACAGGAGCGCATCCAGGCCCGCGACAAGGGGCATCACCATCGCCATGGCCGTGGCGGCAGGCCGGAGCGACGGATGGGGGAGCGGTATCGTCCAAGCCGGGCCGACGTGGTCGATGAGCTTGACTTCATGGACATGCTGCCCGGCATCTACTTCATCTTCTCACGCACCGGCTGCGACCAGGCCGTCCAGCAATGCATCCGGGCAGGGCTGCAGCTGACCACTGACGAGGAAGCCCGCCGTATACGGCACATCGTGGACTCCATGGCCGCCGGCCAGCTCAGCAAGGAGGATCTCAAGGCGCTGGGATTCTCTCAATTCCGCTTCGCTCTGGAGCAGGGTTTCGCCGCCCATCATGCCGGGGTAGTCACCCTCTTCCGGCAGATAGTCGAACATCTGTTTGAGCTGGGCCTGCTCAAGGTGGTCTTCGCCACCGAAACCCTGGCCCTGGGCATCAACATGCCCGCCCGCTGCGTTGTGGTCGAAAAACTGGAGAAGTTCGACGGCACCGGCCATGTAGCCCTGACACCCGGCGAGTTCACCCAGCTGACCGGTCGGGCAGGCCGGCGCGGCATCGATGACATCGGCCATGTGGTGGTGGTCGATCACCGGGACTTCAGCCCCAAGACCATGGCCGCGCTGTCCAGCAGAAGGGTCTACCCGCTCCACTCCAGCTTCCGGCCCACCTTCAACATGGCCGTCAACCTGCTCAACTCCTCCAGCTACAGCCGGGCCAGGGACACCCTGGACCACTCCTTTGCCCAGTGGGAGGCCAATCGATCAGCCTCGGAGCTGGAGGAGCGCATCGAGACCCTGACCAGCGGCCTGGAGGACTACCGGAAGGCGGCCCAATGCAGCCGTGGCGATCTGATCGAGTTTATGCGCATCCGTGCAGCCCTATCCTCGGCCCAGAAGAATGATCGCCGCCGCTTGAAGCGTCAAAGGTTTACCAGCGAGAAGGCTCGTGACCGGGCATTCCGTGACCTTGACCTGCACATCGACCAGCTGCGCGAGCAGGAACGCAACCATCCCTGCCGCCAGTGCCCGGACCTACCCAAGCATCTGCGCTGGGGGAACCGGTGGATCCGCATGGACAAGGAGTTGCAGCGCACCCGGGAACAGTACGAGTCCAAAACCGGATCAGTCTCACGCCAGTTCGACAGAATCTGCCAGATTCTGGCCGATCTGCACTACACCCGCCCAGTGGACCCTGACGACTGCCGGCTGACCAGGAAAGGCCAGCTACTCCGGCGCATCTACAGCGAGCAGGATCTAAGCCTTGCCGAGATCCTGGATCGTGGCATCCTCGACGATCTGGAGCCAGCAGAACTGGCGGCCGCAGTCTCCGGGCTGGTCTACGAATCCCGCCGTGGGGTAGGGGAGCAGCCGGGGGAGAGGGCAGGTTACCGTGCTCCCAGGTTGGCTGAGGCCATGGAGGATATGAAGCGTCAGTGGTCCCAGGTGCAGGAACGCTGTGATCAGGCTGGATTGGAACTGCCCCCGGAAATCGACTTTGGCTTGGGGCCGACCATCTACGACTGGGCCTGCGGCGACTCGCTGACCACCATCCTGCATGACAGCGATTTGACGGCGGGGGACTTCGTGCGCAACGCCAAACGCCTGTCCGATGTGCTCACCCAAATCGTCCAAGTGGAACCCTACCTGGGCAGGGGAGGGCATCACCTGGCCAGGACTGCCAGCATCGCCGCAGACCAGGTAAATCGTGGCATTGTGGCTTACACCGGCGTGGAGTGAACACAGGCCCAATCAGGGAATAAGTTTCAGGTCAACACTGTTCTGTAGCTTGGAGGCAGTGACGGACACGAGTATGGAGGAATCATGGCAGAGCGTAGTCTTCGCGGCATGAGTATTGGGGCGAAGTCCCTGGAATCCGATCAGAATGTGGACTTCGCAGCACGCAGCGAGGTCGCCTACATCTGCCCCAAGGGCCATCGGACCATTCTGCCGCTGGCTGAGGGCGCTGAGGTGCCGCAGGAGTGGGAGTGCCGCTGCGGGCAGATCGCTCACCTTGAAGGACATGACGAGCAGGATTCCGGCAAGACCGGCAAACCGACCAGGACCCATTGGGACATGCTGTTGGAGCGTCGATCCGAGGACGAGCTCAAGGCCGTGCTGGACAAGCGCCTGAAAATGCATCGCGAAGGATGGTTCCCCGACTATGAGTAAATCACCGCGCCGCCTGGTCCTTCTGGACCTCGACGGCACCCTGACTGCCTCACATCCAGGCATTATCGCTTCCGTGGTACAAACCTTTAAAGATCTCGGTTACCCCGTGCCCGATGAAAGCGAGCTTCGCAGATTCATCGGACCAGCCGTGAAAGTATCGTTGCGTCGCAACGGCGTCAGGGAGGAAGACCTCGACAGGGGCGTACAGATATACCGGCGCTATTACAGCGAGATAGCAACATTCGAGGATCCGGAACATCCAGGACAACACATCCCTGGACGCCTGCTCGCCACAGTCTTCGACGGCATCCCCGAACAGCTGAATCGTATGCGCGAGCATGGTCTGACATTGGCTGTGGCCACCTGCAAGCCTGAGTATCAGGCCCTACCGGTCTGTGACCACTTCGGACTGACGCCACTGGTAGATGGCGTCTTTGGCGCCAGCAAGGATTCCACGCGGATTACCAAAGCCCAGGTCATCACCTACGCACTAGAGCAGATTGGCTTCAATGTAAAGCTCGGCGACCGAGCCCTTATGGTCGGCGATCGCTGGACTGATGCTGATGGTGCGCAGGAAACCGGTCTGGACTGCCTGGGATGCGGCTGGGGTTATGCCGAGCCCGGAGAACTTGAGTCTCACGGCTGCTATCGAGTCATCAACCAAGTCAACCAATTGTGCCAGGCTGCCGAGGAATACTTCGGCAAAGACCAGACTCAGCACTGAGTCGACCAGAACTGTATCCTGCCTTTTAGGACCACCTAGGGCCACCCGAGATTACCTGGGTGGCCCTTTGCCATCTGTGAGTGAAGCTAGTGAAACGTCACCAAGTCTGACCACAAGAAATCGACCATGAATCACTGAAAAATGAGAAAATCGTAATCTTGACCTAATAAGCCGATAATGTACGTTATGTCAAATTACTTATCGTTTTTCTCCCCCATTTACGCCGCCACATGCCGTTCGCTCAATGCTGTCCTCGTCGATTCATGCAGCCCGCTGACGCTGCTCATGCTGGTGCTCCAGACGCTGGCGCAGGCGCATGGCCGTCAGCTCGTCAATGGGCCGCTCGGGCAGTCCTGGGGTCAGCTGTCCGGTAGTCAAATCCACGTGATCGCAGGTCTGCAATTCCAGATCCATCCGATGCCAGATAGCGCCCACAGAGACAGCAAAAACGGCGCGCCCGGACTGCATCAACGCGAAGACCTGATCCGGGCCTGAGCATTCGGTGACCTGATCACCGTCGCAAACCACGGTCACATGCTCAAGCTGACCCACAGTTCGACGCTCAAGGTAAGCCACAGTGCTCGTAGCGTTGACCAGGTTGACACCGGCATCCAGAAGGCGCTTGAGAACAGCCAGAATAACCACATCTTTGAAGGAATAAAGTCTACGGGAGCCTGAGCCATGCGAGGCCTTGATCGAGGGCTCTACAATCCGCTTCCGAGCCCAATAATCCAGCTGTCGATAGGTGATGCCTGCCACCTTGGCCGCGACCGTGCCCCGGTAGCCTCGAGTTGTGCCCTCGGCCTGCTCAGCCGAAAAGAGTTCACCTTGGACCAGCGCCGGCATCTCATCGGCCATGTCATTGCCCCCTGTCAGCTCTTGGCGATGACTGCCCGGTTATCGAAGTAAACCAGCCTGAACTTGCCGATCATGATCTCATCTCCGTTGTGCAGGTCGGCCTGATCCACGCGTTCGCGATTGACGTAGGTGCCGTTGAGGCTGCCCGTGTCCTCGACACGGAAGCCATGATCGGTCCGTACGAATATGGCGTGCGCCCGGGAGACCGTCGAGTCGTCCAACAGAATGTCCGCCTTCGGATCGCGGCCCACACTGACCTGGTCTTCGTCCAGCAGATAGCGCGATCCCGACACCGCTCCCCTGGTGGAGATCAGCAGGGCTGTACCCTCAGGCAATCGGGCCATGGTCTCCAGATCGTCCTTGGTAAGTGGACGGTCACCGTTGGAGGTGACTGGAATGTTCAGGGCCGGCATGCCGATGATGGTCGTCTCGCCCGCAGTGGGAATAGGATCTGTCATAATTGCCTATTCTACAGGCTTTGCATACTGATAGTCCTGCACGCGTCGAACCTGGTCGATTCTGACACTATCGGACTGGTCCACCGATACGGATGCATGGAATTGCACCTTGATCCGCGAGCCCACTCCCCCGGCGATCTGAATGGCGTTCTGTAGGCTGTCCGGGTCCCCGATGGCCTTGACGACATAGGGGCTGTGCAACTTGGCGTGGTCGCACTGCAGGCCGGTGCGGGTATCCAGCAGATAGGTGTTGGTGACCACCCGGACATCATTGAAGGATATGACCTCGGCCCCGGCGTTGCGCAGCTCCTCAATCAGGTTGAACATGGTGGAGGCATCCACACGATCACTGTCCTCGGTGACCCTCACCACCACTCCCCTGCCCTGTGCAGGCAGCCGTCCGGACAGAATGCCACTGCTCTGTTCGTTCTGCTGGGCGATGCGGGCGGCCTCCTTTTGCTTGTCGGCGGCAGATTTAATCGAGGTAAGCTGCTGGTTGAGCTGGCTCTTGCGCTCCTCCAGCTTATCGACCTGATTGCTGGTCTCGTCCAGCACCCGCACCAGCTCTTCCTCGGACAGACTCTGGTAGGAGGACTGGTTATTGCGCACCTGCACGGCGTACCCGAAGCCCAGCAGGGCGCACATAAGGGCAACCAGGACGCTGGTGACCAGCCTGACCCTGGTGGCGTTGGAGTTGAGCGTGCGCAGAGGCCGCCGACGAACCACTGGGAAAGCGCCGGTCTGCGTATCGTCCGATGGGGCCCTGACCCGTCCAGGCCTCCTGGGCGGAATGCTCTTGGGCATCTGTTCATCGCGTTTCTTCCTGAGGGTGTGTCTCATATGCTCACCCCTTGAAAATGAACCGTCGAATAGCGGAGACATTGGAGAAGATGCGGATGCCCAGGACCACGATGACGGCCGTGGACAGCTGGGAGCCCACACCCAGCTGGTTGCCCAGGAAGACCAGAAGTGTGGCCGTAATCACATTGGAGATGAAGGAGACCACAAAGACCCGGTCCGAGAAGCTGCGCTCGAAATAGGAACGGACCGCGCCCATCAACGCATCCAGTGCGGCCACCACCATAATGGGCAGGTAGGGCTGCAGGACGATGGGAATGTCGGGCTTGAGGAAGATGCCCGCCACCACGCCTAGAATCAGGCCGAGAATTGCCGACATGTCAATGACTCCTTCCGGCATAGGACAGATTGGGCAGACCGACGGCATCCAGGTTCAGGCGTCGCTGCTTGTTCACATTGACGGTGATATTCGCATTCTTCAGGTCACGCAGACGACTCTGCAGATCACTGCGAGACATCAGATCAGACAGGGCACCCTGGTCGCCTATGGCTTCGATCTTGTAGGGGGCCTCGATGGAGGCGGTCCCCACCAGGATGGTCTGACCAGCCGTGCGCACGGAGGTCTGCGTTCCTATTCTATTGCCGTTGATGGCGATGGCCTCGGCTCCCGCAGACCAAAGCTTGGTCAGGAACCACTGCAGGTCCTGGTCGGTGACCAGTTTGATCTGATCGGCATTGTCCCGGGAATCCTTGGATGCTATAGGGTTTGCCAGAGTGATGACGATGCCCTGGCCCTGCACCTTGCTGGTGCCGTTGGTCAAATCGTCGGCCGTCTGCGTGCCGTCCTGACCTTGGCCGCCCACTTGACCCGAAAGCGTGTCGATATTGCCGTTGAGGTCCGAAATCTGCCCGTTAAGATCGTTGGCACGCTTGCTGACTGCTTCCACCTGGGTAATCAGCTTTTCGCGCACCTTCTGACGCGGGTCCCTGTGGAGCACTTGCACTATGCCCGTGCCGGCCAAGCCGACAAGCACACAGATGACAAAGACCAGAATCCTGTTCACCCACACACTTACCGGTGATCTACGCTCAGCGGGCAACAGGCGGGCATCCTCGAACATGGGATCCATGGGGCGGTTGGTCAGGTCATCGATCAGCCTCAGGGATTCATCGGCCATGCGCCGACGTATGGACTCCTGGGCAGGCTCGGAGCTCTCCTGATCCACATAATGACGCTCCAGGCCAGCAGTGGAATGCGAAAAAGCCGCCCGGCGGTGAATCAGGGCACGGTCGGGCGGCACGGGGAAGGATTCAGGCGTCATCTGTGGCTCAGTCATGATGGCTGTCCTGACGAAGCAGTCCAATACCTTGACGTGCGTAGATCAGCCCCGCCAGCCAGTAAAGCGCCACACCCCAGATGACAGCCGCTAGAGCCACCAGATGGAAGACACGGAAGAAGGAGGAAGTGCCCACATCCGCAAAAATCAGGGCAGGTATGGCCAGCATGAGCACGGCCGTCCCAGTCTTGCCCGCGAAGTGCACCGGCAGAGGGCCGTAATTATGCTGGGCCAGCGCAAGAACCAGCAGGCCCATGAGCACATCCCTTGCACCGACCAGGGCCAGAAGCCACCAGGGCAGTATGGAGGCGATGCTCAGAGCCAGGACGGAGCAGAGAATGAGCAGGCGATCGGCCACAGGGTCCAGAATCTGGCCCAGCTTGCTGACCTGGTTGAACCTGCGGGCAATGATCCCGTCCACACCGTCCGACAGGGCCGAAATCAGCATGACCACCAGGGAAATGATCAGATGGCGGTTGGCCACCAGGTAGGCAATAAGGGGTATGGAAAGGATGCGAAGCAGGCTGATGACATTCGGTACAGTGAGAATCACGGACCGCGGCTCAGGGCTGTACCTGCTGCGTGAAATTCGATCGATCAGTGCCATCCGACTACATTCTAGAAGCTTGAAGGGCGGTTACAAGGATGGCGCGCGCACCAATCTTGTAGAGCCGGTCCATGAGATTGTTCACCTGGTCCCTGGGTACCATGGCCCTGACAGCCGCCCACTGCTTGTCATGCAGGGAGGAGACTGTCGGCGATTCGTACCCGGGCGTGATGCCTACAGCCATGGCTACACGCTCGACCGGGATGTCGTAATCCATCAGTACATAGCGGCGGGCTGTCAGTACACCCTCCAGCCTGCGGGACATGACCGCCAACCGTTCATCATGCGGATCCAGGCGGGGCGACCTGATGAGAATCCCCTCCGATTTCAAGATGGGATCGCCGAAGACCCTGAGCCCTGCATTGCGCAAGGTGGTACCGGTGGAGACCACATCGGCAATCAGGTCGGCGACTCCAAGCTGAACCGACGACTCCACTGCCCCGTCCAAGTGGATCAGTTCGGCCTTGAGTCCCTTGCTGGTCAGATAGTCCTCAAGAAGCCGGTCGAAGGTGGTGCCAATCCGCTTGCCGTCCACGTCCTGCAGACTCCTGATGGCGCTGGCTTCGGGAGCGGCGAACCTGAAAGTGGAAGCGCCGAATCCCAGCTGCGTGACTTCGACGGCCCCGGTACCGGAATTGAGCAGAAGATCACGCCCGGTGATGCCCAGATCGATGGTTCCCAGGCCGACATAGACGGCTATATCATTGGGCCTTAAGTAAAAGAGCTGGATGTCGTTATCGACATCATCGACCACCAACTGCCGGTCGTTGGAACGCAGACGATAGCCGGACTCTGACAGCAGCCTCCATGCGGGCTGGGACAACATGCCTTTATTGGGCACCGCGACCTTCAACACGGCAACCTCCTAATTGCGGAAGCGAATCTACTGCGGGATGGGATTGGGAGTCACAGGTACCTGTAGACATCCTCCAGGGTGATGCCCCGATCAATCATCATGACCTGGATGTGATACAGGAGCTGGCTCATCTCCTCAGCCGTCCGCTCCTTGCCCTCATACTCAGCGGCGATCCAGGTTTCCCCGGCCTCTTCATTGATCTTCTTGCCGATGAAATGCGTGCCCTTGTCCAGCTCTTCAACAGTCAAGGATCCTTCTGGGCGCTCCTTGGCCTTGGTCATGAGCTCCTCAAACAACCCATCGAAGGTCTTCATCTGGCTATCTCCATTCTTCCTGCAAAACCTGTCAGTCCTTGTAGCTTACCTGCGCGGCCTGCCTGATCTGGTCAATGGCCTTGGCCGGGTCGTCAGCACCGTACACTGCTGATCCTGCCACCAGGACATCGGCTCCGGCCTCTGCCACGATGGGAGCCGTGGTGGGGCTTACCCCGCCATCCACCTGGATGTGGGTCTTAAGGCCCCGGGCAGTGATCTGGTCACGTAGACGACGGGTCTTGGGCATCTGATTGTCCAGGAACTTCTGGCCGCCGAAGCCTGGCTCCACGGTCATGACCAGAATCATGTCAAACTCATCGAGAATATCGAAGATCGGCTCCACAGGCTCGGCAGGGCGCACGGCCAGGCAGGCCTTGACCCCCATGTCGTGAAGCTGGCGGGCCAGACGGACCGGGGCATGGACGGCTCCGGTATGGAAGGTGACGGAGGCGACACCCAGCTTGGCGAATTCAGGGGCCCAGCGGTCAGGGTCCTCGATCATCAGATGCACGTCCACCGGCAGATCGGTCACCTGGCAGATGCGCTCCACCACAGGCTCGCCAAGCGTCAGGTTGGGAACGAAATGGTGGTCCATCACATCCACGTGGACCATATCGGCATTGGCAATAGCCTTGAGATCCCGCTCCAAGTTGGCGAAATCGGCGGAAAGAATGCTGGGTGCTATCTGAATGCTCATGGAGTTTATTCTATGTTGTACGGAAGACCGGCCGCAGCGGTTTGTGGCTTGATTGCACAGGTCCCGGCCCTTGGGTGGCCGACCCCTGACCTACTTGCTCTGAGCCTCGGATTCCTGACGGACCTCGAGCTCGGTGATGGTCCTTAGTTTTTCGGACAACAGGGAGGTCGGCTTGCCCTTGCGCGCTATGAGGACGAAGGCTGCAGCAGCCAGGAAGAAGACCGTCATGGACACCCAAACGTTGACTCTGACCCCCAGAAATTCATGGGCGAAGTCGATGCGAAGGGCTTCGATCCAGGTGCGCCCCAGGGTATACCACATGACATAGAGGGCGAAGAGGGAGCCAGCCTTGAGCACGTTCACCGCCTTGTGGCCAATCCAGACCAGGAGGGCTGCGCCGATCAGATTCCAGATCATCTCATACAGGAATGTGGGCTGGAAGAGAGTGCCGGTCGGGCAGGTGGCCCCGTCGTAGCACTGTTCGCTGCTACCGATGGCGGAACCTGCCGCGTCGATCTTCAGACCCCAGGGCAGCGTGGTGGGAGCTCCGTAGAGCTCCTGATTGAACCAGTTGCCCAGCCGGCCGATGGCCTGGGCCACCAGAAGGGCAGGAGCCACGCTGTCTGCCAGCAGGGCAGTCGGGTAATTCTTGTGACGGCACCAGGCCCAAGCTGCCAGGGCTCCCAAGAGGACCGCACCCCAGATGCCCAGACCGCCACGCCAGATGCGCAGGATGTCTGCTGGATTGCCATTAGCTCCAAAGTAGCGTTCGGGTGTGGTGATGACGTGATAGAGCCTTGCGCCGACGATGCCGGCCGGCACCGCGCAGATGGCGATGTCCAGAATCTGGTCGGTCCGGCCACCCTCCTTCTTCCAGCGCCTGGCCGTGATCCAGGCAGCCACGATGATGGCCAGGAGCATGGTCAGGGCATAGAACCTGATGGTGACCGGCCCCAGTTGGAAGCTGGATATTCCCGGCGATGGAATGTAGGCAAGCGTCATAAAGCCCCAATCTAGCCCCTGGACCTTACAGCCCCGCTCACTTCCTGGACTGGGAGATGCCCCAACGTAGATCTGAACAAATCTCAGCCAGTGACTCCAGTGCCTTTCTGCGGTCCTTCCGCGGCCTGCCCTCGTCATCCAGAAGGCAGTGGACCAGAGCCGAGCCGACGATGACCCCGTCCGCGTAGGCGCCGACCTGGGAGGCCTGCTGGGCGGTCGAAACCCCGATGCCCACGCAGACATAAGGAGCGCCCGCATTCCTGACTCTCGCCACCAAATTCTGGGCTGAATTGGACATGCTGGTCCGTTCGCCGGTCACGCCCATCCGGGAAGTCGCGTAGACGAAGCCCCTGGCAGCACGGGAGGTGATCTGCAGACGAGCATCGGTGGAGTCGGGCGAGACCAGATAGACCCGATCAAGGCCGTAGCGGTCAGACTGCTCTATCCATTCCCCGGATTCGTCGACGATCAGATCGGGGGTGACCAGCCCGGCCCCACCGGCCTCGGCCATGCGCTGTGCAAAATCCGCCACCCCGTGATGCAGGATCAGATTCCAATAGCTCATGACCAGAGCCCTGGCACCGTCCGCCTGGACCTGACGCACCGCATCGAAAACACCCTCGACCTTGACGCCATTGTCGATGGCGCACTTGCTGGCCGCCTGAATGACCGGACCATCCATGACCGGGTCGCTGTAGGGCAGTCCGATCTCGACGATATCGACCCCGCTTCGCACCATGACCCTCATGGCCTCCAGGGATGTGGGCACATCGGGGAATCCATAGGGGAAGTAACCGATGAAGGCCGGCCTGCCCTGCTGGCGGAGGGCCTGCAGCGTGGACGCCACCGGGCTGCTCGCGCGGCTGAACCCCTTGGGCTGGACGGGCTGGACAGACTGGACGGGCTGGACGGGGGCTTTCTGCCATTGCCATTGCTGGTTGACCATCAACGGGCCTCCTCTTCTGCTTGATCGCTCTTGTCGTGCCCGGCCTGGGCTTCCAGAGCGCTGGCCTCCTGCTCGGACAGGTAGCCGAACCATCTGCCCGCCGTGGCCACATCCTTGTCGCCCCGGCCCGAGATGTTGATCAGAATGACAGGATTCCTGATTCCCTTGCGCAGAAGGTCCGTTGCCGCCTTGCTGGCTCCGGCCAAGGCGTGCGAGGACTCCAGGGCAGGGATGATGCCCTCGGTCCGGCAGAGATCGCTGAAAGCCTGCATGGCCTCCTTGTCGGTCGCATAGTCATACTTGACCCGGCCCATGTCGTGCAGCCAGGCATGCTCAGGCCCCACCGAAGCGTAATCCAGGCCGGCGGAGATGGAGTAGGTATCCATGGTCTGGCCCTGGTCGTCCTCCAACAGATAGGACTTGGTCCCCTGGAAAACGCCGACCTGACCGGTGCCGGGCGACAGACGGATGGCGTGTTTGCCTGAACTGGGACCGTCTCCACCGGCTTCGTATGCGTAGAGGGATACCCGGGGATCGTCCAGGAAGGTGTTCATGATGCCGATGGCGTTGGAGCCTCCGCCGACGCAGGCCACAACTCCGTCAGGATGGTCGATGCCGTATGCGGAAAGCTGTGCGGAGGCCTCTTCGCCGATAATCTTCTGAAAGTCCCTGACGATGGTCGGGAAGGGATGGGGGCCGGCCACCGTGCCCAGCAGGTAGTGGGTGGACTCCACGTTGGTCACCCAGTCGCGCAGGGCCTCATTGATGGCGTCCTTGAGGATCCTGGTCCCGGTGGTCACCTCGACGACTTCGGCTCCCAGCATTCGCATCCTGGCAACGTTCAGGGCCTGTCTGCGGGCGTCGACCTGCCCCATGTAGATTCGGCACTTGAATCCCAGGAGGGCGCAGACCGTAGCCGTGGCCACGCCGTGCTGCCCGGCACCGGTCTCCGCGATGACCCGGGTTTTGCCCATGCGCTTGACCAGGAGCCCTTGGCCCAGGGCGTTGTTGATCTTGTGGGCGCCCGTGTGGTTCAGATCCTCCCGCTTCAGGAAGACCCTGACCTGGCCGCCGACACGATCGCTGATCAGCTTGGCGAACCTGGGAGCCGGCGTCAGGGCCGAGGGACGCCCCACATAGACCCGGTTGAGCCTGTTCAGCTCCTCCCGGAAGGCCGGATCGGCCTTGGCCTCCTTGTAGACCCGCTCCAGCTCGTCAAGGGCGCCAACCAGGGCCTCAGGTACAAAACGTCCGCCATAGGGGCCGAAATAGGGACCGTCATGGGTCGACAGGGGCCTGGCCTCGGCGGCCTTGAAACGGTGACCAGCCTGAACCAGCAAGCGAACCGTACCCTCCTGGTCCTGGGAGGTGACCAGCCCCTCTCCGATCAGGACCGCATCGGCCCCAGCCCGGGCATAGCGCTCCAACTCGACAGTCCCGAACACTCCGGACTCGGCCACCTTGACCACATCCTTGGGCAGGTTGGAAGCCAGCCGGGCATACTGGTCGACGTCAACGCTCAGGTCCTTCAAATTCCGGGCGTTGATGCCGATCACCCTGGCGCCGGCCGCAATTGCCCGCTCGATCTCCTGACGATCATGGGTCTCCACCAGGGCGGTCATGCCCAGGCTCCCGGCCAGATCGAGCAGATGCTTGAGGCGGGTGTCATCCAAGGCCGCCACAATCAGCAGAATCATATCAGCTCCGTTGGCCCTGGACTCCCAGACCTGGTAGTCGGAGACGATGAAGTTCTTGTTGAGCACGGGAATGCCCACGGCTTGCCTGACCTCCCGCAAATCCTCCAAGGACCCCAGGAAGCGCCTGCCCTCGGTCAGGACCGATATAGCCGAGGCGCCCCCATTGGCATACTGCCGGGCCAGGGCGGCAGGATTCTTGATGTCGGCAAGATACCCCTTGGAGGGCGAGGCGCGCTTGATTTCCGCGATGATCGGAATACCAACGCTCTCCCGGAGCAGTCGGCCGGCGTCCAGAGGTTTGCGCTTCATGCTCCTGACCTGTTGCTTGAGGCTTTCCAAAGGAATCTTCTGTACCCGGCTCCTTGCATCCTCCACGGCGCCGGCCACCAGTTCATCCAAGACGGTCATAGAGCCCTTCCCTCCAGTTTCCTGTATGTTCCCTGCCACAACCTTAGCGTCTTTCTGCACAGGATTACCCTTCATCGCTCTGCATTTGTGCCTGTGTACGGTTGCCTTGCACCGCTGGCAAGGGTCCTCCGGCTTCAAAACACGACCTGTGTCCGGTGTGGCAGGCCGCCCCCACCTGGTCTACTTCGATAAGCAGCGCATCCCCATCGCAGTCAATGCTGACTCCCTTGACGTATTGGACATGCCCGGAGGTGTCTCCCTTACGCCAGTATTCCTGTCTGGAGCGTGACCAGAAGGTGACCCTACCCGTGGTCAGCGTTCGTCTTAAGGCCTCCTCATCCATGTACCCGACCATGAGGACCTGACGGCTGTCATACTGCTGGACCACAGCTGCCACAAGTCCCTTGGCATCCTTCTTGAGCCTGGCCGCTATGCTCGGATCCAAACGTGCTTCCTCGTTCTTCGAAAACTGTGACATTGATCCTCATTCTCCTGATTTGTCCGACTTAACTTTGTCGCTTGATTGTTTAAGGTACGGGTATGGTTTTCCGATGGCTGCCAACCGGGCCTGCAAAAGCCATGCACCACGTAGTGCCGGAATTATCTACGGGATTGGTTCAGGCCTGCCATCGAACCGGATACCCGGCCGCATGGAGCGCCTGCTTGACGTCCTTGATGGACACCTGGCCGAAATGGAAGACGGAAGCAGCCAGGACAGCATCGGCCCCGGCCTTGACCGCAGGAGGAAAATCAGCGGCCTTGCCTGCGCCGCCGCTGGCGATGAGCGGAAGGGATACGGCCTTGCGCACGTCGGCGATCATCTCAAGATCGAATCCTTGACGGGTGCCGTCCGCATCCATGGAATTTAGGAGAATCTCGCCGGCTCCGAGCACCTGGGCCTGCTTGACCCAGTCGATGGCATCGATGCCGGTGGACTGATGACCGCCCATAGTGGTCACCTCATATCCCGATGTAATGCCCTGTGCATCGGATCGGCGGGCATCGACCGAGAGCACCAGCACCTGGCGACCGAACCGCTGGGCGATGTCGCCGATGACCTGCGGATTGGCGATGGCTGCCGTGTTGATCCCGACCTTGTCTGCCCCGGATCTCAGGAGAGTGTCGACATCCTGCGGGGTGCGCACACCTCCGCCGACGGTCAGCGGAATGAAAATCTGGTCGGCAGTGCTCTTGACCAGGTCAACCATGGTGGCCCGCCCGCTGCCCGAAGCGGTCACATCCAGAAAAGTCAGTTCGTCGGCTCCCTGTTGGTAGTATGCGGAAGCCAGTTCGACCGGGTCACCCGCATCGCGCAGATTCTTGAAGTGGACGCCTTTGACCACACGGCCCTGGTCGACATCAAGGCAGGGAATGACACGAACCGCTACAGTCATGCGACCTGCCTTCCTGCCTGAACCGAATTGTTTGAGTCACGACCTTAGCTTCTGCGGTGTCTGAAGACCATGGCATGTCCACACTATGGCATGGCCACATTGCAAATGCTGAATCAGGCCTGAAGCTTGACGGCCTTGGCTGCCAGCTGTCCGCAGGCGCCGTCGATGTCCGATCCGCGGGTGTCCCTCATGGTTGCAGTGATGCCGGCCTTGTGAAGAATGTCCAGGAAGCGCTGCTCATCCTCGGGCTTGGAAGCCGTCCAGCGGGATCCCTCAATCGGATTCAAAGGTATGGGATTGACGTGCGCCCAGTCGTCCCCGTAGTGGTTGAGGCGCTTGGCAAGGAGGTGGGCATGCTCGGCCTGATCGTTGATACCGCGCATCAGGGCATACTCGATGCTGACCCGTCTGCCGCTGGCCAGGTAGTAGTCGTGGGCCGCATCCAGGACCTGCGTGGTGCTGAAGCGGCGGTTCATGGGAACCAGCTCGTCGCGCAGCTTGTCGCTGGGAGCATGGAGGGAGACGGCCAGACGGACCGGGATTCCCTCCTTGGTCAGCTTGCGGATGCCGGGGACCACGCCGACCGTGGAGACGGTGATATTCCTGGCAGAGATGCCGAATCCCTTGGGCGGTAGGGCGCTGATCTGCCTGACGGCGGACAGGACAGCCCGGTAGTTGCCCATGGGCTCGCCCATCCCCATGAAGACGATGTTGCTCAGGCGACCTGGACCTCCGGCGACCTGTCCGGATCTCATCATCCGGGAGGCGGCCCTGACCTGTTCCAGAATCTCACCGGTCGACATGTTCCGGGTCAATCCAAGCTGACCTGTGGCGCAGAAGGGGCAGCCCATGCCGCAGCCGACCTGGCTTGAGATGCAGAGGGTGGCCCTGGAGGGGTAGCGCATGAGCACGGACTCGATCCGGGACCCATCGAAGAGCTTCCAGAGGGTCTTGATGGTGGTTCCCTGATCCGCCTTCTGAACGGTGACCGGGGTGATCAGTTCAGGGAAGAAGCGGTGTGCGGCTGCTTGGCGGCTGGCTGCGGGAAAGTCCGTGAAGTTATCCGGGCTGGTGGACAGGTGATTGAAGTAATGGTTGGCCAGCTGCGAGACACGGAACTTCGGCAGGCCCAGTTGAGCGCAGACCTCCTGGCGCTCCTTCTGGTCCATGTCAGTAAAGTGGCGCGGCGGCTTGCCTCGTCGGGCATGGTCGGCCGCCAGAACGTCCCTGAAGGCGCCTTCCTTGCCCCCGGGGGTGATGCCGGTCTCAGGCTCGGCACCGGTCAATTCGACATCTGTCATACCCCTACCTCATCCTGTATCAGCAATCAATTCCGGTCACAGGCCTGTGACCAAAAGGACCAGTGTGATGAATGGTGCGGACATGAGGATGGAATCCACCCTGTCCAGCACCCCGCCGTGACCTTTGAGCAGGTGGCCCATGTCCTTGATCCCCAGGTCGCGCTTGATCAAGGATGCACTCAGGTCCCCGAGTGTGCCTGTGGCTCCGACCATGACGCCCATGAGCAGGGCAACCCACCAGATCCGTCCCCAATCCGCCACGGGGTAGGTAGCCGCAAAGATGACCAGGGCACCGACCAGGCAGCAGAGCATGGAGCCTGCAAGCCCCTCCAGCGACTTGCCGGGCGAGATGCGGGGTGAGATCTTGTGCTTGCCGAAGAGCGAGCCGAAGAGAAGTCCGCCGATGTCGCTTAAGGCGGGCAGGAAAATCACCATGAAGGCATGTGCGGCAGGATGCCCGCCGAAGGTGGTGGGCAGGGTTATCAGGCAGGCCAGGAGGGTGATGTAGACAACGGTCAGGAGGGTGACGCCGACATTGGCCAGGCTGCTTGACCGGCTCTCCCCTTCTGCGGTGCCGTAGGAGGCATCGGCCATGGTCTGCGCGTCCTTGCCAGAGAGCTTGGCGCTCACCGCCTTGACCAGCCGACCACCCAGGCGATGGTTGCGGGTGGCCGCAAGAGCCCCGACCAGGGCAGTGACCAGAACTCCGGCGGTCATGACCACCGCATGGTCCGGTGCATAGAAGGAGGCCAGCATGGTGGCCGCCGAGCAGATCCAGAGCTCCACCACCGGTATATGCAGACCCGCCGTGGCAAAGTCCACCCTGAGCTCCCAGAGCCCCAGGGTCATGAAAATCACGATCAGGTAGATGAATGCGTCGATGCGCACCAGGATGCATGCCAGGATGATGACCACCAGAAGCGCACCAGTGGCCACCGCCTGCGGCATGTTTCGCCCGGTCCGCTTGTTCAGGGTTGCAACGGCATCCTGACCGGCCTTCTCTACGGAGCTTTCCTTAGTACTCATGAAGTGTGGACCCTCCCCGGGCGGATCAGACCTCGAGGATCTCCTTCTCCTTGGCATCCAGGAGCTGGTCGATCATGTCGTTCTTCTGCTTGGTGACGGTCTCCAGCTCCTTCTGCAGCCGGTTGCCCTCATCCTCACCCAGGTCGCCATCCTTGACCTTGGCCTCCAGCTCCTCCTTGACCTTGCGCCGGATGTTGCGGACAGCCACCTTGCCCTCCTCGGCCTTGTTCTTGGCCAGCTTGACGTAGTCCCGGCGACGCTCCTCGGTCAGCTCGGGCATGGTGACCCTGATGACGTTGCCGTCACGGCTGGGGTTGACGCCCAGGTCCGAGTCGCGGATGGCCTTCTCGACTGCACCTGCCTGGGAGGGGTCGAAGGGGGTGACAGCCAGGGTGCGAGGCTCCGGGACGCCGATGGACGCCAGCGACTTGATGGGCGTGGGAGTGCCGTAGTACTCAACCATGATGTCGTTGAGGAAGGAGGGGTTGGCTCGCCCGGTCCTGATCCCCGAGAAGTTCTCCTTGGTTGCCTCGATGCTCTTGTCCATCTGCCTTCCGGCCTGGTCCACCACTGTGGTCATCATCTGCTCCTTGCTGTATGGACCATCCGCCTGTGCGCGCGAGGTCCGTCATTCTTATACTCTACGGCCATGGGGCCACAGGGGCCAAGCGGCGCGGGGTGTGCCCTCAACCGGTCACAGGGTACGATCAGGACCGCCATGGACCAGGGTGCCCAGACGCTGGCCCTTGAGCGCTCCGGTCACGTTGCCTTCACCTTCCAGTCCGAAGACTCGGATGGGCATGTCGTTGTCACGGGCCATGGACAGGGCTGCCGCGTCCATAACGGCCAGATTGTCCACCAGGGCCCGCTGGTAGCTCAGATTGGTGAACATGCGCGCAGAAGCCTGCTTGTGCGGATCAGCCGTATACACGCCGTCCACACCGTTCTTGCCCATCAGAACCTCGACGCAATGAATCTCCAAGGCCCGTTGGATGGAGACGGTATCAGTTGAGAAATAAGGCATACCGGATCCGGCGCCGAAGATGACCACGCGCCCCTTCTCCAGGTGACGTATGGCCTTGAGCGGGATGTAGGGCTCGGCCACCTGGCCCATGGTGATGGCTGTCTGCACCCTGGTGGCCTGACCATCCTGCTCCAGGAAGTCCTGCAGGGCCAGGCAGTTCATGACCGTGCCCAGCATACCCATGTAATCGCCGCGCGAGCGTTCGATTCCGGCCTGGCTGAGCTCCGCACCGCGGAAGAAGTTGCCGCCACCCACCACGATGGCCACCTGAACGCCGCTCTGCACCGCCTGGACGATCTCCTTGGCCACCCGCTTGACCACCTGCACGTCGATACCGACTTCGCCTCCCCCGAAGGCCTCTCCGGAGAGCTTGAGCAGCACACGACGAGGCGATGCTGGGGTTTGCGCTGAATCGGATCCGGTCATAAAAGCCCTTTCTCCAAACATGATGACAGGCGGAATACGCCGCTAACCAGGGTATCGAGGCTGGACGACAACCCCCCCACCCGAGAGGCCCAGGACAAAAGTAGGGGAGCGACCACGAAAGCCACTCCCCTACCATCAATGCCGGTCGCCTGCCCATCCTTTAGACAGGATCAGGCGAGATGACCCAAGACATTTCCGTGCTGCTTACTACTCCTCGTCGCCCTTGCCGACCTCGAGCCGGGCGAAGGCCAGGGCCTTGCCGCCAGCCTGCTTGAAGAGGTCGCCAATGGTCTTGGAGGTGTCCTTGACGTACTGCTGCTCCAGCAGGACGGTCTCCTTGAAGAAGGCGTTCAGACGCCCCTCGACGATCTTGGGAATGATCTTCTCGGGCTTGCCTTCGGCCTGGGACTTCTCGGTGGCCACGCGACGCTCGGACTCCACCACGTCGGCCGGCACATCCTCCCGGCTGAGCCACTTGGGGCTCATGGCGGAGATCTGCAGGGCCACCTCATGGGCGACCTGGGCACCGGCCTCATCAGTGGCGATCATGGCCACGATGGAGGGGGGCATCTCCACGGACTTGCGGTGGGCGTAAATCTCCACACGGGGACCTTCGACCCGGGCCACCTGGCCGACCTTGACGTGCTCGTGGAAGAGCGCGCCGGCCTCCTCAACGGTCTCCTTGACGGTGCCGGACTTGGATGGAGCGGCATCGACCTGCTCGGCGTTGGAGGCATCAGCCTTGGCCACGTCGTCGATGACCTCCTGGCCGAACTCGATGAACTGAGGGGTCTTGGCCACGAAGTCGGTCTCGGAGTTGAGCTCGACGGCGTAGCCGATCTGGCCCTGTCCACCCTCGACGACGGTGGAGGCGATCAGGCCCTCCTGAGCCTTGCGGCCCTCACGGGCGCCTGCGGCCTGGATGCCGGTGGCGCGGATGATCTCCTTGGCGCGAGCCATGTCGCCCTCGGCCTCGGTCAGGGCCTTCTTGACGTCCATCATGCCGGCGCCGGTCTGATCACGTAGCTCCTTGATCAGTGCAGCGGTGATTTTTGCCATGAAACTCTCCTATCTAGACGTCAGATTTCAGGCGGCCTGATCGGCAGCGGGGGTCTCCTGCTGCTGCTCTTGCGCAGGCTGCTCGGCCTGGGCAGTCTCCTGCGCCTGCTCCTGCGGCTGTCCGTCCTTGTTCTCCAGCAGGTTCTTCTCCCACTCGGCCATGGGCTGGTCGGAGGCCTCCTCGGTCTTGGCGGCCTTGCCGGAGCGCTCCAGCAGACCGTCGGCCACGGCATCGGCCATGAGCCGGGTCAGCAGCTCGACGCCGCGAATGGCATCGTCGTTGGCGGGAATGGGGTAGGTGACGAGCTCAGGATCCGTGTTGGTGTCCACCAGGGCCACGACCGGGATGCCCAGCTTGTTGGCCTCGGAGACCGCCAGGGCCTCCTTGTTGATGTCGACCACGAACAGGGCCGAAGGGGTACGGCTCATGTTGCGGATGCCGCCCAGCTGACGCTCCAGCTTGTCCTTCTCGCGCCGCAGGAGCAGCAGCTCCTTCTTGGTCAGCCCCGAGCCATGCACGTCGTCGAAGTCCATCTCCTCCAGCTCCTTCAAGCGGCCGACCCGCTTGGTCACAGTCTGGAAGTTGGTCAGCATGCCGCCCAGCCAGCGCTCGGAGACGTAGGGCATGTTCACCCGGGTGGCCTGTGCCTTGATGGCCTCCTGGGCCTGCTTCTTGGTCCCCACGAAGAGCACGGTGCCGTTGTGGGCCACGGTCTGCTTGATGAAGTCATAGGCCTGGTCGATCAGACCGAGCGACTTGAAGAGGTTGATGATGTGGATGCCGTTGCGCTCCATCAGGATGTACTGCTTCATCTTGGGGTTCCAACGACGGGTCTGATGTCCGAAGTGGACGCCGGCCTTCAGCATTTCGCTCATGGTGATCTGTGCCATGTCCGTACCTTTCATTGTCGGTTATTGCCTGGCCATGTGCACCTGCGTGCAACTCCGAGGAGCCGACCGACACAGGACGTCGCGGACATGGCGCGAATTTGCGGCGTGTGTTCGGGAATACTCTTGGTGCGCCTGCCCACCCGTGACAGCGGACCTACGCAATGACACGCCGAAGTACAATAATACCCGAGGCCAATGACCTCGGGTATCGTGTTCGCCCTCTGCCTACCTGGCTGATCTCAACTGCTGCATGGCCTTGCGGCGGACGTCGCTCTCCAGCCGATCCACGTAGACATGGCCGTCCAGATGATCGCACTCGTGCTGGATCATCCGCCCCATGATGCCATGGCCTTCGAGGGTCACCGTCTTGCCGTCCAAATCGATGCCGTGGGCCCGAGCGTAGTCGGCCCGCCTGGTCGGATACCAGAGGTTGGGCAGGGACAGGCATCCCTCTTCGCCATACTGCTCGCCGGAGGTCTTGTCGATGACCGGATTGATGATGTAGCCTACCTTGCCGCCGATGTTATACGAGAAGACGCGCAGGCCCACGCCGATCTGGTTGGCCGACAGGCCTGCCCTGCCCGGGTCGTCGACAGTGTCCACCAGGTCACGCACCAGACTGCGCACAGCCGGGGTGATGCTGGTCACAGGATCGCAAGGTGTGCGCAAAACCGGATCGGGAACCACTCTGATTGTACGAATCGCCACTGCCTACTCCTCGTCGTTCCGACCGTCGCTGCCGTCGCGGCCGTCCTTCTCGTCCTCTGGGGCTGCTTCCCCCTCCGGACGGCCATCACGCTTGCGTCCGGTCATGCTGGCCAGGGAATCGCTCATGGTGGTCCGTGCCCTGCTGACGATGTCGTTCTCCTTGGCGGCGGGCTTGGCCGGCGTCCTGGGCGCGTAGAGGACCTTGTCCACAAGTTCGGCGTACTGGCGGAGCACCTCGGGGCGCACCACCTTCAGGCTGGGGGTCAGGGTGCCGTCCTCCTGGCTGAAGTCCTTGTCCAGCACCAGGAACTTGCGCACCGACTCGGCCCGCGAGACGTTGCAGTTGGCCTTGTCCACATACTGCTGGATGAAGGCATGGATGGCATCGTTGTGGCTGGCCTGTTCCATGCTCATGTCAGCGTCCAGGCCCTGGGATGTCAGCCAGGACTTCAGCATGCCGGCATCCAAGGTGACCAGGGCACCCACGAAGGGCCTGCCGTCGCCCACGACCACGGCCTGGGAGACAATCGGGCAGGTGCTGATGACATCCTCCAAAGGCGCCGGGCTGACGTTCTTACCGCCGGCGGTGATGATGACATCCTTCTTACGGCCCGTGATGAAGACGAAGCCCTGGTCGTCGATCTGGGCCAGATCGCCGGTGTGCAGCCAGCCGTCCTTGTCGAGCACAGTGGAATCCAGCTCGGGCTGGTGGTAGTAGCCCATGAAGACGCTGGGGCCCTTGACCAGAAGCTCGTCGTCGTCGCTCAGCCTGACCGTGATGCCCGAGCCTGGACGGCCGACCGACCCCACCTCATTGGCATCCTCGAAGTTGACGATACAGGGGGCCGCCGTCTCGGTCATCCCGTAGCCCTGGATGAAGGTGATTCCGTCGATTCCGTTGAAGAAGTGGGCCAGGTCGGCGTTCATGGGCGCCCCGCCGCAGGCCAGGTAGCTCAGGTTGGAGCCCAGGGCGGACTCGATCGTGTTGCCGACGGTCTTGGTATAGAAGGCGTGGGCCAGGCGGGTCAGCGGCGAGTGGCCGCGCCCTTCCTGCTCGTCCTTGGACCACTTGATGAAGTGCCTGGTGGCCTTGGCGAAGACCTTGCCGGCCAGACCTGTGCCGGCCTTCTGCGAGGCGGCGTTGTAGACCTTCTCGAAGACACGCGGCACACCCAACAGATAGGTGGGCCGGAAGGTGCGCAGGTCGGTCAGCAGGTGCTTGGCGTTGGAGACGTATCCGACCACGCCCTGGGCGCCGATGGCCACGTACTGGATGTAACGGGCGAAGCAGTGTGCCAGGGGCAGGAAAAGCATCAGACGGGAGGGGGCTGCCAGCATGTGGTAGAGCACGTCCCAGCCCACGAAGACGATGTGGACGAAGTTCCGGTTGGAGAGCATGGCGCCCTTGGGCTCACCGGTTGAGCCCGAGGTGTAGACGATGGTGGCCAGATCGTCGGCCTTGACCTGGGCGATGGCCTGGTCCAGGCGCTCGTCGTCGATCCCTTGGCCGAATTCACTGACTGCATTCAGGCCACCGGCTTCGAAGTTGAAGACATACTTGAGTTTTGGCGAGGACCCACGAACCTGCTCCAGAATCTGCGCATGCTCCGAGTCGCCGGCAAAGGCCAGAACGCAGTCCACGTCCTGAACGATCTTATGGGCCTGGCTGGGCGAGTCGGTCTCGTAGATGGGCACCGAAACCGCTCCGATGGCGGCGCAGGCGAAGTCCGTAACCCCCCAGTCATAACTGGTGGAGGCGTAGATGACCACGGTACTGCCCTTTTCCACGCCCAGGGCCATCATGCCCTTGGCCACGGCGCGAACCCGTGCAGACATCTGCCCGGCTTTGACATCGTGCCAGTTTCTGGTCATGGGATCCTGCCACTGGGCAACCAGCTCCTCAGGGTCGCGGGCGGTGCGTTTTGCCAGGAGTGAATAGATGGTGTCCTTGTCCGTCGTCGGGTGTTGAAGCTCGACCGTATATTCACGCAACATACCCACCATCATATGGGTCAACCCGCCAAAGCCGCCGCCTAGCCCATGTCGAAGCGCACACATAGCCAGCGCGAGCCGCTTCTGGCGACTATCAGGTTGGTCAGCACCGTGCGCTCGCCGACCAGGAATCCGATGGTGGTTTCGTACCGGTCGCGGTCAACGCGGTAGAGCTCGACCAGTTTAGGAATGAGTGGCAGGTAGGCCAGGCCGACATGATCCGACGTGGGGACCATGCCCAAATGCCGATCACGCATCAGCTGGGCCAGCATAGCCAGCCGTTCCATGCAGACGTGGTTGAGCACACGATCCAGGCTCTTCATCGGCAGACGGCCCCGCAACACATCGAAGACCTTGGATGCCAGTGCACACAGGTTGACGAGAATGCGCTTCAGATCCGCCGTAAGACCCTCATGCCCGGCAGCATCTGTCGGCCGCACGAAGTTGACGGTTCGCACTGTCAGATTGATGTCACCAAGTCCCAGCGGCACCTGAGCACAGGTAGACGGCCACCAGCAGCCAAACTCCTGTCCCAGCGAATCCTCAATTGCCTGATCCCCATCCCAGGTCGGCGCCAGATCCATATACTCCGTCATACTTTTCTCCTCGCACTTCTATGTGCTTGTTCCCCCTCTCATGCCGGCGGGGTGCACTGGGCGACCGACGCAACGACAGCGATTACGTCCAGAGTATGAATGCGCTCAGGCATTGTAAAGGCCGGTTCAGGAATGTGGTCAACCTGAACCGGCCTTGATACGGATTGTGGATAAATAGGCTTTGAATGCCCTGTCCTGCTTAGCAGCGGGAAGCCGGAGTCACTGCTACACGGCACTTCTGGAAGTTCTTGACATCCACGTAACCGGTGGAGGCCATGGCCCGGCGCAGTGCTCCGATCAGGTTCAGGCTGCCATCGGTACGATCGCTGGGTCCGAAGAGTATGCGCTCCAGGCTCCCCACCTGGCCGACCTGGACCCTGCGACCCCTAGGCAGATCAGGATGATGGGCCTCGGCCCCCCAGTGCATGCCCTGGCCGGGAGCCTCCGTAGCCTTGGCCAGTGGCGTGCCCAGCATGACCGCGTCGGCCCCCATGGCCAAGGCCTTGACGAAGGACCCCGAGGTGCCGGTCTCCCCGTCGGCTATGACCTGAACATAGCGGCCACCGGACTCGTCCAGGTAGTCGCGACGCGCTTCGGCCACATCCGAGATGGCCGTGGCCATAGGTGCCTGAATTCCAATGGTGGCAGAGTCAGTTGAGGAGGCTCCCCCGCCGAACCCGACCAGCACCCCGGCGGCACCCGTGCGCATCAAATGCAGGGCGGCCTGGTAGGTGGCGGCCCCGCCGACGATGACCGGAACATCCAGGTCGTAGATGAACTTCTTCAAATCCAAGGGCTCATGGCTGGTGGAGACATGCTCGGCCGAGACCGCCGTGCCGCGGATCACGAAGAGATCCACGCCTGCGTCGACCACTGTGGTGTAGAACTCCTGGGTGCGCTGGGGCGACAGGGCACCGGCCACCGTGACCCCGGCCTTGCGAATCTCCTGCAGACGGCGGGTGATCAGCTCCGCCTTGACCGGCTCCCGGTAGGCTTCCTGAATGACCCCGGTCGCCTGCTCCGGCGAAGCATGGGCTATACGGTCCAGCTGTGGACGCGGATCCTCGTATCGGGTCCACAGTCCCTCCAGGTCCAGCACACCCAGTCCGCCCATCCGTCCCAGGGCTATGGCCGTCTCCGGGCTGGTGACCGAATCCATGGGCGCTGCCAGCAGGGGCAGGTCGAACTCGTAGGCATCCACCTGCCAGGCCGTGGAAACATCCTGGGGATCCCTGGTCCTTCGTGATGGGAGTATGGAGACATCATCGAGCGTGTAGGCCATCGTGGCCTTCTTGCCGAGACCGATTTCGATTTCCTGTGTCATGTCTGCCAGCCTAGCGCCTCATGATGACGCTCCAGCGTGCTACGAACGGGTTACGAGCAGGGGAACAGAGAGTAACAAACTTGGGATAGAACTGTTCGCGAGCGCAACTGCGGCACCGGGAGCAGGATACGGCCCCCGACCCGCCCACTGTTAGGAGGCCGCCATGGAGAAGATCGCCGTGAAGGGACGCATCGTCGAGCTCGACGGTGACGAGATGACC
>NZ_AWUN01000006.1 GCF_000499285.1 Bifidobacterium sp. 7101
ACGGTGACGAGATGACCCGGGTCATCTGGAAAATGATCAAGGAGCGGCTGATTCTGCCCTATCTGGATGTGGACCTGGACTATTACGACCTGGGCATCCGCAACAGGGACGCCACCGACGACAAGGTCACTGTGCAGGCGGCCCAGGCCATCCAGCGCGAGCATGTGGGCGTCAAGTGCGCCACTATTACCCCTGACGAGGCCCGGGTGAAGGAATTCGGACTCAAGCGCATGTGGAAGTCGCCCAACGGCACCATCCGCAATATTCTTGGCGGAACCATCTTCCGCGAGCCCATCGTCATCGACAACATCCCCAGGCTGGTCCCCGGATGGTCCAAGCCCATCGTGGTGGCCCGCCATGCCTTTGGCGACCAATACCAGGCCACTGATTTCACCGTGCCTGGGCCAGGGAAGCTGAGCGTCACTTTCACACCCGAGGACGGGAGCGCCCCGGTGACCCGGGAAGTGACCGTCTACCCGGGTCCGGGCGTGGCCCAGGTGCAGTTCAACCTTGACGACTCCATCCGCGACTTCGCGCGCTCCTGCTTCAACTATGCCCTGCAGAGGCACTATCCGGTCTACCTGAGTACCAAGAACACCATCCTCAAGGCCTACGACGGCCGTTTCAAGGACATTTTCGCCCAGGTCTACGAGCAGGAGTACCGGAATCGGTTCGAACAAGAGGGGCTGACCTACCAGCATCGGCTGATCGACGACATGGTGGCCTCCTCGCTCAAGTGGCAGGGCGGCTATGTATGGGCCTGCAAGAACTACGACGGCGATGTCCAGTCCGATGCAATAGCTCAAGGGTTCGGGTCCCTTGGCCTCATGACCTCCATGCTGATGACGGCCGACGGGCAGACGGTAGAGGCCGAGGCCGCCCATGGAACCGTGACCAGGCATTACCGGCGCTGGCTCAAGGGTGAGACCACTTCCACCAACCCGATAGCCTCCATTTTCGCCTGGACGGGCGGACTCAAGCAGCGGGCACGGCTGGATGACACACCCAGGGTGGCCCAGTTTGCGCAGACCCTGGAATCTGTGGTTATCGAGACCGTGCGCTCCGGCCGTATGACCAAGGATCTGGCCAGCCTGGTCGGCCCTGATCAGCCCTGGCTGGACACCGAGGGATTCATGGATGCCCTGGACCAGGCCCTTGCCGAGCGTATGGCTTCAACTGCGACAGAGGCCATAGAACACAAGGCGGACTGACAGATCGGACATAGCATCATCTCCCATCCATTGCATGCGGTTGAAACAGGCGGATAATCCGCTGAGTCCAGCCTTGACCGTCTGCTCCCTGGCGAGAAGCTTGTGCGCAAAAGCAAGGATGCTCCATACGCTCCTACCCGTGAGCCCATACAATGGTTGCTCGGGACCCGGCCAGAGTCGGGCCCTTTCGGAACGAAGGAGCGAATGTGAAGAAGACCGGCTTTGCACGGCATTTGTCCGGCTTGCTGGCCCTGCTGGCATGCCTGGCCATGGCGGCATCGACTGGTGCTTGCGGTCCGGCCATGGGCGGAGGCAAACAATCCCCGAGCACCCCGCAGAGCCCGGCGAGCTCGACGGCAGCTGCGGAAGTGCCAGGTCGGGTGGCCATTTTCACTCCCTCCGACGGCATCACCCTCTCCCAGCACACGCCCATCAACAAGTGGGCCGCCCTGGTCCCAGATCTGAAGGCGGGACTGACCAAGGAGCATCTTTCCGGCAAGCGCATCGATGCCTACACCAGCGGGAATCTGGAAGACCAAAGCAAGGAAGTGCAGGATTACGTGGTCAACCGACTTTCGGAGCGCAAGACCGGGAAGACCTCAGAGCCCACCACGCTGGTGGTGGCACCCATGACCTCGCCGGATTCCATTACCCGCCAGTATGGCGACTACATCAGCAAGTCACTGGAGGCCGATGCCAAAGACAAGGCGAGCGCACGCCTGGTCTCGTCTCTGCGCCTTGCCATGGGCGCGGGC
Organism: Bifidobacterium sp. 7101; assembly: GCF_000499285.1. GTDB lineage: Bacteria > Actinomycetota > Actinomycetes > Actinomycetales > Bifidobacteriaceae > Bombiscardovia > Bombiscardovia apis_A. The sequence continues at coordinate 1,967 of NZ_AWUN01000006.1, forward strand.
ATGCACCTGGTGCTGCTGGCCAATCAGGTGCCGGGCATTGAGCCGGATTTGTTCGTGCAGTTGTCTGATGCGCGGGCCATCGGTCAGATGCAGGCGGAGAAGCTGGCCAGCAAGCTGGAGCTGGACAAGGCCAACAAAAACAACCCCTGCCGCATTGAGATTCTGCTGCCGAACCGGACAGCCGAGACATCTTCCTCTGCTGACAAGGATGCTGAAGCCGACCAGGCTGATCAGGACCAGCAAGAGGAGCAGGATGCGCAAAGTTCTTTCCCTGCGCAGGCCTTCGCCGGAATCTGGCAGGTGCTGGGTCCTTACTTCAAGGATGGGCGGGCTGTCAGCCCATCGGGGCGCCTGAAGGCAGACAGCACTGATAAAGACTGGCAGACGGTCGCTTTTGACCCAGGCAAGGATGCCTCGGCTACAGGCAAGGAGCTGGCGACCCGGCTGTCCATGAACGATGACACCAAGACCCATACCGAGGTGGACGGCATTCTGGCCATGAACGACTTCATTGTTTCCGGGGTGGTCTCTGAACTCGGGGATCTGGGGTATCGGGGTACGTCAGCGGATGTCAACCCGGAGATCTCCGTATCAGGCATTGTCGGATCCATGACCGGCCGACAGGATCTGCATCGGCAGCGCGTGCCCAAACCCGCCCAGAGCCCCACAACCCAGAATCAGACAGGGTCGGAGGCGGATTCTTCACAGCAGACCACGGGTAAGACTGAAGGATCCACACCCTCGGACGACCACGCCGCCTGGCCCATCATCAGCGGATACGGCGCTTACGTTGACAACCTCCCTCAAATCGTTGATGGACGTCAGTGGATGACCGGGCTGGAGGACAGGCTGGGACTCGCGGCTGATATTGCCAAGGTCTGCGTCGGCCTCAACAGCCAAGGCAAGGTACCAGCCATGGACACGATCCAGACCGTCAACCAGGACGGCAAACAGGTGCGTCGCCTGTCAAGACCCTTGGTCGCGGTTTCAGCCACCAACCTCAAGGCGGCGCTGATCGATACAGGCTACATCAAGCCAGCCGACGCGGGTCTTTGAGCATAGATCTCCTGCTCGATCCGGTCCTCATACCGCTTGAGAACCTCCTGACGGCGGGGCTTGTACGAGGCGGTGAGAAGACCGTTTTCACGCGTGAAGTCCTGGTCGAGAATCAGATAGCGGCGGATGCCCTCGGCCCGGGAAACCTGTGCGTTGGCCGCGTCCACGGCACGGTCGACCTCCGTGCGGATGATGGGGTTCTCTCCAGCCGCCGCAGCATCTTTCAGGGGCTCGGCGCCCTGGTCCCGCATCCAGCGATCGACCTCCTCGGCATTGAGGGTGATCAGGGCCGAGATGAATGGTCTGCGGTCCCCGATAACCATGCAGTGGCTGATGATGGGCGAACGTTCAACAGCCGTCTCCAGCAACGCCGGTGAGATGTTCTTGCCACCGGCAGTAATGATGATTTCCTTGCGCCGACCGGTCAGCCGAACGAATCCGTCCTCGTCCAGACTGCCCAGATCGCCTGTCAGCAGCCAGCCGTCGCGAATCTGCCTGGTGGTGATTTCGGGATGGTTGTGGTAGCCGATGCAGACGTCGGGACCCTTGACGCATAGCTGGCCCTCCTGGTCGATGCCCACAGTGATGCCAGGCATGGGCAGACCGATGGTGCCCAGCCGATAGCCTTCGGTTGGGTTGACCGTGACCGGACCCATGGTCTCGGTCATGCCATAGCCCTCCAGCAGGGGTAGGCCTATGCCGTTGAAGAAGTCCGCAATGTCCCTGTCCAGGGGGGCGCCGCCCGAAATGGCATACTTGACCCGGCCGCCCAGGGCCTCCAGGATGGGATCGTAGACGGTTCCCGTGTACATAAGGTGCTTGGTCTTCAGCGACATGGGGACGCGGGTGCCGTTCTGTTGATGACGGGACCACTGCCTGGCCACTCCCGCGGCATCCAGGAAAATTCTGCCCCTGGCACCGGTGCCTGCTCGCTGGGAGGCGGCGTTGTAGATCTTCTCGAAGATTCGGGGCACAGCCAGGATGAATGTGGGTTTGAAGGTCTGCATGTCCTGCAGCAGATTGCGGATAGATCCGGTAAGCCCCAAGGTGAGGTCCGTAGCGATGGCGAAGAACTGCAGACAGCGGGCGAAAGCGTGGGCCAGGGGCAGGCAGAGCAGAAGCCGCCTGCCCTCACCCAGGCAGATGTCGGGGACTGCCTGAGCTCCCGAACGCACGGTGAAGACGATGTTGCTGTGGCTGAGTTCAATGCCCTTGGGCTTGCCCGTGGAGCCTGAAGTGTAGACGATGGTAGCCAGGTCGGAGCCTTGCACCGAGTCGGCCCGGGCTTGGAAGTCTGCCTGGTCCACCGCCCGTCCGTAGGCGGTCATAGTGGTCAGCGCCCCCCTGTTGATTACATACAGGTCGTTCAGATAGGCGCATTGGGAACGAACCGCGTCCACCCGGGCCCTCATGTCGTCATCCTCCAGAAAGGCCATGCCGACATGGGAGTCGTTGAAGATACGCCGGATCTGATCGGGCGAGTCCGTCTCGTAGACCGGCACCGTCACTGCTCCAATGGACAGGATGGCCATGTCCAGGGCAGTCCACTCCCATCGGGTGTGCGAGACGATGGCCACCGAATCCCCACGACCTATACCCCTGGCCATAAGCCCCTTGGCCAGCGCGACAACGCGATCCCGGAACTCACGGGCTGTGAGGGTGCTCCACTCACGTCCACTCCGGTATTCGATCAAAGGATCGTCCCCCAGGCGTTCAACCCTGTCCTCAAGCAGGGAGAAGACGCTGGCATCAGGATCTATGGGCTCCTCAAGCGGACGCGTGAATTCTTGCTGCATGTTCTGCATGACCACTCCCTGCTGAAACGGCGTTATGCTTAACGATTCTAACCGCTCCCCCGGGCTGGCGATATACCCGGTCTGCAAACGCGCGAGTCCTGCAAGCAAACCCCACATTCCTACAGGGGCTTGAGACGGATGCGATGCCACCCGATCCTGGCACCAGGATCCAGATAATTGCCTTGATCGTCTTTAAGGCCCCAGTGCAGACACTCCTGGGCACAGTGGTCTGAGTCTCCCCGCACCCTTCCCCATACCGTGCCGGTCTGCAGCCGGGTCCCTGTCGGCAGAGAGCTCTGTGCAGGCTCATAGGTGGAGACCAGGTTGCCGTGACGTATGGAGACCACGTCCTTGCCTGCTACGGAACCTGCAAAGGCGATGACGCCGTCTGCCGGGGCACGGATATCGCTGCCTTGCTCCGTCTCCAAATCTATCCCGCGATGACCTCTCAGCCACGGACGACCCGGAGGATCAAAGGGACGCATAACCAGCGGGGCGGCCTTACCGCCAGGCAGAGGTTCAAGGGGCCACAGCCAGCCCCGGCGGCAGGCTGCGGTCGACGAGCCAACTCGACCCTTCTGCGCCGGAGCTGCAGCCGAAGGCAGGGTCGGCGCAGGCTGAGCCGTGACGGTTGCCGTCGGCCCCGCAGCCGACAGGACCAGCGCCAGCATCAACACCAGCAGGGTCCTGGGAAACCAAGGGGGCCGACAGCCGGAGGGTATGGTGGGCATCCGACCGGTAACTCGCCTGAGGCCCTTGTTCTTATGGTCACGCGCACAGGCCATAGTCGCACCTTCATTCCGTCATCGTGGATGCCCGATCGGGCATCCACCATCATGATGGATTGGATGCCGCAGCCGTGTGAGCCGGAAGGAGGCATGTGGTCGAATATATACTCGTCCACATCCAGATGGACCGTAAAGGCACCATAATCAAGAGTCCGTGAAAGGGTTCCCGGTCTAGATGCCATTGGCGGCCTTTCAAGCCAGATGAATGACCGTCCATGAGATGGGAGGCAGCTGAAGGTTCAAGGTGTCCTCATCCATCCTGAAGTCCTTCCTGGCATGCATGACGACTCGCTCCTGGTCCTCAAGCGTGTTGCGTGCCGAGGGGTCCTCCTCGTGCAGTGTGCTGATCTTGGCCTGCCGATGTCGGTCCTGTTCAGGCAGGGCGATGCTGAAATCAACGGAACGGTCAAGGCTGCGGTTGACCGCGAAAACACTCAGGGAGCCATCGGCACCTCTGACGGCCACTGAATCGGTCATGGGCACCTGACCGTAGCGGGAAGTCTCAAAGGTGTCGCCGCTCTGCAGGCTCTTGAGCACGCTGGCGCCTCGTGCATAACGGGCGGTCAGGGCGAAGGGGTAGAAAATTGTCTGCCTCCAGGCCGGGCCGCCGGGCTCGGTCATGATGGGGGCAATGACGTTGACCAGCTGGGCCAGGCTGGCCGCATGAACGACGTCGGCATGCCTGAGCAGGGTGATCAGCAGGTCGCCTACCACCACGGCATCTGCCGCCGTATAAACATCCTCCAAGAGCGGCGCGCCTATAGGCCAATTGCCGATGCCTTCGGGCGATCTGCTGGCCTCGGCATCCTGGTACCAGACATTCCACTCGTCGAAGGAGATGAAAACCTGATGATCACTGCCCAGCCGGGCACGCGAGGCGGCGATGATGGCCGCAACATCGGTGATGAAACTGTCCATGTCCACGCCGGAAGCCAAAAAGCTGGCCATGTCCCCATCCTTGGGCGCGTAATAGGCATGGCATGAGAGGAAGTTCACATTTTCGAAGCAGCGCTCCAGGACGGTACGCTCCCAGAGGCCGAAGGTGGGCATGGTGTGCGACGAAGATCCGCATACGACCAGATCCAAGTCCAGGTCGATCATCCGCATGGCCACAGCCGTCCGGTTGGCCAGATCGGCATATTCCTCTGCACTCTTGTGGCCGATCTGCCAGTCGCCGTCCATCTCGTTGCCCAGGCACCACATCCTGATGTTGAGGGGGCGATCATGGCCGTTGGCACGACGCCGTTCCGACAGCTCGGTGCCCGACGGCACATTGCAGTATTCGAGCAGATCCAGGGCCTCCTGCATGCCCCTGGTGCCCAGGTTAACGGCCTCCATGAGCTCGTTGCCGCCCAGCTTGTCCAGCCAGTCGCGCATCTCATGCAGGCCGAACTCGTTGCTTTCACCGGAGTGCCAGGCCAGGTCGAGACGGCGAGGACGGTTTTCACGCGGTCCCACGCCATCCTCCCAGCGATAGCCCGAGACGAAGTTACCGCCCGGGTATCGGATGGTGGTCACGCCCAGCTCCTTGACCAGATCCATGACGTCCCGGCGAAAACCCTGTTCGTCTGCTGTCGGATGGCCCGGCTCATAGATGCCCGAGTAGATGCCCCTGCCCAGGTGCTCTACGAAGGAGCCGAAAAGGCGATCGTCAATTGGCGTGGACTTTTGCTCCTCATCCACCTTGAACTGTGCCCTGCCGCTGTGAGTTTGTTGCCCCTGCGTCACTGTCTGACTCCTTCGTTCTGACTTTATCGACCATGATTCTCGTCCATATTGAAACTATGGAACATCTGAATAGTACAACGTTGTGAATTCGACAAACCACCGGTCTATCGCCCCACGCAGTCACCCCCCCCCCTACGTGCCGAGCGACAGGCTACGTGGTTATTCCATATCACACTAGGAATGAGAATATTGAGAACAGGCCGACAGCATCAGTCCTTGTGTCAGGAGACTTCTCATCAATTCAGTCGGTTGTGCATCCCGATACTCATATTTACAACGGCCAGGAGCATTTGAGACGAGGGGGGGGGGGTCATTTACTTGACAGATTGCACATCATAAAGAGAGCTTGCAGATAAAGAAAACCGCCGGAGAACCGGCGGTTGAGAGCTCCCGCAGCTGGGCTTGAACCAGCGACATTTCGATTAACAGTCGAACGCTCTGCCAACTGAGCTATGCGGGAATGTCCCGTTCAACTCTCGCTGAACACAATTACCATACTGTAGTCCAGACTTTCGTATCCGACAACTTGGCGTGTCGATTACATGAGGATCCTGTCCATGGGCATGGCCGAATCGATGGAAAAGTCAGGAGCGGAGGGTGCCAGACCGGCCTGGACCAGATTGACGCCCAGCATGGCCACCATGGCGCCGTTGTCCGTGCACAGGTTGATCTTCGGAATGCGGACCTTGATGCCCTCCTGGTCACCGAATTCCTGAAGCTTGCCGCGCAGCTGTGAGTTGGCTGAAAACCCACCGCCGACAATCAGGGTATCCGTGTCGAACATGTGGCAGGCAGCCATGGCCTTGCGGGATAGGACGGTGGCCACGGAATCCGCCAGGGAGGCGCAGACATCATCCACGGGAATGTCGAGCCCGGCCTGCTGTCTGCGTTCGACCCATCGAGCCACTGCGGTCTTGACCCCGGAGAAGCTGAAGTCATAGGGATGCTCGGCTCCGGCCCGACCCTTGGTCAGCCCCTGGGGCACAGCGATGGCGTGAGAGTCGCCCAGGCGGGCATGACGGTCGATGTGGGGGCCGCCGGGATAGGGGAAACCGAGCAGACGCGCAATTTTGTCGAAGCACTCCCCCGCCGCGTCATCCAGGGTAGTGCCCACCACCTGGACCGATCGAGCCAGGTCATCCACATGCAGCAGCGAGGTGTGGCCGCCGGAGACGATCAAGGCCAGCGCGTTCTTCGGAAAGGGGCCGAATTGGAGCTGGGTGACCGCTATGTGGCCGATGACATGGTTGATGCCATATAGAGGCTTTTTCGCCGCCCAGGCCAGCGCCTTGGCGCCGGAGACGCCTACGGCCAGGCATCCAGCAAGTCCAGGACCAGCCGAGACCGCTATGGCATCCACTTGGGACAGGTCCATGTCCGCATCCTTCAAGGCCTTGGAGACAACCGGCACAAAGGACTCAGCGTGTGCCCGCGAGGCGATCTCAGGGATGACGCCCCCATAACGGGCGTGCTCGTTCATGGAGGATGCCACCACGTTGGACAGCAGCCGGTTACCCTGAACCAGGGCGGCTGCAGTCTCGTCGCAGGTGGATTCGATGCCAAGCACCAGAGGCTCACTCATGGTCAATGATCCTTTCCTGTCCTTCCGAAAGCCTGCTGCTGACAGATCCCACCGGACCCGGCCCGACCGAGCTTAAAGGTCTGGTCATAGCCCAGGCATCCACGCCTTCAGGCTGATAGTAGCCCTTGGATAGACCCGTCTTTGAGAAGCCAAAGTCCTTGTAGAGATTGATGGCCACGGGATTGTCTACACGCACCTTCAGATTCATTCGCTGCAACCCCATACAATCGGCCGAAGCAATCAGCTTGGCCAGCAGGGATCCTGCAATACCGCGATGTCGTGCTTCCGGTAGCACCCCAATGGTCATCAGCTCGGCCTCCCTTTCGCCCGACCAATAACCTCCGTAGCCCAGGATGGCACCCTGGTCCTCCCATACCAGGTAGGTGCGCGAGGGCGCAGACAACTCAAACCGCATCTCCTGCCTCTTCCAGGCCTGGTCGCCGAAGACGCGCTTCTCCAGATTGACAAGCTGGTTCAGGTCCCCCAAGGCCGCCCTGCGAATCATGACTGGACAGCCACGTGTTTGAGCGGGTTGGGCACCGAGACGTCCGGCCGACGAAGGTAAAGCGGCTCCACCGGGTCGATCAGCCCCTGCTGGGCACGTCTGCATGCACAAGCCGCCATCAGAGCTGTCCCCTGGGTCCGATCCTCCAGGAAGGATCCTTCGTCCAGTATCACCCGTATATCCGGATGCTTATCCAGACGCTCCCACTGGTCAGCGTAGCGACCGGCTCCATGGCCACTAATGACCAGAGTGACAGGGCCCTGATCCACAGACCCACCCTCCTCTGCAACGGCCGTGATTCTCTCACAGATAGCAGCTGGATAGTCGATGCTCATTTCGGTCAGCGGCCGGGCCGGGGCTTCCACGTCTCCAAAGTCATCAAAGAGACGGTAATAGAGCTGCCGACGTCGAGCATCATTGACAGCCAGAACCAGCAACCGGGTATGGTCTTGTTCCTGCTGACTGAACCGGCTGTAGGCATAGCGGGCCTGTGGTTCCAGGATGTCCTGCCCCAGCAGACGGGCACCGGTGGCAAAGGCCAGGGCTTTGGCGGTTACGATGCCTGCCCGTAGACCGGTGAAGGGCGCAGGGCCCAGTCCCACCACGATGGTTCTCAGGTTGTCTGCAGACAGCCCGGCCTGGTCCATGACCTTGGCGATATTGACCTGGAGGCGTTCCACATGCGAGCGCGATTCGGTCTCGATGCAAGGCTCCCGCCCGGGCAGCCCCACAGTCGAGCCATATGAGGTGTCGATCACCAAAAGGGGCGTATCGCTCCCGCTCATGTCGTCATCGCCTTTCTCAGCTGCTCCAGTCTGGTGGCCCATGAAGGACCCACTCCACGCAGACGTACCATACGCTGACCCTGGGAGCTGGGTGGCGCGTCAGGATCTTCCCGAGGATCCACGGGTCGGGCAATGCTCACTTCCAGTCGTTGATCGGCCAGCGCCGAAGCCATCTGCTCCCCCCATTCCATCAGGATGATGGTGCTTTGGCCCGGATCTTCCAACTCCTCGTCCAGACCAAGGGACTCCAGCTCGTCCAGGAGCCGATCCACTGCATCCTCGCCAGGCAGATAGTCCTGTCCACCCAGCCGATAGGCATCCACGTGGATCAGGGTGACCGGCGAGCCGTCGGACAGATGGCCATGCAGCTCTCTTGCGATGGTGAACGTGGGCGAGACCACAGGACCGTCCACTCCAAGTCCGCTGCCCAGCCCCTGGGCCAGCGTGGTTTTGCCCGCCCCCAGAGGTCCGGACAGGAGGATCACATCCCCGCCTTGCAAACATGAAGCCAGGTTTCTGCCCAGACGCTGCATGTCCTCGCCCGTTGGCACAGCCAGCTCGAATCCATCCTGTTGCTCGGCACTGTACTGCAGGCTCATGCCAATGTCCTTCCCTTGGCGGCAATCAGCTCCACTGCCCGTTCCAGAGCATAGCGGGCATCGCCGCTGCTGGTCTTGCTGACCTCATCAGCATGGGCCAAGGCCTCGATGCAGGCCGCCAGGCCGGAGGATGTCCATCCATGCAGCTGTCGCTTCGCCTCCCGCAACTGCCAGTAAGCGGCCTTGGCCTCGGCTGTCGTGATGGATCCAGATTCGATGGCCGCCTCCTTGCCCAGCGTTCGCAGCTTCAGGGCCAGTACTCCGATAAGTGATACCGGTTCGTTGCCCTGTTCCAGAGCTGAACGCAGGGCGACGACGGCTTGGGCCGGTTTGCCAGCAAGGGCCTTGTCCGCCACAGCGAATCCCGATACAGCCGGGTTATCGGTCAGATACCGGTTGACGATATCCAAGGTCATGGGGTCCTGGTCAAAATCAAAACAGAGCTGAGAGCACATAGCAGCCAGTTCCGGAGTGCGTTCGCCCAGGACATCCACCAGACGCTGGGCCGCCCGCGGCTGGATGCGACGCTGATGGGCCTTGAATTGCCCATAAACGAAATCGACCTTGTCATCGAACTTCTTCAGATCCGGCATACGCTCTATGACTGCTCCGGCCCGTTCCATCTGATCCAGAAGCCTGCGGCCCCGGTTGCCCCCGTCATGACGTGCGATGACAATGCTGGATTCGGAATCTACCGGCTCGTGGCAGAAGTCCACCAGGGCCTGAGTCAAGGCCTCATCGGCCGCCTGCAAATCATCCAGAAGAACCACGGCCGTCTGACTGAGCAGGGAGGGTCCGACCGCCTCCTGAAAGGCATAAGCGTCGCAGTCTGCTGCGTCCATTTCCATGTATTCGCTGTCCGGGTGAGCGGCACATGCCTGTGCACACAGCTCCTTGACGCGCTGCCCGTTGAGGAAGGGATCACCGCCGACCACCAGATGGACGGAAGGGTTCTCCTGCTGAGCTTTGGTCATGACTCAAATCTCCCTTTATCACTGGACATTACCCCGGTCGTTTTTTGAAGACCAACTGTGCCAGAAGGCTATAGGTCTGCCGTAGCCAGACCTTGATTGACCCCCAAGCCGATGGCCGAAAGGGAACCCCTGAATCCTCGTCTGCCACGGCTGACCATGAACGGTCCCACCTCCGGGTACGGATGAGTCGAACCAGTCGATGATCGATCACGACCATGAGACCCAGACCAAGCAGACAGGCGCTGCCGACTGGCCCAGAGGGCCAGGCCGCCGGAGCAGCCGCCTCGCCCAGCCATGTGGCGGCAAAAGCCATGACCCCGGTACCCAAGGAGGTCAACCGGGCCAGCAAGAGCCCCAATGGGGGCCAGAGCCAGGAGGTGAGCAATGCAAGCAGGCCGGTCACGGTGGCAGCGTCGACCACAGGAGTGACCAGCAGGTTGGCCAGCGGGGCCAGCAGAGGCAGTCCGGGACTCATCAGCACCTGCACGGGCAGAGTCCCGGCCTGTGCGCACAGGGTCGTGGCCAATGGACGTGCCAGTAATGCCGGCAGATGGTTTTCAAGGAGGGCCGTCAAACGCCGGTTACCCAGACCTATGCCAAGCACGGCACCACAGGAGAGTGCGAAGCCGAAGCTTGAAGCCATGGAAGGCCGCAGGATCAGGACCAGCAGCACGCACCAGGACAAGGTATTCAAGGACTGTGCAGGACGGCAGACAGCGAGGGCCAGCGCCGAAAGAAGCCCCATGGCCTGAGCTCGCAAGACTGAATCCCCTGGGACCATCAGCATGCCCAAGCCCAGATAGGCGGCAGACAAAACCAGGGCCATCAGCAGGGGCGGCGAGCGCAGGGACCGCATGATCGAAACCAACAGTGAGGCCAGGATCATGAAGTGCCCGCCGGAGACCGCCATCAGATGAAGGATGCCTGATGCCCGGAAATCCTGGGTCAGACGGGCGGCATAGGCAGGTTCCACTGCCGGTCTGCTTAGGGACCCACCCGACCCGGGCAGGGCCTGGTTGCCTAGGATGCCCATGGTCAACCCCGGCACCAGAATCCGCCCCTGATCATCCAGCCTGCTGGCCTGTTCGAGAAAGGCATTTTGCATACGAGCGATTAATCGTCTACCAGGTCCTGGCGGTCTGACCTCTTTCAGGCCGCCTTCCACGGTCAGCCAAGGCATAGGGCGTCCGTAAGCGGAGGGTTCCAAGAGACCTCGCGCGCGATACTGTCCACCCTGCTGCAACAGGCATGACCGGCTGCGGGCGAAGAGCACAATCCGTTCATCGGAAGGCATGCGCACCCCGGCCACAGTCACCCATTGCAGCCTTAATTCCACCTGACAGTCCCAGCCTCTTCGAGAGGATGCGCTCATAGGTCCCACAGCTTTGCCACGAACCTCAGCCATCGCCTTCCCCTGAAGGATCTGACGGGACGCCGGCCCGCTGCGCACCGACTCATAATCGACCGTGGCAGCCAATGCCGTAGCCAAAGCCACGGCAGCCAGTACGGCCAGCGTCGGCAGCTTCCGAGGACCAAACCAAGTGGACACCAAGGTGTCCCTGATATTCGCTGCGCTCCCACAAGTCGTATTCAGACTGCGTAAGCGATGAGGCCGACGAAATACCTGACTCCTGCAATCGGGGTTCTCTGTTACGACCAAGCAGACGAATTTGATGGCAAGCAGGAGCGTTGCAAGGACTAATGGAAGCGCCAGGACAAGCGGCGTCATCCAGACCGCTATGCCCATGCCTCCACCGGCTGTACTCCCACCGGCCATGTCGCCTTTGGATTCCCCCATTGACTCGGCCCAGTCACCGCCCTTGGCTGATCCTACCGCTGATCCGCCCATGCTCCGGTCCAAAAACCACGAGACCAGCAAGGCAACCGCCCAAGCCAGACAGGCGGCGGGGAGCATACGAAGGTTGCGGCTGCCGTTCTCCCGATCAGTTGCATCGTGAACCCCATCGTGAACCGCTGCATGACCGACCATCATTGCGCCACCAAATATGGGCGTAAGCGGGCCAGGGTCTTGGCACCGATACCGGGGACATCCAGGAGCTGGTCTACCGAGGTGTAACGGCCGCCGATGGCGTGCCGATGTTCCAATATTTTTGCAGCCTTGACCGGACCGATTCCTTTGACGTTCTCCAGATCCTGCTGGCTGGCGCTGTTGATATTCACCCGTCCCGCCTGATCGTCCTTCGCTGAGGAGGCACTGGAGGCCGGAGCAGCAGGGACATTACCGGTCTCTTCGGGAGGTTGGGGTGAGCCTGAAACCGGAAGTTTGGCCTGTTCACTGCCCGCTTGACCCTGAATATTACGGCTGGGATCGTTTCCTGAGGCTTGCTTGCCTCGGTTGGTAGCCCTGTTTACATCGCTTTTCGCAGCAGCCGACGACCTGGCCCCGGATCCGTCAACAGTTACTCCTGTCGCCAGGGCCCGTCCCTGCTGGGCCAGCAGGGTCAGACTTAAGGCAAGGGCCGCCACCAGAATGAGGATGGCCGTCAAGGCCTGAAGCGGCGTAAACGACCAAACGGGCTTATCCCGTCGAACCTGGGAGTCGGCCTTGCCTTCAGCTGACGGCTCCGACCGAATCGATTGATTCAGGGCCAGAGCCTGGAGCGGCGGCGCCGGCGGCTGGGTGATATTGATGCTCATAGGCCCAGCCTGACATGGAAAAGCCCCCCCGATATGAGGTCGGGGGACTATGTGGTCGAAGGTCGTCGTCTGTCCACAGCCAGGCTGCGGGCAGTTCAGAGTCAGGCTGGCACGACCGAAACGATCTTAGGCGCCTTGACGATGACCTTCCGCGGCTCTTTGCCACCCAGCCGCTCCTGGACGGCAGGCAGTGCCAGTGCCATGGCCTCGAGCTGGTCGGGCGCGATGTCGGGGCTGACCTGCAGCTTGCCGCGGACCTTGCCCTTGACCTGGACCACGGCGGTGACCGTGTCCTCGCCAAGATAGCGATCATCCCAGGTCGGCCACTGGGCATGCGCCAGGGACTCCTTGTGACCCAGACGGCTCCAGAGCTCCTCGCAGATGTGGGGGGCGATAGGCGAGAGCATGAGCACCAGGGGCTCAATGGCCGCCCTGGGCGTCGGATTCAGCCCGGTCAGATGGTTGTTGAGCACGATCATCCTGGCGATGGCCGTGTTGGGCCTCATGGCCTCCATCTCCACGGTCACATCGTGGATGGTGGTGTTGAGCAGCTTCAGGGTCTTCTGGTCGGGTTCGCCCTCGTCCAGGACCACCTCGCCGGTCTGCTCGTCCACCACATTGCGCCAGAGCCGCTGCAGGAAGCGCATACCGCCCACCACGTTGCGCGTGTTCCAGGGTCTGGACTCGTCCAGGGGACCCATGCTCATCTCGTAGAGGCGGAAGGTGTCGGCCCCATAGGTGCGGTACATGTCGTCCGGAGTGATGATGTTCTTGAGGCTCTTGCCCATCTTGCCGAACTCGCGGTTGACCGGCTGCCCCTGCCAGGTGTAACTGACCTTGCCGCCCTCCTCGTGCTCCTCCACCTCGTCGGCGGGCACGTACTGGCCGCGCTGGTCGGTGTAGGCATACGCCTGGATCATCCCCTGGTTGAAGAGCTTGTGGAAGGGCTCCTTGGACGAGACGTATCCCAGATCGTAGAGGACTTTGTGCCAAAAGCGGGCATAGAGCAGGTGCAGCACCGCGTGCTCCACGCCGCCCACGTAGAGGTCGACACCGCCTGACTCCCCGGCCGTGGCATTGTGCCTGGGTCCAAGCCAGTAGTCGTATTCCTCCGGATCAACCATGTGCTGATCGTCCTTGGGGTCGATGTAGCGCATGTAGTACCAGCAGGAGCCGGCCCAGTTGGGCATGGTGTTGGTGTCCCTGTGGTAGACCTTGGGCCCGTCGCCCAGGTCCAGGGTCACGTTCACCCAGTCCTGGTTGCGGCTCAGCGGTGCCTCGGGGCTGGACTGGGCATCCTCGGGGTCGAAGGTCTTGGGCGAGTAGTCGGGCACGTCCGGCAGGGCCACCGGCAGCTGGTCGTCGGGCAGCAGGTGGGGCAGACCCTGGTCGTCATAGACCACCGGGAAAGGCTCGCCCCAGTAACGCTGACGGGAGAAGAGCCAGTCGCGCAGCCGGTATGAAACCGTCCCATGGCCCACCCCGGCCGACTCCAGCCAGGCAGTGACCTTCTCGATGGCCTGGTCAACCCGCAGGCCGTCCAGGCTGAGCTGGTCGCCAGCGGCCTGGGTGGCCTGGACCGAAGAGTTGACCACAATGCCGTCATGGGAGACGAAAGGCGCCTTGCCCCGGTAGTCGTCCAGGGTCTGACCGGAATCAGCCAGCGGGCTGACCGTGTAGACGACGGGCAGGCCGTACTTGACGGCGAAGTCGTAATCGCGCTGATCGCCGCCGGGCACAGCCATGATGGCTCCGGTGCCGTAGTCCATCAGCACGTAGTCGGCAGTGAAGATGGGCAGCTTGTCCCCGGTGATGGGGTTGACCGCATACAGCCCGGTAAACAGGCCGGTCTTGGCTCCGCCCTCGTCCACGCGATCCTTGGCGGTCTTGGCCTCGGCGGCCCTACGATATGCCTGTACACCCTCCGTGGGATTGGCATAGCCGCCCTTCCACTGCTCGGGCACGTCCTCAGGCCACTCCTGGGGCAGGTGCTGGAGCAGGTCGTGCTCGGGCGAAACCACGGCGAAGGTGGCGCCGAAAAGCGTGTCGGGACGGGTAGTGTAGACCTCCATGGTCTGATCGCCGTCAGGGCTGGGCACGGTGAAGTCCACCGAAGCCCCGTGCGACTCCCCGATCCAGTTGCGCTGCATGAGCTTGACCTTTTCGGGCCAGTCCAGAATGTCCAGATCCTCCAGAAGCCGGTGGCCGTAGGCGGTGATGCGCATGGACCACTGCTTGAGCTCGCGCTGGTAGACCGGGTAGTTGCCCCGCTCGGAGCGTCCTTCGGCGGTCACCTCCTCGTTGGCCAGGACCGTGCCCAGCCCGGGGCACCAGTTGACCGGCGAGCGCGAGATGTAGGCCAGGCGGAAGTCGTTGAGCACCTCGGAGCGCTCAGCCTCGTCCAGCTCCTCCCAAGAAGCGCCGGGATGGCCTGGAATGGGCCTGCTTCCGGACTTGAAGGCCTCGACCAGTTCGCTGATGGGCCTGGCCGAGCCCATCCCCCCGTCGGCACGGCGGTAGTCGGGGTCGTACCAGGACTCGTAGATGCGCGAGAAGATCCACTGGGTCCAGCGCACATAGTCGGTATCGATGGTGGCGAAGGAGCGGCGATCGTCGAAGCTGAGTCCCAGCCGATGCAGCTGCCAGCGCATGTTGGCGATGTTCTGCTCGGTGGTGACCCGGGGGTGCTGGCCGGTCTGGACGGCATACTGCTCGGCGGGCAGACCGAAGGCATCGTAGCCCATGGCGTGCAGGACGTTCTCCCCCTTCATCCGGTGGTAGCGGCTGACCACGTCGGTGGCGATGTAGCCCAGAGGGTGGCCCACATGCAGGCCCTTGCCCGAAGGATAGGGGAACATGTCGATGACAAAGTAAGGACTGCGGCCTCCAGCGTGATCCCCGTGGGCATCCGTCAAATCACCCTTGGTGTTGGCGGCCCAGAAGGTGCCCTCCTTGTCCCAACGCTGCTGCCATTGCTCCTCGATGGTCTGAGCCATGGCGGCATCGTAGCGGAATTGAGGCTGATTGGATTCCTGGGTCTGCTGATGATCCCTGTCTTCGTTCGCGTTCATATGGTGAATTATCACCATTCACATGGACACGGCCAGGCTGATGTCCAGCATCCGTCATCCTGGCGGAATCCGTGCTCAGTGATCGCCAGGCTGCAGGGTGCGGGCGGCGGCATCCACGGAGAAACCAATCGACTTGGATGCCCGGCTCAGGGCAGCCTTGAATGATCCGTCCCGCATCATCCTCTTCAGGGCCTGGTCGATGACGTCCACCAGCTCAGGATCCCCGTGGGGCAGGCCGATGCCGTACCGTTCATGGGAGAAGGGCTTGCCGACCAGGCGCAACTGGCCGCCACCACGAACATGAGCCAGGCCAGCCAGGGCGAAGTCATCACCACTGGCAGCATCCGCATCCCCGCTGAGCAGGGCCGTGATGCACTCGGGGAACTCATCCCGCTCCTGGATTTGGGCATCCGGGGCCAGCGAGCGCACCAGTGCCCCGGAGGTGGATCCCGCTGCCACACAGACCCGCTTTTGGGCCAGATCCTCCACTCCAGCGATGTCGTTCTGGGTGCGACGAACCAGCAAATCCTGCCCGGCAGCCAGATAGGGCCCGGCGAAATCCACCAGCTTCTGCCGTTCCTGGGTGATGGAGTAGCCGGCCACAACCATGTCCACCTGGCCCTGTTCGAGCATGCGCTCGCGGTTCGCAGGCTTCACCTGGCGGAAAACTATCTGCGACTCGGCGTATCCAAGCTCGTGGACCACATACTGGGCCACGTCCACATCCAGTCCCCGGTACTGGCCGGACTGGGCGAATCCAAGTCCAGGCTGGTCGAAGGAGATGCCCACGCTGATCTTGGGTCCGATGGAACCCGCACGGTAGGAATCCTCCTGAGATCCGCACCCGCTCAGGGGCACCGCCAGAACCAGTGCCAGCAGAGCCGCCGCAATCCTGCGTGCAAACATGATCGATCCCTACTTGAACATTTTCGAACGTGTCAGGAACCAGGTTACCAAGGCGGTCACCAGGCCCGAAAGAATCACCACGACCGCAAAACCCCAGGGCTTGTCAGTGAAGGGCATGCCGAACATACCCTGGTTGAAGTTCATGCCGTACATGGAGAAGATCAGCGTAGGCACCGACAGGCTGATGGAGATGATGGTGAAGATTCTCATGACGTTGTTGACGTTGTTGGAGACGATGGAGGCGAAGGCGTCGGTCATGTTCGAAAGCACGCTTGAGTAGATGTTGGCCATCTCGATGGCCTGCTTGTTCTCCGTGATCACGTCGCCCAGAAGGTCCTCATCGTCCGGGTAGCGCTTGATCCGCTCCAGGCCGGTCAGCTTCTCAAGGACGATCTCGTTGGACTTGAGGCTGGTGGCGAAATAGACCAAGGTCTTGTTGAGCTCCAGCAGCATGAGGATCTCTCGGTTCTGCATGGAGTGGCGCAGCTTGAGCTCCAGCCGGTCCGACTCGCGGTCGATGATGCGCAGGTATCGCAGGTAGAGGGTGGCGTTGCGGTAGAGAATCTGCAGGATGAAACGGGACTTCATAAAGGTGTTGAAACCCCGGATGGTGCCCTCCATGAAGGGGTGGAGCAGGACGGTGTCCTGCATGCAGACGGTGACGATCAGATCCTCGGTGACGATGATGGACAGAGGGATGGTCTCGTAGTAGTCCCGGCCGTCGCGCTCCTCGGCCCGGGGAATGTCGACGATGACCATGGTGTACTCGTCCTCCACGTCCACACGCGAGCGCTCTTCATCGTCCAGGGGGGCACGCAGGTCAGCCAGGTCTATGCCCGTGGTCTGCGAAACGTTGGCCAGCTCGACATCGGTGGGCGCCGATAAGCATATCCATGAGCCCTTGGAAGCCTTGCCGATCTGCTCGATCTGCCCGTTCATGGTGCTGAATACTCTCATCATCGCCATCACCGCCTCTCATGCTCGGACCTGGCCGACGTGTCTGGCCGAACCGATAGTAGCAGATAACCAGTTGTCGCCGTGCTCAATTTCGCAGGGTAGTCCCGGGTCACCCCCTCCATGGGCGCAGGACGGCGGGTTGGATTTTGGAGGCATCGAATCGGAAATGGCCGGTGATAAGACGATGGCCAGGTGACCCCAGGTAGTCGTTCTCCCTGGCGTGCTGACCCATGTTGTGCAGAAGCAGGGGAATGCCACGGCTGTCCCTTTTATCCGAGGCCATGCCGATGTGCCAGGAGGTGTCGAAGATGACAATGTCGCCCTGCTGCCACTGGTCGGTGGCCGCGGTGTCGTTGGTCAGACGCTGGGCATGCCGGGACAGGAATACGCCGAGGACGTTGGTGCGTCTGAAGTCGATGTTCGGATCAGGCCTGCTGATGACTCCGGCATAGGCCCCGGGAGATGAGGCGATGTCAGCGTCGACCATGGCTTTCAAGTCGTAGCCGGCCTGCCGGAAGGCCCTCCAGATCTCGTCGGTGCAGGCGCCGCGGTCATCGGGAGGATAGCCGCCCTGGTAGTAGCCACTGTCATAATGAGGATGGCGGCGGGCCTCCTGATGGGCTCCACGCACCATGGCCGTATAGTCGTCCACACCGTCGTGGTTGTAGTCCACAGGCGAGGTCAGAGGCGGATGGGCCGCGGTCTGCTCTGGAGAATACCCGGGCAGGCCGTGAGAAGCGGTCCTGGGGCCGTTTGCGGAGGAGTTTTGATTGTCTGAATGGCGAGCAGGCCCGATGCCCACCAGCCTGCCAGCCAAGGCCAAGGAGCCCGCCACAATCAATGCGAGCGCCAGCAGGACAGCCGCCCACCGCAGAACCATTGTCCGCCGATGACGGCGGCCGCTGCGGTTTCGCTCTGTAGGCACAGTGGTCACCTCATCCGGTTGCGCAGGGGCCTGCCATCCATGAATCGATGAAGGTTATCCAGGCAGATTTCCCGAACCTTGTCCATGTTGGAGGGCAGGTAGGCTCCCCCGGCTACATGCGGAGTGAGCAGGCAGCGTGGTTGCCTCCAGAGTGGGTGGTCTTCAGGCAGAGGTTCCGGTTCGGTCACATCCAGCCCTGCACCGAAAATGCCATCCTTATCCAGGGCTTGGGCCAGAGCCATGCAGTCCACGGCATCTCCCCTGCCCGCGTTGATCAGCACGGCGGTGGACTTCATCAATGCAAGACGATGGCCGTCGATGATATGTCTGGTCTGCGGCGTTGAAGGCAGGGCCAGAGCCACTACATCCATCTCAGGCAGCAGGGCATCCAGATCGTCAAAACCAGCCAGACGGTCGAACCCCTCCACCGGCTGGTCGGGATGCCGCCTGATGCCGATGGTCCGAGCGCCTACAGCCTTGGCCAGACGGGCGAAGGAGGCTCCGATATCCCCCGTGCCCAACACCAGAACCTGGCAACCGCGCGGTGAAAGGACAGCCCCGCGAGGTTCCCAACGGCCCATGCGTTGATTGTCCCGGTAACCAGGAAGGTCCTTCATCAGGGCCCACATCACGGCGAACATGTGCTCGGAGACCGACTGCCCGTAGGCGCCGGAGGCACTGGTCAACATGGCATCCTTGGGCAGAACCCCCGGTTTCAGGTAGGCATCCACACCCGCGCTGCTGGTCTGCAGCCAGACCAGGTTACGGCAGGCAACCACCTGCTCGGCCGGCGGATTACCCAAAATGATCGTGGCCTCCGATCGGAGGGATTGAGGGACATCGATGAGCCAATGCATGCTCTGCCGCATGTCCGTGTCGACAATGAACTCCTGACGAACGCCTGGAGCCGCCTGGAGGAATTCCAGTTGTTCACTCTGGTCCAAGGGCAGGCAGTTGATGATGAGCTGGTCCCCAGGATGGTTCTCGTTCCGCTTTTCAGCCCGCACTTCGGCATCGTTTTTGCCGGTCATGGTCCGCCGCCTTTCCGTTGCTGCCGACCCCCTTGGTCGCCCCTTGTTCATCATGCTAGCGCACTTGCAAGCTCAGGAATGACTCAAGACCATTCGAGGATAAAATCCATCAAATAGCTCACAATCCCTGCAATTCCGGGGCAACACACTGAGTTGCTCCATTCGCCAATCCCGGTGTACTATAAGCAAGGCTTCACCAAGCAAGGCAAGCACGGGGCTATGGCGCAGCTGGTAGCGCGTCTCCATGGCATGGAGAAGGTCGGGGGTTCGAATCCCCCTAGCTCCACAGATGGAATCCCGAGGTCACCTCGGGATTCTTTTTTATATCCAGCGCCTCTGCAACTGCGAGAGCCTGGACTAAGACACAGCGGCAAACTCAGCCAAATGTCGTCACGCTCTATAGACCCCATACCTTGATCAAGTCTGTAACCCTGGTGTGCCTGCACTGTTTTTATCTCCCACTTCACAGGGATGGAACTCAATCAGACTCCCATTCTCCGTTGCAAGTTAGGCATCTTTCACCGCTTGTGCCGACAATGTTCCAAGGGCATACAATGATTCCGATCAGAAATTTCGCAATCCATCTACAGACAGATTGATGGATCCATCGCAACGACTCCGGAGGCTTGCGCAACAATGACCAGAACCGACAAAGGCGCACTGGGCGCGCTTACTGGATTGTCTTTGGGGGATGCACTGGGCATGCCCACGCAGAGCATGAGTCCAGCAGCCATCCATGAGGCCTACGGCAGGGTCGACACACTTCGTGATGCCATCGCGGATCAGCCTATAGCTCCCGGTATGCCTGCGGGGTCTGTGACCGATGACACCGAGCAGGCGCTGATTGTGGCGAATCTGGTCATCGAAGGCAAGGGACACATCGATCCAAAGGAATTCGCCAAGCGCCTTCTGGCTTGGGAGGATGATATGAAGTCGCGCGGATCGCTCGATCTGCTGGGGCCCTCCACCAAGCTGGCTCTGGAACAGGTTCGCCGAGGCGCGGACATCATGACCACGGGAAGGACCGGGACCACCAATGGGGCGGCCATGCGAGTCACCCCGGTAGGCATAGCCAACAGACCCGAAGACACCAAACGATTGGCCAATCGCATCTACGAGTCCTGCCAGGTCACCCATGACACGGTCGCAGGCTTTCAAAGTGCCGCGCTGATCGCTACGACAGTCAGTCTGGGAGTTGAGGGAATGACCGTTCGCCAGGCACTGAATGAATCCCTGCGCCTGGTGCCAGCCATGGAGACCCCCGGGGCCTGGACTCCCAAGGCGTCGGTCCCCGCACGCGCCCGCCAGGCAATACGACTGTCTGAGGAATTCAGCGATGAGGACGATTTCGAACGCCACCTCATTGAAGACTGCGGAACCTCGGTCGAGTCCAATGAGTCCGTGGCAGCCGCCTTCGCCCTGGCCTGGAGATTCGCCGACGATCCCCAATTGGCTCTGTTCACTGCGGTCAACCTTGGCGGTGATACGGACACCATCGCCGCAATGACCGGAGCAATGACCGGCGCGTGCACCGGCCCCGAGGTCTTCGACTCTGCACTCTGCTCCCAGGTGGCTTCGGTATCCCACCTCGACCTGCAGCAGACAGCCCGAGGCCTGATTGCCCTAAGGCAGTAAAGCATAAAACTGATAAGACTGAATCAGTCGGGAATACAAAAATGTAGAATCCAGGCAATCCATCACTACCTTCAGTACCAGTACATCTTGAGTCAAAGGAGACAATCCATGTCAACTGCACCAAAAGAGGGCACCATCCTCTCCAGGGTTGAGCAAAGGGGCATAGAACCCGTGCCCGAGGACCAGAGGAACGGGTCGCCCGGACAGCTCTTCTGGGTCTGGTTCGCCGCCAACATCTCGATCCTGGGAATCCCTCTGGGAGCTACCCTGATCGCCCAGGGCCTCAACCTCTGGCAGGCCGTGCTCGCCACGACCATCGGGGCCTTCGGATCCTTCGCCCTTGTCGGCATCATCTCCATAGCAGGCAGAAGAGGCGGTGCCCCCACGCTGACCCTGTCCCGGGCCATTTTCGGGGTCAGAGGCAATGCAGGCCCCACCCTGGTTGCCCTTCTGTCCAGACTGGGCTGGGAGACGGTGAACACGATGACCGGCGCTTTTGCACTGCTCTCCCTGATCGCCATCATCTTCGGCACCCCGGCTGATACCAAGCGCTCCCCCTTCCTGACCTTCGTCTGCATCGCCGTCTTTGTGGCCCTGACTGTGGTGGTCTCGGCCGCCGGTCACGCCTTCATTCTCACTGTGCAGAAATGGGCCACCTGGATATTCGGCGCCCTCACCCTCCTGGTGGCCATCTATCTGGCCACGACCGTCGACTGGTCCTCCTTCATCGGCAATGCTCCCGGCTCAGCCAGCGCCTTCCTTATCGGTGTCGGTACCATAGCCGCGGGAACGGGAATCGGCTGGGTCAACTCCGGCGCAGACATGGCCCGCTACCAGAAGACCTCGGTGAAATCCGGCTCTCTGATTCTGACTGCAGCGGCCGGCGCCGGCATCCCCCTGGTCGTGGTCATCGGCCTGGGATCGGTCCTGACAGCAGGCAACTCCACCATTGCCTCCGCCGCTGATCCGGTCGCCGCGGTTCGAAGCGCTCTGCCCGCCTGGGTCTCCATCCCCTATCTGATTGCCGCACTTGCCGGACTGCTCATGTCAAACAACCTCTCCGTATATTCGGCTGGCCTGACCACCATCACCCTGGGCATCAGAATCCCACGCGTCTACGCGGTCGTCGTCGATGTGGTGGTGACCACCTGCGGAGCCCTCTACTTCACTCTGGGTTCCGACGGGTTCTACGGCCCCTTCGTCACCTTCATCTCCCTCTTGGCAGTGCCACTGAGCACCTGGGCAGGCATCTTCCTGTCAGATATGATCTTCCGCAAGCGTTACGATTCGGACGGCCTCCTGAACCTTCAAGCCGATTCCCCCTACTGGTACTGGCACGGAGTCAACCTCTCTGCCATCATCAGCTGGCTGGTGGGGATAGTCGTCGGCTTCCTGTTCGTAACGGCCCAGGTCTCCAAGGATGAGGTCTGGTTCTCAGGACCGCTGGCCGGCAGCTTTCTGGGAAGGAACGGCCTGGCATGGCTTGTATCCCTTCTCCTGGGAGGAATCCTCTACGCCATTTTGCACCTCCTCTCCAAGGACTCCGTAGCGGTGAAGGGCAGCGGCAATGACTGAGCCAAGGATCCTCCATCTCGGTCAGGTGGTGATTGACCTGAGCATGGACATCGACCACCTTCCTGAGCGGGGAGGGGACATATTCGCCAGGCAAAGCGCCATAAAGGTCGGCGGTGGATACAACGTGATCCACGCAGCCAGGCAGATGGGGGCACCGATAGCCTACATGGGGGCGATTGGCACAGGTCCCATGGCGGACATGGCCCGTGGAGCCCTTGCCGCCCTGCAGGTTCCCGCCCAAGGGCCTGTGCTGGATGACTGTGATACCGGCTATTCAGTGGCCATGATCGAGCCCTCGGGGGAACGCACCTTCGTATCGACAAGAGGCGCAGAGACCCGCGTGCCGGAGGGAACCTACGAAAGCATGGACCTGGTTGCCGGCGATGTGATCTACCTGAGCGGGTATTCCTTCTGCCACAAGGACAACACCCGAAGCCTGGTCGGGTTCGCACACTTACACCAAGGCGAAGGATTCCCTGTGCTCTTCGACCTGGGACCCATGGTGGCCGATATTGCACTGGATGTGCTTGATACGGTCAACGGATTGCATCCGATCTGGTCGCTGAATGAACGCGAGGGACCAATCCTAGCGGAACGTCTGGGGTGCCAACCCGAAACCGGCGATGCAACCGAGCTGGAATCCCTCTGCCGCTCGCTTTCGCTGAGACTGGACAGTCCGGTGGTTCTCAGGGCCGGCGCCCGTGGTGCCTGGTACTGCCATCCCAAAGGTGCAATGCAAAGCAAGTACATTCCCACCCCACAGGTCCATGCCATAGACACCAACGGTGCTGGCGATGCCCACTCGGGCGTCCTCTGTGCGGGCATATTCCAAGGCATGCCCATTGAGGAGGCGCTGACACTGGCCAACTGCGCAGGGGCCCTTTCCACTACTCAGTCAGGTCCAGCTACCTGCCCTGATGAGGAAGCCATACGAAAGGCTGCTGCCTCCTTACAGGGGTGACCAGTGCAAAAACCAGGCGGAGCAAAGGCGGCCGCCGACTTCATGCCGACCGCCGCCTGGCCCTTCAAAGAGGGAAAAGAGGGATCAGAAAAAGGCGTATCAGAGCTGCTTGCCCAGCTGATCGGCTGCACGCAAAGCGTGAGCCACATCAGTCGGAGTCACCTCGAAGGGCATGTTGCCCATGGTTTCGTCAGGACCGCAGGCGTGCTCGCCGACCTTGAGCAAATCCTCCTCGCTGGCCTGTCCAATGCCGATCTGCTCCAGGGAGGTGGGCAGGCCCACGCTGCGGAAGAAGTCGTAGACCCTGCGGGTCTCCTCCAGGGGCCGATCCTCAAGGACCAGCTGGGCCAGGGTGCCGAAGGCCACCTTTTCTCCGTGCAGCATGGAGTGGGTACCCTCCAGGGCGGTCATCCCGTCATGAATGGCGTGGGCAGCAGCCAGGCCGGAGCTCTCGAAGCCCAGACCGCTCAGCAGGGTGTTGGCCTCGATGATCTTCTCCAGGGCGGCTGTGCGCACACCGGCCTTGGCAGCGGCCACGGCCTTGACTCCATCCTCCAGCAGGGTGTCACGGCAGAGACGGGCCAGGGCGAAGGCGGCCATGGTGGCATGTCCCCCGGTCATGGTCACCGCGTTCGACTGCACGCAGGCAGCCGCCTCATAATAGGTGGCGAAGGCATCGCCCAGTCCTGATACCAGGAAGCGCACCGGAGCCTTGGCGATCACGTCGGTATCCATCAGGACCACGTTAGGATTGGCAGGCAGGGGCAGGTAGCGGTCGAAAACGCCCTCGGGCGTGTAGAGCACGGACAGCCTTGAGCAAGGCGCATCCGATGAGGCTGCCGTGGGCACAATCATGACCGGCAGATGGGCGAAGTGGGCCACGGCCTTGGCAGTATCCAGGGTCTTGCCGCCGCCGATGCCAATCACTGCGTCGCTGCTGCCCAAACGGGCACGATGGCGGTCGATCTCCTCCATGGAGCACTCGCCGCCGAATTCCATCAGTTCGTAGGGGATCCCATCGTGCTCAAAGGAGGCGATGATGTCGTCGTGGTAGAGCCCGTCGATGACCGGATCGACGATCAGATGGGCGCCCTTGGTACCCAGAGCCGCGTATTCTCCAGCCAGCTTTCCCATGGCGCCCTCCTGCTGAACATAGGAGCCTGGAGAGCACAGAACCTTGCGCATATACACACCTTTCTCATTGCTGATCCCGCCTTCGGGACCAAATCCTTAGGGACGGGCCTCTTGGACCGCCCGAAAGTGACCCTAGTCACATTACATGGTGGGATGGGTGTGCCGCGCCGAACGGCAGGTCAGTTATGGGGAGATGGGCTGGTTGTGCTCGTCGGGGACGATTGTGGCGTAGGAGTCGTGCTGGAGGGACTGGGCGTGGAGCCGGTCGCGTCGGCAGACGGTGAAGGCGAGCTCGAGGGGTTCCCTCCCTGCTGCTGACCCTGCCCGGATCCGGATCCCTGTTCGCTGCCTTGGTTCTGATTCGACCCGGAGGGCTGGTTCTGAGGGGCACCGGGAGTCGCCTGATATTCAGGCTCCTCGGTGCGCCGCGCGGGCTTGGAGGGGGTCTCCTCCTCCTGGCTGGGGGTTACCACCTGGCTGGTCGGTGGGCTGACCACGTTACGAACCACCTTGTCGGTGCCTTCGCCCTTGGTCAGGGCATTGATGGCCAGG
The DNA here is from genome assembly GCF_000499285.1 of Bifidobacterium sp. 7101. Lineage (GTDB taxonomy): Bacteria > Actinomycetota > Actinomycetes > Actinomycetales > Bifidobacteriaceae > Bombiscardovia > Bombiscardovia apis_A. The sequence goes on from NZ_AWUN01000006.1 coordinate 27,185, forward strand.
GCGGACAGTAGTACGGCCACCAGGGCACTGACCACGGAGACGATGATGACATTGCGTCGGCGCTGATCCAGCTTCTTCTTGCTGTTTGCCGTGATTGAGGCCGCGTGGGTTCGTGGACCATTGCTGGACGAAATGGTCCTGCCGGTCTTGGCCGTCGACTTTTCGTCGCCAACAGGGGGCATGACCTGGGTGGAGCCATCTACCGGGGCCATGACCTGGGTTGACCCGTCGGCAGCATCGTTTGAATCGCCAGGGCGACCCTTGCTCTGAGCCGGTTTCGTCGTGGCCTGTCCATCCGCATCCGAGTCGTCATCGTCCTGGTCAGCACCGCCGACCACGGACTCCTGCAGCTTCTGGCCAGAGGCTTCCAAAACATTCTTGTAGATCTGCGAGGCCACGGCAGAGACGATGGAACCGATGGCCACGCCGATGATGGATCCCGCCACACCGATCTTGGCGGCCAGCCAGAAGGAGGTCATGGCTGCAAGAGCGCCGGCGATGATCTGCGCCCAGGAAATGTCATGAAAGAACTGCTTCACTCCGACCCCTTTTGATCCAATGGCTGGTTGCTGCGCTCTTATGGTAGCTGGTGGTCATGGCGATACTGTGATGGTCGGCCGACCGCCCAAGGACCTCAGTCTGTCTGGACCAGCCCCCGAGGATTGTCCCAGTCACCCCGCATGGCGATGGCCGGACCACGATTGTAATCGATCATGGACCAGCGTAGACCGCCATCCGGCAGATCGCGTGGCATCAATCGGGCCCAGTGGGCGTTACGCATGGTGACCAGGCCCAGGTACTCGGGATATGCGTTGGCCATGCCCAGTAGAGCCTGAAGGGCCTCAGCGATAAAGGAACCATGGGAGAAGACCATGAGATCAGTGTCCGGACCAGCCCGGTGAATCCACCGGTTCAGGGTTTCCAGGCCTCGTTTGCCCACCTGGGCCTTGGTTTCAGCACCGTGGAGCAGCTCTCCCCCGGCACCCCGGGACCAGGATTCGTAATCCTCGGGCCAACGTTGACGGACCTCCTCGGCGCTGGCTCCCTCCCACTCACCGAAGCCCCGTTCACGCAGTCCGGGATCGAGATGGACCGTCTGGCCCAAGGGGTCGGCGAAGGCATGCGCGGTGGCGGCAGCCCGACCCAGGTCAGAGGAGACCACCAGCAGGTGACGGTCTTGAGGGGCGTCATCCACATACTCAGCCCGCAGCTCCTCTGCTGTCCTCTCCACCTGCCAGCGGCCTACGCTGTTGAGGGGGATGTCAATCTGGCCCTGCATCCTGTGCCCGGCATTGTATGAGGTCTGCCCATGGCGGACCACGGTCATGGAGCGCACATGCCGTCCATCCTCGGCGGTGGTATCTGTGTCAGTCATGGCTTTCCTGAGGGTCAGCGAAACGGCTGCGCAGATCATCCCCATTCAGATCATCCGCCCTGGAGGCCACCTGGCCGTCCGGGTCATCAGCGGCAAGGGTGAAGGGGTGCTCCAGCTGCAGGTCCACCTGGGGGCAGTCCTTCCATAGCCGTTCCAGGTCGTAGTAGGCCCGGGCCTGCTTGTGCATGATGTGGATGACGAAGTCCCCGTAATCCAGCAAAACCCACTGGGCCTCCTGGACGCCCTCCCGCGAACGCGGATCCAGGTTCTTCTGCAGGTGGAGCTGCTTCTCCACTTCCTCGGCGATGGCCAGGACCTGACGTTCGTTGCTGCCGGTGGCCACCATGAAGATGTCGGTGATGGCGATGGGCTGGGAGACGTCAAAGGCCACGATGTCCATGGCCTTGACATCGTTGGCGGCCCGAGCGGCCACCCGGACCGCGTCGATGGATTCCTGCAATGCTGGCACTTGTCACGCCTTTCCTTGTTGTGAAGCAGATGCTGTCATGATTTCCGCTCCCAGGCGGGCTTCCAGTCCGGAACCTGGTGCTGGTCGTTGGTGGAATAGACCATGGCTCCATCCTCGACCGGATGGCGGATGACCGATCCGGCCCCGGTGGTGACCCCGTCGCCCACCTGGACAGGAGCTACGAAGAGGTTCCCTGCGCCCACATGCACTTCCGATCCGATCTCGGTGCGGTTCTTGTGCACGCCGTCGTAGTTGGCCGTGATGGACCCGCCTCCCACGTTGCTGTCGTGGCCTATGTGGGCATCCCCCACATAGGAAAGGTGGGGCACCTTGGTCCCGTGGTCGATGGTGGCCTTCTTCATCTCCACGAAGGCCCCGGCCTTGGTGTCCTCGGCAAGGACGTTGCCGGCCCGCAGGTAGGTCCAGGGACCGATGTTGGCCCTGTCTCCGATCCGGGTCTCTTGCACGCGGGAACGTTCCACCTTGGCCTGCGGCTCGACGATGGCATCAATCAGAGTGGTATAGGGGCCGATGACCGCGTCAGAGGCGATTTCAGTATGGCCCTGCAGGAAGCATCCGGGCAGAATGACGGCATCCTGCTGGATGACCACATCGTCCTCGATCCAGGTGGTGGACGGGTCCATGATGGTCACCCCCTGGCGCATGAACTCCCGGCAGACCCGCAGGTTGTGAGCCTTGGCCAGATCAGCCAGCTGAATCCTGTCGTTGACGCCTTCGACCTTGAGCGGATCAGGAGCGGCGAAGGCCCCTACCCTGCCCAGTCGGCGGGCCGTCTCCAAGGCATCTGTCAGATAAAACTCCCCCTGGGCATTGCTGTCGTCCAGACCGCGGACCGCCTGTCGCAACAGGTCAGCCTCGAAAACGTAAACGGAGGTGTTGACCTCCTTGACGGCCAGCTCGGTGCCGGTGGCGTCACGCTGTTCGACGATGCGCAGGACCCGTCCATCCTGGTCACGGATGATGCGGCCGTATCCGGTGGGGTCGTCCAGATTGACCGTCAGCACCGTGGCTCCGTCGCCGGAGCTGACATGGTAGTCGAGCAGACTACGCAACGTGTCCGCATCCAGCAGGGGCATGTCCGAGGCGACGATCAGCACCTGGCCGTCGTGCCGAAGCTCCCCATCCAGCTGGTCCACCGCGCACTGGACCGCACGCCCCGTTCCCGGCCGGCTGTCCTGACGCACGATGCGCACCTGGGAATCATAAGAACGTGCAGCCTGCGCCACCAGATCGGCCTGATGATGAACCACCACAGCCGTCAGCTCGGGATTGAGGGCGGTCACCGAAGTCATGACCCTCTGAAGGAAGGTCTTGCCGGCCAGAGTGTGCAGAACCTTGGGATGGGCCGAGCGCATGCGAGTGCCTTCGCCTGCTGCCAGAATGATGCCAGCGGTCAGCGTCTGCCCGTCGCTCAAAACTCCACCACCCCGCTCTCGGCGATGTCGATCAGATCCTGAATGGAGTTCACCACCTGGTCGGGGCGGTAGGGGAAGGTTTCCACCTCGGATTGTGTAGTGATACCGGTCAGCACCAGGAAGGTGTTCAGGCCGGCCTCGACACCGGCAACCACATCGGTATCCATTCGGTCGCCGATCATGGCCGTGGTCTCGGAATGGCCACCCACCCTGTTCAGGGCTGTGCGGAACATGATGGGATTGGGCTTGCCCACAAAGTAAGGCTCCCGATTGGTGGCCTTGGTCACCAGGGCCGCCACCGCTCCAGCTGCCGGCAGGACGCCGTTCTCGCTGGGGCCGGTGGCGTCTGGGTTGGTGCAGATGAAGCGGGCGCCGCCCAGAATCAATCGGATGGCCGTAGTGATGGACTCAAAGGAGTATGTCCGGGTCTCGCCCAGAATCACATAGTCCGGGTTGATGTCGGAAAGGATGAATCCGGCCTCATGCAGGGCCGTGGTCAGACCGGCCTCGCCAATCACATAGGCCGATCCCTGCGGCATGGTCCGGGACACGAAATCGGCAGTGGCCAGGGCCGAGGTCCAGATACGATCCTCGGGCACATCGATGCCCGAACGACCAAGGCGGGCCGAAAGATCCCGAGGGGTGTAGATGGGATTGTTGGTCAGCACCAGATACTGGCGGTTGTTGCGCTTGAGGGTGTCGATGAATTCGGCAGCGCCGGGCAGGGCCGTGTTCTCGTGCACCAGCACGCCGTCCATGTCGGTGAGCCAGGTTTCGATCTTCTTGACTGCCAAGACAGTTCCTTTCGGTTGGTCACCGACCCCAAGAAGGCCGTCTCCGACCGGAATCGGCGAGCGTAAGCTCCCCCACCTGGATTCGAACCAAGACTAAGGGTTCCAAAGACCCGTGTGCTGCCTTTACACCATGGGGGAAAGGCGGAACCCTTCAGGCACCGCCAGGTTCATTATGCCACAGCAGGACGATTACGCCACGCCATGCCACGCAGGCAGGGCTCTAGGCGAAGAGGAAGCCCTGGCCGTGATGGGCCGGATAGGTATCGAAAAGCCGGGCCACCGAGCCGTCCTCGAAGACTGCCTTGATGGCCGAGGCCAGCAGGGGTGCGATGGACAGCACGGTCAGGCCATCCCAGCGCTTCTCCTGGGGAATGGGGACCGTGTCGGTCAGAATGACCTCCTTGGCCTTGCAGGACTTGAGCCGTTCCACGGCAGGTCCAGACATGACGCCATGAGTGGCCACAATGGTTATGGAGTTGGCGCCAGCCTCATCCAGCACGTTGCAGGCCTCGGCAATGGTGCCGCCGGTGTCGATCAGGTCGTCCACCAGCACGCAGTCCAGGCCGCGCACGTCGCCCACCACCCGATGGGCCACAGCCTTGTTGGGCTGGGTGATGTCGCGGGTCTTGTGGATGAAGGCCAGGGGCACGCCTCCCAGGCGCTGGGCCCACTGCTCAGCCACCCGGATGCGGCCCGCGTCGGGAGAGACCACGGCCACCTTGGACAGATCCATCCGGTCACGCACATAGTCCACCAGAACAGGCATGGCGATCAGGTGGTCCACAGGCCCATCAAAGAAGCCCTGGGACTGGGCAGCGTGCAGATCGACCGACATGATCCGGTCCGCGCCGGCCGCCTTGAGCAGGTCGAACATGAGCCGGCAGGAGATGGGCTCGCGGCCCAGGTGCTTCTTGTCCTGGCGGGAGTAGCCCAGGAGCGGGCAGACTGCCGTGATGGACCGTGCCGAGGCCCTCTTGAGGGCGTCAATCATGATCAGCTGTTCCATGATGGACTTGTTGACCGGGTCGGAGTGGGTCTGCAGGACGAAGACATCGGCTCCGCGCACCGACTCCGTATAACGCACATACATCTCGCCGTTGGCAAAGTCGTATGCTGTCGTCTCCAGGACGTCAATGCCGAGTTGATCGGCCACGTCCGCCGCGAGTCTGGGATGGGTCCGGCCTGTGACAAGTATGAGATTTTTTCCTGGTCTGCCTTTGAGTATCGCGCTCACCATATCTCCAAACGTTGTTTTCGCTGAAGCGGACAGCCTCCATAATAATGGCGCGCGCTGACACAGTCGGACAGTCCGTGTTGACGAGTCCGACGGTACGCAAAGCTCAGGAAGCAGAGCGGTAGAGCCCGTGCTTCTTGATGTACTGCACCACCCCGTCCGGGACCAGGTACCAGACCGGCATGCCCCGGGCCGAACGACGCCGCACGTCCGTGGACGAGATGGACAGGGCCGGAATTTCCAGGGTATCAACACAGTGGGCAGGCACCTGAAGGTTGTCAAGACTGGAGGAGTAACCGGGCCGGGAGACGGCCACGAACTTGGCCAGATCCCACATCCTGTTGGCATCCTTCCAGCGCATGATCTCGGCCACGGCGTCCGCCCCTGTGATGAAGAAGAGGTCGCTGTCAGGGCGCATCCGCTTGATGTCGCGCAGGGTGTCCACCGTGTAGGTGATGCCAGGACGCTCAATGTCCACCCGGGAGACCGTGAACTTGGGGTTGGAGGCCGTGGCGATCACGGTCATCAGATAGCGGTCCTCGGCATTGGTCACAGTCTTATCGAGCTTGAAGGCCGGGCGACCGGTGGGCACAAAGATGACCTCATCCAGGTCGTAGACCCAGGCCACCTCCGAGGCTGCCACCAAGTGACCATTGTGAATAGGGTCAAAGGTGCCGCCCATGATTCCCACCCGTGGTCGACGGTTATGGTGGGCAGGCCTACAGGCCCCGTCAATATCTGATGACTCCTGCCCGGATTCTCCCTCCTTGGACAGTTCAGACATCATCCGGTTCACCCCTGCTCACCCTCCCGTCTGGCTTCCGAGGCGTTCTCCTCGTTCTCCGACTTGGCCTCCTGGCGCATCTGCTCGGCGCTGGGGTTGACCCGATCAGGATCGATCCGCTCCATGTCGGCATTCCACTCCTCTTGGACCACACGGCGGATCTCGGAGTAGGTGGGCAGAGGGAAGCCCGGCTGGTAGGCCCGGCGCACCTGGGCCACGCATCCGGTGATGGCGACCAATGAGTCGGACAGGTCGGCGATGCGTCCCTCCTGTTCCTGTTTGCGGAAGACCGGCACCCGCTCCTCCATGACGGTGATGTCATGCCTGACCTGGTTGAGCTGGTCCTGGTCAAGGTCGTACACATCATCGGCATGTTCGTCGGGCCATCCAATCAGGACCGCATCGGCGTACTCCAGGCAGGAGCGCTGATCTGCATCCGGGATACCGTCCTCGATTTGGACCAGAAAGACGTACCGGAGCAGACTCAACCGCTCTGAAGCCACTCTTAGCCAGATGCGCGGATTGTCGTGCTCGCGCTGGAAGAGCTCTTCGATCTTCTCGTTCACGGCCGCACCTGCCCCCTGCCGTAGCCAATCCATTTGGTGGTTGTCAGCTCCTGCAGACCCATGGGACCTCGGGCATGCAGCTTCTGGGTGGAGATGCCCAGCTCGGCACCCATGCCGAACATGCCGCCATCGGTGAATCGCGTCGAGGCATTCACCATAATCACGGCCGAATCCACCCGGCGGGAAAACTCCTCCACAGCCTCGTAGTCGCGGGCCAGGATGGCCTCGGTATGGCCGGTGGAGTGACGGTTGATGTGCTCGATGGCCTGATCCAGGGAGTCCACTACGCGTACCCCCATCTTCAGGTCCAGATACTCGCGATCCCAGTCATCCTCTTCTGCGCGGACCAGCAGTTCTTCAGGCAGACCGTGCCCGGCAAGGATATCCATGGAGACCGCGTCCAGGTGCAGCTCGACCTGGGCCCTTGTCAGCGCTTGGGCCACACGGGGCAGGAATTCGGTGGCCACATCCCGGTGGACAATCAACTTTTCAGCGGCGTTGCAGACACCCACCCGCTGGGTCTTGGCGTTGACGATGATGGGAATGGCCTGATCCATATCCACCGAGCGGTCCACGTAAATGTGGACATTGCCAGCCCCGGTCTCGATGGTGGGCACGGTGGCTTGTTCGATTACGCTGCGGATCAGCCCTCGGCCACCCCTGGGCACCAGCAGATCGATATGGCCACGTGCCTTCATCAGAGCCTGGGCCCCCTCGCGACCGTATCGGTCCACGGAAGCCACCAGAGCCGAATCCAACCCCTGCTCACGAAGCACCCCGCCTATCAGCTCAACCAGGGCACGATTGGTGCGATCGGCCGCGTGACCCCCTCGCAGGAGGGCCGCATTGCCGGACTTGAGGCAGAGGGCCACCACATCGATGGTGACATTGGGGCGGGCCTCGTAAATCATGGCCACCACACCCAGAGGAACCCGCACCTGATTGAGCCGCATGCCGTTGGGCATGTCATGGCCGCGAACCACTTCGCCCAGGGGATCGGTCAGCCCAGCCACCTTGCGCACGGCCCGGGCGGCATCCGCGATACGAACCTTGTCCAAGCGCAGACGGTCGATCAGACCGGCGCTCATTCCTTCTTCAAAGGCCTGGGTGCAGTCCTGCTCATTGACTGCGGCAATCTGATCTGCCTGGTCGATCAGTTCATCGGCCAGGGCCAGCAAGAGGGCGTTCCTGGCCTGACCGGTCATGCCCGCCAGACCTGCCTGTGCAGCGGCCGCCGCATCGGCCATGGCACAGACCCGATCGAACACATCCTGGCGACCGGAGTTATCGCTTTCACTCATGTTCGTCAGATCCTTTCGCCCTCACGGGTCCGCTGGACCCATTTCTGTACCGATTGTAACCCTCAGCAGGGGCAATGACGACAGGAGGAGGGAGGGCATTGCTGCTCCCCCTCCTCCAAGGACCAATCAGTGGGTCTGATCCAGCTCAGGATAGAGCGGGAAGGCCTCGACCAGCCGGTCCACTCGAGCCTTAAGAGCATCCAGATCCGCCTGGGGACCCTGGGCGAGCGCAGTACCGATCACGTCGGCCACCTCCTCGTACTGGGCCGGGCCGAATCCGCGCGTGGCCAGGGCGGAGGTCCCGATGCGCAGACCTGAGGCCACAGATGCCGGACGGGGATCGAAGGGCACCGTATTGCGGTTGACGGTGATGCCGATCTTAGCCAGCAGATCCTCCCCCTGGCGGCCGTCCATCTCGCTGTTGCGCAGATCCACCATGACCAGGTGGACATCTGTTCCACCTGTGAGCACGGTGATGCCGTTGTCAGCCACATCCTTGGCCATCAGACGCTCGGCCAGAATCTTGGCGCCCTCCAAGGTGCGCTCCATCCGTTCCTTGAATTCAGGCGTGCCGGCCAGCTTGAAGGCCACAGCCTTGGCGGCGATCACATGCATGAGCGGGCCGCCCTGGTTGCCGGGGAAGACCGAGGAGTTGAGCTTCTTGGCATACTCCTGACGGGCCAGGATGAATCCGGATCGGGGTCCTCCCAGGGTCTTGTGGGCCGTGGAGGAGACCACATCGGCATAGGGCACCGGGCTGGGGTGCAGGCCGGCTGCCACCATACCCGCAAAGTGGGCCATATCCACCCAGAACTTGGCTCCCACCTCGTCGGCGATTTCCTTCATGGCTGCGAAGTCCTCGATGCGCGGATAGGCGCTCCACCCGCCGATGATCAGGGCGGGATGGGTCTCCAGAGCCCTCTGGCGGATGATTTCGGGTTCGATACGGAAGGTGTCCGGATCGACTCCGTAGGATTCGGCATGGTAAAAGCGCCCGGAGAAGTTGATCTTCATGCCGTGGGTCAGGTGGCCGCCATGGTCCAGGGCCAGTCCCAGCACGGTGTCGCCAGGCTTGATCAGGGCCTGATAGACGGCGGCGTTGGCCTGGGCGCCCGAATGGGGCTGGACGTTGGCGTACTCAGCGCCGAACAGGGCCTTGGCGCGGTCCCGGGCCAGGTTCTCGACCTGGTCCACCCACTCGCATCCGCCGTAGTAGCGTCTTCCCGGATAGCCCTCGGCATACTTGTTGGTCAGCACGGATCCCTGGGCCTGCAAGACGGCCTTGGGTACAAAGTTCTCAGAGGCGATCATCTCCAGACCGCCACGCTGACGTTCCAACTCTCCATCCAGCAGTGCAGCGATCTCCGGATCTACCTGCGAGATCGAAGAGTTCAGGACATCGTAGGATTGCTGCACCGGGTTCTCTTCGACCATGGGTCACTCCTTTGTCTATAACGTACAGCCTCGGATACAGGGGCTGGTGGGCAATACTGTACGCCATGCCAACCCCTGGCAGGCCGTGGCGTCCATAGACGGTTTCCTCCGCAGGCCGAGCAAGGCCGTGGTTCGGACCCCTGTACGGGGTAGAATGCCCTGGTAATGATCAGTTCGGCGACATGGCGGAGGGGCAGGCAACCATGAGCACATACCACAGCACCCGAGGCGGCAAGGAGCAGCTGCAGTCCAAGCAGGCCATCAGACGAGGCCTGGCTCCTGACGGCGGACTCTACGTCAGCGATGAACTGGACGCTGAAACCATCGACCCTGCCTCGGTTGCCGGCCTGGACTACAAGGGTACGGCCAAACTGGTCCTTTCGAGACTGCTGAGCGATTACTCTTCCGCTCAGCTGGACTCCTGCCTGGACGCGGCCTACGGAGAACAGTGGTCCGATCCGGCAATCACCCCTCTGGTGGACCTGGGCGGCAACGATTTCGTACTGGAGCTCTTCCGCGGACCCACCTCGGCCTTCAAGGACGTGGCCTTGCAGCTTCTGCCGAGACTGATGGCCCTGGCCGGGGAGGATGGCGAGCGGATCATGGTGCTCACAGCCACCTCCGGAGACACGGGCAAGGCTGCGCTGGCCGGATTCGCAGACGCGCCGGGCACCGGCATCACCGTCTTCTATCCTCAAGGCAAGGTCAGCCAGATCCAGCGCCTGCAGATGGTCACTCAGGAGGGCGGCAATCTGCAGGTCTGTGCGGTTCGTGGCAATTTCGACGATGCCCAATCCGCAGTCAAGTCCATCTTCGCCGACGCCGACCTGGCTCATGAACTGAGCGAGAAGGCCTCAACCGTTCTCTCCTCGGCCAACTCCATCAATGTGGGGCGCCTGGCTCCACAGGTCGTCTACTACTTCCGGGCCTACGGGTCCCTGATGGAACGGGGAGTGATCAGACCTGGGGATCCTGTCGAATTCTGCGTGCCCACAGGTAATTTCGGCGATGTGCTGGCAGGATACTATGCCAAGATTATGGGGCTTCCAGTGGCCCGCCTGACCGTGGCCTCGGACCGCAACCGGGTCCTCAACGACTTCCTGACCACAGGAGTCTATGACCGCAACCGTCCCTTCTACACCACCACCTCCCCCAGCATGGACATCCTGATCTCCTCCAACCTGGAGCGGATGCTCTACTACATGGCCGACGGCGACACCAAGCTGATTGCCTCGCTTATGGCCGATCTGGAGTCCACGGGACGCTACCAGGTGCCTGATGCCCTGCTGACCAGAATCCGCGGGCTCTTCTCCTGCGGTTGGGCCGACGAGGACCAGGTGGCATCGGCCATCGGCAACTGCTGGGAGAATCGAGGATACCTGATCGATCCGCATACGGCCTGTGGTTACCAGGTCATGACCGGACAGACCGACCGGGATTCCGCTGTGCCCCGGGTGCTGCTGTCCACAGCAAGCCCCTACAAGTTCCCCCGGGTGGTCTGCCAATCCCTGGGCCTGGAGACCCCGGACAGCGACTTCGACTGCATGGACATCCTGGCCGAGGCCACCAACACCAGGCCCCCAAAGGCTCTGCGCACCCTGGAAAACGCACCTGTGCGCTTCCAGGACTGCATCGATCCCGGGGACATGTCCGACTACGTCCGCCACGCGGTCATACAGTCCTGAAGCCTGAGCGAGTCGGCTCAGATCTCCTTCCTGGCATAGACCTTGCGAGATAGGACTATCGAAACCATATCAACCGCCAGAATCAAGGCCAGCCCGAGGAGCACTGGCCGCCACAAGTCGGATGTCAGAAATCGCACGATTGAATTCCAGAAGGTCCCCCAGTCCACGGGCAGCAAACTGCCGATAAGGGCCATGATTGGTACCAAACCAAGAAGCGCCAGGAAGACTATCATTGCCTTAACTGGTTCCAGCCAATAAAACAAGGGTGTGGCTACTGCAAAAAGCAACGATTCCAACAGGAACAACCCCAGAGCAAACAAGACAGTGTCGCGCCAATGGTCCTGACCATGCAAAAATGTATCAGTAGCGTAGAAGAAGAATATTGCATAGCCGCAAGACTGAACTAGGACCAGCAGAATTACAGCAGCATAACGTCCGAATACCTGGTGATCACGTGTTATGGGCAGCAGACCATTCAATCGAATTGCCGTACTGTTGAAATCGACGAACATACCAAATACCAGGCCTACAAGCAGTCCGATTCCCATGCTGGTTACTGCCCCAGTCAATGCAGTCCGTGCATCTTCCCCGTCATTGCCTGTCAGGGCCATGACTAGGTTCAGCAGGATTCCGATGAGGGGCACGGACATGAAAATCAGCACACCGACCCAAGTTCTCCCTGCTCCTGAGAAACGTTGCATGTCCAACCTGATCTGCTTGGCTATCGCCTTCATGACTCCACCTCCTTATTCCTGTCGGCTGCTGCAGGTGAGCCTGCGGTCAGTCTAATGATGTTGTCAAAGTCGGCCCGCTCCACCAGGTAGCGGTCCTCTGAAGGCTCCACGGCGGCAGGGAAAGCCGATGCCAGAAAATCCTTCAAGTGTTCAGTAGGGACCAAAGCCTCGAAACCAGTGGCGGAACGCTGCAAGCCCATCAGATGCGGCATTTGTTCTCTAGCCAGATCGTCCGGCCCTCCTCTCACTATCTGAAAAGCCTCCATCAGCTCGTCCTTAGGACCGGTGTAGAAGACAGACCCTCGATTGATGTAGGTAACGAAGTCAGCCACCCGTTCAAGATCCGCGGTGATGTGCGTGGAGAAAAGCACCGAGTGACGACCGTCGCCGATGTAGTCCAGCAGAATATCCATGAGCTCGTCCCTGGCCAGGACATCCAGACCACTGGTGGGCTCATCCAGAATCAGGAGCCTTGCATCGTGGCTGAGAGCGACAGCCAGCATCAGTTTCATCTGCATGCCACGGGAGAGCTTGCCGATTTTGCGGTTTTCCTGCAGACCGAACCGACGCAGATAGTCCTGATAGCGATCACTGTTCCAAGAGGGATACATGGGTGCCATCACTGGCTCGACGGCCTTGACCTTCCATGTCTCCAGGAAATAAATGGAATCGAATACCACGCCCAAGTCTGCTTTGACCTCTTCCTCCTGGTTCAAGGGATCACGGCCCAAAATGCTGATTTCTCCGCTATCTCGACGGGTCATATTCAGCAAGAGCCGGATCAGGGTGGATTTGCCTGCGCCGTTGGGACCTATCAATCCCATGATGTAACCCATCGGCAGGTCCATGGTGACCTGCTGCAGGCGGAAACCCGTGCCGTCAGCCTTGACGTAGCTTTTCCCCAGATCACTGACGCGCAGGGCATAGTCGGCCCCTTCAACAGAAGTAGTCATCGGCGGTGATGCACACATGCTGTTATTCCTTTCCTTCTTCGGGCGTTGGTGCGGAACCCTTGCCGCCCAGCAGGCCGTCGAGCATGCCACGAATACGGTCCGGCTCCATGTCGGCTCGACGAGCCGTATCTACCGCCTCGCCCAGCAGGGACTGCACGCGGTCCTCCAGATGCTGTCGCATGACCTGGTCGCCGCTATCGGCCACGAAGGTCCCCTTGCCCTGAATGTTCTCCACCAAGCCCTCTTGGGCGAGTTCGGTATAGGCGCGGGTCACAGTCAGCACGGACACCCTGAGTTCCTGCGAGAGATGACGCAGGGAAGGCAGTCCCTCCCCCGCTTTCAGGTCTCCGATCAGGATGGCCGAACGTATCTGGTCCTCGATCTGCCGATAAATCGGCTGTCCGGACAGGGATGAGATGATCAGCTTCATCCAAGCCCCTTTCATTGATTGTCGGTACAACCCTGGCTGAGCTGTACCGGTGTTCATGTATACACTATAACAGTTTGGTCATGAAGGCAAACCAGCCGTTGATTTTCCAAGGATCTACGAACATGGTTCGAGAACTGATAGATACGGCCCTATAGTGCTGAAATTCCGGCCGACCAGAATTTCGGACAAAATCCATTTGGACGAGGTCATCGCCGCATTGTTCATGTAAAAGGCGGATATAGTGTCATCAACGAAAATCCGGCATGGTCGTTGCCGCACGGCCATCTACACCGATTGCCTGCTGTTGAATCATAAGAATGAAGAGCAGCAGAAGCACGGATGTCGAGCATGCATCAGCACGACCACAAAAGGCAGCAAAGTCGCCAAAACTTGCCAAAGTCGCTGAATCGACAGACTTCGGCACCACGAAGTTCAGAGGACAACCAGACCTATCGGGTCTGGAGTCTGCTGGAGGACAGAAGCTCTCGGGCGTGCTTTAGGGAGGTTGCGGACTCGCTGCCGGCCAGCATCCGGGCGATCTCCCGCTCTCTGTCTTTGCCTTCCACCTGGTGGACCAGGGTTTCTACGGCATCGCCGCCCTCCCGGCCCTTGGCCACGACGAATTGTCGATCGGCCCAGGAAGCCACCTGTGGCAGATGGGTGACCACAATCACCTGGGCGGTGACAGCCAGCCGGGCCAGACGACGACCAAGCTCCACAGCAGCCCGTCCGCCGACACCAGCATCCACCTCGTCGAAGATGAAGGTCATGGTCGGACCGCAAACCTGGGAATCTAAACCGGTATGCCCATGGCCAGGTCCATCAGACCCCGATGATGTCCGGGTTTCCGCGGCCACCAGCTCCAGAGCCAGCATGAGACGGCTGAGTTCGCCGCCCGAGGCGCTCTTGCCCATGGGTAGCAGGTCCGAACCTGGATATGGCCTGAAGAGAAAGTCGATCTGGTCCAGACCATGTCCGTCCATCTCCTGGTCCTGACGCGGCCTGACGCGAATCTCAAGCCCAGCGCCCGCCATGGCCAGGGAGCGCAATTCGCCATCGACAAGATCGCTCAGTCGTCTTGCAGCCTTGGCCCGTGACGCAGACAGATTCCGTGCGGCCTTCAAGGCGCTTCCGCGAAGCTGCTCAACCTGACCTTGAAGCTCCTCCAACTTCTCGGGTGAGGCATCCATGTCCTCAAGTTCGAATGCAGCCTTTTTGCGCCAAGCCAGAACATCGTCGATGTCCGGTCCCCAGCGTCGGGTCAGCTCATCGAGATCATGAATGCGAGCATTGATCTTGTCCAGATCGCCCTCCTGGCCTTCGTCGTCCAGCTGGCTGCTCAGGGTGAAGACCAGGTCAGACAGGTCGGCATTCAGCGCGCGCAGCCGCTGGGCCGACTCCTGAAAGACCCCCTCCACACCGATGCCCTCCAGGGCAGCAATGGCTCTTTCGACCAGAGCCGTGGCCGATGGTGCGTCAGCATCGGGGTCGATCTGACCGGAGTCCAGGGCGGACAGTGCGGACATGACCCCCTGACTGATCTGGGCAGCGTGCTCGATCCTGTCCCGCTGTGCTTTGAGTTCACGATCCTCGCCGGAATGGGGGTCGACCCGGTCGATCCGGGCGATGGATTCTCTGAGATAATCAGCTTGGGCCATAGCGCCGGACTGTTGATTACGCAGCTCCTCCAGATGGTCCTGGGCCTGTCGGTACTGCCTGAAGGCCTTGGAAAAAGCCTCCAGCTGCGGGCTATCACCGGCATAGGCATCCAGAAATTCGCGCTGCCGGGCCGGACTGGCCATACGCATCTGATCCGCCTGCCCATGGACGGTGACCAGCATTCCAGCCACCTCCTCCAGCAAGCCACGAGGTGCCGTCCTGCCGTTCAGAGCGGCACGGGAACGCCCCTTGACCGGCATGGTTCGGGCCAGGAAGATCTGCCCCTCATCCTCCAAGGGCAGACCAGCCTCGGTGATGGCAGCGGTCACTGGATTCTCAGCTCCTGCCGCTCCAGCATCGAAAATCCCCTGCACCCAGGACTCACGGGCTCCAGGCGACACCAGTTGGGGGCGGGCAGTGGACCCCGAAATCAGCCTGATGGCGTTGAGCAGCATGGACTTGCCAGCCCCGGTCTCCCCAGTGATGGCCGTCATGCCAGCGGCGGGCCGTAACAGGGCGTGATGGATGGGACCCAGGTCTCGTACTTCCAGCTCTTCCAACATCAGTGCTCCTTGTTCGACTCTGACGGCTCCCCCTGGTCCTGCCCATTCGCAGCCGCCGAGGGGCGATGCTGCTCCCTCCAGCCGACCACTGGCAGATCGAACTTGGAGACCAGCCTTCTGGTGAAGGGCACTCCCGACAGCCTGGCCAGCCTCAGGATGTCGTGGGACTGCCGCACCACGATGCGGGACCGCTTGGGCACAGGCCGTTGGCGGCGCCCGTCATTACAGATCCAGCCGGCCGACTGGGAATCACCCAGAATATCCAGAGTGAACTGCGACTTTGGGCCGATAATCAGGGACCGGGCGAAGAGGGCGTGGGCAGCTATGGGCACCATCTGCAGCGACTGCGCATCCGGCCAGACGATGGGTCCGCCCACCGAAAAGGCATAGGCTGTCGATCCGGTCGGGGTAGCCACAATCATGCCGTCACAGCCAAAGGAGCTCATCTCCACATCGTCCACTCTGACCGAGACCTCGATCATCTTGCCCCGATCATATCGTTCCAGGGTCATGTCGTTGAGGGCCCAGTCGCTCAGTGGTCGATCGGCCCCGGGTATCCACAGGTCCACATGGGCCACCATGCGCTCGTCGATGGAGTAATCATGATCGGCCACCCGGCGAATGGCCTCCCCTATCTGGAAGCTCTCGAACTCCGCCAGGAATCCCACATGACCCAGATTGACCCCCAGGATGGGCACCTCGGTGCCCTTGACCAACTCCGCAGCCCGCAGAATGGTCCCGTCGCCGCCCAGAACGATGACGATCTCGGTGTCGTCGGCCACCTTCTGGCTAGGGCTGCCGAATTCCGGGGCGGCAATGTTGTCGACAATCGAGACGCGAAATCCGTCCCGGCGTAGCTGCTCCTCAACCTCGTCCACCAGGTGGCCGCTTGCCCGGACCCGGCTGTGCGTGACCACGACAGCGCTACGAGCACCCATGGGGCCTCCCTTCCGGCAACAATGAACATCCTATCGGGCCCGGCCAACAGCAGAGCTCATCGTGGCGGGGTCAGGCCAAACGACGACCAGCAGCTGCGGCCACGCCCTGACCGGTCTCATAGTGGGGCGATCCCGTCCCGTCCACAGCATCGGCATCCACCACAACACGGGAGACGTCCGTCCTATCGGGCAGTTCGAACATGGTTGCCTCAAGGGTGTGCTCAATGATTCCCCGCAATCCTCGGGCGCCCACCTTGCGCTCCAGGGCGATGGCAGCAACCCGATCCAAGGCGGCATCGGTGAAGACCAGATCGGCCCCGTCATCCAGGAACATGCGCCGGTACTGGTCGACCAGGGCATTGTCCGGTTCGGTCAGCACACGCCGAAGCTCATCGGCGCCCAGCGGCTCCAGGGTGGATATGACCGGCAAGCGCCCCACGAACTCGGGAAGCAAGCCAAACTGTTCCAAATCCTCGGCCCTGACCTGACTCATGACCCGATCGTCGGGCACCCTATCACTCCCCTGGGTAGCCGAGAATCCGCTCTCTCGCAGACCCAGCCGTCGACGGACAATCTCCTCAAGACCGACGAAGGCGCCGCCGCAGATGAAGAGGATGTTGGCCGTGTCCATGATGACCGTGCGGACATCCCCGTGCCGCCGCGAACCCTGTACCGGCACGCGGGCCTGGGTGCCCTCGATGATCTTGAGCAGGGCCTGCTGGACCCCCTCGCCGGACACGTCACGTGTGATGGAGGTATTCTCGCCAGACTTCCTGGCGATCTTGTCGATCTCGTCGATGTAGATAATCCCCCGCTGTGCCAAGTCCATGTTGCCACCTGCAGCCTGGAGCAGCCCCTGCAGGACTGACTCCACGTCCTCGCCCACATACCCGGCCTCGGTCAGGCTGGTGGCGTCCACAATGACAAAGGGGACGTTCATGATGGTGGCCAGCGTCCGTGCCAGGTAGGTCTTGCCCACGCCGGTGGGACCCATGAGCAGGATGTTGGACTTGTCCACCTGGACGCGTGGTGTCGCGTCCTTGCGATCAAACGCAATGTCAGCCACACGGCCACGGTCGCCCAAGTCCATATTGACGCGCTTGTAGTGGTTGTAGACAGCCACCGACAGGGTGCGCTTGGCGGCCTCCTGGCCGATGACGTACCGATTCAGATAGGCGAATATCTTCGAGGGTGCAGGCAGGGCCACCCTCTGGTCGGCGGCATCCTTGGCCATGTCCTCCTGGATGATCTGGGCGCAGAGACGTATGCATTCGTCGCAGATGGCGCAGGAAGGCCCCTTGACCAGGCGGCGCACCTGATGCTCGTCCTTGCCGCAAAACTCGCAGCGATTCAGTCCGTCATTGTAGCTGACCACACGGCCCATGGCTCTCCCTTCCCGGAGAATTCCCGAGGATCGCCGAAATCAAACTTTGACTGGCATCGTCCATGATGCCAAAAACGTCCGGAGGCCGTAGGTACAAGGGACCCGCCGCCATCCGGACGATCAATCATGCGCTCAGTCACCGGAGCTAATTACGGTGCTCCAGGACCTCGTCCACCATCCCGTAATCCTTGGCCTGTTGGGCGGTCAAAATGGTGTCCACCTCGATGTCCTTGCGGATCTTTTCCACATCCTGACCGGTGTGCTTGGCCAGGGT
Organism: Bifidobacterium sp. 7101; assembly: GCF_000499285.1. Lineage (GTDB taxonomy): Bacteria > Actinomycetota > Actinomycetes > Actinomycetales > Bifidobacteriaceae > Bombiscardovia > Bombiscardovia apis_A. The sequence goes on from NZ_AWUN01000006.1 coordinate 45,198, forward strand.
CTCCTCCAGCCAGGTGCGCATGCGCAGCATTTCCTTGGCCTGGATCTCGATCTCAGTGGCCTTGCCGAAGTCCTGCTCCATAGCTGGCTGGTGGATGAGCACACGGGCATTGGGCAGGATCAGGCGCTTGCCCTTGGTGCCGGCCGCTAGAAGAACGGCAGCAGCCGAAGCGGCCTGGCCCAGGCAAACAGTCTGCACATCGGGCTTGATGTACTGCATGGTGTCATAGATGGCGGTCATGGCCGTCATAGATCCCCCCGGCGAGTTGATGTAGATAATCACATCGCGGTTGGGATCCTGGCTCTCCAGAACCAGTAACTGGGCCATGATGTCGTCCGAGGAGGTGTCATCAACCTGGACGCCCATGAAGATGATTCTGTCGTCAAAGAGCCTGGTGTAGGGGTCCTGGCGCTTGTAACCGTAGGGGGTGCGCTCCTCGAACTGCGGCAGCACATAGCGGTCGGCGGGCATGGCGGCCAGGCCACGAGGGCCGGCCAGTCGACGGGCCCGTGCTACGAATTGCGCTTCTTCAGATGCCATGTGGAGTGCTCACTTCCCTTGATCCGCGGTCATAGTGCCGTGTGTGGTCACGATCCGGTCGACAAAGCCGTACTCCAGGGCCTGCTGGGCCGTGAACCAGTGATCGTATTCGTTGTCCCGGTAGATCTCTTCCAGGGTGTGGCCGGTCTGCTCGGCCGTCAGCTGGGAGAGCGTGCGCTTCATGTCCATGATCAGCTCGGCGTTGATCCTGACATCAGTGGCTGTCCCTCCGACGCCGCCCGAAGGCTGATGCATGAGCACCCTTGCATGGGAGGTGACAAAGCGCTTGCCCTTGGCCCCGCTTGAGAGCAGGAACTGGCCCATGGATGCCGCCATGCCGACCGCGACCGTAGCCACGTCGGGCTCGATCAGCTGCATGGTGTCGTAGATGGCCATGCCGGCCGTAATGGAGCCGCCAGGCGAATTGATGTAGAGCCAGATATCCTTCTTGGGATCCTCGGCTGCCAGCATCAGCATCTGTGCGCAGATGACGTTGGCGTTGGCGTCCTTGACCTCGTCCCCCAGCCAGATGATCCTGTCCTTGAGCAGTCGGTTGAAGATGGGATCGGTCGGCGTGGGGGCCTCCCCCTCCTCCATCACAGGACTGGTTGCCAATGAGTTGTTCACCCTGTCTCCTTCGATAAACGTATCTGTATTGAGAGTAGCCCCCGCAATCGACGCAGCCACGGTCTTTCTGCTCTTTGCGCAACCGCTACGACAGGGCCGCACCCAGGCTGTTACGCCACTGGGTGCGGCCCTGTTCGCTGCTTTGGAAGCTACTCCTTATCCTGGGAGAGCTGGTCAGCCACTTCAGCCGCGGCGGAGGCAGCCTGGACGCTCTCGTCCTGCTCCTCCTGGGCCTCGGGCTCATCCTCGCCCAGGAAGCGGCTCAGGTCCACCTCCTGGCCATCGGGATCCTTGAAGGTGACGGCCCGCATGCCGGCCAGCATGCCCTTGGAACGGCCGACCTCCTGCACAGCCGAACCCAGCTGGCCGTTGCGGACGATGCCGTTGATGAAGGCACTGGGATCCATGCCGTACTGCTGGGCGATGGAGGCCAGGAAGTTGGTCACGTCGGCCTGGCTGACCGTGATGCCCAGCTTCTCCGCCAGGGCGTCCAGGGTCATCTGGTCGCGCAGTTCCTTCTCCACGCTCTCCTCGGCCTCAGCCTTCTCGTCCTTGCTGGCCTTGTCGGGATCCTTGCCGGTGTTCTTAAGCTGATCGGTCACCATGGACTGCTTGATGCCCTTGGGCACCGGGATGTCCAGGCCGTCCTGGAGCTTGGCGATGAAGGCGTCGCGGGCGTCAGTGGCCTGCCGACCCTCGGCATCCACCTGGCACTGCTTGCGCACGTCCTCGCGCAGCTCCTCCAGGGTCTCGAACTCCGAGGCCTCCTTGGCGAACTCGTCGTCCAGGTCTGGCAGCTCCTCGGCCTTGACCGAGTTGACCTTGACCTTGATCTGGGCCTTCTCGCCCTGGTGCTCGCCGGCCTCCAGAGTGCCCTCGAAGGTGGTCTCTTCCCCGGCGGATAGCCCGTCCAGGGCCTCATCCAAGCCGTCCAGCATGGTGTTGGAGCCCAGCTCGTAGCTGACCCCCTGCTGGGAGTCCACGGACTTTCCGTCGATGACGGCATCCAGGTCGATGTTGGCGTAGTCACCCTTGGTGGCGGGACGATCCACGCTGACCAGGGTGCCGAAGCGCTGACGCAGGTTGTCCAGACGCTTGTCCACGTCCTCGTCGGTGACGGCTGGCTTGGGGACCTCAATCTCCATGCCCTCGATATCGGGCAGCTCGAACTTTGGACGAATCTCCACCTCGGCGGTGAACTTGAGCTTGGTATCATCCTTGGCCGAGGAAGGAATGTCCTTGACGTCGATCTGCGGCTGGGCCATGGCGTGCAGCTGCTTCTCCTCCAGAGCCTTGGAGTAGAGCTCGGGCACGCCGGCGTTGACGGCTTCGCCCGCCACGCTGGCAAAGCCCACGCGCTGATCGATGATGGGTCCGGGCACATGGCCCTTGCGGAAGCCGGGGATGGTCACCTGCTTGCCGATCTCCTTACGGGCCTGATCCAGGTAGGGGTTCAGCTCATCGGGATCGACGGTGATGGTGAGCCTGACCTTGGTGGGCTCGAGGTTTCTGACGCTGATTTTCACGCTGCGCTCCAATTCATCCAAACCGTTTGATCTGCCAGTAAGGCAACCGTTACATAATAGCGCGAGTCAGGGACTCTGACAGGAGCGAAACCTGCCAGGGCCGGGCGCCCTCCCGACGCAGGAAGTCGGCCACATCCCGCTTCTCTGGTTCGTCTGTCCAGCAGAGGTTGCGCAGGTAGCGGGGTTTGATCAGAATCTCGTCGGGGGTGTTGGTCCGGTGTCCCACTTCAGTCACCGCCTTGCGCGCCGCCTCCAGCCTGGCAAACCGGTCCGGGTGGCGGTGCCGCCAGACCTGCATCGACTTGGGGGCGTTGGTCTCCTCACACCGCGGTTTGGGAGGCACCGGCAGCTCTCCGGTAGGCAGACTCAGTGCTTCCAGAATGGCCTGTTTCCAGACCGAAGGCCTGACCCGGCGCTGGATGGGCGCATAGCGCTCGAACATGCGGTCCTGCTCGCCGCCGGTGTGGATTCTGACCCGCTCGTTCAAGGATCTGATTGCTCTGAATTGGGCGTTGTTATGCGGCTTGAGCCTGCCGGCCTCGATGATGGCCTTGTCTGGCAGAAGGAGGGTCGGAGCTATATCGTAGCGGCGGGCCAGCTGGTCTCGGGTGGTCCACAGGGAACGAGCCACAGCCAGGCCTCGACGATCATTGTGCAGGGCGTTGATATGCGAGATATGCCGCCAAGGCTGCTCAGGCTCCGGCTTGGGGATTTTGCACTGCTCCAGCAGCCAGGCGAATTCCTGCCTGGCCCATTCATCCTTGCCGTGACGGCGCAGATCCTCCAGCTCGCGCGACCGCAACTGATCCAGCAGCTCCACGTCCAAGGCGGCGTAATTGCGCCAATCACGCGGCAGCGGTCGGTAGGACCAGTCCGCTGCAGAGTGCTCCTTTGCCAGCGTCAGACCCAGATAGTGCGCAGTCACTGCAGACAGACCGTAATGCCCAAGGTTGAGCATCCTGGCCGCCAGCTCGGTGTCGAAGAGCGATGAGGGCCTCATACCCAATGCATAGAAGCCAGGCAGATCCTGAGGGGAGTCATGAATGATCCATTGGGACCCATCGACAGCCTTATTGAATTCCGACCAGTCACAGCCCGCCTGCATCAGAGCCGGTGGGTCCAGAAGGAATATCCCCGCCCCCTGGCGCTTGAACTGGACCAGATAGTCGTCGTGGCCATATCGGAAGCCCGAGGCCCGTTCAGCATCCGCGGCCAGCGCACCGCTGCCCTGGGACAGCATTCGACAGGCCCGGCGGTATCCGGCCATATCGTCGATGACCGACGGCACACCCTGGGCGGGCTCTGAAAGCAGCTGCGTCTTAGGCTCCGTGGTCACCTGCGCTCAACCTCTTTTGTAGTTTGTCTTCCATCACGACACCGGGCCGACCGGCCCGGAAAACACACGCCTGAAAGCATAGTCCATGCCCTCAACCCACCGATAATCCCTTGCTGAACAGACTTCGTCAATAATTTATCGATTTGCAGGGTCGGCCATTTACCAAGCTGGTCATTCAGCCTGCCAAACATCCGGCCAGTCTGTCATTCAATAGGTCTGACATTCAGTAAGTCTGACATTCGCTGATTGGCGACTGGCCTTCGCCGGAGCAAACAAAACTCCCCACGACATCTGCCGTGGGGAGGCACAAGAGAATCATCCGGATTCCTACCCGGTCCACACAGGAACCAGATTGGGGTTAAGAGGCTTAGTAGACCACGAAGCCGTGGGCCTCCAGCTGCTTCTTGACCCGATCCTTCAGGGCCGCGGAAGGACCTTTGGCATCCTCCAGCGGGTAGGGAATGCGCAGTTCATGCCACTTGGGCCGTCCAAGCTGATGGAAGGGAAGCACATCAATGTGCTCGATAGCATCCTTGAACTGTTCGCACACCCGAGCGACATTCTCGACGTTCTCCTCGGAGTCGGTCAGCCCCGGCACCAGCACGAAGCGAACCCAGATCTTGCTGCCACGGGCAGCCAGACGCTTGCCGAATTCGATTGTTGGGGCCAGCGTACCGCCAGTCACCCTCTTGTAGGTGGTCTCGTCACCGGATTTGACATCAAGCAGGCACAGGTCGATATCGTCAATCATGGCATCGGTGTAGTTGCGATTGAGGAAGCCCGAGGTGTCGAGGCAGGTGTGGACGCCCATCTCCTTGGCAGCTCGAAAGACGCGTGATACAAAGGCTGCCTGCATCATGGACTCGCCGCCGCTGAAGGTGATTCCTCCGCCGGTGCTCTTGAAGAGGTCCTGGTAGCGGGCCACCTTGTCGATCATGGCCTGCAGGTATACGGGCTGGCCATCGCGCATCTTCCAGGTATCAGGATTCTGGCAGTATTGGCAGCGCAGGGGGCATCCACTCATGAAGACGGTCATCCTTGTGCCCGGCCCGTCCACTGAGGTGTTGATGTCCCAGGAGTGAACAAATCCGATGTCGCCCGTGCGCAGGGCATTCATGCGGTCGTGCCGGTCCAGTCCAATGGGCGATTCGAACCCCGAAAGGCCGCCCATCAGGGTCTGGCTCTGGTAGACCTTTGATTCCTTGAGCATATGCGGCTGTGTGGTATGGAAGGTGGTGGTCTCCGTCATCGGATCCTCCTGAAAAAGACGAAAAGGGGGCGGGGCCTTGGTGCGCCCCGCCCCATGATTCACCGTCTCATCAACGGTTGACTATCGCACAGGGCGATCAGTCGGTCACCGCGCCCTGGTGGAAGGTGCGGGAGATCACGTCGAGCTGCTGCTCGCGGGTCAGCTTGACGAAGTTGACCGCGTAGCCCGAGACGCGCACGGTCAGGTGCGGGTACTTCTCGGGGTGCTCGACAGCATCCTCCAGCTGCTCCTTGCGCAGGACGTTGATGTTGGCGTGGTAGAGCCCATGGCCGTTGCCGGCATCCAGGATGCCCACCAGGTTGTTGATGCGCTCATCCTCGTCACGGCCCAGGCCGTCAGGGGTGATCGTGTTGGTCAGCGAGATGCCGTCCAGAGCGTCGTCGTAGTCGATCTTGCCCACGGAGAACATCGAAGGCAGCATGCCGTGCGAATCCATGCCGTTCTCGGGGTTTGCACCGGGAGCGTACGGGGTGCCCTTCTTGTGGCCAGAGGGGAAGGACCCGGTGTTCTTGCCATACTCCACGTTGGAGGTGATGGTCAGGATGGACTGGGTCGGCACAGCGCCACGGTAGACAGGCAGGCGCTTGATCTGGCCCATAACGGTGGACACTGTCCACTTGGCCAGGTCGTCGGCGCGATCATCATCGTTGCCGTAGATCGGGAACTCACCGACGGTCTTGTAGTTGACGATCAGGTCGTCGTCAGCGCCCTCGACATACTCCGGGGTGCCCTTGGCATCCTTGTTGTAGATCGGGTAGACCTTGGCGTACTTGATAGCCGACAGGGAGTCAGCGGCGATGGACAGGCCGGACATGCCGCAACCCAGGGTGCGGTAGACCTCCTTGTCGTGCAGGGCCATCTCAATGGACTCATAGTCGTACTTATCGTGCATGTAGTGGATGATGTTCAGAGCCTCGACGTAGGTCTCGCTCAGCCACTCCAAGGCCTTCTCGTAGTTGTCCTTGACCTCCTGGAAGTCCAGAGAACCGTCTTCCTTGGGGGTGACAGGCTTGATTACGTCCTTGTCGATGACCTGCATGCCGGTCATCTCGTCACGGCCGCCGTTCATGGCGTAGAGCAGGGCCTTGGCGGAGTTGACACGGGCGCCGAAGAACTGCATCTGCTTGCCGACCCTCATGGGGGACACGCAGCAGGCGATGGCAGCGTCATCGCCCCAGTGGGCGCGAATGTCCTTGTCGGACTCGTACTGGATGGCGGAGGTGTCGATGGAGATACGGGCGCAGAAGCGCTTGTAGCCCTCGGGCAGCTTCGGATCCCAGAAGATGGTGATGTTGGGCTCAGGGCCGGGTCCAAGGTGCTCCAGAGTCAGGGTAGCCAGCAAACGGAAGGAGGTCTTGGTGACCATGGGCCTGCCGTCGTCGCCGAAACCGGCATCTGACCAGGTGGCCCAGTAGGGGTCGCCCGAGAAGATGTTGTCGTAGTCCTTGGTCCGCAGGAAGCGCACGATGCGCAGCTTCATCACGATGTTGTCGATGATTTCCTGGGCATCGGTCTCGTCGATCAGGCCAGCGGCCAGATCACGCTCGAAGTAGACGTCGAAGAAGGCGGACAGACGGCCGATGGACATGGCGGCGCCGTCCTGGCTCTTGACCGAGGCCAGGTAGGCCATATAGGTCCACTGGACAGCTTCCTTGGCGTTCATGGCAGGACGGCTCAGATCCAGACCGTACTCCTTGCCCAGGGTCAGCAGCTGCTTCAGAGCCTTGATCTGCTCGGCGTGCTCCTCGCGGAAGCGAATCCAGTGCTCAATCTCTTCCTCGGTGAAGTCGTTGCGGTAAGGAATCGAATCCTTGTCGGCCTTCTTGCGTGCAATCAGTTCGTCGATGCCGTACAGGGCCACACGACGGTAGTCGCCAATGATACGGCCACGGCCGTAGGCATCGGGCAGACCAGTCAGAATCTTATTGTGGCGGGCCAGCTTGATCCTCTTGGTGTAGACGTCGAAGACGCCATCGTTGTGGGTCTTGCGATACCGGGTGAAGATCTTCTTGACCTCGGGGTCGGGCTCCTTGCCGGCCTCCTTGAGGGCCTGCTCAACCATGCGCCAGCCGCCGTAGGGCATCATCGCACGCTTGCAGGGAACGTCGGTCTGCATGCCGACAATCACGTCGTCTTGGGTCTCGCCGGCAGGCTTGCCGTCGATGTATCCGGCCGGGAAGGCATCAATGCCCGCCGGGGTGTGGGTGTCCACGTCGTAAACGCGCTGCTTACGCTCTACGGCAAGGAAATTGTCATCCAGGTAGTTCCACAGGAACTTGGTCTTCTCCGTGGCCGGTGCCAGGAAGGATTCATCACCGGTGTACGGAGTGTAGTTCTTTTGAATGAAGTCGCGAACGTCGATGTCTTTCTTCCAGTCCTCGCCCTTGAAGCCCTTCCAAGCCTTGGCTTGCAGCTCTGCGGGAGAGACGGTATTGGTCTCAACTGCTGTCATAGTCAACTCCTTGTTGATATGGTCAATGGCGCTTCCTCACACCACTGTCACTTTCAAGTATACGGTGCGCATTACCACGGGAAACAGAATCGCGACGTGAGCTATATCACACTGCAAACAGACTCGCAATGGGCGCCACGCCCATATCTTGCGAGCGCGCCCGGTGCACCGCCTGAGTACCGATCCGTTCTGATTGCATAGCCAACCGGTCGCCAGCGCTGATTGCCGATTCATCGCGAGCTTCATCTGTCAGCTGATGACTGTCCCTGCCCAGGATCTCCCTCCCAGGCCTGCCGCCAACGACGGTCTTCTTCATCCCATTCCTTGTTCCTGCGCTTGGCGATCTTCCAGGCATCAAGGGCCTCCTGCCTGCTACGGTAGGGGCCCATCCGCCTGTCCTGGGGAGACAGCTTGCCCTGCTCGGGTCTGCCGGTGACGGTGTTGAAGTACCAGGCCGTCCGCTCCTGTTCGGAACCCATAGCGATCACTCCCTGAAGGCGTTGGTGACTGGCAGCCGGCGATCCCGGCCGAAGGCCAGGGAGGTGACCTTGGGCCCCAACGGATACTGACGCCGCTTCCACTCGGCCCTATCCACCAGCCGCATGACCGTGTCGACCGTGTCGGGATCGAAACCGTCGTCCAGGAGGTCGGCCCGACCGTGGGCATGCTCGATGTATGCCTCAAGGACCTTGTCGAGCAGGCTGTAGTCTGGCAGGGAATCGGAGTCCTTCTGCCCTTCACGGAGCTCGGCCGAGGGTGGCTTGACAATGGAATTGACCGGGATGGGCTCACGTTCACCCCGTGCCTGGGCCTGGGCATTGCGCCAGCGGGCCAGTTGCCAGACCCGGGTCTTGAGCAGATCCTTGATGGGCGCATAGCCACCGACTGCATCGCCATAGATAGTTGAATAACCGCAGGCCAGCTCGGACTTGTTGCCTGTGGCCAGGGCCAGAAGCCCCTCGGCATTGGCGTAGGCCATAACGATGACGCCGCGGATTCGGGCCTGCAGATTCTCTTCAGCCACCCCTTCCAGATGCAACTGCCCTTGGAAGGCATCGAATTCGGGGCCTATGGCTTGCACCACGTAACGCACGCCCAGACGTTGGGCCAGATCGGCGGCATCGTCCCTGGAGCCCTCCGAGGAGTAGCGACTGGGCATGGAGATGCCGCGCACATGCTCCCCTCCGCAGGCATCGGCGGCCATGGTCGCTACCAGGGCCGAGTCGATCCCGCCTGAGAGCCCCAGGCAGACGCCTGTGAAATGATTCTTGGCCATATAGTCCTTTAGACCCAGCACACAGGCCCGATAGACCTCCTCATCCCCAGGCATCTCTTCCGCCATGCAGGACTGGCTGGGCAGTGGGCGCTCCCCTCGTGCAGGCAGGGTCCAAGTGGACAGATCTTGGACGAACCTTGGCGAGCGCTCCAGCAGCGTGCCATCCTGGTCCACCACAAAACTGCCTCCGTCAAAGACCAGATCGTCTTGACCGCCCACCTGGTTCAGATAGAGCAGAGGCGCGCCGACCTGCTTGGCCCGACGAGTCGCCAGCTCGTAACGGACGTGCCCCTTGCCCTCCTCGAAGGGAGAGCCATTGATGGTCACAAGGAGGTCGATGTCCCGACCAGCCAGGTCGCTGATTGGATCGCCCTCCTGCCAGATGTCCTCGCAGATAGCCAGCCCTATCCGGTGCCCCTGCACCTCCAGGACCACGGTCCTCTCCCCCGGAGTAAAAATCCTGTACTCGTCAAAGACCCCGTAGTTGGGCAGGAAGTGCTTGTCGTAACCAGCTTCGACCCGACCCTGGTGCAGGACTACCAGCCGGTTGCGAGGCCTGTCCTGATCCGTGTCGGTACCGACGGTCCCCACGATCACGTAGAGATGGCCCAGACCCTGTTCCTCCAGCTGCCTGGCCAGACGGTCGGCACGAGACCAAGCGGCCCGACGGAAGCTGGCCCGGAATGCCAGGTCCTCGATTGGATAACCGGTCAGGCTCATCTCGGGAAAGACCACCAGGGTCGCCCCCTGCTCAGCTGCCTTTCGGGAGTAGTCCATAATAATGTCGGCGTTGCCGTCAAGATCGCCCACACAGGTGTCGATCTGAGCCAGAGCCACCAGCAGATCGCCATCCCGCCGCGGCTGTTCCTCTTGTATGCGCATACCCATGATTCTAAACCGTGTCAGGGCCGGCCCACGGGCAGACAGACAGTCCCGAGTGTGGACCGATACAGAGAAGACGGGATTACGGATGCCTCAGACCTTATCGGCACCAGCCTTACGGGCGGCCCGGCGTACCAGCACAGAGGCGACCAGCCCCAGGAGGAGCAAAAGAACCGCGAAGCCCATAGCCCACTGGGCGCCTTGGGTGAACCCATCGGTCAGGGCATTGGTCACCTGAGGACCCAAGGCTCCCAACCGTCCCCGAGTACCTTGAGCGCGCAGACCGACGATGGCATTTCCTGCAGAGGACTGAACCGATCTGACCAGGCCATCGGCCATCTGCGCCGAGATTCCCTTGAGGGCCGTCAGATGTCTTGGCAGCACCAGGCTCAGAGCCAGGGAGAGGGCGGAACCGGAAACTGCGGCGCCCAGGGCGGTCCCCCACTGGCGGATGGTGGACTGGGTGGCCGAAGCCTGGCCGGACTGGGAAACCGGAACACCGGAGAGCACCAGGCTGGTCAGCTGTGCCGAGGCAAAGCCCAGACCGGCGCCGTAGATAATCAGAGTCAGGGTCATGGGCCAGACCGGCACCGATCCACGCATGAGCAGAACGGACAGGGCCACACCGACGATCTCCATCAGCAGACCCGTCTGCACCGTGCCGCCGGCCCCCAGACGGGTTGAGACCACACGGGCCAGGCCGCCCGAAACGACCGACCCTAAGGCCATGACACCCAGGATGGATCCGGCCCCCAGGGGACTCAGGCCTCTGGCGTTGATCAGGTAGAGGGGCAGAATGAACATGACCGCGAACTGACCGGCGTTGACGATGGCGGCCGTGAGGTTGCCCCAGCCGAAGGTGCCGATGGCGAACATGGACACGTCCAGGATGACCATCTTGCCCCTGCGCGCCCTGGCCAGCTCGGTCAGCGCAAAGGCGGCAAGCAGGGCCAATCCCAAGAGCAGACTGACTGGAACCGGCGACAGGGGTGCCGAGGCAGACCAGTGCAATGGGCCCAGTTCAAGTGCGGCGCGGGGATGCCACCAGCCGTAGGTCTGCCCCTCAATCAGCGCAAAGACCACCAAGGCCGACCCCAGGGCCGAAAGGAGTATGCCCTTCCAGTCGGCAAGCATCCCCCACCGATCATCGGTCTTCCGAGGAGCGGACTTGGTCTCGGGCACAAAGACTGCGCTGGTCACGAGGACGATCAGCCCCAGGGGCAGATTGACCAGGAAGATCCACCGCCATCCGATGGTGCTGGTGAAGACCCCGCCCAGGAAGGGGCCGACCGCCGCAGCGGATGACATGACAGCCCCCCAGATGCCGAATGCAGTGGCCCGGTGCCGACCCCGGAAGGTGGCGGACACGGTAGACAAGGTGGAAGGCATGACCAAGGATCCACCGATTCCCTGAACAAGCCGGGCCAGAAGCAGCATTGTGCCGGATGAGGCCGATGCGGCGAAAACGGAACCGAGCACAAAGATGACCGTGCCCACCTGAAGGATCCGCTTGCGTCCGATCATGTCCCCCAGACGACCGGAAGGCAGGAGCAGGGCCGCCAGGACAATGCTGTAGAGGGCGGTCACCCACTGGGCTTGAGCCAGGTTGATATGGATGGCGGCGATGATGGAGGGTATGGAGACGTTGACGATGGACGAATCCAGCACAATCATGGCCAGACCCAGAGCCAACACCCAGAGCGCACGCCAGGGCGGTGCAGCCTCCTGAGACTCCTGGCTGCCTTTCTGACTGCCCTTCTTCACGTCTATGCTTGCCGATCCGGTCATCAGATCTCCCCTCGCCCTGGTCTGCGAATTTTTTGCGACTATACGTCGCGAAAACCCGCTTGGCAAGTTCACTCAGCGCGGACAAGCCGCACGCTAAAGAGGCCCTTTCGGCTTGGTTCTGCTGTAAATAGGCCATATCATATGCCCCATAACCGGCTGAACTCGATTCATCACCGCTGCACCCAGGAGGCCGGACCAAGGAGGACCATGCCCAGGATCCGCGAATCCACGCTCCAGGAACACCGAGCCAAAACCCTGGACCAGATCATGACCGCCGCCGAAGCCATCCTGCGCACCGGCGGACGCAGCCAGCTGACCATGGCCGAGGTGGCCCGACGCACCAACCTGGCCCGGAACTCCCTCTATCGCTACGCCCAGGATGCCGATCAACTCTGCGACATGGTCATGGAGCGGCACCTGCCCGACTGGGGTCAGGCCCTGGACCAGGCCCTGGGCAAAACAGACGAACCGCGCCGAACAGTCGAGGTTTGGACCCGCACCAATATGGAGCAGGCCGGACTGCATGGACACGGCTGGCTGATGAACCTCTACGCCGAGCAGCACGACGAGCAGTTACGCCAGTCCTTGATCTACGGGAGCACCTCGAATCCACATGAGAGCGCCCCAAGGAGCGATCGATCCACAGACCGGCAGATCCAAGCCCTTCTGGACTTCCACCGGCAGGTCAACCAGCCGCTGATCCAGGCTTGGACAGCCCTGCGACCAGCGGATCCGGCCATGGGTGTAGAGGTGACGCGGGGCATCGTTCAATCCGGCATGCGCCTGATTGATGCCCTGGACCAGGAACTTACCCTCGAACAACGGCAGAAACGACTGACCATCATCATCGAGAAGGTGACCGCCTGCGCCAAGGCCGTCACCGCCACCCTGACGGAAGGACCTACATGCGCCTGATCGGCAACATCTGCTGGCTGCTGCTGGGAGGACTGGCCATCGCACTGGCCTGGACACTGGTGGGCATCGTGCTCTGCCTGACCGTGGTGGGCATCCCCCTGGGCATCCAGGCTTTCAAGATGGCCAGACTGACCCTGACCCCATTTGGCCGACAGGTCATCTACGGAGGCGGTCTGGGATCCTGGCTGGCCAACCTGCTCTGGATCATCCTGGGCGGCTGGTGGCTGGCTCTGGCCTATCTGGCGGCCGGTCTGGTCACCATGCTGACCGTGGTCGGCATACCCTTCGGCCTGCAGGCCTTCAAGATGGCCCGCCTGGCCCTGATGCCCTTCGGGTCCTCGGTGCGCGTCGCCGTCTTATGAAAGGATTGGGTACATGAGCACAGTCATCATGCATACCTCAGAAGGCGACATTCGCCTGGACCTATTTGACGATAAGGCCCCTGAAACCGTAGCCAAATTCCTGGATCTGGCCGCCGGTCGCAAGGACTGGACCGACCCCGAGACGGGCCAGAAGCGTCAGGATCCTTTCTACGACGGTCTGACCTTCCACCGGATCATCAAGGACTTCATGATCCAGGGCGGTTGCCCACTGGGCACTGGCACAGGCGGTCCCGGCTACGAGTTCGATGACGAGATCGACCCATCCCTGACCTTCGACGAGCCCTACAAGCTGGCCATGGCCAATGCAGGGCTGCGCCGGGACCCAGCCACCGGGAAGACCCACGGCACCAACGGATCCCAGTTCTTCATCACCACCGTGCCAACCCCCTGGCTGAACGGTCACCACACCATCTTCGGTCAGGTGGCCGATGAGGATTCCCGGAAGGTGGTCGACGAGCTGGATGCCGTTGCCACTGACCCGGGCGACCGTCCCCTTGAGCCGGTCTTCATCAACAGCGTCGAAGTCCTCTGAGCCAGGCCGGGGATGGTTTCAAGAAAGACACACAGCAGATTCCAGCCCGGCACACGCAGCTACACCATGTCCCGAATCAGGGGCACGGAAACATCAATAGAACGCCAGGTCCGGTCCTACCTCTTCTCGCGTGGTCTGCGGTTTCGCAAGAACGACAAGAGGTATCCGGGCCACCCTGATGTGGTTCTGCCCAAGTGGCGGGCCATGGTATTCGTCAATGGCTGTTTCTGGCACATGCATGAGGGCTGTGCCAAATTCTCCCTTCCCAAATCCAATGTGGAGTTTTGGACCACAAAGCTGACAAGGAACCGTCTGCGGGATCAGGAGCAGCGCAAAAAATTGAAAGCCATGGGCTGGCGGGTCTTCACAGTCTGGGAGTGCCAGCTGGATGCCCACCATGCCCAGGAAACCCTGCAGAAATTGTATGAGGCCATCACAGCAGACGGCGATCCAAACGAAGGAGTCAAGGATGAGCAGATTGAACGGCAAGCGGCAAGAGGCTGAACAGAAGGGCATGCGGGTCAACTTCGCCATCCTCGGCGCCGGACGGATAGCCAACGCCCTGGCCAAGACGGTGGTGATGATGGCTGGGGATCAACGGTATAGTCACCTGGTGGCCCCCTATGCTGTGGCCTCCAGGGATGGGGATCGCGCGGCCGCCTTCGCCAAAAAATATGGATTCGAGCATTCCTATGGCTCCTACCAGGAACTCCTGGATGATCCCCAAGTAGATCTGGTCTACATCGCCACGCCTCACAGCCTCCACGCCGAGCAGGCCGTCGCCTGCATGAAGGCCGGAAAGAACGTGCTGGTCGAGAAGTCCTTCACAGCCAACACCGATCAGGCCAGGCAGGTCATTGAGACGTCCGAAAGCACCGGCCTGCTCTGCACCGAGGCCATCTGGACCAGGTACATGCCCTCACGCTCCATCATCGACGACATCATTTCCTCGGGAGAAATCGGCACTGTCAAGACCGTCACCGCCAATCTGGGTTACGTGACCGTGGGCAAGGCCAGAATGACCGACCCGGCCTTGGCCGGTGGCGCCCTGCTCGACGTGGGCGTCTACCCTCTCAACTTCATCGACATGGTCATGGGACCCAAGCCCATTGAACGTGTCTGCACGGATTGGGTACGCAGCCCGGAGGGCGTGGACAGCCAGAACTCCACGACCATTTTCTACCAGGATGGATCCATGGGCGCAGCGACCAGCTCCATGGTCTCGGCCAGTGACCGGACCGGCGGCATCTGGGGAGACCAGGGTTACCTGCAGTGCGCCAACATCAACAACGTGGAATCCATCGACCTGTACGACGGTGACCACAAGTTGAGGAAGAGCTACCCCATCCCCGATCAGCTGACCGGTTATGAGTACGAGGTGGCCAGCGCCGCACAGGCCATTCTGGACGGCAAGACCGAGTGCGCACAGATGCCACACAAGGACACCCTGCGCATCATGGAGCTCATGGACTCCCTGCGCCACCAGTGGGGATTGGTCTTTCCCTTCGAATCATGAACCAACTGAATAAAAACTATGGTGACCAGCCTGTCTATTTGATGCGGCGGACCTTGCCATGCTCGACCAGGTAGGCTCGTCGGGCAAGATCAATCATGGGCAGGTCGAAGGCTGAATCAGTGTAGAAGGCGTCGATGGCCGCCTCCCGTCCCAGGATCCGTTGAAAGTGCAGGGGCTTGTCAGGTCCAAAGTTGAGGTAGCCCACGGTCAGTGACTCCAAATCCAGGGTGGAGCCGATGCAGCGGGTAATACCCAGGCGCCGGCAGGCCTCCCCCGCAACCAAATCGAAGGAGGCGGTCACCACCACGTCGTCGGCCTGGGGGGTGTACCAATCCATGATCTTGTGCATGTTGGCATCCCAGAACTGGCTGACCAGCCGGTCCATGTCAAATCCGGGGCGCGAGGTCAGCCGACGCAGGTAGCGCGAGCCCACCCGACGCATGGCCGAGTCCAGTTGCTCCAGGGTGACCCGGCCCAGGCGGTAGCGGACTGCATAGAAGAGGGCAATCGGTAGATAGTGCAGCACCCGCGGATCCTTGCGGGCAGTGAACAGGTAGAAGTCAAGCAGGCTTTCGCCATCGTAGATGGTGCCGTCGAAGTCCAGTACCCGCATGCCAATCCTTTCCAGATCCCGTCGCGAAAAGGGAACATCTTAGCATACCGTGGAGCAATGACGGTGATAATCCCCGACCTCGACCGACCCTGACCCGCCACAGGCTGACCTGTTTGGCCGCGCAAATGGGCAATTCCTTTCAGCCCACGAGCCTGATGTAGACAAAATTCCTGGATTGTCGACTGAAACAGCTATCGAGCAGGAGCGGCGCCGAAGGAATCTGCATGCGCCTGGCCCATGCCCGAATCGTGGACCATCCCCATGGTGTCGCCGGTATTGATATGATGAAAAATGCGTCGTCCGTGCTGGGCCGAGGCTAGGGAGTTGCCGGAAATGGGCCTGGGAGGGGAACGGCGCCGAAGGGATCCATGCGGTCAATTATGCCCGCCGAACTCTTTGAACATCCTTACCAGCTAGGGGGCAGCAACGATGTTGAAGAAGAGCCACTACCACAACCTGAGCAGCTGTATAGCCGGAATCTACCGGCATGCACGCAACGATGCCAGCCGGTACACAGGCGACTCCACCTTACGAGGCACCCAGGGTGATCTGATTGTATACCTCTATGACCATCCGGGTCTCAGCCAGCGACAGATAGCCAGGGACCTGTGCGTGGACCCCAGCCTGCTTGCCAGGGACCTGAAAGCCTTGAAAGCCCTGGGCCTGGTCAGCCGTGAACAGAACCCCGCCGACCACCGCGTCAATATCATTGCCCTGACCAGATCGGGCGCGGATTTAGCTCGCAAGAGAATCAGGTCGGTCAACAACTGGTGGATCGATCTGTTCAAGCAGAATCCCGATATCGACCCCGAGACCTTTCAGAGCGAATTGCGCTGCGTCTACAACCGGCTGCTGGCCAACCAGCTCTGATCCCTCTTTGCTGACAAAGAATCTTTACTAAGAAAAGGACCTGGCCGAACCCTTCGCCGTCTCCCGACGGCTCCAGGCTCATGCCGGGCTCCTTGTTTTTCAGACTCTTTACGCTCTTGTGGCGGCTTGTATCAGCCCACCGAGCGGCCGGAGGTCTCCCAGCCCATCAGGCCCACAACCAGCATGGAGGCCAGGGCCACCAGACTGATGGTGACGAAGATTGAGGTGCTCCCCCACTGGCTGAGCATGGCACCGATAAGCACAGGCATGAGCACATTACAGAGCTTGGCAACGGCATTGGCAATGCCCACGCAACGGAAGCGGACCGTGGTCGGGAAGAGCTCGGGCGCGTAGACGGCCACCACCGAAGACATGAGGACGTAGAGGCTGGCCATGAGCAGGATGCCCACCAGAATGGCCGTGACCTGGCTGGTCTGCGCGGCGTAGAGCAGACCGAAGACCGCTGTCATCAGGAAGGCCGTGACGATGATCCGCTTGCGGCCGACCCGGTCCAGAAGCAGGGATCCGATCAGGCAGCCCAGAGGGGCGCCCAGCATCATCAGGGTGCTGATCCACAGGGATCCGCTCAGATCTATGCCCCGCTTGAGCAGGATTGTGGGCACCCAGGAGGTGAAAGCATAGGAGCAGACGTTGGTGGCCGAGACTGCCACAGTGGCCACAATCAGGCCGCGGACGATACTGCCCGACGCCTTGGCAGGTGCCTCAACCCCCTCATTCTTTCCAGCGAGGACGGAACCGTTGACAGAGCCAGAGCCCGAGTCTCCCCGGCCATTATCGGCCTCCAGAAGCTCGACCACCTGGACAGCCTCGTCCATCCGCCCATGCAGGGCCAGCCAGCGAGGGGACTCAGGGATGTCACGCCGCAGGTACCAAATCAGTGCAGCCGCCAGGCCGATGCCCACAAAGAGCGGCCTCCATGACCAGCGGGGAATGATCCATGCGCACAGGAGCATGGCCAGGGGCACTCCGGTGTTGGCCACCAGCGAGACGATGGCGCTCCAGCGTCCGCGATGCTTGATGGGAGCGAATTCGTTGACCATGGAAAAACCGGTGACAATCTCGGCACCAAGACCCAGGCCGGCCCCCAGCCGGCAGACCGAGAGGATGGCCATGTTCGGGGCCAGAGCGCCCAGCAGGGTAAAGCCGCCGAAGAGCAGCAGGTTGATCTGATAGGCGGTCTTACGCCCCCGAAGGTCTCCGATGAATCCGGCCAGCAACGAGCCCACAAGGAGCCCCAGGAAGCCAGCCGACAGGAAGAGGGAATTCTGGGCGACCGTGGACCATCCGGTGCTCAATGCCGAACTGGCTACTGCGCTGCCCACATAGACATCGATGCTGTCCATGAGCATTCCCGCGGCCACCAGGGCCACGATCTTGTAAAAAGTAGCCGATTCACGAGCATTGTCTACTCGCCGGGTAATCTCGCGGACCGCCAGGTCATCCTCGGCCACGCCAAAATTCTTGGATTGTTCGGATATGTCTGCATTGTCAATGACCGCTGTCGACATCGTCACCCTCGCGCCCGTGCATGAGGCAGGCATGCCCCATGCGTCCATGCCAGACCTGCCGACAGCGACAGGCTCCTTGTGGGAGCATGGCGACCGTCAATATGGAAGGCCTGGACCCTGCGGCGTTTCGGTCATTGTGTGGCTACTCAACGTCTATTGGGTGCCCAGTATAGGAGTCTGGACGGTCATTGCCCAGACCCGGCGTTTCCCTCCTGCCCGGCGGCTCTGTCCAGGATGGCCCTGATGGCCTCCAGACGTGGGCCCAGCTGACGTTCATAGCCCCGATCATTGGGGTGGTAATAGCGTCGTCCGACCAGCTCGTCCGGCATGTACTGCTGAGGCGCCACTGCATCAGGGGCATCGTGGGCGTACTGATAGCCCTCATGGTTGCCCCAGGCCTTCATCAGTTTGGTGGGAGCGTTACGCAGATGCAGGGGAACCTGGCCGATATGCCCGGCGTCCACGTCCTCCAAGGCCTGGTTGATGGCCAGATAGGAGGCGTTGGACTTGGGCGCTGTGGCCACGGCGATGACCGCCTCGGCCAGGATCAGCCGGGCCTCTGGCATGCCCACCATGGCCACAGCCTGGGCAGCCGCGACCGTGATCTCCAGCACCTCGGGAGAGGCCATGCCCACCTCCTCAGCAGAAGCGATCATGATCCGTCGGGCGATGAAGCGCGGGTCCTCGCCGGCCCGGATCATCCGAGCCAGATAGTGCAGTGCCGCATCCACGTCGGAACCCCGCATGGACTTGATGAAGGCCGAGGCCACGTCGTAGTGATCGTCGCCCTTCTTGTCATAGCGGACGGCGGCCACATCCATGACCGAGGAGACCACCTTGGCATTGATCAGAGGTCGACGCGCCCCCTTGGCACGAGGTCCATCCTCGGTGACGGCCCCGGCCGCAGCCTCCAGAATGGTCAGGGCGCGGCGGGCGTCACCCCCGGCAAAACGCACGATCTGGTCCAAAGCATCTGAATCCAGCCGTACCTGGTCCTTGAGCCCACGCTGGTCCTTGACGGCCCTGCGGACCAACTTGGCCAGGTCCTGGTCGTCCAGGGCCTCCAGCTTGACCACCACCGAGCGCGAAAGTAGCGGCGAGATGACCGAAAAGCTGGGGTTCTCCGTGGTGGCTGCGATGAAAGTCACATCCCGGTTCTCCACGCTGGGCAAGAGGGCATCCTGCTGGGACTTGGAAAAGCGGTGGACCTCATCAATGAAGAGGACCGTCTCCTGCCCCTGGCTGACCAGCCGCTCCCGAGCCTGGGCCAGGACCTGCCGCACCTCCTTAACACCCGAGGTGACGGCCGAAAGCTCCTCGAAATGCCGCCCGGACTGTCGGGCGACGATGTAGGCCAGGGTGGTCTTGCCCACCCCGGGAGGACCGAAAAGAATGACCGAGCTGGGAGCAGTCAGACGGTTGTTCGGATCCGACCGGGCCAGCCGCTCCAAGGGGGTTCCAGGAGCCGTGACCTTGTCCTGGCCAACCACCTCGTCCAGGCTTCTGGGCCGCATCCTGACCGCCAGAGGCAGGGTGTGTTCCTCGGGGGGATCCGCCGCCTGGAAGAGATCATCAACCATCTGCAATACCTCATTCCTCGGGGCCCCTATGGCTCCCCGCCCTCACCAGCATAGGCCTGATCCTGCCGCAAACAGCAAGACGAACGCGCTAGACTGGGAACCCATATGGCCGTATCGCCCAGCGCGTAGTTGGGTCCCGGAAACACGGTGTGTGTACAGTTTACTGGTCATCCGCCTGAATATCTTCAGGTAGGCCCATGGAAAACCGGGACCGGCACAGTCGGAACAATAAGGAGAATCGCCAGTGATCGCCAAGCATGTTCGCCAGGGATGGACATCGGGTCCAGGCAGGTGGGCCATGGGCCTGCTCGCCTTGGTCCTGGGGCTCTCAGCCCTGATCGTCGCCCCCCTGGCTACGCCGGCGCAGGCGGCCCAGGACTCCCCCGCTGCGCAGGCGGTCCACGGACGCACCTTCCGTGTCGCCACCGACACCACCTTTGCCCCCTTCGAATTCAGGGACTCCTCGGGCGACCTGGTCGGCATCGACATGGATCTGATCCGCAAAATCGCCGACATCGAGGGTTTCTCGGTGCAGATCCAGTCACTGGGCTTCAACGCCGCACTCCAGGCCTTGAACTCCCAGCAGGCCGATGTGGTCATAGCCGGCATGACCATCACCGACCAGCGCAAGCAGGTCTACGACTTCACCGACCCCTATTTTGACTCCGGCGTGCAGATGGCCATCGCCAAGGACAACGACCAGATCCACAGCTACAAGGATCTGCGAGGCAGCGTAGTGGCCGTCAAGACCGGCAGCGAGGGCGAGGCTTTCGCCAAACAGCGGGCGCCCCAGTACGGATTTAGTGTCAAGGCGGTGGACCAGTCCTCCACCATGTACGAGATGGTCAAGTCCGGCAATGCCCAGGCGGTCATCGACGACTACCCGGTCCTGGCTTACGGCATCGCCCAGGGCAACGGGCTGAAGACCGTAACCAAGAAGGAGCCCGGCGCCTCCTACGGGGCGGCCGTCCGCAAGGGTGAGAACAAGGAGTTTGTGGCCGCCTTCAACGAGGGTCTGGCCAAGATGAAGGCGGACGGCAGCTATAAGAAGCTGGTCGACTCCTATGTAGGCAACAGCAATTCCGACAAGAAGACCTCCGCCTCCCGGCCAGGATTCTTCGAACTGGTCCGTCAGGCCTTCCCCTCCCTGATGTTGGGCCTGCGGAACACCCTGGCCATTACGGCCATATCATTCGTCATCGCCCTGGCCATCGGCATCATCCTGGGATTGTGGCGGATCAGCCCCAACCGGATCCTATCCTGGATTGCCCGAATATACGTGGCAGTCTTCAGGGGCACACCCGTCCTGGTCTGGGCCTTCTTCTTCTACCTGGGTGTCCCCCAGCTGATCGGCCACCGCATCAGCATCTGGCTGGCCGGCGCGTTGACCCTGTCCCTGAACTCCGGAGCCTACCTGGTCGAGATCGTGCGCGGGGCCATCGACTCGGTGGACGTCGGGCAGATGGAAGGGGCCCGCAGTCTGGGCCTGACACGTCGCATGGCCCTGCGCCGGGTCATCCTGCCCCAGGCCGTCAGGATCGCCATGCCCTCCATCATCAATCAGCTGGTCATCATGCTCAAGGATTCCTCCCTGCTGCTGGCCATCGGCTTCGGCGAACTGCTCTACCAGGCCCAGCAGATATACGCGGCCAACTTCCGCGTGACCGAAACCCTCTTCATGGTGGGCGTCATCTACTTCGTCGCCATCAGCGCCCTGACCTGGATGGCCAATATGCTCGATAGGAGGCTGCATCAATGAATTTCGAGGACCCGGACATGGACACCGGACGACTGACACGTCGCATCCGCCAGAACCAAAGTCGCCGCAACCAGGGAGAGTCCCAGATGGCCGTATCCATCCGTGACCTGCACAAGCGCTACGGCGACACCGAGGTCCTCAAGGGGATCGACATGGAGGTCAAGCCGGGCGAGGTCATCTCCATCATCGGCCCCTCGGGTGCGGGTAAGTCCACCCTGTTGCGCTGCATCAACGCCCTGGAGACGCCGACCTCGGGCACCATCAACGTCTATGGAATCGATATTTCCGATCCAAAGACCAACATCGACAAGCTACGTGAGCATGTGGGCATGGTATTCCAGCACTTCAACCTCTTCCCCAACATGAGCGTGGCCGACAACATCATGCTGGCCCCCCACATGTTGCACAAGACGCCCAAGGAGGATGCCCGGCAGCAAGCCCTGGACCTGCTGGAGACCGTAGGGCTTCAGGAGAAGGCGGACGCGCGGCCCACCGATCTATCAGGTGGGCAGCAGCAGCGTGTGGCCATCGCCCGCGCCCTGGCCATGCACCCGGACATCATGCTCTTCGACGAGGCCACCTCGGCCCTGGATCCGGAGATGGTGGGCGACGTGCTTGAAGTCATCCGCTCCCTGGCCGAGGGAGGTATGACCATGATTCTGGTCACCCACGAGATGGCCTTCGCCCGTGAGGTCTCCTCCAGGGTGATTTTCACCGATGCCGGAATCATCGAGGAGGAGGGCACGCCCGAACAGATCTTCGGCCACCCGCAGAGCCCTCGGCTGCAGTCCTTCCTCTCTAAGGTCCTGTAAAGGACCTTGGTCTAGAGCTCCATCAGCTCCTCGATGGGACCCATCCGGTATTCCCTGAAGACCACCTGGCCGCTCTCCTGGGTGGCATCCAGGTCCACGATGCCGGCGATGCCCCAGTCGTGCTCCCCCTCGACATCGTCGAAGATCTGCTGGACCCGCCAGGTGTGGCCCTGGCGCTCGTCACGGTCATCCAGACTGAAGAAGTCCGAGGACCGGGCCTGGGCATCGGTCAGGATCTGCTCATGGTCCTCATAGAGGTCGTCAAGCGCGTCGCTCCAGGCCCGCAGGCTGTAGCCCCAGTCCGCATCCAGGTCGGCCAGGGCCTCCGGCCGGTCGGCGGCAACCAGTTCAACCCGTTGGAACATGGCGTTGCGCACCAGCAGGGTCAGCCCACGCCGGTCTGCCACCACCTGGTTTTCAACCTTGGGCGGTGCGGCATCGAGTCCGTTCGGGACTTCGCCATTTTCGGCCCTGCCTGCGGCCTCCCACTCATCCACCAGGCTGGAGTCCACTGAGCGCACAATCAGTCCCAGCCAGGCCAGGATATCCTCCAGCCGCTCATCCATGAATTCTTCGGGAACCGTCCTGCTGAGCGACCGATAGGCATCGGACAGGTAACGCAGCAGGGTTCCCTCCGACCGGGATATTCCATAGCGGGCGATGTAGCCGTTGAAGTCCGAGGCCGTCTCGATCATGTCCCGCAGAACGGACTTGGGGTGGATCTCATAGTCGTTGGCCCAGGGGACGTCCCGACGATAGCGGTCGAAGGCCTCCCCCAACAGCTCCTCCAGGGGCTTGGGCCAGGTCACCTCCTGCAGGCGCTCCATCCGTTCCTCGTATTCCAGACCATCCTCCTTCATCTGCTGGATGGCCGCGTCGCGGGCCTGCCGCTGTTGGGCCTTGAGTATCTGCCGGGGATCCTCCAGGGTGGCCTCGACCATGGAGAGCAGATTCATGTCGTAATCAGGGTCCTCGGGATCCAGCAGTTCCAGGGCGGCCAGCAGGAAGGGCGAAAGGGGCTGATCCAGGGCGAAGTCCTCGGGCAAGTCCACGGTCGTGAAGTAGTCCAGGCCGCCGTCCGGGTTCCTTTCGGTCTCGATGACCCCCGTGTCGGTCAGGGTCTGGAAGATCTCGTCTGCCCGGTCCTGCAGATGCTTCTTCTGCTGCGGTGTCTGACGGGAGTCCTCGATAAGGTCCTCCACCCGCCTCCTGGCATCCCCGCCCTGGTCGACCTCGTTGAGCACCATGGCATGGGTGATTTTCAAGTGCGGCGTCAGGGTCTCGGGGCGGGCCTCGATCAGCTTGTCGAAGGTTCCCTTGCCCCAGGTGACGAACCCCTCCTGGGGCTTCTTGCGTTTGATCCGCTTGAGCTTCTTGGGATCGTTGCCAGCCTTGGCCACCGCCCTGGCGTTCTCTATTTCGTATTCGGGGGCCTCGGCCACGACCAGACCGCTGGTATCGAAGCCCATGCGCCCGGCCCTGCCAGCAATCTGGTGGAATTCACGGGCCCGCAGGCGGCGCATCCTGTAGCCGTCGAACTTGGTCAGTCCGGTCAACAGAACCGTGTGGATGGGCACGTTGATGCCGACCCCCAGGGTATCCGTGCCACAGATGACCGGCAGAAGGCCATCCTGGGCCAGCTGCTCCACCAGGCGCCGATACCGGGGCAGCATGCCCGCATGATGGACCCCGACCCCAGTTCGTAGCAGCCGTTGCAGAATCCTGCCGAAGGCCGTGGTGAAACGGGTGCCGGCCATGGCCTCCTTGATCCGGTCGCGCTGCCCCCGGTCGGAGACCCCCGTGCTGGACAGGGCCTGGGCCGTCTCCAGGGCGGCATCCTGGGAGAAATGAACGATGTAGACCGGCGAATCCCCATCGGCCAGCAAGGACTCTACGGTGCTAGGCAGGGGGGTGTCCACATAACGGTAATCCAGTGGCACCGGTCGGGGGGCATCGGCGACAATGTCCACCCCCACCCCGGTTTTGCGCTCCAGATCCTGGGCAATCTGATCCACGTCGCCCAGGGTGGCCGACATGAGCAGGAACTGCACATCAGGCAGGGTCAGCAGAGGCACCTGCCAGGCCCAACCTCGGTCAGGATCCCCATAATAGTGGAACTCATCCATGGCCACACAACCGATATCGGCCCGTCGGCCCTCCCTCAAGGCCTGGTTGGCCAGAATCTCAGCGGTGCAGCAGATGACAGGGGCATCCGTATTGATGTGGGTGTCGCCGGTGATCATGCCCACCCGGTCGCGGCCCAGGACCGAAACCAAATCGAAGAACTTCTCGGAGACCAGGGCCTTGATGGGAGCCGTGTAGTAGGAGCGCCGTCCGGTGCACAGGGCGATGAAGTGCATGGCCAAAGCCACCATGGACTTGCCTGAGCCGGTCGGGGTCGACAGAATCACATGGTCGCCTGAAACCAGGGAGAGGACGGCCTCCTCCTGATGCGGCCAGGGGGTGATGCCTCGGGAAGCCACCCAGGAGAAGAAGCGGTCGTAGATCTGATCCTCGGTCAGGTTGCGGGGACCTCCCGCCTCGGGGACCAGGTCGCCCAGGGATGGAGGCTGGTCGGTTGAGGCGGTTGAGGAATCAGCATGTTCTTGGACCATGTCCACCAGTCTATCCGGCCAGGCACACAAGTCCGGCCGGAGGCTGGCTTCGTTTCCTTGAGTCCAGAGACCGGGAAAGCAGCCCGGAGCTTTCAGTCAGCTCCTGTTCTTGCCGTCTTTGCTGCTACCGCCTTTGTCATCCTTCCCGGTCTTGCCCTTGGCTTTCTGCTCGCCGCCGGAGCGGCCGCCACGTCCCGGCTTGAGGAAGTCGGGAATCTCCAGGCTCGCTTTGTGCGGATCGACCAGCGTGTCGGGCTGTGTCCTGTCATAGCCCTGGATGTAACGGGTCTTCCTCCAGTGCTGGATGGAGGCGTTCGATCCGCGGTGGTGGGCGTGGTACTGCAGCGGCGCGCCGCCGTACCGGTCTTCGTCCACCTCCTTGGCCACGGCTATCTGGTTGACGTTGGAGGGATCCATGATGGCCACAGGCGCGGCCGGCTCCACGAAGTCGGCTGGGGCAGCGGTGCGCTCCTGCATCTTCTTGGGCAGCCAGCGGGCGAAGTGCGACAGCAGGAAGCAGACGAAGAAGTAGACTACCGAGGCCACCACCAGGGTCTGCAGGATGTTGAAGTACATAGAGCCCAGACGACGGGACTCCTGCAGCAGATCCGTGTACATGATGATGGAGCCCAGAGCCGTGTCCTTGAGGACCACAACCAGCTGGGTTACGGCCGCCGGCAGCATGGCATAGACCGCCTGGGGAACCTCAATCTGCATCAGCGACTGGGTCCTGGTCAGCCCCAGGGCCAGGGAGGCCTCGCGCTGACCGTTGGGCAGGTTGCCCACACCCGAACGGATCAGCTCGGCCACCACGGAGCCGTTATAGAGGATCAGGCCCAGCACGACGGCCCAGTAGGAAGCCTGGCTGACTCCGGCAAAGGCGAACCAGCGCCAGAAGAAGATCATCATCATCAGCACCGGGACGGCCCGGCAGAACTCCACGATGATGCCTGAGACCGTCCTTACCAGTCCGTTGGGCAGCAGACGGCCGATGCCGAAGATGAACCCAAAGACGACCGAGCCGATCACTGCAACCACGGAGGCCTTGATGGTCAACCAGAGCCCGGGCAGGTAGAAGTCGGACCAGGCTTCATAGTCCAGGGCCGGGCGCCAGAGCTCCCAGCTCAACTGGTTCTCCCCGTCCGGAGGGTTGTGCAGCCGCATCAGCACCAGGATGACCACTATGGCGAAGATGATAGCGGCTATCCAGTTGGCGATTCGTATGGTGCGCCGGCCCTTGGGACCGGGCTGATCGAAGAGCAGCGAGCTCTCATTGTCCTGTGCCATGGCCGCTCACCTCCTCACTGCCAGCTTGTTGGACAGGTACGTGGTCAAAGCCCCGATGGGCAGAACCAGAATCACGTATCCCAGGGCGAAAATCAGGAAGATGGCCACGATGGCGTTGGCATGGAACTCGATCATCTCGCTCATCAGGGAGGAGCTCTCGGAGGCCACGGAGGCCGCTGCAGCCACGGTGGAGTTCTTCAACAGGGCGATGAAGGTGTTGCCCAGGGGTGCCACCGAACCGCGGAAAGCCTGGGGCAGAATGATCTGCGAGGCCGACTGGAAGAAGCTCAGCCCCAGGGCACGGGCCGCCTCGGCCTGGCCCAGAGGCACCGTGTTGATGCCCGAGCGCAGGGACTCGCAGACGAAGGCCGCCGTATACAGGGACAGGCCCGTCACCGCCAGCCAGAAGAAGTTGACGGAGAATTCCGGTGAGAAGCTGATCTTGAGCTGGGCAAAGGCCCCCAGGACCATGAAGACCATGATGATGGTCAAAGGCATGTTCTGGAAGAACTCCACGTACCCGCGGCCGACGGCCCGCAGGGAGGAGATGGGCGAGATGCGCATGATCACCAGGATGATGCCCAGGATCAGCGAGAAGAGGGCCGACCAGAGGGTCAGCTGGATGTTGACCCAGAAGGCTGCCGGGATGTCATAGTCGGAAAACAGTTCGATGATGGTTGACATCTCACTCCCCTTCCTTGGGCTTGGGCGGGTTGTAGCGCGGGTCGGGTTTGTAGTGGGTGCCCCGGGTGTTGTTCTCCAGCGCCCGCTGCCAGGATCCGTTGGCCTCCATGTCGGCCAGAGCGGCGTTGATCTTGTGGGCCAGCTTGGTGTTGCCCTTCTTGATGCCTACGCCGTAGTACTCCTGGGTGAAGGGCTTACCGACCAGCCGCAGCCTACCACGGGAGGCGGAGGCCAGCCCGGCCAGGATGATGTCGTCGGTGGTGACCGCATCGACGATGCCGGAGAATAAAGCAGTGGCGCATTCGGCATAGCCAGGTTGCTCCATCAGCTGGACCTCCTTGGCGAACCTTTTCTTGACAGTGACGGCCGAGGTGGATCCGGTCACCGAGCACAGCCTCTTGCCGTTGAGATCCTCGGGGCCGCGGATATGATGGTCCTCTTTGCGCACCAGCAGGTCCTGGCCGGCCACGATGTAAGGCCCGGCGAAGGAGACGGCCCGCTTGCGCTCGTCAGTTATTGAGTATGAGGCCAGGATCATGTCCACGTCGCCGTTCTGGAGCATGGCCTCACGTTGCTTGGAAGGGGCCTCCTTCCAGACGATGTCGTCGGCGCTGTAGCCCAGCTTGCCGGCGATGTAGGTGGCTACATCAACGTCAAAGCCCACGTAGGTCCCGGCCTTCTTGAAACCCAGGCCTGGCTGGTCGAACTTGATGCCCACTCGGATCTTGCCTGCCTCCTTGTCGGAGCCACAGGCCGCCATGGAGACCAGGCAACCCAGAGCGCACAGGATTGCGGTCAGATTCCTGACCAGCCGTTTCAGCGGCCGGTCCATGCCATGCATGCTTGCATTCATGCGGATATGCTTCCCTCCTGCTTCAGTGGGTCAGAATCTTGGACAGGAAGTCAGCGGCCCGCTGGGTCTTGGGGTGGTCGAAGAAGTCGTCGGGGTTGTCCTTCTCCAGGATGCGCCCATCGGCCATGAAGACGATATGATCGGCGGCCTGACGGGCAAAGCCCATCTCGTGGGTCACGCAGATCATGGTCATACCCTCCTGGGCCAGCTCGATCATGACATCCAGCACCTCGTTGACCATCTCCGGGTCCAGGGCTGATGTGGGCTCGTCGAAGAGCATGACCTTGGGCTGCATGGCCAGGGCGCGGGCGATGGCCACACGCTGTTGCTGGCCGCCTGAGAGCTGGGATGGCATCTTGGAGGCCTGGGATTCCACGCCCACCCGTGCAAGGAGGTCCATGGCCAGGTCCTCGGCATCCTTCTTGGGCATGTGGCGCACCTTGATGGGCGCCAGGGTCATGTTCTCCAGAATGGTCTTGTTGGCGAACAGGTTGAAGGACTGGAAGACCATGCCAACCTCGGCCCTGAGCCGAGCCAGGTCGCGTCCCTCCTGGGGCAGGGGCTCCCCCTCGATCCTGATGACACCTGAATCGATGGACTCCAGACGATTGATGGTCCGGCACATGGTGGACTTGCCCGAGCCTGAAGGCCCGACCACCACCAGCACCTCACCGGTGTCGACCTGCAGGTTGATGTCCTTGAGGACGTGCAGGCTGCCAAAATGTTTCTCGACGTGGGCCAGCTCGACCAACGGCCCGGACTTATCCTTGACCGGGCGGTCCGAGATCGGTTTCTCCGGCAGAATCCGCTCCGACGGATGTTTGGTTGTTTCGCTCATATTGGGCAGTTTACTCATCCTTTGTTGCGGAACGGCCATAGAAACGGTTCTCCTGGAAATCAGAGCCTCTGGCCAACCCTGGCCAATCGGTTCGTCCGCGTATAAAAGTTTATAAACAATAGGGGCCGGAACCCCGCAGGATTCCAGCCCCTGTAGTCTCTCGTCGGTCAGCGACGGAATGCGCTCAGTCGGCATCCTCCTGATCCGGCTCCCAGTCCACACCGGTCTCGGCGCGTTGCTGGTCGGAGATGGGAGCAGGAGCCCCGGTCATGGGATCCTGGCCGCCGCCGGACTTGGGGAAGGCGATGACATCGCGGATGGAGTCGGCTCCCGTCAGGATCTGAGCGGTCCTGTCCCAGCCGAAGGCGATGCCCGCGTGAGGCGGAGCGCCATACTTGAAGGCATCCAGCAGGAAGCCGAACTTCTCCTGGGCTTCCTCGGGGCCGATGCCCAGCACCTTGAAGATCCGGTCCTGGATGTCGTCGCGGTGGATACGCACCGAGCCGCCGCCCATCTCCTCGCCGTTGCAGACGATGTCGTAGGAGTCGCTCATGGCGTGCTCGGGATCCTTGTCGAAACGGTCGATCCAGTCGGCCGAGGGCATGGTGAAGGGGTGGTGCATGGAGGTCCACTTGGAATGGCCCACTGCCACATCGTCGTCGTCCGGGTCGTCGGTGGGCTTGAAGAGCGGGAAGTCCACCACCCAGGTCAGGGCGAATTCGTCGGGCTTGAGCAACCCCTGGCGGCGGGCGATCTCCACACGGGCCGCGCCCAGCAGGGTCTGCGAGGCCTCGCGGGGTCCGGCTGCGAAGAAGACCGCATCGCCATCCGAGGCGCCCACAGCCTCCTTGAGGCCTTGGCGCTCGGCATCGGACAGGTTCTTCGCCACGGGGCCCTTGAGGGTGCCATCGCCGGTGAACTGGACGTATGCCAGGCCCTTGGCACCCCGCTGGCGGGCCCACTCCTGCCAGGCATCGAACTGCCTGCGGGGCAGGTTGGCCGCGCCCTGGTAGACCACGGCACCCACGTATGGGGCCTGGAAGACCCGGAAGGGGGTGTCCTTGAAGTAATCGGTCAGCTCGACGATGGGATTGCCGAAGCGCAGGTCGGGCTTGTCGGAGCCATACTTGTCCATGGCCTCCTGCCAGCTGATCCTGGGAATGGGCAGGGTGACCTCGAATCCCGCAGCCTTCCAGACCTCGGCGATGACCTGCTCGGCCATGGCCATGACATCCTCCTGGGAGGCAAAACTCATCTCGATGTCCAGCTGGGTGAACTCGGGCTGCCTGTCTGCACGGAAGTCCTCGTCTCGGTAGCAGCGAGCGATCTGGTAGTAACGCTCGAAGCCGCCCACCATCAGCAGCTGCTTGAGCAGCTGGGGGGACTGCGGCAGGGCGTACCAGGACCCGGGCACCAGACGGGCCGGCACCAGGAAGTCGCGGGCACCCTCGGGGGTGGACTTGATCAGGGTCGGTGTCTCGATCTCGCAGAAGTCCATCTTATCGAGGGCGGCACGGGCGGCCCGGTTCATGGCGGCCCTCAGACGGATATTGCGCTGCATGGATGGGCGGCGCAGGTCCAGATAACGGTAGCGCAGCCGCACATCCTCGCCGGGCAGCTTGTTCTCGGCCTCGTTCTCCAGCGCTGTGGACACCTGGAAGGGCAGGGCGGCCGACTTGGCCAGCACCTCGATCTTGTCGGCCACAATCTCGATGTGCCCGGTGGACAGGTGCTCGTTGTCATTGCCCTCGGGACGTTCGCGAACCTTGCCGGTGACCTGGATCACGTACTCGCTGCGTAGGGGCCGGGCCTCTTCCTCGTCGTAGATGACAATCTGCACCAGGCCGGAGCGGTCACGCAGATCGATGAAGGCCACGCCTCCGTGATCACGGCGCCGATCCACCCATCCGGCCACGGTCACCTGGCGACCGACCATATCCTGCGTGACATCCGTGGCGTAGCTCGTTCTGTAAGCCGACTGGCCCATGCTTTCCTGTACCTCCATAATGCTCGGCCTGCCCCTGCGTCAGGCCTGGTATTCCACACTCTGCCGGGCATACAGGCTATCCGGCGTCCACGACACTAGATCAACCGGAATCTGTTCGCCCGTGATGATGTTCTTGACCTGGTCGCCCTCCTGCTGCCCCTCCTTGGCCGGGAACCAGACATAGGGGATGCCCAGGTGGTCGGCATAGCGGATCTGCTTGCCGATCTTGGCTGCGGTGGGAGCCACGTCAGCAGCGATCCCCCTGGCCCTCAGATCCTGGGCGATGTGGTTGCTGGCGGTGCGATCCTCCTCGTCCCAGACAGCGACCATGACCGCCGCCGGGGAGACACGGGATGCCCGGACCCCCTGGGCCAGCAGGTAGGAGAGCAGCCGTGAAAGCCCGATGGACAGTCCCACACCCGGGTAGGTGCGGTTGCCCTGGCTGGCCAGGTTGTCGTAACGACCGCCGGAGCAGATGGATCCCAGGGACTGCGCCCCCTCCAGGAAGGTCTCGTAGACCGAGCCGGTGTAGTAGTCCAAACCGCGGGCGATCTTCAGGTCGGCGATGACCGAGCCCGGCCGGATGCGGGCGGCCTCGTCGATGATCATGGCCAGCGTCTCCAGCCCCTCAATGGCCAGGGCATATGAAGAAGACTCCTTGTCGATGCCAACCTTGTCGACCAGGGCGTCAAAGCGCTGGCGCAGCTGCTTGCCATCGTCGGCGGTCAACTCGGCCAGATCCAGGCAGGCCCTGGCCTGGTCCTGGTTGGCGCCACACTCACTGACCAGCAGACTGGCTACCTCGTCAGGGCCGATCTTGTCCAGCTTGTCGATCTCGCGCAGGACACCCTCGACATCCTCCAGACCCAGACCCCTGTAAAAGCCCTCGGAGAGCTTGCGGTTGTTGGCGTGCACAGTGGGCTTGGGCAGGCCGAAAGCCCGCAGCTCCTCCAGAGCGCTCAGCATGACCAGTGGCACCTCGACCTCGTAGTGGTCGGGCAGCTCACCGTTGCCGATCACATCGATATCAGCCTGGACGAACTCCCTGAACCGTCCCTCCTGGGGGCGCTCCCCCCGCCAGACCTTCTGAATCTGCCAGCGCTTGAAGGGGAAGGTCAAGTCGTTGCTGTGCTCCACCACATAGCGGCTCAGCGGCACGGTCAGGTCGAAATGCAGACCCAGCCGACGTTCAACCGGCACATCCTTCTCCTGCCCCAGATCCTGCAGTCGTGAGAGCAGGTAGATCTCCTTGCTGGTCTCCCCCTTCTTGAGCAGGCTGGAGCCCTCTTCCACGGCCCTGGTCTCAATGCCGATGTAGCCGTTCAATTCGAAGACCTTGCGGAGCGTGTCGATAATGCGCTGCTCCACCACTCTTTGTGAAGGAAGCCATTCAGGGAAACCGGATAGAGATGTGCCTTTTGCCATAAGAACCTATACTATAGGAGGTCAAGGAAAATGGTATTGCCATATTTTGCGATCTCTCCAACACACAAGCCTAAGGAGCTGGCCATGGCCGACAACACCGCCATCACACCCGAGAACACCTCGACACCGCAGGAGGAGCACACCGCGGACGCGGAGGGCCAGGTCGCCGCTGCGACGACGCCCGAAGCCGGACAGACCGCTTCTACTGAGGATGCGCCCACCCAGAGCGCACCGGTACCGGCTGAGCCAAAGCCTGCACCTGTTGCACCCAAGCCCAAGGCGGTTCCCTCCCCTGCTGCTCTGGCCCACAAGGCACCTCACGTCAAGGCCGCTCCAGCCGCCCCCACCTATAGCCAGGAGGAGATCGACAAGGCAGAAGCCTTCGGCCGGGTGGACGAGCAGGGCAACGTATTCGTCCGCGAGGGCGACAAAGAGCGCCAGGTAGGCCAGTTCCCCAACGCTGATGCCAAGGAGGCCCTCAATCTTTATGCCCGCCGATACCTGGACCTCAAGGAGAAGCTGAATCTCTTTGCCTCCCGGTTGCGCAGCCCCAAGATCAAGGCCCATGAAATCGACGAGTCCATAGCCTCCCTCAAGGAGGAGATCAGCCAGCCAGAGGCAGTCGGTGACCTGGCCGCCCTGCGCACGCAGCTGGACCAGCTGGCCGAACAGGGGCAGGCCCGCAAGGCCGAGCTGGCGCAGGCCCGCAAGGACGCCATGGCCAAGGCCATCAAGGAGCGGACAGCCATCGTGGAGAAGGCCGAAGACCTGGCCGCCTCCCTGGGCGACTCCACCAATTGGCGTTCCACAGCGGACAAGTTCCGTTCACTCTTCGAGCAGTGGCAACACCACCAGCGCACCACCATCCGCATCGACAAGGCCGACGCGGACGCACTCTGGAAGCGCTTCTCCTCAGCCCGCACCACCTTCAACCAGGCCCGCCGCAAGTGGGCCCAGCAGCGGGACGCCCAGCGGTCCGAGACCAAGCGGATCAAGGAGGAGATCATCGCTGAGGCCGACCAGATCAAGGATTCCACCGACTGGGGACCCACCTCCCACCGGTTCAACGAGCTCATGGACCGCTGGAAGCAGGCCGGACGGGCGGGACGTCAGGATGACGACGCCCTCTGGGCCCGGTTCCGTCAGGCCGCGGATGTCTTCTTCAACGCCCGTCAGGCAGACCGCGACAAGACCTCGGTCAACGAGCGCGAGAACCTGACCAAGAAGGAGGCTCTGGTTGCCAAGGCCGAGGCCCTGCTACCCGTCAAAGACACCAAGGCCGCCAAGCAGGCCCGGCAGGAACTGGCCAAGATCCAGGAGGAATGGGACGCCATCGGCTTCGTTCCCCGTGACGACGTGCGTCGAATCGAGGGCAGGATGGATGCCGTGGACCGGCAGATCAAGGCCGTTGAGGATGCCGCCTGGAACCAGTCCGACCCCGAGGCCGATGCCCGAGTCTCCAGTTTCGAGCAGCAGCTGGCCGCCCAGCTTGAGGACCTGGACCGGCGGATTGCCGCGGAGCAGGATCCGGCCAAGAAGCAGGAACTGGAGGCCGAGAAGGCCACCAAGGAGCAGTGGATGAACGCCGTGCGCTGACCACAGCCGTTTTCGCTGGGACCCCCGGCCTGGTCGTTGACCACCGGGGGTCCTTCTGTAACCACCGTTGATAACCGCCTTTTCGACTTTGACCAGACGAATTCCCAAGGTATGGAAGGAGGCCATAGCGATGGTTGCAGGGGAAGGTCAGATGGCCCGCATATGGGGACTGGTCGAGCCCTTGGCTCCGGTCAGCCGGTAAGCGTCGAAGACCCCATCGATCTTCCTGACAGCCGACAGGAGGGTGTTCAGATGCTGGGGGTCACCCATCTCGAAGACGAACTGGCTGACCGCCACACGGTCCCGGCCCGTGGACTGGCTGCCCGACAGGATGTTGACGCCGTGGTCGGACAGCACCTGGGTGATGTCAGAGAGCAGGTGGGGCCGGTCCAGGGCCTCCACCTGGATCTGGACCATAAAGGTGCCCTGTTTGCCCGTCCAGGAGACCTCGATGATCCGTTCGGGTTGCTTCTTGCGCAGGTCCAGAAGGTTCTGGCAGTCGGACCGGTGAACCGAGACACCCTGGTTACGGGTGATGAACCCGGTGATGGGGTCTCCCGGCACTGGGGTGCAGCAACGGGCCAGCTTGACCCAGACATCGTCCACGCCTTTGACCGAGATTCCCTGGGAGGTCTCCGGCCGACTGGACTTGGTGACCCGCTGCAGGGGGATGGCCTCCTGCTCCACCTCGTCCTCAAGGGCTGACCGTCCGGCATCATGGACCAGCCGGGAGATCACGTTCTGGGTGGAGACCTGTCCGTCACCAATGGCGGCGTAGACCGCCTTCTCATTGGGATAGTTGAGCTCGTCGGCGGCCCCCACCATGGCTTCGGGGGTCAGCAGGGTGGCCACGGGCAGGTTCCGCTTGCGCATGGCGCGGATCAGCTCGTCCTTGCCCTCCTCGATGGTCTCCGAACGGCGCTCCTTGCTGAACCACTGACGGATCTTGCTGCGGGCGCGCGGGCTCTTGGCAAAGCTGAGCCAGTCTCGCGAAGGCCCATCGGTGTCGGACTTGCTGGTCAGAATCTCAACCGTGTCCCCGTTGCGCAGCTTGGTGTCCAGAGGAACCAGACGGCCGTTGACACGCGCGCCCATGGTTCTGTGGCCCACCTCGGTGTGGACCGCATAGGCGAAGTCCACCGGCGTGGAATCGGCCGGAAGGGAAATGATCTTGCCCTTGGGTGTGAACACATAGACCTCGGCCGAACCCAGATCGTCCTTCAGGGAACCCAGGAACTCGTTGGAGTCCGGAGTCTCGCTGGTCCAGTCGGCCAGCTGCTGAATCCAGGTCAGGTTGTCCTCCTGGCTCAGCTCCCCCTCCTGGCGCTCACGCTTCACATCGGACTTATCAGGCTGGGAGAGCTCGCGGCCGGCGGAGCCGTTCTCCTTGTACTTCCAGTGGGCGGCGATGCCGAACTCGGCGCGACGGTGCATCTGCCAGGTGCGAATCTGAATCTCGACCGGCTTGCCGCCTGGGCCCACCACCGTGGTGTGCAGGGACTGGTAGCGGTTGGTCTTGGGCATGGCGATGTAGTCCTTGAACCGCCCGGGCACCGGGCTCCAGCGGGCATGGACTGCGCCCAGTGCCGCATAGCAGTCGCGGATGGTGTCCACGATGATGCGCACGCCAACCAGGTCGTATATGTTGGCGAAATCGTGTCCGCGCACAATCATCTTCTGGTAGATGCTGAAGTAGTCCTTGGGCCGCCCGGTCACCTGGGCCTTGATGCCCTGGGCGTCCAGATCCTCGTGGATCTCGTCCAGGATCTGCTTCAGGTAGACCTCGCGTTGGCCAGCCCTGCGGGAGACCAGAACCACAATCTCGTTGTAGATCTTGGGATAGAGGGTCTTGAAGCTGAGCTCCTCCAATTCGGTCTTGATGGCATTCATGCCCAGCCGGTTGGCGAGGGGCGCATAGACATCCAGGGTCTCGCGTGCCTTGCGCTGGGCCGACGAAGCCTTGACGTAGCGCCAGGTGCGGGCGTTGTGGACCCGGTCGGCCAGCTTGACCACCAGGACGCGCACATCCCGGCTCATGGCCACGATCATCTTGCGGATGGTCTCGGCCTGGGCCGAATCGCCGTAGTCCATCTTGGATATTTTGGTGACCCCGTCCACCAGGCCGGCCACCGTGTCGCCGAATTCATCCCTGCACTGCTCCAACGTGTAGTCGGTGTCCTCCACGGTGTCGTGAAGCAGACCTGCCGAGACCACCGTGGGCCCCATGCCCAGGTCGGCCAGAATCTGTGCCACAGCCAGTGGATGGATGATGTAGGGCTCGCCGGACTTGCGCCTCTGGTCGGCATGCTGGACCACGGCCCGGTCGTAGGCGCGCTGAAGCATGGACAGATCTTCTCCGGGATGATGCGCTGAGCAGATCTCCCAGATGGGCATCAGGGGGTTGAGCGGATCGTCGCTGACCTCGCAGCCCAAGGCTCTGGAGGACAGGCCGGAAGGGGCCTGATCGCCGACATCATTGCTGCAGACGCTGCCCTCCTGAGTGACCATTCAAGCCTCCAATGTTCCGATATAATGCACCAATCCTACACTTGCGCCTGGCCCATTCAGGTCGCTCGTGTCCGAGGGGTGCCTCAGCGGCCGGTCGAGCCGAATCCGCCATCCGAACGCACCGAGCCAGGCAGGCGTTCGGCGGGCACGAAACGGGCCTGCACATAGCGCTGGATGACCAGCTGGGCGATGCGCTCCCCAGGCTCGAAATGGACCGATTCATGCGAATCCAGGTTGATCAGCGGCACCTTGATCTCGCCCCGGTACCCGGCATCGATGGTCCCGGGCGCATTGAGCACGGTCACCCCCATTTTGACCGCCAGTCCCGAGCGGGGATGAACCAGGCCGACGTATCCGTTGGGCAGGGCCAGGGCCACTCCGGTGGGCACCAAGGCCCGCTGGAAAGGGGCCAGATCTACAGCCACCCTGGCTCGCAAATCAGCCCCCGCGTCACCGGGCATGGCGTATTCCGGCACCTCGGCCCCATCCAAGGACTGGAACAGGACCTCGACCGTTTCAGGCTCGTTGTAGGACTCGTCATAGGCCATCAGGCGGCGCACTCCTTGCAGACGGGCTTGCCGTCGGGTGTTGTGTAGGCCAGCTGGCTCCGGTGTTTGACCAGGAAGCAGTTGGAGCAGATGAATTCATCGCCCTGCATGGGGATGACGGTCACCGAAGAGTCCTCATTGCTCAGGTCGGCGCCAGGCAGCTCGTAGTCCTCGGCGATGGCGTTCTCGTCGTCGTCAAGGTCAGCCCCGGCATCCTGGCCGCTTTTGCCAAGCTCCTGCAGGGATTCCTCGTCTTCGTCCTTGTCGCGCGGGGTATCGTAATCCTGTGCCATCGTGTACCCTTTCCTTGTTCGACCAGCCACCTCGTATGCCGGTCATTTCACACGATATGTACTGCGCATAGGATACACGATTTCAAAAGCACGTAAAATACCAACCGTAGGGCACAATGGAAATACCTAAGGCCGTGTAAAGGAACCGTAAGAGGATAGGGGCGTGCATGTCTGAGAATGGGACCAGGGTGGCCAGCTTTGACCATGTCGACGACAGGGGCGATCTGGTCTTCGTCTGTGACCACCGGCACTTCGCCGTAAGGGTCGACGATGCGCTTGATCGCGCCATTCTTGAGGCCAAGCAGGTCAAGGAGGAAGAGGACGTGGATCCCCAGACCGGCAAGTCCAAGCCGCTGCCTGTCTCTGCCATTCAGGCGGCTGTGCGCGCTGGCGCCCGCCCCGAGCAGGTGGCTCAGCAATACGCTGTCAACGAAGCGCTGGTACGGCGTTTCGCGGCCCCGGTGGAGACCGAAAAGAAGTACGCCATCGAGCAGTTCCTGACCATGCCGGCGCCCAAGGGGTCGGGCGGACATAACTATCAGGAACTGATCGGCAAGGTGCTGGCCCGTGCCGGGGTCAGTCTGTCACAGGTTTCCTGGCAGGCCACCAGGCGAGGGTACGAACCCTGGAACATCAATGGCGTGTTTACGCTGGACAAGCGGATATTCAACGCCCGCTGGGCCTGGAACATGCATGACAACACCGTGACCTGCCTGAACGGGGCAGCCAGGATGCTGCTGGACGATTCCACAGACGACCATGGCCAGGAGCGGCCCGCCTGGGACCAGGGCCCCGACGAAGAAATCGACGACCAAACCGACAGACGGCCTCCAAACCAGGAAGATGCCCTTGCCCAAATCGAGGAGGAGGACCGTGGCTCGGACGGCCAGGAGGACGGCGAGCGCCAGGCGGCACTCACGGCCTGGCTCTATGGCAAGCCCAAGGAAGGCCAGGATCGGGCAGCCGAGCGAGAGCCCAGCCATCCCAGCGCAGAACTGACCGAGGACCCCGACACGGCCGAGCATCCGCCCATCCGAGACAATGAATCCACCATGGTCCTGCCCGTGCAGAACCATGGACAGAGCCAGGCTGACCAGGAGCAGGTCCACCAGGAGCAACAAGGCGATGATGCCGGTCAGGATGAGCAAGAGGACGGGTCCAAGGAGGGACGCCGCGGCAAGCGGGCCAAAAAGCACTCCGGGCGGTCTGCCGTACCCAGCTGGGATGAGATCCTCTTCGGCAAGTAGTCAGACCAGATCGATAAGGCAGGGAATCTGCGTCTCCAGACGGGTCCATGAACCATGTACGCCGGGCAGTCTGGTCGCGGCATCAGTCTGATCTGCAGAATTCACCAGGGTGATCCGGTCACCTGCCAGAACCAGAAGGTCGCCGATCATGGGGCGAACCCGGGCATCCACAGGGCCGAAGATTCCCCCTTGGACGGCCTGGTCCCGGGTCAGCACCCAGGCCTGCTCCCCCAGACGCTCATGCCAGCGTGCAGCCACGACCTGGGGATCCGCCCCCTGGTCCAGGTAGAGCATGACAGCCCTGGGCTCGCCACCCACCAGTCGCACATCCCGGTTCAGTTCCGGGTCCTGG
Organism: Bifidobacterium sp. 7101; assembly: GCF_000499285.1. GTDB lineage: Bacteria > Actinomycetota > Actinomycetes > Actinomycetales > Bifidobacteriaceae > Bombiscardovia > Bombiscardovia apis_A. The sequence continues at coordinate 83,637 of NZ_AWUN01000006.1, forward strand.
GCAATGTCGATGCGCTGGTCCGGATCAGCCTGGACCATGCCATGATCGGCTACGATCACCGTCAGTGTCCCGGCGGGCAGGCGGCGATGAAGCTCGGCCAGCTGTGCATCGGTCGCTTCGAGAGCTGCCACCCATTCCTCGCCCTCCCAACCGCTGTGGTGGCCCACCTTGTCCACATCGCGAATATAGAGGTAGGTCAGCCCTGGCTGGCGGGCAGCTTCGCAGGCGGCCAGAAGACGCTGACGGGAGTGATTGTGGCCTACATACTCCCCACCGCGCAGAGCCGCCCGAGTCAGGGCGGAGTTGCGAAAACGCGGCAGGCCTGACGAGGTCACACGGACCCCCTGCGCCTGGAGGGCCTCGAAGACCGTGGGGCGGCGCTGAAGACGCTCGGGATCCTGGGCGCCTCTGAACTGAATCATCTGGCCCAACTGACCGGTGTCAGGGTTCAGCTGGGTGTAGCCGGTCATGCCGGTCAGTCCAGGGCTGGTTCCGGTGCCGAAGACCCCCATGGCCGCCACCGTGGTCGATGGCAGGCTGGTGTACATGGGACGCTGATTGATGGGTTCGGACAAAAGCGAGCGCAGGTAGGGCACATGGCCCTGACGGCTGACCAGATTCCAGAATCCCAGCCCGTCCACCAGAACGACAACCACCGACCGGGCATCAGGCAGTCCCAGGGCCTCCTGGAGTGCCTTGGCAGACGGATGGACGTCAGTGGCCACGGGCGATCCCAGGCAGGCGCTCAGAGCTGGCAGGACGGCCGACAGATGCCTGGCCCCGCCGACTTGCTTGTCCCCCGCCTGGTCCCCGTATCGGATAGGCGGACTCGGCTGCAGCAGTTCCTTCATGTCAGGTGTATCCAGACCCATGCCTTCCATTCAAGCACGGTCAGACCCCAGGCCGACATCGGAGCCGGGCAGGCACGCTTTGGCGGACCGTCCGGTTATCATAAGGCGGAACGTGAAGGAGCAGGAGCTGGAGCATGGCAACTCATCGCAGGAGCAAGGCGGCGGGGTATGACCCCCGGCAGGTCAAGGAGCACATCGTCGAAACCCCTCTGAACGAGGAGATGAGCAAGTCCTTCCTGGAATACGCCTACTCGGTCATCTACGCCAGGGCCCTGCCCGACGCACGAGACGGACTCAAGCCGGTCCAGCGGCGGATCATCTACCAGATGGGCCAGATGAACCTCAACCCTGACCGCCCCTACATGAAGTCCGCCAGGGCCGTGGGCGAGGTCATGGGCAAGCTGCACCCCCACGGCGACTCATCCATCTACGAGGCCATGGTCCGCCTGGCCCAACCCTTCGCCATGCGCCTGCCCCTGGTCGACGGCCACGGCAACTTCGGATCCCTGGACGACGGTCCGGCGGCCTCCCGCTACACCGAGGCCAGGCTGGCCCCGGCGGCGCTGGGCATGAACGCCGACATCGACCAGGGCACGGTGGACTTCTCCCCCAACTACGACAACAAGCTCAAGGAGCCCCAGGTCCTGCCCTCGGCTATCCCCAACCTGCTGGTCAACGGAGCCTCGGGCATCGCCGTGGGCATGGCCACCAACATGATCACCCACAATCTGGGCGAGGTGGTGGCTGCCGCCAAGTATCTGATGGCCCACCCGGACGCAAGCCTGGACGAACTCATGCGCTACGTGCCCGGTCCTGATCTGCCCGGCGGCGGAATCATCGTGGGTCGGGACGGCATCCGCAAGGCCTACGAGCACGGCCGGGGGGCCTTCGTGACCAGGTCCGTCACCCACCTGGAGAACGTGACCGCCCGCAAGAAGGCCATCGTGGTCACCGAGCTGCCCTTCATGGTGGGCCCCGAGCGGGTTCTGGAGCGTATTTCCGAAGGGGTGCGCAACCACAAGCTGGAGGGTATCTCCAGCGCTATCGACCTGACCGACCGGCACAACGGGACCCGCCTGGTCATCGAGATCAAGACGGGATTCGACCCGGCAAAGGTTCTGGGCAAGCTCTTCAAGTACACGCCTCTGGAGGACTCCTTCACCATCAACAACGTGGCCCTGGTCCACGGACGGCCCAGAACCATGGGGCTCAAGGAGCTGCTGGAGGTCTGGGTGGAGCACCGGCGCACGGTCATCCATCGACGCAGCGAATTCCGCCGCAAGAAGGCCCTGGAACGTCTGCACCTGGTCGAAGGGCTCCTGCTGGCCCTGGTCGACATTGACGAGGTCATCCAGGTCATCCGCAGCTCGGACGATGCGGATGCGGCCAAGACCAGGCTGATGGCGGTCTTCGACCTGGATCAGACCCAGGCCCAGTACATTCTTGACCTGCGGCTGCGGCGGCTGACCAAGATGAGCCGGATCGAGCTGGAGGGCGAGCGCGACGACCTCAAGAAGCAGCTGGAGGAACTGGAGCGGATTCTGGGCTCCTCGGCCGAGCTGGACCGGGTGGTCATCAAGGAGATGGATCAGGCGGTGGCCCAGTGGGGCACACCCAGACGCACGGTCATCCTGGACCAGGAGCCCTCCGGTGACCTGGCCCCCGTGCAGTCAGCAGCAGCCGACGACCAGCAAACCTCCAGCAAGGCCAGTGCTGGCCCACAGGCCGCACTGCTGGCCAGCGGAGGAACCAGCCGCGGCGGTGACGGCGGCGACCTGCACATGGAGGACAAGCCCTGCACGGTCATGATGAGCGCCACCGGCCTGCTGGCACGCAGCACCCCGGGTGCCCTGGATGCTTGGCGGTCCCGGCCGCGCAACCAGGACCGGGGGCACGACGACCAGATCATCGCCATATTCGCCACCACCACCCTGGCCACCTATGGCCTGGTCACCACGGCTGGCCGGCTGATCACTGCCCCCGTGGCCGACCTGCCGCTGATCCCAGCCACCGCCAACCCCAACCTGAGCGGGGGCATCGTGGCTGACGAGCTCCTGGGCGGAACCGCCAGCACCGAACCACAGGCCGACGAGCACGCCGTCACCGTCATCGACATGGCCGACTCCCGACCCCTGGCCCTGGGCACCCGGCTGGGCACGGTCAAGCGCTGGAACCGCGAGTCCCCGACCACCATGGACTCCTGGTCGGTCATCGAATTGAAGGATGGCGACCAGGTGCTCTTCGCGGCCCCCTGCCAGGACGGGGACCGCATGGTGCTCATCTCCTCGGATGCCAGCCTGCTGACCTTCACCGGGGACAAGGTCCGACCCCAGGGCCGCAATGCAGCAGGCATGGCGGGCATCCGTCTGGCCCAGGGCTGCCAGGTCGCCACCTTCGCGGTGGTGCCGGCCGGGGAGATCGGCTGGACCTATCAGGAGACCGGCGAGGATGGCATGAGCACCCAGGCCGGGGCCGTGGTCCTGACCGTGGCCGGCGACTCCGAGGCACTGCCCGGCACCGAGAACGGATCGGCCAAGCTGACCCCGTTGGAGATGTATCCGGTCAAGGGTCGGGGAACGGGCGGCGTGCGCTCCCAGCGCTTCCTCAAGGGCCAGGACACCCTGCTGCTGGCCCGGGTGGGCGCCTGGCCCCTGCATGCCAGCACCGCTGCCGGATCACCGGTTGAACTGCCCGACGTGGACATGCGCCGGGATGCCTCAGGCCAGGAGCTGGCAGCGCCCATCGCCTTCGTGGCCTGAGGACGCTCGATAAAAACTCAGTAGAGGGCCATGCCGCCCGGCCCGGCTGTGAATCCGGCGGCGGCCAGGGCCATGCCCACCGGTTCGCGCATGGTCAGGGGCCGGCCATTGGCATCACTGAAGAGGATGCGCCCCTGCCCGCCCCGTCTCAGCCATGAGGCCAGCTGGGTGAAGGCGACCTCCAGCAATCCACGCTCGGGCTCACCGAAGACCAGCAGATGATGCCCCTTGGGCGCTGCATAGACCAGTGCACGGCCTCGATTCTGCACCAAGAGGTTACCCATCCGCCGGATGGGACGACCGCCGGCATCCTCTGATGTGGTCGGCCAGGCAAGGGCCGTGCCATAGAGGTTGGCTGGATCGGTCACGTCCATGACCACGGGTTCGGGGGGCCGCTGCTCCGATTCGCCGTCACCATCATCATCGCGCTCATCCTCTTGGAAACCTCTGAGCTGGTCGATCACCTCCCGGGGAGCGAACTGGGCGCCACCGAACCCGTCGACGATGACTCCACGCGTCAGCTGTCCGGCCTCCTCCATGCGTCTACAGACCTGATAGAGGGCCGAGAATCCGCCGGGAAGGGACCGCACTTCAGGCAGAACCGGGGCCAGGAGCCCATAGCGGTCCAGGATGGATTGCTCCTCGTGGACCAGGCGGACGGTCCGCTGCCGGTCATCGTCCCGGCTACCTCTAGATTTGTCGCTTGGATCGGCCACGCCAATCCCCGCTGCAGCTCCCGCTGCTTCGCGCTCATCCGCAACCAGAGTCCAGAATCCCTCCGCAGCCGCTGACAGTGCTGATGAGCCGGCCGTCCTTGCCAAGGCTGCGCGACCCAAGGGCCTACCACGTCCACGCAGACCATGGGGCAAACGGCGGGTCCTACCCGAGCGTTGCGATTCCGATCCTCGAACCAGGCGCCGAACCGGAGCCAAGGAAGCGTTGGTAACCAGCCCACGCCTGACCAGGTCCCAGAGCGACCGGGCCATGGCCTCCTGGTCAGGGGCTTCGGAATCGGAGGGTTCGATGCCATCCCCGCCACGGTCGCCACAGGCACGCAGGAGGCGATCGAAGCGGTAGGCTCCCCCGTCGGCCAGAACATCCAACAGGGTCTCTTCCAGACCGCCCGCGTTACCTGGGATGCTCGACTTGCCGCTCCCATCCGTAAGCGACGGAGAACCGACGGATTGTACTGAAAGCTCCTCATCCAGGTCCTCGGCCAGATAAAAGGTCATGGCGCCCAACGGGCCCTCCCCCTGGTCGGACCCCACCCAGACCACCTGGCCCGAAGCCAGCAGATCGTCCATCAATGCGGGACCGTAATCACGCACCCTGGCCGGAAAGATGGCCGACTCCCAGAGTTCGGGCGGCAGAGCCAGCCCTTCCAGCTGCCCTACCACCTCCAGCAATCCTTCAGTGCCCATCAAGGGTTCCTGACCCAGAGGCGCCAGACCCTGGCGATGAAGAAGAAAGTCGCTGTAGACATGACCGGCGACGGGACTGGCGGCCTTGCTGGCCTTGGCCAGGGACCGCGAGCGCAGCCGACGGAAGACCTCGGGATCCAGCCACCCTCGGCGGGGTTCGCCTCCCTCAAATCCCGGCTCGCCATAGGCACTCAGGTCAGGTCTGGGAAAGACCCCGGTCATGAACAGCTCGCGTGAGGCCAAGGAACGCAGTCTGTCCTCCAAGAGTGCACTGCCCAGGCCCAGGTGGCCGGCCAGGTCCTCGGTGGTGAATGGCCCATGGACTTCGGCGTATTGCCTGACCAGCTGATCGAAGGCCTCGCTGTCTGATTCCGATTCCTGTGTTGACTGGACGGATGGCTGGGTGATACCTGGGCCCAGGACCGCCGTCAGCCGCTCTGCCTGACCGGCCCATACCCAACAGTCGCGAGTGCCTAGTCTGACCTTGACCACCCTGGACTGGGCCTGCAGCTCATCCAGCATGGCCCGAACCTGTGCCTCCGTCACCGGCTGGTCCTCCTGACCACGCATGCGCCGACGAATCCCGGCCGGATCCATGGGGCCCAGGGTCCGCAAGAGGTCGGCCAGCCCTTCGGCCCCCCTGGCCCGTGTCCCAGGCGAAAGACGCTGCAGGTCAGCGGTCACCTGGTCGACGGTCTCCTGGTCCAGAAGGTCAGCCATGTCCACCTGCCCGACCATCTGCTCCAGCAGGTCGGAGTCGATGGCCAGCATGGCGGCGTCGCGCTCGGCCTTGGGCATGTCGTACTGGTACATGAAGGTACCCAGGTAACCGAAGAGCAGCCCTGAGGCCATGGGCGATGGAGTCTTGGTGGAGGCCGGGACCAGACGGACGCTCCCCTGCTCCAGGTCGGCCATGAGCTCGCGCAGGGCAGGCATGTCGTAGACGTCCTGGAGGCACTCGCGCATGGTCTCCAGAACCAGGGGAAAATCATCCTCCTTCAGGGCCGCGTCCAGCAGACGGGAGGCCCTCAGACGCTGCTGCCAAAGCGGAACCCTGCGACCGGGCTCCATCCTGGGCATATAGAGCGAACGGGCTGCGCACTGGCGGAAGCGGGCCTGGAAGAGCGCCGAGCCGACCAAGTGCCGTCGGACCTCGCGCTCCACCTGATCGGGGGTGAATCCGAATATTCGCCGATCTTCCAGGAAGGCATCGGTGCCCGGGATCTGCACGACGATGCCATCCTCCCCCGCCCAGACTGATCCGTCGTAGCCGCGCTCGCTGGAGAGCCGGGCGGCGATGGCCAGGGCCCAGGGCTCGTTGACCCTGCGGCCGTATGGCGAATGGAGGATCAGCCTCAGATCGCCCTCCTCGTTGGGGCAACGCTCAACCACCAGGTGCCGGTCGTCGGGCACCCGGCCGGTGGAGGCCTGCTGCTCTGCCAGAAAGGCGGCCAGATTGTTGATAGCAGGACGGTCCAGGCCGTCCTCCAACAGACGAGAACAGACGGTTTGAGTGAATCCTGGCCGACCGGAGGCAGTCTGGACTGCCGGTATCAGGCCCTGCGACAGTTCTCTGGCGAGCCTGCCCAGGCGACGGCCGAAGGCAGGGTCGCGGCCGGTGCCCTCCCCGTGCCAGAAGGGCAACCTGGCGGAGCGTCCCTGGGCGGGTACCACCACCACACGGTCGCGTGTGATCTGCTGGATCCTCCAGGAGGTGGTACCCAGGGTGATCACGTCCCCCTTCCGGGACTCGTAGACCATCTCCTCGTCCAGCTCCCCCACTCGGCGAGGCTTGCCACCGGCGGCCTCGGAGGGCATGACCACGCTGTAGGAGCCACGGTCGGGAATGGTGCCTCCGGAGGTCACCGCCAGTCGCTGCGCGCCAGGGCGGGCCGTCAGCGTGCCTGTCTGGTGGTCCCAGACCAGGATGGGGCGGAAGGCGGTGAAGTCCTGGGATGTATAGGCGCCGCTGAGCATGCCCAGCACCGCCCGATAGACCTGCCGGTCCAAGTGGGCAAAGGGCGCGGCCCGTCTGACCGTGGCCAGCCAATCCTCCTCCTTGAGTGGTCCCATGGCAGCTGCGGCCACCGTCTGCTGGGCCAGAACGTCCAAGGGACTGCTGGGCATGATGGTGGGTTCGATGTCGCCCTGGACCATGCTTTCCATGCTGGCCGTGCACTCCAGGATCTGCTCGCGGGTCAGGGGAAAAAGCCTGGCCTGCGATACCCGTCCCACTTGGTGGTCGGCCCGGCCCACCCGTTGCAGCCCCGAGGCGGTCGACAGCGGGGCGTTGACCTGGATGACCAGATCGACCGAGCCCATATCGATGCCCAGCTCCAGGCTGGAGGTGGCTACCACGCACCGCAGTCTGCCGGCCTTGAGGTCGTCCTCCACCTGTCGGCGGCGTTCCTTGGACACCGAACCATGGTGGGCCATGGCAATGGGTTGGTCGACACTCAGGCCGGAGGTTCTCTCGGAGGTGGACCCGGTGGCCGAATCGTAGTGGGCAGGCTCCCTGGGCTCATCTGTTTCATCGGATAAACCTGGCCGGTCGTGACCGGAAGCTTGCAGATCGGACTGGTGGAGGTCGTTCAGCCGGGCGGTCAGGCGCTCGGCAAGGCCGCGGGAGTTGACGAAGACCAGGGTGGTGCGGTGGGACAGGACCTGGTCCAGAATGGCCCTCTCGACTGCCGGCCAGATGGATCCGCTTCTTTGGTCACCATCCTGACCCTCCTGGTCGGATTCGCCGGGAGGCGCAGCCAAATCCCCCATGTCTTCCAAGGGCTCGATCAGTCGCAGGTCCATGGCTGTGGCAGACTTGGGCTGGATCAGGCTGACCGGACGGCCGCCACCCAGAAAACGTGCCACCTGTTCTGGCGGCCGGACCGTAGCCGACAGGCCGATTCGCTGCACGGGCCCTCCGACCAGGTCGTCCAGCCGCTCCAGGCTCAGGGCCAGATGAGCCCCTCGTTTGTTGCCTGCCAAAACGTGGATTTCGTCCACAATAACGGTCTGCACATTCTTCAGTGTGCTGGCCGTTTTGGAGGTCAGCATCAGATAGAGCGATTCTGGGGTGGTGACCAGAATATCCGGCGGATGGGCGGCCAGGGCCCTGCGGCCACGGGCGTCGGTGTCTCCGGTACGGATGCCCGTCCGGACCTTGGGCGCTTTGCGTCCTTGCTGTGCAAATTGCTCGGCAATGCCCTCCAACGGAGCCTGCAGGTTGCGGGCCACATCCGTCCCCAAGGCCTTCATGGGCGAGATGTAGAGCACAGCGACCCCAGGCTTCCGGAAGTGCCGAGGCTTGGTCATGAGCTCATCAATGGCCCAAAGAAAAGCAGCCAGGGTCTTACCCGACCCGGTGGGCGAGATGATCAGTGCATCGCCGCCTGTGCGGATGGCCGGCCAAGCTTGTACCTGGGTCGGTGTGGGACCCTGAGGAAAGGCCTGGCGGAACCAGCCAGCCGTCTGCGGGGAGAAATTATCCAAGGAATCGCCCATATGCGTCACACTCCTCTCCCCGCCCCTTTGGGCCCTGCTGAAGGTCGATCAGGTGTCGATCTTGCTCCGGTCGAAGTCGTCGGCATTGTCCACGATGAACTGCTTGCGGGGCGGCACGTCGTCACCCATGAGCAGGGGGAAGATGCCGGCCGCCTGAGCGGCATCCTCCATGCGGATGCGGCGCAGCATGCGGGTCCTGGGATCCATGGTGGTGTCGGCCAGCTGGTCGGCGTCCATCTCGCCCAGACCCTTGTAGCGCTGCACATCGGGATTGTAGTCGATGTGCTTGGCCTGCAGGTCGGCCAGCTTGCCCTCCAGCTCATCATCCGAATAGGTGTAGATGAACTTCCCCTTGTTCTTGCCTGCCAGGGCGATTCGGTGCAGGGGCGGCACGGCGGCGTAGACCCGCCCGTTCTCGATCAGGGGCCGCATGTAGCGATAGAAGAGGGTCAGCAGCAGGATGCGGATGTGGGCGCCGTCCACGTCGGCATCGGTCATCATGATGACCTTGTTGTAGCGGGCCTGGTCGATGTCGAAGCTGGCTCCCGAACCGGCACCGACCACCTGGATGATGGAGGCGCACTCCTTGTTGGTCAGCATCTGGGACAGAGAGGCCTTCTGCACGTTGAGTATCTTGCCGCGGATGGGCAGCAGGGCCTGGAACATGGAGTTTCTGGCGGCCTTGGCCGTACCCAGGGCGGAATCGCCCTCGACGATGAACAGCTCGGCGATGTCGTCGTTGCCGGGCATGGAGTCCGAGAGCTTGGAGGGCATGGAGGCCGATTCCAGAGCGTTCTTGCGCCTGGTGACCTCCTTGGTCTTGCGTGCCTGGACGCGGGCGTGCATCTCACCCACGATCTTCTCCAGGACCTGGCCGGACTGCTCCTTGAAGCCGCGCTTGGAGCCGCTGATCATCTGGCCGAACTGGTCGTCGGTCATCCGGGTGACGATGGGCTTGACCTGGGCCGTGCCCAGCACGTCCTTGGTCTGGCCCTGGAACTGCGGCTCGGCGATGCGCACGGTGACCACGGCCACCAGCCCGGCCAGCACATCGTCGCGCTCCACCTTGGTGTGGGAGTCCTTGAGGTTGACCTTGAGGCGGCGGGCGTTGGCCTCCACGGCCTTGCGCACCTGGCGGGTCATGGCGTTCATGAATCCGTCCACGTGCATGCCTCCGCCGGGCGTCTCCACCACATTGACGAAGCTGCGGACGATTGAATCGTAGTCATTGACCCAGCGCAGGGCTATATCCACCCCACAGACACGCTCCACCTGCTCGGCATGCAGCTCGCCGTCCGAGCCCACCCGCTGGGTCTCCTCCTGGTAGGTGTCCTGGCCGCTGATCCGCCAGATGTCGCTGACCGGCTCGCCCTTGGACAGGAAGTCAACAAAGTCCGTCACTCCGCCAGTGTGCAGGAACTCCTCCACACGCTGATGGCCGGACTCGTCCTCCGGCTTCAGCATGGCCCGGTCAGCCTGCTCGGTGGCCGAAAGGTCGGCATCATCCGTCTGCGTGTCCTCGGCACCTTCGTCTCCGGCACCTTCGTCAGTGAGGTCACCGCTGACAGACGATTCAAGAAGGTTCTCTTGAACGTCCTGATCGTCCGGCTCCGCAGCGGATTCGCCATCGACCTCCAGACGCAGGTCCTGTTCAGCGCTTCCTGTTGCGGGGATGCGGTCGTCGATCACGGTGATCTTGAGGCCGGGCACCAGGAAACTAGTCTGACGCACCCGGTCGATCAGCTGGGCGTAGCTGAACCGGGCCGTGGGGTTGAAGATTTCCGGGTCGGCCCAGTAGCGCACCCTGGTGCCGGTCCGGGACTTGGGCACGCTGCCCACTATCTCCAGGGGTGTAGGCCTGTTCTTCCTGGTGCGTTTGAAGGGCGAGTCAGGCGAGGGGTGTTCCGGGTCAGGATCCTGGTAGGTACCAGGATGGCCCTGGTGGAAGCGCATCCGGTGGGTCTTGCCGTCCCTGTCCACCTCCACGTCCAGCCGGGAGCTCAGGGCGTTGACCACAGAAGAGCCAACGCCGTGCAGGCCGCCAACAGCCGTGTATGAAGAGTTGCCAAACTTGGCGCCGGCGTGAAGCTTGGTCAGGACCACCTCCACGCCGGTCAGCCCCGTTCGAGGCTCAATATCGACGGGAATGCCTCGGCCGTTGTCGTCCACCTCGATGGAGCCATCCTTGTGCAGGATGACCTTGATGTGGTCGCACTGGCCGGCCAGGGCCTCGTCCACGGCGTTGTCGATGATCTCCCAAAGGCAATGCATGAGACCCTGGCTGTCCGTGGTCCCGATGTACATGCCTGGACGCTTGCGCACTGCGTCCAAGCCATCCAGGACCGTCAGACTGCCGGCACCATAGGACTTCCCCTTATCAGGCTTTTTCGCCACCATTTACCTCGCCGTTCACCTCTTGGCGCCCAGGAGGACCGGGGTCCTCACATGGGCGGTCGCTTACGCACCGATGACCATTTTTAGCAAGGAGGCCTCGACAGCATCAGTACCTCCCCGCCGGGCGCAGAGGTCACTGATCCAGGAAGTCCCGCAGGGTCTGCGAGCGCGAAGGATGCCGCAGCTTGGACATGGTCTTGGACTCGATCTGGCGGATGCGCTCACGGGTGACCCCGTATACGCGGCCGATGTCGTCCAGGGTCTTGGGCTGCCCATCCTCCAGGCCATAACGCATCTTGATGACGCCGGCCTCGCGGGGACTCAGGGTTTCAAGCACCTGCTGGAACTGCTCCTGCAGCAGGGAGAAGGCCACAGCATCCGAGGGGGCTATGGCGTCGGTGTCCTCGATCAGATCACCGAACTCCGAGTCGCCGTCCTCGCCCAGAGGGGTGTGCAGTGAGATGGGCTCGCGCCCGTACTTCTGGACCTCCTGGACCTTCTCGACGGGCATATCCAGCTCCCGGGCCAGCTCGTCTGGGGTGGGCTCGCGGCCCAGGTCCTGCAGCATCTGACGCTGGACGCGGGAAAGTTTGTTGATGACCTCGACCATGTGGACAGGCACACGGATGGTGCGGGCCTGATCGGCCATGGCGCGGGTGATGGCCTGACGAATCCACCAGGTGGCGTAGGTGGAGAACTTGTAGCCCTTGGTGTAGTCGAACTTCTCCACTGCGCGGATCAGGCCCAGGTTGCCTTCCTGGATCAGGTCCAGGAAGAGCATGCCCCTGCCGGTGTAGCGCTTGGCCAGGGAGACCACCAGTCGCAGGTTGGCCTCCAGCAGATGGTCCTTGGCCTTCTTCCCGTCGTTGGCGGCCCACTTGAGTTCACGGCGGCGCTTGAAGTCCATGCCTTCGCCCTCGGTGTCCAACAGATGCTGGGCATAGAGGCCGGCCTCGATACGCTCGGAGAGGTCCACCTCCTGCTCGGCGTTCAGCAGGCTGACGCGGCCGATCTGCTTGAGGTAGTCCTTGACGGGATCGGCAGTAGCACCAGCGGTGACCACACGACGCTTGGGATTGCCTGAGGGGGTGACATTCTCATCGTCATCGGAATCGTCGACGACAAAGGCACCCTTGACCTTGGCGGCGAGGGCATGGGCGGCCTTACGGTCCTCCTCGGCCTCATCCTCGACCTGGGAGGCCTCGTCCTCCTCCTGATCGTCCTCGTCGGGCTCATCCTCCAGCTGATCCTCACTCTTGTCCAGCTGGTCGTCATCCTCCTGGTCCTCGAGCAGGTCCTCGTCGGGTTCCTGCTCCTCCTGCTGCAGGATGGGCTCCTCTTCGACCTTCTTCGTGGTCTTGGAAGCCGGACGGCGGTTCGTCTTGGCCGTCGAAGTGCTGGCAGTGGCGGTCTTGCGGGACGAAGTCTTGCGGGACGCCTTGCTGCTGCTGGTCTTGGACCTGGTGGCGGTCTTGGTCTTGCCGGCGGTTGAACTGGTCCGGCCCTTTCCGGTATCCACTGCGGCTGTCTTGGCTGACTTGGTGTCCTTCGTGGCCAAATTCTCCTCCTGGATCATCCCACCCGCCGACACTGCTCTTAAGGCGCAGCTATGGCAAGGTCAAATCGTAGACTCATTAAAGTGAACCACCCCAGGGGGACGATTATTCCCGATTCAGCCCGATTGCCTCCAAGCCGGGTCGATGCCGCGACCGATCAGTGCCAGGACGATGGCGGCCAGACTGCATGAGCGGTCGTCACACAGAGCTTCTTCGGCAAACCCGGATGCCCGGGATCCCCCACTCCACCAGTCGACGTAGGCCGCGACCGCCAGGGGCTGGGACCGGAACCCAGGTGGAACCTTATCCGCCATGGACACAAGCATGGCCAGTCCAGCCTGGCAACGGGGTTGGTCCGGCCGTGTCGTAGGATCCTTGAAGACCGCATCCAGAATGCTGCAGAGCGCCGTCACGTTGGATGGATCGTTGGGACGAACGCACAGGTCCAGCAACCGATCCCTGTCCAGACCAGGCTCAGGCGCCAGGATGGACAGAATGAGCCCGTCACGTATGGCCAGGGTCTCCTTGATGGCCACAGCCAGACGTTCAGCCGTATCGGAGTCCAAAGGCGGGTGCGGCTGCTGCCCTTTCAAGCCGGTTGTCCAGTCTGTCAAGGGTTGCTGGAGCCATCGCCTGTCAGCATCTTCCACACCCCATCGTCGTCGGCCCTCTCGGTAGTTCTCCACAAGTTTTGTCATGCCGTCTTCGTGTGCATCGTTCATGCCGTCATTGCCTCCCATCCGCTCCCGGTCTGAGGTCCGGGGAGCCTTGGCACCATCCTGAGCCGGTAGGAACCGTCGGAAAGGCCACAGCCGAGCATGTGGTCAAGTGGGGTCATCCATCCACCATGCTCCCTGCAGCCACGGGCCGTGCAGCCTGCCCGCTGGGCAGATATGCGGATAGGCTCTAAGGCATGAAGAGCGTGACTGCAGCACGGGTCGAACAACGCATGGAGGAACTGCTCCAGGACCACTGCCACCACCTGACTGCTCCAGAGCCTGGATTGGACCATCCCCTGGATCAGGACCCCTCCCAGGGGGCCTTGCAGGAGGTCATCCTCCAGGCAATCGAGGCTGGCCGGGGAGGCAAGCGACTGCGCGCCCTGCTGCTCTGCGATGTCTGGGAGGCTCTGGACTCCGAGCGGAATCCAGAGCGTGAGCAGGCGGCAGTGGACCTGGCCTGCGCCTTGGAGGTCTATCAGACCAGCGCCCTGGTCCACGACGACATCATCGACGGCTCACCTCGTCGTCGGGGCCGTCCGGCCGCCCATCTGGCCCTGAGCCGATCGGCTGCCGGAAACGATTCGAGCGACCGGGCCCCCGCTGGCCCCGATGCCCGCGGCACCGGTCTGGGCATCCTCCTTGGCGACCTGCTGGCCTCGCTGAGCACAGAAATAGCCTTCCAAGCGGCTGCCGACCTGCCCCAGGGACCGGCCATCAGCAGGGCCTTTCAAGCCATGCAGACGGCTGTGGTCACCGGCCAGGTCCTGGACATGGGTATGGAAGAGGCTTCCCTCGACGATCCGGAATGCCTACACAGTCAGGCCCTGCACACCATGGCTTGGAAGACCGCCTCCTACACCACCATGGCCCCCCTGGCTCTGGGCCTGCTGGCCGCTGGAGCAGACCTGGAAGAGCACAAAAAATCAGTGCGCGCCCTGGGTCTTGATCTGGGGTTGGCCTTCCAACTGACGGACGATCTGCTGGATGTGGCAGGCGACGACCGCCGTACCGGCAAACCCGTGGGCGGCGATATTCGCGAGGGCAAGCGGACCGTCCTCCTGGCCGACACCCTGGCCATGGCCGACCCTGATCAGGCCAAGGAGGTCCGCCGACTCTACGATTCCCCGGCCGAACGCCGCAAGGATGCCCAGATGAATGTGGTCCGCGACCTGATGCAGTCCTGTGGGGCCGTAGATGCCAGTCGTCGACGCATTGCCGACCTGTCCACCCGAGCCCAGGCCGAAGCACAGGCCCTGGCTGATGATCTGCATCTGTCGGCAGAAGGCCGAACCATCTTCCTGAAGGCCTGCCGACGCTTCCTGCCGCTTGCCACCACCGCCGGGTATCATGAACGTGTATCTTCCATTGATGCCGAGGCCGGTCAGGCCTCCGAGGTGCAGAGGGCCGGACAAGACGAGCATGAGTGAAGCGGACGAGAGGACCAGCGACCGGATCATAGACGGGCGCTACCGCATTTTGCGCGAGATTGCGCAAGGTGGCATGGCCACGGTCTACGAGGCCCTGGATCTGCGGCTGTCCAGGCATGTGGCGGTCAAGATCATGCACACCATGCTGGCCCAGGGGCCGCACAGGGCCCAGTTCGAGGAGCGCTTCCGCCGGGAGGCCAGGTCGGCGGCCGCCATCGCCAACCCCCACATCGTCCAGGTCTACGACACCGGCGTCGATCAGGGGCTGGACTACCTGGTCATGGAGTATGTCCACGGAATCAGCCTGCGGCGGGACATGGCACGACAGGGCGTCTATCCCCTGAAGGAGACCTTGCGCATCGTGGGTGAAATCCTGGACGGCCTGGCTTCCGCCCACCGAGCCGGCGTCATCCACCGCGACATCAAACCGGAAAACATCCTCATCAACGACCGTGGCCATGTGGAGATCACCGACTTCGGCCTGGCCCGCGCCGCAGCCCAGGCAACCCTGTCCTCGACGGGCATGCTTATGGGTACGGCCGCCTACCTGGCCCCCGAAACCATCGAAAACAATGAGGCCTCCCCCCAGAGCGACCTCTACGCCGTGGGCATCATCGCCTACGAGATGCTGACCGGCACGGTCCCCTTCGCCAGCGACAATCCGGTGACCATCGTCTTCAAGCACGTCCACGAGGACGTCCCCTCCCTGGCCAGGGCCTGCCCGGGAATCGACCCGTCCGTGGCCGCCCTGGTCTCCAGTCTGACCGACCGCTCCCCCGAAAATCGCCCGGATGATGCCGGCAGGGCCCTGGAGAGCCTGAGGAAGGTGGTCAGGGGACTGGACCGTCAGGCCATGGACTACGTGCTGCCTGCAGGGGCGGCAGCGGGCGTAACAGCCGCAGCCGGCGGGCAGCCCGAGCCTGCCAACCCTGAGACGCCCGAACCACCAACCCAGGGGGCTACAGCACCAATCGACGATGCCGAGGATGCGGCCACACAGACCATTGCTGCAACATCCGACCCGGAAAATTCGGACACAGTCCTGAATGTGCCCGCCCCGCCCGAAACCGATGCGGACGCTGCGACAAGGCGTTATCGGCTCAACGACGTGGACACCCCCTCCCGGGCAGAGACCACCACCATCCTGCAGCCTCAGGACCCGACAGCATCCCCCGCCGATGCAAACGTCGTCCCGGCTTCCGCCCAGACCCTGCAGCAAGGCACCGAAACAGCCAAGCCCAAGCACCGGCATCGGGGCCTGATCATCGCACTGGTGATTCTGCTGGTGCTGGCCCTGGGCGGAGGCGGCGGTGGCGCCTGGTGGTACTACCTGGGTCCGGGCAGCTATGTCGCCCTGCCCAAGCCGGATGACATCTCCTGCTCCGAGAATCAGGAGTGCAAGGTCATCGGCGCCGACTACGCCAAGTATGCCAGCACGCTCAAGGTCGCAGGCATCGATGTCTACACCGACTACGACTTCAGCGACCAGGTGCCCAAAGGGGCCATCATGGCCGCGGAACCCGATACCGTCGGAGCCCGTATCAGCAAGCGTGGTGGCAGCCTTAACCTGACCGTCTCCAAGGGGATTCGCCGGGCCACGGTCCCCAAGGACATCCTCATGCCGGACACCGCCAACGGCAAGGATCCTCTGCGGGCCCTGAAGGCGGCCGGATTCGACAAGATCGACCATGACTCCTCCAAGGACCAGTACTCCATGGATGTACCCGAGGGGGCGGCGATTTCGGTGGAGCCGGCCCCAGGGACCAAGACCCGGCACGATACCAAGGTCAGCCTGGTCCTGTCCAAGGGTCGAATGCCCGTGGCCATGCCCGATATCATCGGCAAGGCCAGGGACGATGCCAAGGCGGCCCTGGAGGCCCTCCGGCTCAAGGTCAACTACAGCGAGGACTGGTCAGATTCGGTGCCCCGCAACCAGGTGATCTCCGCCTCCCACCAGGCCCAGGAGCAGCTGCACTGGGGCGATGCGGTCAACGTGGTGATTTCAAAGGGGCCGCAATTCATCAGCATGCCCGACGTGAAGGGCAAGAGTCAGGACGAGGCGACCCAGATTCTGCAAGGATACGGACTCAAGGTCAACATCTCCGCGCCACTGGGCAATCTGACCCACACGGTGCGAATCCAGGACCCCAACCCGGGTACCCAGGTCAAGGTGGTCAATGACGACGGCTCGCCGGCCGTCGTGACCCTGACCGTGGTCTGACGGCCCTGTCTCTACAGTCAGTCTTCAGCCAGTTCTTCTTTGTCCTCATGGGCCTTGATGACCTGGGCATATACGTCCACGTAGCGCTGGCCGCTCATCTCCTGGATCTCCTGCATAATCCTGTCGGTCAGGTTGCGGATCTCCTCATGGGTGAGGCTGTTGACCGGCACATAGGGCACCGTGATGGGCTTGCCATAGATGACCTTGGTCCTGCCTTTATGCGGAAGCACGTGGCCGGGCTCCTGAAGCTGCCTGGTGCCGATGATGGCTGCGGGCACCACCGTCGTCCCGGTCTCGAAGGCCAGTCGCGCCGCCCCGGTGTGCCCTCGGTAAAGCCTGCCGTCCGGGCTGCGCGTGCCCTCCGGATGGATACCGAAAATGTGCCCGTGCTCAAGGATGGAACGCGCCGTTTCCATGGCTCCCAGCGACTTGGAGCCGCCTGATCTGTCCACGGGAAAGACGCCAACCGAGCTGAACCACCATTTCTTGAACTTGCCCTTTATCCCCTTGCCGTTGAAGTACTCGGCCTTGCCCATGAAGTGAATCATCCTGGGGCAGGTGATGGGCAGCAGGGCGTCGTCGATG
Source organism: Bifidobacterium sp. 7101 (assembly GCF_000499285.1). Lineage (GTDB taxonomy): Bacteria > Actinomycetota > Actinomycetes > Actinomycetales > Bifidobacteriaceae > Bombiscardovia > Bombiscardovia apis_A. The sequence goes on from NZ_AWUN01000006.1 coordinate 101,074, forward strand.
ACGGCCAGATGGTTGGAGGCAATGATGGCAGCCCCCTGCTTGGGAATGTTCTCCGTGCCTTCAACGGTCGGTTTGAACCAGGTACGCGCCAACGGACCGAGCAGTTTGACGAAGAACCAGTACAGCACAGAGACTCCTTGGTAGCGAATGCGTGCGGCCGAGGTTACGATGGTTCTATGACCGAGCACAAGCATAACGACGCCGGGAATCAGTATAACAGCGAGCCGGGAACCGGATCCTCACAGGGGGACGAGGAGTGGGCGGACTTCCTGAATTCGCACGCTGATGAGTTGGGTTCCCTGGAATCGTCCAGGACGGCCAAGGAATTCGAAAAGAAGGCTCGAAAGTCCGAGAAGAAGGCGGCGCTGAGGGCCGAGGACTTGAAGCGCGACTCCTTCGTCGGCGGCTCCGGACCGCGCGATTTCCAAGGCAGCAGCTGGCTGGACACCGACGAGGTCATGGACCAGTCGTCGAACTTTGTGCCGCCCAACCCTGACCTGAGCGACATGGGCAGGAGGCGGGTGGCCTTCATGATCATGACGGGTCTGGGCCTGGTCTGCTTCTTCCTGACCATCTTCATCCCCCGCTGGTCCGGCTTGACCAGCCTGCTGGCGGGCCTGCTCCTGCTGATCGGCATCGCCGGACTGATCATCGACCGGAAGAATTTCCGAGATGATTCAAGCGGGCTCTTCGATGACGACGAACGGCACTACCGGCGATGATGGCATGAGCCGCCATATATAAACCGCCAAAATAGTCGGGCCCCCTGGCAGGAATATCAACCAGCGGGGCCCAAACAGGTTTGGCAGCCGCGAAACTACACCAAGACCGGACGGCGTGTCTGTTCCTCTTGCTGGCAGCGGGACTGCGCTTCCTGGGCTCCGTGGATCCAGGCTGCCAGCAGGTCGGCGGCCCTGCCCTGGTCCACAACCTCGGTAGCCAGTTGATAGGCCTGGGCAAACCGAACGCTGAGGTCGTCCTCAGGACCGGCGTCGATCTGCGTGCCGTCTGCCACGATGGCCGAGGCTGCATTGAGCAGGGCCGTGGAACGCGAAGGAACCGACTTTCCAGCCAGGAAGTCCCTGACGACGTTTGCGTTGAAGGCGGGGTCGCCGCCGCGCAGATCATCCAAATCCACCGGATCGATACCAAGTTCACGGGTCGGGTCGAAGGTCCGCTCCTCCACCTTGCCCTGGTGGATCTCCCAGATGGAGACCGGACCGGTCGGAGCCATCTCGTCAAGACCCTCGACCGAGGTGTAGACCATGCCCTCCTGGCCGCGTGAGGCGTAGACCTGGGCCATCATGGGGCTCAGCTGGCGCTGGGCGCATCCGATGGCCACATAGCGCGGGTTGACCGGGTTGGTCAGGGGTCCCAGCAGGTTGAAGACGGTCGGAATCCCCAGCGACGAGCGGACAGGCCCTGCAAACCGCATGGCAGGGTGGAAGGTCTTGGCAAAGACGAAGGTGATGCCGTAGCGGTCAGCCATGGCAGCCGCCTCCTTGGGTGGCAGATCCAGGGGAAGGCCCAACTGTTCCAGACAGTCGGCGGTACCACTCTTGCTGGATGCGGCCCGGTTGCCGTGCTTGACGATTCTGACCCCTGCAGCCGCAGCCACGATGGCGCCCATGGTTGACAGGTTGACGGTCGCCGCCCCGTCGCCGCCGGTACCGACGATGTCGGTCACATCACCCCTGACCTTCAGCGGCACCGCATGGCCCACCATCGCCTTGGCAGCCCCTTCGACCTCCGGGCTGGTCAGACCCAGGGTGGACTGCATGGACAGGGCGGCCCCCACCTGCACCGGGTCGGCATTTCCGTCCATCAGATCGTTCATGCACCACTCGGCCTCATCCGCGCTCAGGTGTCGACCGGACACCAAGGAGTTCAGGACGGATTTCCAGCTAAGTGGCCGCATGATGACTCTTTTCCTTTGAAGAAGCGAGGCTGGATGCCCCGCTGTTTGCTCTAGGTTTACTGCCCTGTCCCTCCCCTGCACAAGGCCATCCCATATTTTGGTCACTTTGCTACCAATATATGAAAATAGGCAATCCACTATATGGAAACGGCCACCGCCCTGGTGAGCAATGGCCGTCAATCAGATCAGCAACCCTAAATGAATCGGTAACCCTATCTGCAGAAGTTGCTAATGATTATGAGAACCTGTCATTTCTTCTCGTTCTGGCCGTGGCACATCTTGTACTTGCGTCCAGAGCCGCAGGGGCACGGGGCGTTGCGGGGCGTACCCGGGAAGGTGCGGCCATCAGACCAAGGCGAGTGATCCTCTACGGCCTTGGGCCTCTTGTTGGCAGGAACCTTGCCCTCAGCATGGCTGATGGGCGCGGGGCCGACCGGAGCCGGAGCGCTATCTTCAGCGGCATCCTCCTCGGAGTCCTCCTGGATGCTGCCAGCCGGGGCATCCTCGGCATGCTCCTCAGCAGTCTCGTCGATGTCGGTGGTCTCGTCCTCGGCATCAGGCTCTTCGGGCGCCTGGTAGTTGACCGGCTCGGACTGGCTCTCCTCGTTCTCCTTGCGCTCCTCGCGGGCACGGCGCTCGTTCTCCTGGCTGGCCGCAATCTGCTTGAGGTCCACGTTGAAGAGCAGCTGTACGGTCTGCTCCTTGATGGCATCAATCATGGAGTTGTACATCTGGTAGCCCTCGCGCTGGTACTCGACCAGGGGGTCACGCTGGCCCATGCCGCGCAGGCCGATGCCGTCCTTCAAGTAGTCCATCTCATAGAGGTGCTCACGCCACTTGCTGTCCAGGACGGAGAGGACCACCTGGCGCTCCAGCTGTCTGGAGCCCTTCTCACCCAGCTCATCCTCACGCTCCTGATAGATGGAATCTGCATCCTCCACCAGCTTGTCCGCCAGGGCCTTGACGGCCTTGTCACCCTTCAGACCCTCAAGGGAGTCCATGGTCTCATCCTGGTCAAGGCTGACAGGGTAAACGGAGGCCAACGCCTTCCAGAGCCCGTCGGCATCCCAGTCCTCGGGCTTGTCCGAGCCCTTCTGCGCGCCCCGGATGTATGAGGTGATGGTCTCGCTGATGAAGCGGAGGATGTCCTTGTGAATGTCCTCGCCCTTGAGCACCGCCTGGCGCTCGCCGTAGATGACCTGACGCTGCTTGTTCATCACGTCGTCGTACTTGAGCACGTTCTTGCGAATCTCATAGTTGCGGGATTCGACGGACTTCTGTGCGTTGCGCACGCCCTTGGAGACGCTCTTTTTGTCGATGGGCTGACCCTCGGGCATGCTCTTGGACATGAGCTGAGCCACCATCCCGGTATTGAAGAGGCGCATCAGGTCGTCTTCCAGGCTCAGGTAGAACCTGGACTCGCCAGGATCGCCCTGACGGCCCGAACGGCCGCGCAGCTGGTTGTCGATACGGCGGGACTCGTGCCGCTCGGTTCCCAGCACATAGAGGCCACCCAGCTTGACGACCTCTTCATGCTCGTCCTTGACCTGCTCCTTGACGGAGTCCAGCATCTTCGACCAGCGCTTCTCATACTCCTCTGGAGTGTCGTCGGAGGAGTAGCCCTGCTCCTTGAGCTTCTGATCGGCAAGGAACTCCACGTTCCCACCCAGCATGATGTCGGTGCCACGTCCGGCCATGTTGGTGGCCACGGTCACAGCCCCTTTGCGCCCTGCCACGGCCACGACCGCAGCCTCGCGCGCATGCTGCTTGGCGTTGAGGACCTGGTGATCGATGCCGGCCACATCCAGCAGGGAGGAGACCACCTCGGAGGATTCCACAGAGGCGGTGCCCAGCAGGATGGGCTGACCCTTGGCATGCCGCTTGGCCACATCGCGGACGATGGCGGTCAGCTTCTCCTTCTTGGTGCGGTAAATCAGGTCCGGCTGATCCTTGCGGATCATGGGCTTGTTGGTGGGGATGGGCAATACGCCCAGCTTGTATGTGTTCATGAACTCGGCGGCCTCGGTCTCGGCCGTTCCGGTCATGCCCGCCAGCTTGTCGTACATGCGGAAGTAGTTCTGCAGGGTGATGGTGGCGAAGGTCTGGTTTTCGGCCTTGACCTCCACGCCCTCCTTGGCCTCGATGGCCTGGTGGAGGCCTTCGTTGTAGCGGCGGCCCTTGAGCAGACGGCCCGTGTGCTCGTCCACGATCAGGACCTCGCCGTTCTGGACCACGTAGTCGCGGTCGCGCAGGAAGAGCTCCTTGGCCTTGATGGCGTTGTTCAGGTATCCGATCAGGGCGGTGTTGGCGGGCTCGTAGAGGTTGTCGATGCCCAGGTAGTCCTCCACCTTGGTGATGCCGGGGTCCAGGATGCCGACAACCTTCTTCTTCTCGTCGACCTCGTAGTCCTCATCCCTGTTGAGCTTGGGGACCAACTTGGCGAACTGCCGGTACCATCGGGTCACGTCGCCCTCGGCCGGTCCGGAGATAATCAGAGGAGTTCGGGCCTCGTCGATCAGAATGGAGTCCACCTCGTCCACGATGGCGAAATGGTGGCCTCGCTGAACCAGCTCGTCCTTGTCCCAGGCCATGTTATCGCGCAGGTAATCGAAGCCGAATTCGTTGTTGGTGCCGTAGGTGATGTCTGCCTGGTACTGCTTGCGGCGCTCGGCGGGACGCTGGTCGGTGATGATGCAGCCCACACTCATACCCAGGAAGCGGAAGATGCGCCCCATGAGCTCGCTCTGGTATGAGGCCAGGTAGTCGTTGACGGTGACCACATGCACGCCCTTGCCCTCAAGGGCATTCAGATAGCTGGGCAGGGTGGCCACCAGGGTCTTGCCCTCGCCGGTCTTCATCTCGGCGATATTGCCCCAGTGCAGGGCCGCTCCGCCCATCAGCTGGACATCGAAATGCCGCTGGCCCAGGGTGCGCTTGGAAACCTCACGAACCGTGGCAAAGGCTTCAGGCATCAGGGAATCGAGGGATTCGCCGTTCTCCAGTCGCTGCTTGAACTTAGGCGTCTGCGCCTTGAGCTCCTCGTCGCTCATGGCCGAGATCTGATCCTCGAAGGCGTTGGTCGCCTTGGCCACCCCCTGAAGCTTGCGAATCTGACGACCCTCGCCCATACGGAGGACCTTGTCCAAGACTGCTACCACGTTGCGCTCCCTACCGTTCTTTTATGGCCTTCGCACGCCCTCAGCTGACGTAGGCCCAGACCTTGATTATCTTACGCGAATGCACCGATTTTCTCGAAACCGATGGTTCCACAAACCCAGCTGCGGCCTTGGCAGCCGGGTCGGTCATTGAAGAAGGGCAATCCTCCGGAGGCCGGGCCAACCTGCCGCCGGGGAATCGCCCCACAGTTCAATATCCGTTTTGCGCTTACTTCTTCTGGCCTACATGCTCGGGCGTATCGATCTCGAAGACGCCATAGCTCCACCCGTGCCGACGGTAGACCACCGACGGCCGCTGGGTCTCCTTGTTGACGAAGAGGAAGAAGTCGTGCCCGATCAGCTCCATCTCGTACAGAGCCTCGTCGATGCTCATTGGCTCGGCGATGTGCAGCTTGCGGCGAATGACGATGGGGGTGTCGCCCACCTGCACTTCGACCGACTGGCCCGGCGCCAGGTCCGAAGCCACGGCGCTCTGGGCGCTGTTGTCTGGGTTGGACTCCTGGCCCTGATCGCCCTCATCGCCTGTCTGGTCATCCACGGGCAGATCAGCGGGCAGGGGCGGATGCTCCAGTCCGCGGCGGTGGTCCTTGCGGCGGTCACGGACCCGACGCAGACGCTGGGTCAGCTTGTCCAAGGCCATGTCCAGTGCGCTGAACTCGTCGGCGCTGGAAGCCTCGGCGCGAATCACGGTCTTGCCGGCCTGGACCGTAAGCTCCACCCTCTTGGCGCTGTCAGCCTGGCGGGGATTGCCTTCATGTGTCAGAACGACCTGGATGCGCTGTGCATCGGGGGCGATGGCCGTCACCCTGTTCATCTTGCTGTCCACAACATCGCGGAACCGCTGCTTGATTTGGGTATGTCGACCGGTAATGACGATCTCCATGGGAATCTCCTTGCACTTGTGAGCGGACGAACCGCTGGTGCGATGGCGGACTTGGTCACCATCGACTGTGCTTCCGATTGTATCCGAAGAGCAGGGCTGACTCACTGATTGAGCTTGAGGCCTGAGCGGAATCCTGACCGCTGGCCCGGTCGTTCAGTTCCGCTATGCTGTATCCCCGAGACCTCTCGGATGGCCGCGGCCCCTCCTCCTGGGAAGGGCTGAGGAACTTCCGGGCTCCACAGAGCACGATGGCGGATAACGTCCGCCCAGGGCGACCTGAGAGATAGCGCAACAGAGAACAGACCGCTCGCCTTGTTAAGGCGGGCAAGGGTGAAACGGCGGTGTAAGAGACCACCGGGTCGACGGTAACGCCGACCGCATGGCAAGCCTCATCGGGAGCAAGGCCAAGCAGAAGGCATTCAGGGGCTGCTCGTCCCGCCTTCGGGTAGGCCGCTAGAGCCTGGCGGCAACGTCAGGTCGAGATGGATGGCCATCCGTCGTCCGGATTGTGATCCGGTCGATGACAGAACCCGGGGTATATGAGAGGTCTCATCTTCTTCTTTTTTACCGTCTGGTGCCTAGGCAGCAACCGGCTCAATCGAGAGGGTCGTCGGAGACGAAAAGGTCTGCTGCCACCTGATTGAGGAGGCCGGGAGAGTGGCCCTTGCGGGATCCGGCACTCCAGAATCGCCGTTTGCGCACCTTGAGATCAAGTCCGGCTGTCTTACGGGCCACCTTGCGACCGAGCTCGTAGGCGGAGTCGACGAAGAGACCTTCGCGTGAGGCTTGGGCAACTATCTGCGCAGCCAGCCCTCGATCCAAACCCTTGCGGGTCATCTCCGAGAGAACACCGCGCTCCCCCATGGTGCGATGCAAACAGGAACGCAGAAGATCCTGGGCATAGGCCTGGTCATCTACCAGACCCAACTTGGTCAATCGGTTAATTACCTGATCGACCACGTTCGTGTCAAAACCCTTGTCGACCAGACGACGGGCCAGAGCCCCGCTTGAACGGGCCGCCGCATCCAAAAGGGTCAGAGCAGCCTCCCGGCAAGCATCCGCATCATCCGCATCTGCTCGCGGAGCTGCAGGCGCGGAACCTCCGCCAAAGCCCCCAGCACGTGGGCGACGTCCACGGCTACGGGTCCTTCTATCGGAACCCCGGGCAGAACGGCGACCACGAGAATGACGACCTGCCAGGGATTCGTCACCCATCTCAGCATTGGCAGCACTGTCTGCATCTTCCAGACTGCCACCGAAGCGGGCGCCATGCCCGGGACCCAGGACAGGAGACTGCACTGGGCGGCTGTCCTCCTTGAAGCTGTCATCCTTCTGCTCAAGGGCAGGATCAAGGACTGAGACTGACTCTGCTGGAGCAGGCGCACCTGCAGGGTCTGGCTGCAACTGGTCCGACCGAGAATTCTTCGACTCCGTGCTGGAGTCGGCAGAATCCTCGGTCTGAGCCAGTCGGACAGGTTTTTCCTTGAGGAAGTCCTCGGCCGAGATCATCGGGTCATGCAGCCTGTGCCGTGGGCACAGTGGTGTTGACGTCGACAGGAGCCGAGTCGTCTTCCTTGCTGCCCTGGTCAGCATCGGCCTGATCGGCCTTGTCGTCCTCAGAGGGGGCAGGAATAAGGCCGAAGGCAACCTTGACCTTATCCTCGATTTCCTTGGTCAGGCCGGGGTTGTCCTTGAGGAACTGACGGACGTTCTCCCTGCCCTGACCCAGCTGATCGCCCTCGTAAGTGAACCAGGAGCCCGACTTCTTGACGATGTTGGTCTGCAGGGCCATGTCCAGAACCGAACCCTCCTTGGAGATGCCCTCTCCGTAGAGAATGTCGAATTCGGCCACCTTGAAGGGCGGGGCCATCTTGTTCTTGACCACCTTGACCTTGGTGCGGTTGCCCACCGCCTCGTCGCCGTTCTTCAGGGTCTGGATACGGCGGATGTCCAGGCGGACCGAGGCATAGAACTTCAGGGCCTTGCCACCGGTGGTGGTCTCCGGGCTGCCGAAGAAGACGCCGATCTTCTCCCTGAGCTGGTTGATGAAGATGGCTGTGGTGTTGGCCTGTGACAGGGCACCGGTCATCTTGCGCAGGGCCTGGCTCATCAACCTGGCCTGCAGGCCCACGTGGCTGTCGCCCATGTCGCCCTCGATCTCGGCCTTGGGCACCAGGGCAGCCACCGAGTCAATGACAATGACATCCAGGGCACCGGACCGGATCAGCATGTCGGCAATTTCCAGCGCCTGCTCGCCGTTGTCCGGCTGGGAGACGATCAGGGAGTCCGTATCCACACCCAGCTTCTTGGCATACTCGGGATCCAGAGCATGCTCGGCATCGATGAAGGCAGCCACTCCACCGCCGGCCTGTGCATTGGCCACCGCATGCAGGGCCAGGGTGGTCTTGCCCGAGGATTCCGGACCATAGATCTCGACGATGCGACCGCGGGGCAGGCCGCCGATGCCCAGGGCCATGTCCAAGGCCAGGGAACCGGTGGGAATGACCTCTACATCCTGGGCAGGCTTGTCGCCCAAACGCATGGCCGAACCCTTGCCGAAGCTCTTCTCCACCTGCGCGAGGGCCGTGTTCAAGGCTGCCTGGCGGCGGGGGTCGATCCCGCCCTCCTCTTCTTTCTTCGCCTTGCCACTGTTGCTCTGACGTGCCATATGGCTCTCCTTCTTAGTAACCGACCTCACGATGACGACATCCTGATTGACGACCTCACGATTGACAGCCTATCCGCCGTCGGAACCCGTCTGCGGTCCCGGCGCCCGATGTGGTCGAACGTGCCGGTGGTCACCGGACCATGGGTATCAGTATACCCGACCATGCGAACAAATGTTCGAAAATCGCCTGGAATGGGAAATAAATTCGCGGAGGATAAAACCCGCCGATCAGGCTGCCGGCATGGGCGGCGCATTGTGGTCCTTCCCCCAGCGGCGAGAGTCGGGAATCTCCATTTGATCGCAGAGCACGTTCCAGACCACGCGCGGCTCCACGCCCGCATCCAGGGCTTCTATTACGGTCATGGCATCCAGGGCGGTCAGCCTTTGGTCACGGGCCAGACTGCGTCCGTAGACCCGGCCGAAGACCTCCTCCAGCAGCTGCCAGAATTCCCGTTCACGCACCCGACATCACCTTTCGTCCAAGACCCACCCTGTCACACCCCTTCTACGGTAGCAACCGACAGTCAGCAGAAGAGGGCGCCTGGTTCCTCAGAACCGGACGCCCTCATGAACGGTCCGCCGGGTCGACCGGCTGAACCTGACATGCTTACTCCTGAGTGGACTCCAGGTAGTCCGCCACCATCCGCAGCGTCTGCGGCACCCCCAGGCCCAGCGCGTCGGCGATGGAGCTCAGCAGTTCGGAGCTGGCCTCCTTCTGGCCGCGCTCCACCTCGGACAGGTAGCCCAGGGACACGCCCGCCTTCTCGCTGACCTCACGCAGGGTCTTGTGATCGTTGGTCCTCAGCTCGCGCAGCACGTGGCCCAGGGCCTCGCGCAGGGAGACGGTATGGGTGACGGCCCGGCCGTCGTTGTTGGAGGCTGCCCGCTGACGGCTGGCTTCCATGCCGTCCTCCTCCATCCACATCTTGTTCAGGTTGGCCTGGCGCTCCTCCTTGGCCTTCTTGGCGGCCTTGGCACGGATCACCTGCTGTTGGGCGAAGACGACGGCACGACGCTGGGCGGGTGTCAGATCACGAACCCGCGCGTTGCGCTCCACTCCGGGTGCGGCCGGCTTGACATCATAGGTATCGTTGGTTCGAGTCATCACGGTCTCGGTGCTGGCCATAGCAGCCCCTTTCGCCATTATCGTGTTCAACTTCTTACACAGTGACCAACAGACCAGCCGCTGGATTATTCCAGGGGAGGAACCCGAAAGGCCCGCTTTGTGACCAAGGTCACGTATGCACAGGGTCCGGGATCGGTTTGGAGAAGCGACTACCGCATCAGGCCGTCAGCCCCGCGAGTGCAGGGCCTGATCCAGCTGGTCCAGAATCCGCATGACCGTCCCCCGGCGCACCTGTTCGCGGTCGCCATCCAGATGCAACTCGTAGGCATAGGTCCGGTAGGCATGGGACTGCAGGCCGGTCTCAATACGCCGACCCAACACACGAACAGGCAGGGCCAGACCGATGTAGACCAGCCCGGCAGGATCATCCCCGTCAGGACCCGGGCCGGCCACACCTGTAGTGGCCATACCGATGACCGTATCCTCGTGCCCCGGCCTGGTGTAGAGCCTGGCCGTGCCCTCGGCCATCTCCTGGGCGACCCGTGGATGGACTGCACCCTGGGTGGCCAGCAGGTCCTGATCAACCTTGAGAATGGCAGCCTTGGCAGCGATGTCGTAGGTGACGGCCGACCCGAGGAAGACGTCTGACGCCCCGGGAATCCTGACGAAGGCATCGGCCAGCAGTCCCCCGGTCAGCGATTCGGCAGCGGCCAGAAACAGGCCCGAATCACGGCAGGTGTCGATGATCCGTCCAGCCAGGTCGTCGCAACGGCCCTGCACGCTCTTGCCGATCATCGCCGCATCCCTATCACGTATTCCGCACCCGAGTAAAGGCAGAGGGCCAGGGCCACCAGAATGACCACACGGGTGACCACCAGGTACCAGGGCCAGACCGGCGACAGGGGCACCATCAGCATGCCCAGGCCGATGCATTCAAACAGGGTCTTATACTTGCCAGCCCGGGAGGCTGCGATGACCCGTCCCTGCTTGTTGATGACCAGGACCCGCAGCAGGGTGATGCCCAGTTCCCGCACCAGGAAGAGCACGGTGACCCACCACCAGAGCTCACCGAAGACGGAAGCCACAATCAGCGCCGAACAGATCAACAGCTTGTCGGCAATGGGGTCCATAAGCTTGCCCAGCTCGGTCACCTGGTTGTACCGGCGGGCCAGCCACCCGTCCAGCTTGTCGGTCGAGGCGGCGAGGATGAAGAGCACGGCGGCGGTCCACCGCATACCAGGCCTGCGCTCGCCCCAGGGACCGGCCATCAAATCCAAGACGATGAAGACCAGGACCAGGAGGATACGAGTGTAGGTGACCAGGTTTGGGGGTGAATTCCATCCTTCGAGAAGCGTGTGCCTCTCACGACGGGTCTCTGACTCGGCATGCTCCTGCATTGCCACTCCTTATACGCGATACTCGTGCGCTTGGGCCGTCCAACACTACATGCCGGGCGGCAGTTTCATCATAACGGTAGACCAGGCCTGGCTTTTTGGGCCGATGTTCAGCCCTGCGCTTGCTCATCCGGGGCGGGATCCATGGAGGTGGCGTCGCCTCGGATGAAGGCCAGGGCCTGCTGCAGCTGCGGCGGTTGGATGAGCACCTCGCGGGCTTTGGAGCCCTCGGATGGCCCTACGATTCCCCTCGACTCCAACAGGTCCATCAGCCTTCCCGCCCTGGCGAAGCCCACACGCAGCTTGCGCTGGAGCATGGAGGTGGATCCGAACTGGGTGGTCACCACCAGCTCGGCCGCCTGGAGCAGCTCGTCCATATCGTCGCCGATCTCCTCCTGGATCTCGTTCTTGTGGTCGGCCTTGTCTGCCATCTGCTCGATGTCCTCACGGTAGTGGGGCTTGCGCTGGGTGCGCACATAATCCACCGCCTTGCGGATCTCGGACTCGGAAACCCAGGCTCCCTGAACTCGGGTGGGCTTGGCCTGGCCCATGGGGAGGAAGAGGGCGTCGCCCTGGCCGATCAGGGTCTCGGCGCCGGTGGCATCCAGAATGACCCTGGAATCCGTTGATGAGGATGTGGCGAAGGCCAGCCTGGAGGGGATATTGGCCTTGATCAGGCCGGTCACCACGTCCACCGAGGGCCGCTGGGTGGCCAGGACCAGGTGGACGCCGGCGGCACGCGCCAGCTGGGTGATCCGCTGGATGGAGCTCTCCACGTCGTTCTTGGCCACCATCATCAGATCGGCCATCTCGTCGACCACCACGACCAGGTAGGGATATGGGGCCACCTTGCGGTTGGAGCCGGCCGGAGCGTGGACCTTGCCCTCGCGCACGGCCTTGTTGAAGTCCTTGATGTGCCGGAATCCGAAGAACTGCAGGTCGTCGTAGCGGGCATCCATCTCCTTGACCACCCACTCCAGGGCCTGGGCGGCCTTCTTGGGCTCGGTGATGATGGGCGTGAGCAGGTGGGGAATGCCGGCGTAGGCGCTCAGCTCCACGCGCTTGGGGTCCACCATGATCAGGCGAACCTGCTCCGGCGTGGCCCGCATAATCAGCGAAACCAGCATGGAATTGATGAAGCTGGACTTGCCCGAACCCGTAGCGCCGGCCACCAGCAGGTGGGGCATCTTGGTCAGGTCGGCGGTCACATAGTGGCCTTCCACGTCCTTGCCCACGGCGGTCATCATGGGGTTGTCGTCCTGCTGGGCCTTGTCGGAGCGCAGCACGTCGCCCAAATGGACGATCTCGCGGTCCACGTTGGGAATTTCGATGCCGATGGCCGACTTTCCGGGGATGGGCGACAGGATGCGCACATCCGAGCTGGCCACCGCATAGGCGATGTTGCGCTGAAGGTTGGTGACCTTCTCCACCTTGACGCCCGGACCCAGCTCCACCTCGTACTGGGTGACCGAGGGGCCGCGCAGGAAGCCGACCACCTTGGCATCCACGTCGAACTGCTGGAAGGTCGATTGCAGGGCCTTGATGACTGCATCGTTGGCCGAAGTCCTGACCGCGTGGGGCTTGCCCTTGACCAGCAGGTCCGTGCTGGGCAGCACATAGGGCCGACTCTCGTCCACTTGGCGGTCATCGGAGGAGCCTGATGCGCCGGCAGCCTGAGCTCCCGCACCCTGGGCTCCAGCCGTCTGGTTTCCTGCTCCCGGAGCGGGCTGGGCGTCCATCTGGACGGTGTCGGCTGCTGCGGCGGCAGCGGCCCAGGGGTCCGAAGCCCCCACGCCGGACAGGGCAGCCGGATCCACCTTGGGATGCCCCTGCTCCCTGGCATCCAGGAGGGCAGCTGTGGCCGGGGCCTCCACCGCAGACATGTTCTGCGTGGACACCTGGTCGGTTTCGGGACCCTGCGTCGACTGATCACCCTGGTCAGCCCCTTCAAGAGAAGCCGCCTGGGAGAAGGGCTCGTCAGCCTCGTAACGCTCCAGATGGGTGTCTGTATCTTTGCCGATGCGGCCATGCAGCAAGCGGCTGAACCAACCGGCCACTCCGCCCCTGCCGGAGTTCTGGGCATCCTCCTGGTCCTGCTCCTCGTGTGTTGGCACGCCAGGCGCCAAGGGCAGGGTAGCGTCCCCCAGCCGGACCTCGTTGGGGGCGGTCTGCGCCGAAGCCGGGCTGGCGGCATGGGTCCTCTTCCCGCGCAACCAGGCCATGAGGTCGCTCATATGGAATCTGAAGGTTATGAAGAGGCCGAAAATGGCCACGAGGACGAAGATGATGACGGCGAAGACCTTGGACAGCCCCCAGGCCAGGGGCGAACCCAGAAAGAACCCCAAAAGGCCACCTGAGTCGCTGATGGCCTTCATGTCGAAGCCGCGATAATCCGAGGCCATGAGCACGTCCAGAATGGAGCAGACCGACCAGAGCACCACCATGAGGCCGCCCACCACAGGCAGGTTCCCCGCCTCGCGCCCCGTGTAGCAGACCAGTCGGAAAGCCGCAAAGAGCAGAACCACCGGCAGGATGATGCTGCAGAGTCCCAGAACGCCCGCAGCCAGGGCATGCAGTCCCCGCCCCAGGAAGCCGTTCACACGGAACCATTCGCTGGCACAGAAGAGCACGGCCAGGATGACCAGCACGAAGCAGAGCCCGTCCTTGCGGTAGGCGGAGTCGTCGCCGTTCTTGCCGGCCACGGCACGTACCAGGGATCCCAGGCCCCGGGGCAGGGCCAGCAGGGCCTTGTGCCAGAAGGGTTCCGGGTCTTGACTGTCCTTGGATGCGGTCCGGCCGCGACCGCGTGCGTCTGCTTGCTGCTTACGTGTCATAACCCTTTCAGCCTACCCAGAACCCCGGTCCGCATCGGGCCTGCCGGGTCAGTGTGCACAACTCTTTCAGACGGGGGCCGCCAGGGCTAGCATCGTTGGCATGACACCAGCCGAACGTCAGAGCGCCGTGGCCTTCGCCCTGCGCAACCTGCTTCTTGATGACCGTCAGCCCGAGCTTCCGGCCCTGCAGGCGGCAAGCGACTTTATGGCGGGCAGAAGGCAGGCCGAAGCGCTGTCCGACCAGGCCCGGCATTTGGAAGCCCAGAGCAATAGTACGAACGCCAATGTGGATGCCCTCTTTCTGCGGACCATCCTGATCTGTCAGCGGCCTTGGGCGACCGAAGGCGATCTCGAAGAGCTGCAAGCCATCCACCGCCGGCTGCTGCCCAGCCTGCCGGAAAAGCGAGTGCTGCGGCGACCTCAACCGGGGGACGACGCCAGCCTGTATCCGGCGGCCATGCTGGAGCAGGGAGCCGCGGCCATTGGCCAGGAGCTGGCTGCCGAACGCAACCTGGCCAGCCTGGACCGTCCGGTCTTCGTTGACCGTCTGGCCCACTACTACGACGAGCTCTCCTACCTGCATCCCTTTGCCGACTGCGACGGCATGACCCTGCGCATCTTCCTCTCACGCCTGTCCCACGATGCGGGCTGGGACCTGGACTGGGGACGGGCCGATCCGACCGCCCACCGCCGGGCCATTCAGCGAGCGCTCCGGGGCAAGACCGACGACCTGCAGGCACTGATTGCAGGCATGGTCCGCCCGGTCAACCCAACCAGAATATTTCTGATAGCCGGATGGGACCAAGGTCCAGCCCACTGAGCCGACAGCCTCAGCCCGACAGTCTCAGCTGGCCAGCCGCTCGTTGCCGCTGCGCTTAGCATCCTGGATGATCTGGGCGCTTTGACTGATCAATTCCGTCGCCCCGGCCTGGTCGTGGTCGCGCACGTGCCCCCAGTATTGTATTTTGAGCTCCACATACCGCTTCCGCGCCCGCAGGTCGGCCATCCGCTGGTCCAGCCGTCGTCCCTGCTCGGCCAGGAGCTCGATCTGCCGTCCGGCGGCCTCGGCTCCCCCGGCACGGTTGCCCAGATACTCCCGCATGTGCTCCAGGGACATACCGGTGGCGCTCAGGCAGGAGATGGTCTCCAGCAGGTCCAGATCCTCCTGGCTGTAGCAACGGTGGCCGCTGGAGGGGTCCCTGGCGATGGGCGGAATGATGCCGATGGTCTCGTAGTAGCGCAGGGTGGTCTCCGGCATCCCCGACATGAGCGAGGCCTGGCGGATGGTGTACCAGGGCCCGGATTCCTGGTCGGCCTGGGTTTGGGCGGTCTGGGTTTCAGCCTGGGGCTGCATGATGGTGGTCATACCCGTCCAGCCTAGGAACTTCAAGTACTTGAAGTCAAAGCGCACCCAGATGGTGTCTGGTCACCCTCCCCTGGTCCGATTGGTCGGCCTGGGCATCCGCCTGGTCGAAGCGGCCTTGGTCGGCCTGGTCCACCAGATTCAGGGCCTGCTGTGCCAGGTCCGGGGCCAGGGCGTTCAACCAGTGGATGCGCGGATCACGGCCAAACCAGCCCATCTGCTTGCGGGCCAGGCGCTTGGTCTTCTGCGCTATCAGCTCGAAGGCGTCATCCAGATCGGTGCGGCCGTCCAGATAGTCAAGAATCTGTTGATAGCCCAGGGCGCGTGAAGCCGTGGTCCCCAGGCGGTCTCGCAGCCTGCTCACTTCGCCGACCAGCCCCTGGTCGCGCATGGCCTGGGTGCGCTGGTCGATCCTACGGTCCAGCTCCTCCCGGGGCAGATCCAGCCCCAGCTGCAGGGCGGGCAAGAGGTAGCGGTATCGGGGCAGGCTGGCCGAATAGGGCCGTCCGGTGATCTCCATGACCTCCAGGGCCCGCACGGTCCGCCGCACATTCCGAGGATCCATCCGGGCCGCAGCTTCCGGGTCCCGCTCCTGCAGCTCGCGGAAGAGCAGCCCGGGGCCCTCCTCCTGAGCCCGCTCCTCCAGCCTGGCTCTGACCGCCGGGTCGGTGCCGGGGAAGGACAGATCGTCGATGACAGCCCGGGTATAGAGCCCCGAACCGCCCACCAGAATGGGGCGAATCTTCTGCGCCCGCAGGTCGGCTATCAGGGACCGGGCCATGGCCTGGAAGCGGGCCACGCTCATGGCCTCCTCCGGCTCGATGATGTCGATCAGGTGGTGGACCACCGCCTGCCGCTCCTGGATTGACGGCTTGGCCGTGCCCACATCCATCCCCCGGTACATCTGGTAGGCATCGGCATTGACGATATGTGCCGTCTGCCCGCGCGCCTGGAAGGCCTGTGCCAGAGTCACGCCCAGGGCGGTCTTGCCCGAGGCTGTGGGGCCCACGATGGAGACGATGCGGGGTTCAGCGGATGTCATAGACCTGCCCCGCCCGGGGATCCGGGTCAGCGATCAGATAGTGGGGCCCGGCCTGGGTAACGGTGCAGGTCACCAGATCCCCAGGCTTTGGCGCAGGCATCCCCTGGGGCACGCCGACGTGGACCAGCACCCCGGTGCGCTCATGCCCGGTCACCCGGTGGGTGCTGCCGTCGTGCCGACCGTGCCCGTCACCGATCAGCACCTCCACCTCTTTGCCCAGGAGGGCCTGCATGTGCTCCATGGTGATGGACTCCTGCAGGGCCTGCAGCCGCTCGAACCTGTCCTGGACCACGGCCTTGGGCAGCTGCGGCATACGTGCGGCCGGAGTGCCCGGACGGGGCGAATACTCAAAGATGAAGGCCGACGAGAAGCGCGCCCGGCGCACTACATCCATGGTGGCCTGGAAGTCCTCCTCGGTCTCCCCAGGGAAGCCCACGATGATGTCAGTAGTAATGAGGGCATCGGGCATGGCGGCCCGCACCTTGTCAAGTATGTCCAGAAAGCGCTGGGACCGGTAGGAGCGCCGCATGGCCCGCAGAATCCTGTCGGAGCCCGACTGCAGGGGCATGTGCAGCTGGTGCATGACCGTGGGCGTCTCGGCCATGGCTGCGATCACATCGTCGGTGAAGGCCGCCGGATGGGGTGAGGTGAAGCGGATCCGTTCCAGCCCAGGCACCCGGCCGCAGGCGCGCAGGAGCCGGGCGAAGGCGTAGCGGTCCCCCGTGGACCAGCCGTAGGAATTGACGTTCTGCCCCAGCAGGGTCACCTGGCGGGCCCCAGAGCGCACGCAGTCCTCAACCTCCTGCAGGATGTCGTCCATGGACCGGTCCCGCTCCCGCCCGCGCACCGAGGGCACGATGCAGAAGGTGCAGGTGTTGTTGCAGCCGACCGATATGGACACCCAGGCCTGCGAGCGCGAGGCCCTGACCGCCGGCAGCCGCCCGGGCAGATCCTTCAGCTCCTGAGTAACTCCCACCTGGGGCCGCCCGTCCTTGCGGGCCTTGTCCAGCAGGCCCGGCAGCGAGCCGATGTCCCTGGTGCCGAAGACCGCATCCACCCAGGGCGCCGCCTTCACAATCCGCTCCCGGTCCTTCTGGGCCATGCAGCCGCCCACGGCGATGCGCGTGTCGGGTTTGTGCTGCTTGAACCTGTGCCAGCGCCCGATGGTCCCGTACATGCGCTGGGTGGCGTTGTCGCGCACGGCGCAGGTGTTGAGCACCATCACGTCCACCTCGCGCGCGCGAACCTGCTCGGGCGTGGCCTGCTGGTAGCCCTGGGCCCGGAGCACCCCGGCGATCCGCTCGGAATCGTGCTCGTTCATCTGGCAGCCCAGGGTCCGCACATAGTAGACGCCCCTGCTGTCCTTACGCTGAGCGGTCACGCTCATGCCCTCGCCTGCTTCCATAAGCCATGATTGTATGCGCAGGTCGGGTCCCGCTGCCATCGGGACCTGTGCGTACCATGAGTCATGGTTACGAACGGCGGCATGGGAGGTTCATGTGATACTCGACCGTAACAGTGCCATGAGCGCATCCGAAATGAAGCAGCGACTGTCGGACTTGGACGAAAAGGACCGTCCCAAGCTGGACATCGACGAGATAACGGAATTCGTCAATCTCATGCAGACCTACGAGGGGGCCATGTACGAGATTTCGACCAAACTGGACGTGCTGGACACCGAATTCCAGGTCCGGTTCAGCCACAACCCCATCCACCACATGGAGCGCCGACTCAAGAGCGTGGACTCCCTGATCGGCAAGCTGCACCGCAAGAACCTGCCCGTCACCATCACCTCGGTGCGCGATCACATCTTCGACGTGGCCGGCGTGCGCGTCATCTGCAACTACCGGGACGACGTCTACTCGGTCTCCCGCTACCTCTCCGACCAGTCGGACATCCAGGTGCTGAGGGTCAAGGACTACATCCGCAACCCCAAGATGAACGGTTACCGCAGCCTGCACGTCATCTACGCCGTGCCGGTCTTCCTGACCTCGGGCCCCCACTACACGCCGGTCGAGGTGCAGTTCCGCACCATCGCCATGGACTACTGGGCCTCCCTGGAGCACCAGCTGCGTTACAAGTCCGACCTGCCCGACGCCCGCCTGGCCGAGCATTCGCAGACCCTGCTGGACTGCGCCCGCTCTTTGCAGAACATCGAAGTGCAGATGCAATCCATCCACCGCGACATCTCAGGTTCGCCCCAGGAACAGGACTCCGACGACGAAGCCATCAGCGGCAATACCGATTAGCTGAATCCTCACAAATCCTTTACCATAGGAACCAGGCCAGGTGGAAGGGTTGGGGCTTCCGCCGGGTCCCAGGAGGAGGCCCCGCCTTCAAGGTCGGGTCTCCTCCTGTACCACCATCTCTCAGAAGTTGAAGTTGTCGGGATCCGCACCGGTGCGCTCGTCCCTGTTCATGGCGGTGATGGCCTTCATATCCTCATCGCTCAACTCGAAGTCGAAGACCTGCGCGTTCTGCTCGATCCGCTCCTTGTGGGTGGACTTGGGGATGACGATGACCCCGCGCTGCAGGTGCCAGCGCAGCACGAGCTGTGCCGGGGAGCGGTCATAGCGCTCGGCCATGGCCTTGAGCCTGGGGTCGGCCAGCAGGTTGCCACCGGTGCCGCCCAGGGGGCTGTAGGCCTCCACGTCTACACGCAGGGTTCCGTGGCAGTAGTCGATCAGGTCGCCGTTGACGAACTGTGGCGAGGACTCGATCTGGTCGACCGCCGGCTTGGTGCCGCTGATGGTGTGCAGCTCGTCCAGGTGGTGTTTCTGGAAGTTGCAGACCCCGATGGCCCGCACACGCCGCTGGGTGTAGAGCTCCTCCATGTCCTCCCAGGCCTGCTGCCAGCCCTCGGCGGGCCAGTGGATCAGGTAGAGGTCAAGGTAGTCCACGCCAAGCCGGTCAAGGCTCTCCTTGAAGGCCTCCTTGGTCCGCCCTGCACGGATGTCGTCATTCCAGAGCTTGGTGGTCAGGAAGACATCCCGCCGGTCAACCCCGGAGCGGCGCAGACCTTCCCCCACGGACTGCTCGTTGCCGTAGATCATGGCGGTGTCGATGTGGCGATAACCCGCCTGCAGGGCCCAGGTGACGGCCTGGCTGGTGGCCTCTCCGTCGGGTGTTTGGAAGACCCCAAGACCCAGCTGGGGAATGCTGACCCCGTTGTTGAGGGTGATGGCGGTATCGGTGACGTTTCCGGTCATATAGGCATACTCCTTGTCGGCCGATCTGAGGCCGTGACGTGTTGTGTGTTCATTCTATCTGCCAGGCAAGATGGGATCAGCTGTTGTTTAACGCCTACCGTCGCGCTTCTGCATTTCGTGCGTTCTCTGTTGGCTTGGTGGTAAAGTGAAAATTGGGGATGTTGGGAGATAGCTGGCTTCTACTTTATGGGCGATTAACGCCCACAGTAGCGACGGTTCATCAACTTTGAAAGACGTTAATGCTGATAGGCAGGAGGCCTTGATACCGCTTGGCATTGGTGAAGGGGATTGATTTCATGCATCTGGGTACTCATCTGCGTCGCGCATCCGTGACGGTGATCGTCCTGCTGGGCCTGCTGGCAGGCCTGGGTGTCGCGTCCGCCAACGCGGACGATGTCGTGTCCGCCAGTCCGGCGGGCACTCCTGTATTTAGGCGGGGGGGGGGGGGTCGTCAGACCCCTCGCGTAGCTGAGCAAACCCCCGGCACACTCCCCAACAGTGCAACCAGCACTCCCCTGCCTTCACCCTCGCCGCTGCAAACCGCATCACCCCTGAACCCCACGACATCAAGCCCAGTCCCGTCAACGTCGAAGGACGCCACCAAAAGCACAGGTCCCTCTACAGCCAAGCCATCCGGCAAGACGGACGGTCAAGCTTCGCAGACGGTGCGCTTCGACCCAGACGACGGCAACACGCCTACCCAGGCAACCGTGAAAGCCGGCACCCTCGCATTCCCTCCGGAAAACAACCCCGTGCGCGAAGGCTTCCGGTTCGACGGGTGGACGTGTGACGGCCAACCCTTCGATTTTCAGACCCCCATCCTGCAGGACACAACCCTGAAAGCCAAATGGAGCAAAGCCACGGACTGGACGCTGAGCCCGGACAACGGGCCCGCCACCGGCACCCGGGTGACCATCAACCCACCCAGTCTGCAAGAGCCCTACTATGTCGGCGTCCAAGCCGCAGGGGACCAGTTTACCGGTCTGACCGGCGACGGCCGCATCTACACCTGGGCGCAGGACGGCACACCCAAGCAGGCTCCTCTCCCCGCCCAGGCTGTCGACGGATTCCACTACCAGCAGGCCGCAGCCGGCAGCCAACGGCAGGCCGCAATAGGATCCGACCAGCAGATATACACCTGGACCAGCCAACAGCCCACGCCCACCATCCTCGACACCAAGCAGAACACCAGGTTCACCGGCATCAGCATGAACGACGACCTACTGCTGGCGGTGGACCGGCAGGGACAGGTCCACGCCTTCCAAGCCGGCCAGACCGACGGTCAGAACGGAAAATTGACAGAACAAGCCACGACCGTTCTGCCCGGACAGGCCCAGGCGATACTGGCCGTCGCCTCCGCCAGCCGGACCCTCGCCCTGGACACGGACGGGCAAGCCTGGACCTGGAACACAAGCAAGACCGCCAACGTCAAGCCCGAACGCATCATGCAGGGCCAGGGCATGCGCATCACCCAAGCCCAAGCCCTCAGCCAGGGGTTTCTCCTCCTGGGTGCAAACGGGCGGGCCTATTACCTGGCCGACGGCGAGACGAGCCTCACAACCACCGGCCTGCCGGAAAACATGAAAGCCAACCGGATCAGCGCCAGTAACGATCAGGCCATAATCACAGACAAGGACGGCCACATCTGGACCTGGAAGCCCGGAGAAACACCCACGCGCGCAGACAAGGGGAGCCAGCCCTACACGCAGGCCGCCACTACGGGCGGCAGGATCACCGCTATCAACAGGCAGGGCAGCCTATACCAGTGGAGCATCAACTCACAGAGCCAGACAGACAAGCCAGCAAAAGTCAACACCACCCAGGCGGCCACTCTTGAATCAGCCAGCCTGGATGGCCAGTCGCTGACACTCAACAAAACAGACGGCTCCTGGCAGACGGAAATGCCAGCAAGCCAGCCCGGACCAGTCATCATCACACTCGCCGGCAGGCAGGACGGCCAGCACTTCACCCGAAGCCTCAACTACACGGTCGACCAGACGCTTCTGAAGGACATCCGACAGAGTTCCACCTACACGGTCACCTTCAAGACGGACGGAGGAAGCCCCAAACCCGGAGACCAGCAAGTTACCTATCCCTACGGGAGAGTCCAACGGCCCTCACCCGACCCGACCCGCAGCGGCTACCAGTTCGACGGATGGTTCATCAACGAAGTCGCCTACGACTTCAGCAAGCCCGTCACAGAAAATCTCACCCTCACCGCCAAATGGACCAGCAAAACCCCCAACACCTCCTGGAGAATCAACCCCGACAAGGGCAGCCAGCTCGGCCACGAAACCACCACCATCACCCCGCCAGACAGCACCAGCGGTATCAGGTTCAACCAGGTCGGCGGAGCAAAATACTATACCTATGTTTTTTCCTTGGCGGTGGGCAGCGACGGGAAAGCCTACGCATGGGGAGACAACACCTATGGTCAGC
Organism: Bifidobacterium sp. 7101; assembly: GCF_000499285.1. GTDB lineage: Bacteria > Actinomycetota > Actinomycetes > Actinomycetales > Bifidobacteriaceae > Bombiscardovia > Bombiscardovia apis_A. The sequence continues at coordinate 123,066 of NZ_AWUN01000006.1, forward strand.
TCGGCGACGCAACGACTAACAGCCGGAGTACGCCGAACATAGTGAGAAAACCTGCAGGCGTGCCGACCGACTTCACCTATGTGCAGGTCAGCGCAGGAAAATGGCATTCGCTGGCCGTGGGTAGCGACGGATACATATACGCCTGGGGCAGCAACCAGCATGGTCAGCTCGGCAACAACACCACAACGAATTCCTCTGTTCCTGTGCGCGTGCGCGACCCCGCCAACCCAACTGACCCGAACAAAGGACTGAAAGCCATACAGGTCAGCGCCGGAGACGAGCATTCACTGGCCTTGGACAGCAACGGATACGTCTACGCCTGGGGATGGAACGACAATGGCCGACTCGGCAACAACAGCACATCAGATTCGTCTTTCCCCGTGCGCGTGCGCGACCCCGCCAGCCCCACTGACCCGAGCAAAGGGCTCAAAGCCATACAGGTCAGCGCCGGATGGCACCATTCGCTGGCCGTGGGCAGCGACGGATACACCTACGCCTGGGGATTAAACAACTATGGCCAACTCGGCAACAGCAACAAAAACTCTTCGTCTTTTCCTGTGCGCGTGCGAGACTTCGCCAGCCCCAATGACGCAAACAAAGGACTGAAAGCCGTACAGGTCAGCGCCGGATACTCTCATTCGTTGGCCGTAGGCAGCGACGGATACACCTACGCCTGGGGATTAAACAACTATGGCCAACTCGGCAACAGCAACACAGCAGATTCGACAGTTCCTGTGCGTGTACGCGACCCCACCAGCCCCAAGGACGCGAGCAAAGGGCTCAAAGCCACAGCGATCAACGCTGGAGGCGAGCACTCACTAGCTGTGGGCAACAACGGATACGCATACGCCTGGGGATGGAACCTGTATCGCCAGCTCGGCGACGGCACTACCAGCAACTCAAGTGTTCCCGTGCCAGTACGCGACCCCACCAGTCCAGCCGACGCTAGCAAAGGGCTACAAGCCACACGTTTCAGCGTCGGAGACCATCATTCGCTGGCCGTGGGCAGCAACGGATACGCATACGCCTGGGGAGAAAACAGCTATGGCCAGCTCGGTGACGGCACTACCGACGACTCAAACGTTCCTGTGTCAGTGTTGTTCAACCTGCAGCCGGTGATCACTGCAGCAGGGTTCGACACCAGCCTAGGCACGAACCTGGCTCCTGTCAGCAACGGTAACAGCGTAACCGTGCTCACACCCGCACACCAGCCAGGTACGGTCACAGTCAGCGTCGACTATGCAATGGGCGGCGCAGGACGCATCCTGACCGACACCTCCCTCAGATACACATACCTGCCTGCAGGCGTGCTCCCTCATGCCGGCGGTGAAGGCATCATCCTCGCCCTGGCCACCGGCATGACCGGCATGGGCGGGGTGCTGGCCTCGCGCCGCCATAGGAGAGAACAGCACAGGCTACTGCACACTTCGCACGAGTAAGACAGGCCGGAGGCGGATCAATCCCCCATCCCCGGCATACAACGGGGCGCACGGAGGAGTGCCACATACAAAGCTCATCCCCAAGAAAGCCGGTACTCCTCTTGCTCCCCCACCACCACACTACTGACCGATTACTGCGGTCAGGAATTGAGAGCAGATACACGCCCCGCCTCTGCACTGAGAAGAAGGAAACTCGGGCAAACCGATCAAGCGGCACAGAACCCCAAGTCCGCTCGGTCTTCGTCCGTGCTCCCACTACCAGATAATTATTGTAAACAAACGCTTTTGCTCAACCAAAAAATTCATTGTCGTCGATGACTGACCCGGCTCGTGTGTTGTCTTCTGACTGGGTGGTAGGGTGACAAATGGGGGATGTCGAGAAGACAACTTGCTGCTGTCAAGATTCGTGTAGTCTCTTGCACGTGCTGGTATTGAGCATTGGGCAACTTCCGACAGGAGAACGTTAAAGCTATAGGCAAGCGGTGTTTGCTTCGCTTAGTGTTTGGTGAAGGGGTTTTGGTTTCATGCATGTGGTTTCCCGTCTGCGTCGCATCCTGGCGATGATGACCATCCTGATCAGCCTGCTGGCAGGCCTGGGCGTCGCGTCCGCCCAGGCGGACGCTCCCATACTCGACCGGGGGGGGGGGGTCTCAGACCCCTCGCGTAGCTAAGCAAAACCCCGGCACTCTCCCCAGCAACGCAACCAGCACAACACTACCCACACCATCACCTATACAGACCACCACACCATTAAGCTCCGCAACACCGAGCCCAAACACCCCGTCATCGACGATGGGAACACCCGGCGGCGCAGACTCTGCTCCAAATAAATCAGCCAAACAAGCAGATAATCAAGCTTCGCAAATCGTGCGCTTCGACCCTGCCGACGGCAGTAAACCCACCCAAGTAACCGTAAAGACCGGGACTCTAGCCGCTCCCACGCAGCACAATCCTCAACGTCCCGGCTTCCGGTTCGTCGGCTGGACGCTTGACGGCCAGCCTTTCGACTTCCGTACCCCCATCCTCCAGGACACAACCCTGAAAGCCAAGTGGACCAAGATAACTGACTGGACACTGAGCCCGAACCACGGGCCCGCCTCCGGCGCCCGACTGACCATCAAGCCGCCAGACAGGCGGGAGCCTCAATTCGTCAGCATCCAAGCCGCAGGGGACCGGTTTATCGGTCTGACCGGCGACGGCCGCATCTACACATGGACACAAGACGGCACACCCAAACAAGTCCCTCCCCCCACCCAGGCTCCCGACGGGTTCCAATACCTGCAGGTTTCAGCCAGCAGCCACCGGCAGGCCGCCTTGGGATCCGATCAGCAGATATACACCTGGGTCAGCGGACAATCAACGCCCACCATCCTCAAGACCAGTCAGAACACCCAGTTCACCAGCATCAGCCTGAACGATGACCTTCTGCTGGCGGTGGACCGACAGGGACAGGTCCACACCTTCCAAGACAGCCAGAACCCGAAGCCCGACGAGCAGGAAACAATCAGACTGCCCGGAAAGGCGCAGGCCGTCACCGCCGTCACCGCCGCCAGCCGGATCCTCGCCCTGGATTCCGACGGGCAGGCATGGGCCTGGGACGCAGGCAAGACCGGAAGCGCCAAACCCGAACGCGTCAAGCAGGATCCGCGCACGCGCACCGTCCAAGCGCAACCCCTCAGCAGAGGCTTTCTCCTACTGGATTCAAAGGGACGAGCCCGGTACCTAGCCGACAGCACAACCAGTCCCACAGCCGCCGGTCTGCCGGACGGCGTGCAAGCCAGCAGAATCACCGCCAACAATGACCAGGCCATCATCACTGATACGGACGGCCACGTCTGGGCCTGGAAGCCCGGCAAGGCGCCCATCCGCGCAGATAAGGGGGAACAGGCCTACGTGCAGGCCGCAGCTGCCGGCAGCAGAATCACCGCCAACGACAAGCTGGGCGGCATATTCACGTGGAGCCTGGACGAGCAGGGCAAGGGCGGCAAACCCGATAGGATCGACACCAGCACAGCGTCCATCCTGGAAACAGCCAGCATGGACGGCCAGCCGCTTAAACTCAGCAGGAACAACGACTCATGGCAGACAGGCATGCCCGCCCGCAAGCCGGGGCCAGCCGCCATCACCATCACCGGCAGGCAGGACGGCCAGCCTTTCACCAGGAGCCTTACGTACATGGTCGACCAGCCGCTGGCACGAGACGCCGCACCAAGGTCCACGCTTACGGTCCACTTCGACACGGGCGGGGGAAAACCACAACCAGCCGACCAGCATTTCCCCACCACCAACGGCAGGGTGAAACGGCCCTCCCCCGACCCTACGCGTGAGGGCTTCCAGTTCGACGGATGGTTCATCGGGCAGGTCGCCTACGATTTCAGCAAGCCCGTCACCAAGGACCTGACCCTGACCGCCCACTGGTCGCCGGAGAGCCGGAACAGCTCGTGGAGCATCAGCCCCGACAAGGGCAGCCAGCTGGGCAGGGAACCCACGACCATCACCCCGCCAAACACCAGCCGGGGCATCAGGTTCAACCAAGTCAGCGGATCACAAGCAGGAGCTTTTTCTTTGGCGGTGAGCAGCGACGGGAACGCCTACGCCTGGGGAGACAACAACTGGGGCCAGCTCGGCGACGGGACGTACACCGACCGGTCTACGCCGGTCATGGTAAAAAAGCCTGACCGCAACACGTACCCGGACCTGCCCAAGGATTTCACCTACCTGCAGGTCAGCGCCGGATGGCAGCATTCGCTGGCCCTGGGCAGCGACGGCAACGCCTACGCCTGGGGAAACAGCGGGTATGGCCAGCTCGGCGACGCGGGCAGCTATCGGCATGCGCCGGTCAGGGTGAAGACGCCCGACCGCAACACGTACCCGGACCTGCCCAAGGATTTCACCTACCTGCAGGTCAGCGCCGGATACCGGCATTCGCTGGCCCTGGGCAGCGACGGCAACGCCTACGCCTGGGGAGACAACGGCGATGGCCAGCTCGGCGACGGGACGGTCTCCTTCGTCGGCCGGAATACGCCGGTCAGGGTGAAGACGCCCGACCGCAACACGTACCCGGACCTGCCCAAGGATTTCACCTACCTGCAGGTCAGCGCCGGATGGCAGCATTCGCTGGCCCTGGGCAGCGACGGCAACGCCTACGCCTGGGGATTCAACAGCAACGGCGAGCTCGGCGACGGGACGACCACCGACCGGTATACGCCGGTCAGGGTGAAGACGCCCGACCGCAACACGTACCCGGACCTGCCCAAGGATTTCACCTACCTGCAGGTCAGCGCCGGATACGAGGATTCGCTGGCCCTGGGCAGCGACGGATACGCCTACGCCTGGGGAGACAACTACTATGGTAACCTCGGCAACAACACCGCCAGCGGGCACAGTGACTCGAATCCTGTTCCTAAGCGCGTGCGCGACCCCGCCAACCCCACCGACAAGAGCAAAGGACTGCAAGCCGCACAGGTAAGCGCAGGACTCTATTATTCGCTGGCCGTGGGCAGCGACGGGACCGCTTACGCCTGGGGACGGAACAGCAAAGGCCAGCTCGGCAACAACAGTTACGGCAATTCGACTGTTCCTGTGCCGGTGTCGTTCAACCTGCAGCTGGTGATCACCGGTGTCAGATTCGACAGCAATGCCGGCACGAACCTGACGCGCGGGGATAGTAATAGCGTGACCGTGCTCACGCCCCCGCACCAGCCGGGCACGGTCACCGTCAGCGTGGACTACACGCTGGGCGGCGCAGGAAGCACGCTGACCGACACCTCCCTCAGATACACGTACCTGCCTGCAGGCGTGCTCCCAAGGGCCGGTGGGGAAGGCATCCTGCTCGCCCTGGCCACCGGCATGACCGGCATGGGCGGGGTCATGGCCTCACGCCGCCACAGGCGAGAACAACACCAACTGTCACATGCTTCGCACGAGTAAGAGCGGCCGGAGGGCGTATCAATCCCCCCGCCCCCGGCCCACATAGGGGGAGCAGGGAGGAAACGTGTCACTGAAGGCTCAAACCCCAAGAGAGCCGACACTTCCCTCCCGCGCCCCCACCACACTCCGTCCACCCTTCCAAGGGCTGGACGGCACATCAGGAGAGGGGGCAACCGCCACGGCGGGATGTGGGCATGCAACCACCCCACCATGGCGGCCACCCCCGCCTGATTCCAACCAGAGCAAACACCTGTTATATGGCCAAACCGGCCATGTAGAATTAAACAAGACGACCATCCCGCCACAGACGGGAAGACAAGGAGGAGCAGATGGCTTTCAACGGGAATCCGCGGCCGCAGGCCCCATACGGTCAGTACACACAGCAGCCGATGCCGACCATGCAGGGCGGTGAGCCCTACGGCATGGGCGCGCCCATCGACACCAACGCAGCATACAGCTTTGAAAAGGCGGAACGGGTCTCCATGTCCCGCGCCTATGCGGAGATGGCCGTCGGCCTGCTGGTCACCGCCCTGACGGCCTACCTGACCGCCCGCACCGGACTGCTCCTGGCCTTCATGCAGGCCACGGGCACCCTGGGCTGGATCGGCATGGCCGTGGTCCAGGTGGCCTTCGCCATGATTCTGAGCTTCCGGGTTATGCGCATGCGCACCTCCACCGCCCGGGTCATGTTCTACCTCTATGCGGCCCTGATGGGCTTCACCCTGAGCACCATCTTCATGACCTACTCACTGCCCTCCATCATGCTGACCCTGGTGATCACCGCAGGCTTCTTCTTCGTCCTCAGCATGCTGGCGCTGACCACACGGCGCAACATGCTGGGCATGGGATCCATCTTCATGGCCGGCCTGCTCATGCTGATCCTGGTCGAGGTGGTCATGCTCTTCGTGGCCCCCTCCAACACGGCCCTGCGCGTGGTCTCGGCCATCGGCATCATCCTCTTCGCCGGACTGACCATGTATGACGCCCAGCAGACCAGGGTCATCTTCGCCACCTACCGCAGCCAGGGGCCGGAGGCCATCAAGCGGGTCTCCATCCTCTGCGCCCTCAACCTCTACCTGGACTTCGTCAACCTCTTCCTCTACATCCTGGATCTGGTCGGCGACCGCAACTGACAAAAAGAAAATCCCCGCCCCTGACATTGGTGGCGGGGATTTTTGTATCTTCAGGCCTCCTGATCGGCCCTGGCCAGCAACCCACGCAGCACATACTGCAGGATGCCGCCGTTGCGGTAGTACTCGGCCTCGCCAGGAGTGTCGATACGCACCTTGGCCGCAAATTCCACCCTGCTGCCGTCGGGCCGCTGAGCCCGCACCTGAACCTGCTCGGGCAGGGAGTTGTTCAAAGCATCAACGCCAACCAGGTCATAGGTCTCCTGACCGTCCAACCCCAGGCTCTGGGCCGACTGACCCGCTGGGAACTCCAGCGGCAGCACGCCCATGCCGATCAGGTTGCTGCGGTGGATGCGCTCGAAGGATCTGGCGATGACGGCCCGCACGCCCAGCATCCTTGTGCCCTTGGCCGCCCAATCCCTTGAGGAGCCCGTGCCGTACTCGCTGCCGGCCAGTATCACCAGGGGCGTGCCCTGCCTGGCATAGTCCTGCGCCGCCTCGAAGATGGTCGTCTCCTGGCCGTTCAGGAAGTCGTAGGTGAACCCTCCCGGGCGCACATCCAGCCCCACCGAGGCCAGCAGCTGGTTGCGCAGGCGGATGTTGCCGAAGGTTCCCCGGACCATGACCTCATGGTTGCCGCGCCGGGAGCCGTAGGAGTTGAAGTCCCTGGGGGCTATGCCGTGCTCCTGCAGGTAGCGGCCGGCAGGTGCGTCGGCCTTGATGGCTCCTGCGGGCGAGATGTGGTCGGTGGTGACCGAATCCCCCAGCAGGGCCAGCACCCGGGCCCCGTGGATGTCCTCCAGAGGGTCGGGCTGGGCCTTCATGCCGTCGAAGAAGGTCTGGCGGCGAATGTAGGTGGAATCCTGATCCCAGTGGAAGAGCTCGCCCTCCGGCACCTCCAGCTTCCGCCAGCGCTCGTCCCCGCCGAAGACGTCCGCATAGTCGCGCAGGTACATGTCCCGATCCAGGGCGGTGCCCACCACGGACTCGATGGCCTCCTGGGAGGGCCAGATGTCCGCCAGCATGACCGGCTTGCCCTGGCTGTCCTGGCCCAGGGGGTCGCGCCAGGGGTCGAAGTCCATGGTGCCGGCCAGGGCGTAGGCCACCACCAGGGGCGGCGAGGCCAGGTAGTTCATCTTCACATCCGGGCTGATGCGCCCCTCGAAGTTCCTGTTGCCCGAGAGTACGGCCGTAACCGTCAGGTCATGATCGGCGATGGCCTGGTGGATGGCCGGGTCCAGGGGGCCGGAGTTGCCGATGCAGGTGGTGCAGCCGTAGCCGACCAGCTCGAAGCCCAGGGCGTCCAGGTCCTTGCTCAGCCCGGTCCGGTTCAGATAGTCCGTCACCACCTGGGAGCCGGGAGCCAGCGAGGTCTTGACCCAAGGCTTGGGCTTGAGGCCCCGGGCGCGCGCCTGGCGGGCCAGCAGACCGGCAGCCACCATGACCGAGGGGTTGGAGGTGTTGGTGCAGGAGGTGATGGCCGCGATGACCACATCCCCGTCCCGCAGGCTGAACTCGCTGCCGTCGGCCTTCTTGACCGGCACAGCCTCGCCCTTGTCCTTGTCCTGGTCGCGGTAATCATTGAGGTCCCTTTGGTAGGTCTTCTGGGCCTGGTCCAACAGGATGCGGTCCTGGGGCCGCCGGGGGCCGGCGATGGACGGCCGCACCGTAGACAGGTCCAGCTCCAGCACCTGTGAATACTCGGGTTCGGGGCAGTCGGCATCCTCCGGGTCCATCCACAGGCCGTTGGCCTTGGCATAGGCCTCCACCAGGCGCACATGCTCGTCGCTGCGGCCGGTCAGACGCAGGTAGTCCAGGGTGATTTGGTCGATGGGGAAGATGGCGCAGGTGGAGCCGAACTCAGGGCTCATGTTGCCCAGGGTGGCACGATTGGCCAGGGGAACCTGGGCCAGACCCTTGCCGTGGAACTCCACGAACCGGCCCACCACACCCACCTCGCGCAGCATCTGGGTCACAGTCAGCACCACGTCGGTGGCGGTGACCCCCTCGGGAATGGACCCGGTCAGCTTGAAGCCCAAGACCTGGGGCACCAGCATGGAGATGGGCTGGCCCAACATGGCCGCCTCGGCCTCGATGCCGCCCACGCCCCAGCCCAGCACACCCAGGCCGTTGACCATGGTGGTGTGGGAGTCGGTGCCTACGCAGGAGTCCGGGTAGACCAGGGCCGGCCCCTCCCCCTTGGCCCTGTCCCTGCGCATGACCACCTGGGCCAGGTACTCCAGGTTGACCTGGTGGATGATGCCGGTGCCCGGGGGCACTACGCGGAAGTTTTGAAAGGCCTGCTGGCTCCAGCGCAGGAAGCGGTAGCGCTCACTGTTGCGCTGGTATTCCATGTCCATGTTGTGTTCCAGGGCGCCGGGCACGCCCGAGCTGTCCACCTGGACGGAGTGGTCGATGACCATCTGTGCGGGGATGAGCGGGTTGACCAGGGAGGGGTCGTCGCCCAGGGCCTTGACGGCGTCGCGCATGGTGGCCAGGTCGACCATGCAGGGCACGCCGGTGAAGTCCTGCATTAGCACCCGGGCGGGGCTGAACTGGATCTCCCTGTCGGGCTGGGCCTTGGGGTCCCAGTTCAGAAGCTGATCCAGCTGGTCCCGGGTCACCGTGGTTCCGTTCTGGTGCCGCAGCAGATTCTCGGCCAGGATGCGCAGGCTGTAGGGCAGGTGGTCGATTCCCGGCAGGTCGCTGATCCGGTAGTATTCGAACTCCTCGGAGCCCACCTTGAGCTTGGAACGACCGGCATCTTGTGCGGATTCTGACATGCACCACCCCTTCCTTGGACGCTCAGGCACTGCCCTTGCGCCCTTGTGGACCGGCGGCAGGAGGACCCCAGGCCGTCAGTGACGCTTATCTGTGCTTGTGAGGTTCATTCTTAGCGCCCATGTGTTACCTGACGGATGTAACGTGCGCATGCTGGATAGCCCAGGACGGCCAGGACCATGAGCAGGGCTCCCACCAGTGCGAAGGCCACGGTGGCGACCAGGGCAGGACCTGTGGGCAGGCTGATGGCGAAGAACTGCGCCACCATGGGGATCAGGGCCCCGATCACCCCGGCTGCGGCGAAGAAGAGGACCAGCAGACCCCTCCAGGAGCGCAGGGGCCGGGCCACCTGTGTCAGGACCAGCACGCCCATGCAGAAGAGGACGATGGCGCAGACCGACCGCCAGCGCCCCAGGTCCCCGGGCCGGGCCAGGTCCAGACCCAACAGGCTAGGCAGGCTCCAGGCCGCCGCCAGCACAATCAGAGCAGTGGCGATGCCCGAGGGCAGGGCGAAGGTGACCACCCGCTTGAGGAACCCGGGCCGGTAGCGCCTGGTGTTGGGGGCCAGCGCCAGGAAGAAGGCCGGGGTGCCGATGGTCAGGGCACCGATGTAGGTGATGTGCCGGGGCAGGTAGGGGAAGGGGATGCCAGTCAGGACCACACCCAGGGAGATCAGGGCCGAGTAGACGGTCTTGACCAGGAAGAGGCCGGCCACACGCTCCATGTTGGCCATGACCTGCCGGCCACGGGCCACCACGTCGGGCAGGTGGGAGAAGCGCGAATCCACCAGGACCAGCTGGGCCACGGCCTTGGTGGCGGCCGCCGCATTACCCATGGCGATGCCCAGATCCGCCTCCTTCAGGGCCAGGGAGTCGTTGACACCGTCGCCGGTCATGGCCACCGTATGGCCCTTCAGGTGCAGGGCCTGGACGATGGCCTTCTTCTGGTCGGGCAGGACCCGGCCCAGCACGTCCACGTCCTCCAGGACATCGGCCAGGGCTGCCGTGTCCTTGGGCAGCTGACGGGCATCCATGGCCCTGGGCGCCCGGTCGCCGGTCAGACCCACCTTGTTGGCAATGGCCGCCACCGTGGCCGGGTTGTCGCCCGAGATGACCCGGCAGCGCACGCCCTGCTGGCGGAACCAGGCCAGGGTCTCGGCGGCGTCGTCGCGGATGTGCTCCGAGCAGGTGATCAGGGCCAGGGGCTTC
>NZ_AWUN01000007.1 GCF_000499285.1 Bifidobacterium sp. 7101
AAGCCATTCAACTTCCTCCCGGAAGAAGAACCGCCGTGTTGAGCAGCAAGAGATAAACTTACCACGAGCCGGCCAAAACGCAACTCGGCCCTCCCGGAAAGACCCTCAAAACAAGCAATAGCAAGCCCTCAAACGGCGTGTCGTTACATGTTCCTTTCTAACTTTGAGTCTCTCGAAGACGGGCCTTCAGCTCACGCTCCCCGCTCCATGCACACATTTTATTCACAAAGCAATGTACCCGCCACTGCTGAATCAGCGTGTCAGAATAGCCCTTTCATGGTCCTTTTGAACTTTGGTCACAGGCAGCCATACCCGTGCGGAGCTCTCTCTCGGCCTTCAATCATCAGTCATCCACAACGCAAGAATGTCAGTGTTGATATAAATGCATATTCGCGCACCATGTCGGCCTTCGACTCATAGAGTCTATTAACGGATGGTAAGACGGGTGTATGAGCACAACAATTGCAGTACTGACCGGTGCAGGCATCTCGACTTCCGCCGGCATACCGGATTTCCGCGGGCCTGACGGGGTCTGGACCAAGCATCCTGACCAGATGAACGTTTATGACCTGGACCTGTTCATGAGCGACAAGAAGCAGCGGGAGTATTCATGGCGGTGGCAGAAGGAATCACCAGTCTGGAAGGCTCAGCCCGGAGTAGCCCACAAGGCACTGGCCAGGCTTGAGCAGGCAGGCATGCTGAACCTGCTGGCTACGCAGAACTTCGATGCCCTCCACGAGAAAGCCGGTAACTCCGAGGACGTCATCGTCAACCTTCACGGGACCATCGGCAGCTCCCATTGCATGAAGTGCGGCCAGGCATATCGGACGGCCGACATCATGGCCAAGCTTGATCAGGAACCCGATCCACACTGCCACAAGCCCATGCCCTACCAGGGCAACATGCCATGCAACGGCATCATCAAGACTGACGTGGTCTACTTCGGCCAGGCCCTGCCCGAGGGAGCCATGGAGAAGAGCATGAGACTGGCCAGCCAGGCCGATCAATTCTGGGTAATCGGCTCCACCTTGGAGGTGTACCCGGCGGCCTCGCTGGTGCCGGTGGCAGCCCAGGCAGGCGTGCCGATCACCATCATGAACATGGGTTCGACCCAGTATGATTCTCTGGCAACCCGACTCATCCACGAACCCATCGAAGAGGCACTGCCCAAACTCGTCGACAAAACCATCGCCGGACAGGAATGATTCGCTGACTGCTCCGCACAATCGCTGGAACAGATTTGCGATCTGCAGATTTCTGACGGGCCCTGCAAGAACCTGCGGGGCCCGCTATTGCAATCCTTGCGCCGTCTTCCGCCTCACTACAGACAGACTCCGCCTGTACCGGTTCCTTGTCAACGCGTTTCGGAACCCCGGCACCCGGCTAGCTTCAAGACATACATCCCATCGGAGCCTTTTCATGCCCGATAGCATACTTTTGGTAGAGCCATAAGCCTGAAACACCTTGTCCCAACAGAGCTCCGACGCTTCCGGCGAACCCGCTGGGCCATCATGGCGCGCATGGCCAGCTGGGGCTCCCCTTGGCAACAGACGTTCAAGCGGGGGAGTGCCGAATATCCCGGAATGTCCTCATACGTGGTCGCCGCGATCTGGACGGTTCGGCTTCAGTCCCGTGTCATGCGCCGACGAGGTCGGTGTGATGGGTTTCGGCGTCCCACTGAACGAGCATGCAGAAGTATTCGTTGCGGTTCTCCAGCCCCTCGCGCTTGATGGCGGCGGATACGTATTCGTCCATGGGTTTGCTCAAGCGCACGCTATGCTGCACGCTCGGCTTCCTGCCCTGTTCGCGCTGCTCGATCGATGGGCGCCCCATCAGGGTGGCGAACAGCTTCATGGCGTCCGTGTCGGGGTCGAGCATGGCCTGGCTGATCCTCCTGGCCGCCTCGCCGCACCATGCGGCGACCGACGGCTTCGAGGCGGACTGGTCGAGCCGGTCCATGCCGTTCTTATATTCGCTTGCTTTCACGGTCGCGCGCCGTGTGTTCTTGTCGCTCCTTGCCATTCCCTTTCCGTCGTCGTCCCGTTCTGGCCGCCGGACGCGGACAATCCTGTCTAGCCGCCCGCTTTTGTGTCGTGACAGGGCAGTGTGCTTTGCCATAGTGGCCCTTGCCTAGTCGGCTGGAATGGTGCCTGTTGCCATGGCAGGCGGCGCTGGTAGAGGTGGTTTTATTTGTAATCGCTCCGGGGTTCCAGGTTGGGGGCATGTGACCTCGTCATATTGGCATCCGAACAAGAGCCATTATGCGACCGCGATGGATACTGGATAGGTCACAATTCAAGCAAATAGCAATAAATGGGTTGTCGCGCGGACTGGCCGCGTCACTTCAGACAATCAGTGCTACTGTGGTGTACATTAACTCGCTTACGAGTATCAGGTATGCAATGGCGTGATGTCTGGTATCACTGAGTGAACGAGGTGCTGACCCCTATTTGCTTTGGGTGGGTGAGGTGATTTGCGAATTCACTGGATTGAACGGTTGACGATTTGGGCTTCCTTGATTCTCACCATGGTGGTGACATTCGAGATGCTTATCACTATCGACCAGGAGCTTCCGGCAGGTACCGGTACCTCTTTCACCGTCGAGAGGGTTGATACCGCGACGAAGGCGGATGCTGTGCGTGCGATTGCCCAAGCTTCAAAAACTTTGGGGATTAATGTATTCAAGATCCAACCTTCATTTCGCGACTCAATGAATTCTCGTGTTCTCGTGGCCTTTGTGGGTGACCAGAAGTCTTTTCAACGAAATGGAGGGTACGATTATCCTTCCTTTTCAACGCGTGACCAGTCAACGAAAGTAGTTTCTTATAAAGAGATTACAACCCAGGACTTGCACGGAAGCTATGCGACCAATGCGGATAGGTCGCATATGGAACAGCTCGCCAAGACTTTGTCACGTTCCCGGATAGTGGTTGACGAATCACAAAGCCTCTGGTCACGAGGCTTCTGGATAGCTGCGATGATAACCGCGTTAGGGAGGGGTGGCCTTTGGGCGGGAGTCGTTATCATCGCCATCACATTGGTGGTTTCCACCGCGTATTCCCTGTCCAGGAACAGGAAGATACATGCGATCAAGGCGATGCACGGTTATACCAGCGGAAGGATACTCGTCGGCGAGCTGGTATCACTGCTCGCCACACTCGCCGTGGGATTGGTGACAATTACCTTAGTGGGATTACCTTTCCTCTGGTTTATCAATAACTTCCACCAGATTTGGCGACTCCTTCGAGCGCTGTTTGTCGCCGTGGCTGTATTGACAGCATATCTTGTCTTCCTGGCGTTGGCTTTAGGTGGTGCCAGTGCATTCCGCGATCGAATACCCGCCGTTCTCAACGGAGAGGGCAACGAACTCCGTGATGGCATCATCGCGGGTTTTGCCCAGTTCATGGTGGTGGCTGTTCTCTTTGGCACCATCAGCGGTTCTCTGAATAGAATCAGCGCGGTACAGAGCACCAGCCGATCCTTGGCACAGTGGTCTCGCATCTCGGATCAATATGTCCTGAGGTTTTCAATCAACACCACACAGGAGGATATGCTCCGGGCAGCACCTCCCCTGATGAAAGTGATCGAGGATCTTGACAGTAGAGGGAAGGCGATGTTGGTCGGGTATAACGGTGACTCCGTTCGTCCCGCTGATGGGAACAATGATCCTTACGAACCGGACGGATCCGATTCGATGATAGTGAGCCCGAACTATCTTGACAAACAACCCATTGCCGGACTTGATGGGAAACCGGTCAGGGTGGTTGGAAAAGATATCGGGGCTTTCACACTCCTGGTGCCTTCATCATATAAAGGGGACCCCGGAGCCTTGTTGAAGAAATACGCCGAATATTTCAAGGGAATGTGCCAAGAGGATGTTGCCCGAAAACAGAAACCATATTCCTGCAACCCCCAAGGCATCCTGGTCCGTACACGTTCGGGCCAAGACATATCCCTCTTCTCGGGGACCCAGTTCATGCCTGCGGAAGATCAGCAGAAGCTGTCTTTGAAGGATCCGGTGGTAGCCGTCACATCCCCATCGTCAGGGTTGATCAGCCCCATGGCATACCTGTCATACACATCACACGATAGTGTATTGTTCTCCGATCCGGAACTCCTGCAAAGCAAGCTGGACCATTATGGAATCTCCGGATACTTCCAAGGTATTGACAATGCCAAAGACTCGGTGGCGTATACGCTATCATTATCCCGCAACGAGCAACGCGGGGACATCATAGCCATATCGTTCGGTCTGGCCGCTGCCATGATGGCCATCCTTGTGTGCTCGGCCGCGTATTGTGCAAGACGACGCAGACTCTCTTTCGTTCAATTCATCCATGGATACGGGTTTTTCAGAAGACATGGAAGCTTTCTTATCATGCAGAATATCGGGATGCTGCTGACCCTCATGGCAGTCGGCATTATCGGCTCGATGAACAAGGTTACGGATCTGGTGGCTGGAACACTGCTCTTCGCTGTATCCAGCCTCATCATGGCCATTACCGTATCGGTATACGAATCAAGATTCCGTGCCGACGACATTAAACGCCCGTGAATCCACGGTGCGGAGGGAGATGCATATGACAGACGCAGGCAGGCAGCCGACATTGAAAGTCGAAGGACTTACCAAGAGATTTGCGGAACACACGTTATGGTCGAGACTGTCCTTCGACGCTGGTCCTGGTTCCATAATCGCAGTGAGCGGGCCGTCCGGTGCAGGCAAGACGACCCTGCTCAACTGCATCGGCTTGTTGGAGGACTTCAATGAAGGATCGGTCACTTACAACGAAGGGACATTCCGCTCCGGTTATTTACATAAGAGCAGGAAGGGGCAGCGAGTGTGCCTTCGCGAAAACATAGGATTTCTATTCCAGAACTATGGTCTTGTCGAACAGTGGAACGTGTCCCGTAACCTGCAGATTCCCCTCAAAATGAAGAAGCGCGAGCATCGCAAGGAACGGGACGAACGAATCGGCAGAGTACTTGACATCGTCGGGATGAATGGCTCACAGAAGAAAAAGATTTACACTCTATCGGGCGGGGAACAACAGAGAATCGCCCTCGCGAGGCTCCTGCTCAAGCAGCCAAGTGTCATTCTTGCAGACGAGCCGACCTCTGCGCTGGATCAGGACAACGCCAACGTCGTAATACGCATACTGTGCGAACTTGCACAACAGGGCGCTGCCGTCATCATCTCAACACACAACGAGGAAATAAAGCAAATCTGTTCATCGATTATCGAAATAGGCTGATACACCCACGTCCTCCACCCGCAGACTGTGACGACTCCGGGGAAGGGACACCACCTGTGATAAGACGCAAGCCAGCACAAGAATCGCCATAGATTGCCCTTCAAGAACCAGCAGGACCCATCAGCCAAGCCCAGCAAAGGCGACGATCATTGTCCATCATTATCTCCGAACATCGGATGCCGGGCACGGGTACCGGATCCAATCGGGACATAGTGCTCAGTAGTTCTGATGGACCTGGAAGCCTCGACTGCGCAAGGTATCCAGAATCTGGGTGATGTGGTCGGGGCCGTTGGTCTCCACAGTCACCTCCAAGAGCACGCCGTTGTCATAGTGGCCGGAGGATTTGAACTGATCGTGGTTGAGCTCGATCACATTGGCACGCAGGTCGGCCAGGACCGTGGCCACTTTGACCAGCTGGCCGGGAACGTCGGGCAGCTCCACGCCGAACTGCATGATGCGCCCTCGGGATATCATCCCCCGCTGGATGACAGCACCCATGGTGACCGTATCGATATTGCCGCCCGAGATGATGGGGACGATCACATGCGGCCCCGGGGCCGATCGGAAGACATCAGATTGTAGATCCAGCTGACCCAGTGCTGCCAGGGAGACGGCGCCAGCTGCCTCGACCACCAGTTTGTGCTTCTCGAGCATGAATAGGATCATCTCGGAGATGTCGCTTTCGGTCACCTGGACCAGATCATCCATATAGCGGCTGAGCAGAGCATAGTTCAGATCGCCGGGACGTCTGACGGCTACGCCCTCGGCAGCCGTACGCATCTGATCTGCTGTGACCACATGACCAGCTGTCAGAGATTCACGCCAGGCCGGAGATCCGACCGGGGTGGCTCCAATGACTCTGACCTCAGGCTTGAAGGTCTTTACGGCGAGTGCCACTCCGGCGCCCAGCCCGCCCCCACCCAGGGGAACCACGATATCGGTGACATCGGGCACATCCTGAAGAATCTCCATGGCGATGGTCCCCTGGCCGCAGACGACCTCGTAGTCGTCAAAGGGCGGAACGAAGGTCATGCCGCGGTCACGTGCCAGTCCCAAGGCGTAATCAGAGCTTTCATCGAAGACCTCGCCCTGCAGGACAACCTCGGCACCGTAGGCCCGAGTGGCATCGACCTTGAGCGGCGGGGTGATTCGGGGCATGACGATGGTGGCCTTCGCGCCCCGGCTGCGTGCGGCAAAAGCCACCCCTTGGGCGTGATTGCCAGCGGAAGCGGTGACGATGCCTCGGTCCAGCTCATCCTGATTCAGCGAGGCCACCTTGTTGTAAGCTCCTCGAATCTTGAAGGATCCGGTCAGCTGCAGATTCTCTGGCTTGAGCAGAACGCGGTGGCCTATCCGAGCACCCAGGTCATCGGATTCCTCGATAAGGGTATGGCGGGCCACACCTTCCAGACGTTGGGAGGCTTTGCGCAAATCAGCGGCATGATCGGCCTCAAGACAGGCAGTGACTGTTGAAGTATCCATGCTCCAAGTATGGTCGGCCGGGCCCGACCAATAGGGTCAGCCGTCAACATGGTGGACACCCAAACATGCTGAAAACCAAAACATGTGGGCAATCAGACGTTTGGGCACCCGAAGACCAGACAGGTATGAGAACAGACCCGAGACAACCAGACCGATAGCCAGGCGAAGCACCAGCCACCCATGAACTTGACAGACTTCACGAGCAACCACCGGTGATGGCTGGCAGTCGTCTGTATTACTTGTCGTCAGTGAGCTGGGCATGCGCCTCGTCGACCACGGTATGATCGTCGCGGAAGTCGTGGGATGCTACGGGCTCATTAGCGTCGCGGGCCACACCGGCACCCAGGTCGGCCAGCAGCAGAGTGACCGCGGTCGGATCGTTGACCCGCAGCCGGGCCTTGGTCTGGCCGGGCCCGACCTTGATGGTCCAGCTCTCATCGGGCATGACGGCGAACATGGTCTCGTCCGTTTCATCGTCGCCCAGGGCCATCATGAAGTCGTAGTCGCCGCTGTTGACGAAGGGCAGGATGGCCTGGCCCTTGCTGGTGGCCACAGGGGTGACTTCTACGACCTTGGAATTCTCCATGATCATCAGCCCCAGGCCGACCACTACGCCGCGCAGACGATGGAGCAGATCCTGACGTTCCTGGTCGGCCACCTGGGCGTCGCTCATCCGGTAGTGCCAGGCTACAGCATCGGACTTGCTTTCCACGAAAGAGTGGGGGACCTTGGTGGCTGATTCCTCCATGATGGGCCGGATCACTTTCTGCCAGGTATCGGAGTCAGGCAGGCCCTTCGCCCGCTGCCACTCGCCCGAGTTGCTGCCGGGCAGGTTGCGGTTCCAGGCGCCGTGCTCGGCAATCAGCCCCACCGGCAGGTCGCCGAACCAGTCCTGCATGATCTGATGGCTCCTGCCGGAGACCAGCAGGAAGTCCACATCGGGATTGCTCCCCACCTGGGTCAGCAGACGACGGAGGGCCTGGGTGGGCTTGGCTCGCTCAGGACGGCGAACCAGCGGGGTCAGCGTCCCGTCATAGTCGCACAGGACCAGACGGCGATGGGCGCCGTCCCACTGACGAACGATGGCGTTGTGGTGATCCATACGCAACCTCCTATCTGTCATGCCCGGAGCGGACACCTGCCGCAGGGAGTCGAGGAATGAGGTGCACCAGTTGGCTGCAGTGCGCACCTTGAGCCGGGCCTGCATGCGGATGTTGCGCTGCCTGGACTCCTCGGGGGTGATCTCCAGGGCGTTGTGCAGGGCCTCACAGACCATGTCGATGTCGTAGGGATTGACGATGAAGGCATCGGTCAGCTCGTCGGCGGCCCCGCACATGTCCGAGAGGACCAGGGTGCCGTCGCGGCCGTCATGGCAGGCCAGGTACTCCTTGGCCACTAGGTTCATCCCATCGCGCAGGGGGGTGACCAGGGCTACGTCGCCAGCCGTGTAGATACCGCAGACCGGCTTGATGGACAGGGAGCGGGTGATGTAGTGGATGGGGGTCCAGGCCAGCAGGGAGTAGCGGCCGTTGATCTCCCCCACCAGCTGGTCCACCTGGGCCTTGAGCCGCTGATAGGACTCGACGACCTCACGCGAGGGGGTGGCCAGCAGGTAGTAGGTGACATGACCCACCCATTCAGGGTACTTGTCCAGCATGCGGCCGAAGGCCTGAAGCCGCTCGGGCAGACCCTTGGTGTAGTCCAGGCGATCCACCGAGACGATGACCTTGTTGGACCGGCTACCCACCGAGGAGGCCGCCTGCTTGGCCAGCGTGGACTCCGGGATGTCCTCCTTCATGTAGTGGCTCCACCAGTTGGCATCCGAGGCGGCGGCTTCGTTGGCCGCGACCCCTTCAGCGGTCACCGAGGTGCGGTAGCGGTGACGGGGGGACTTGCCGCAGACCTCGTCGATCCCTCGGCGCATGGCCCGGGCCAGGCTGGAGTGGGCGGTACGACGGTAGAGGTTGTAGTCGATGCCGATGGGGAAGGCGTCGATGGCTGCGCGGTGACCGTCAGGCATCTCGACCACACCGTCCCGGTTGACCGGCAGTTCGGGTAGCAGTCTGTGCAACGAAGCCAGGAAGCTGGCGGAGAAGTCCACCGTATGGAAGCCGATCAGGTTGGCACCCAGGACGCCCTCCAGGATTTCGCGGCTCCAGGGCAACGAGCGGAAGATCTCGGCGCTGGGGAATGGCACGTGCAGGAACCAGCCGATGGAGGCGTCAGGGTAGCGTTCGCGCAGCATCTTGGGCAGGAGCATCAGGTGGTAATCCTGAATCCATATGGTGTCGCCCTTGCGGATGAGCGGCTCCACCACCTGTGCGAAACGCATGTTGACCTTGCGGTACATCTCCCAATCCTCCTGGCGGAAGACGGCCTCATGCGAGAAGTCATGGAAGAGCGGCCAGAGGGTGTTGTTGGAGAACCCGGCGTAGTATCCGTTCAGCTCCTCCTTGCTCAGGAAGATAGGAATGCACCGGCTCTCCCGGTAGGCCTGACGGATGCGGTCCAGTTCCTTTTCCGAGTACTTCTGAGGATCGATGCCGCTCCAGCCGATCCAGAGGCTATCCTTATGGGAACGGTGGTAGGGGCCGATGGCCGTGGCCAGTCCCCCCACGTTCTGGCGCAAGGTATATGAACCGTCCTCCCGTGCCTGCAGTGACATGGGCAAACGGTTGGAGACGATGATCAGACGAGACATGCAACCCGCTTTCTTTTCCCGTCCGCGCCGGAATCGTCGGGATTGACCACGGCGCGGACCCATCGCCCAGGGACCCGGGGACCCGACCGGTCCGTACAGGCCCATCAGGGCATCGCTGATTTCCACTCTAGCCGGGAAGGCGTGCCGACGGCGGGGTTTTCCTCAGAGTCGGTATACGAAACCCTCCCAGGGGGAGAGACGGCCGGTCAGCAGGGAGCTGGCAGTCTGCTCTGGTCGGTAGGTGGATATGAGGATTCGGTCGGGATCCACCGCGCCAAGGGCCATGGAGGTGAATCCGGTCTGGTCCAGGCCCAGAAGTGCTGCGGTTTGAGGCGGCAGCGAGGCCCGTCGGCTGCTCAGGTTGACCACAACCAGAAGGCGCTGGCAGGGCAGGGCGTCCAGAACGCTGGCAGCCTCGGGTCCCGACTTGGGTTCCGGCGCCTGGTCCAGGGAACGGGTGAATGAGTAGATCTGGTCAGCATCCGGATCCAGAAGAGTGAAGTCGCCGGCCGCCACGAGCGGATTGGTGTGACGCAGGCGAATCAGCTCCCGGTAGAAGGCCAGGACCGAATCCGGGTCGCGCAGCTCGGTCTTGGCGTTGACCTTGTCCTTATTAGGGTTGACGGCCAACCAGGGCTCCTTGGGAGCGTAGGAAGCCGTGAAGCCGGCAAACTTGGTGGAGTCCCACTGCATGGGGGTGCGGGCGTTGTCGCGGCTCATATAGGCCAGGGCGGCCATCATGGACTCCGGATCCTGCTCGTGCGCATGATCGACCCGCTGATGGTAGAGGTTGATGGACTCCAGATCCTTGTATTGGTCAAGGCTGATGAAGCCAGCGTTGGTCATGCCCAGCTCCTCGCCCTGATAGATGTAGGGGGTCCCCCGGTGCATGTGCAGGAGGAGCCCCAGGGCCTTGGCCGAACGCGAGCGCAGTTCCTCGCTGGATGTGTCGCCCCAACGGGAGACGATCCTGGGCTGATCGTGGTTGTCGAAGTAGAGGCTGGCCCATCCGGCCTTGGCCACAGCCTGCTGCTGCTCGTCCATGGCCGCCTTGAGCCGGGAGACCCGGAAGGGGCGGATGTCCCACTTGCTGTCCCCGGTGTCAACCTCGGTCTGGGTGAAGAGGAAGAGCATATCCAGCTCATGGTTGGCCGGGTCGGTGATCTGCCCGCTGCGGGCAGGCGCCAGACTGGGAGCCTCCCCCACGGTCAGATAGCCCTGCCGGCCCTGGAAGACCTGACTGCGCATCTGCTGCAGGAACTCATCCAGCCTGGGGCCGTCCACACAGAAGGGCACCGAGGATGAATACCCCTCGGGTCCTACAGGACCGTCGGCGATGGCCGAACCACTCTCGCCAGGCAGACGGCCCTCGGGGTCGACGGTCTTGGAGATCATGACGATCACATCCATGCGGAAACCGTCGATGCCCCGGTCCATCCACCAATTCATCATGTCAAAGACGGCCTGCCGGACCCGGGGGTTCTCCCAGTTGAGGTCAGGCTGCTTCTTGGAAAACAGGTGCAGGTAGTATTCGCCGCGCTGCGGATCGTACTGCCAGGCGGAGCCTCCAAAGTAGGACCCCCATTGGTTGGGCTCTGCGCCAGGAGTCCCCGGTTCGTGGCCGGCCTTGGCAGGGCGCCACCAGTACCAGTCGGCGTGCGGATCATCCCTGTTGCGGGAGGCCTGGAACCAGGCGTGCTCGTCCGAGGTGTGATTGACCACCAGGTCCATGACCACCTTGATCCCCCGCTGGTGGGCCTGATCCAGAAGCTCGTCCATATCGTCCATGGTGCCGAAGATGGGGTCGATGTCCTGGTAATCGGCGATGTCATAGCCGTTGTCGTCCTGGGGGGACTTGTAGACCGGGCTCAGCCAGATCACGTCCACGCCCAGGTCGGCCAGGTAGTCCAGCCGTTGGGTGATGCCCGGCAGGTCGCCGTAGCCGTCGCCGTTGGTGTCCTGGAAGGACCGTGGGTAAATCTGGTAGACCACGGCATTGGCCCACCAGGGATTGGGGGTGGCTCCGTTGGTCCGCACCCGATCGGGCAGCTGCATGCGTTCTTCCTGGGTCATGGTCCTCCTCACGAAAATTGGATTCCTGGGACTTCCTTGTTCTGTGACCTCTACTATAGGCTGCCCTAACTGCCTGTCCTTGCGGGGCTACTTGACAGCTCCCCTCATGACACCGCTGATGACCCACTTCTGTGCGAACAAGTAGACGATCAGGATGGGCGCCAGGGCCATCAGGTAGCTGGAGAATGCCATCGGGTAGTTGGTGGCGAACTGGGAGCTGAAGACATACTGTGCCAGGGGAATGGTCTGGCTGGTCTGATCCGTCAGAACAATAAGCGGCATGAGGAAATCGTTCCAGGCCCAGAGGGCCGTGGTGATGGCGATGGTCGCATTGATCGGTCCCATCAGTGGAAAGATGATGGTCCAGAATATCCTCCAGGTGCCTGCGCCATCAAGGCGGGCGGCCTCCTCAAGAGCGGTGGGAATGGATCGGATGAACCCCGTAGCGATGAAGAGGTTTGTGCCCAGGCCTAACACCACGTAGAGCAGAATCAGGCCGGGCACGTTGTCCAAATGCCAGCTGCCGAACTGCTTGGCGATGGGAAGCATGACCACTGGGAAGGGGACGAACATGGCCGCAATGAAGAAGTAATAGAGGAAGCGGAAGAAGCGCTTGTCCATATTCCTGGCCACTGCATAGGCCACGAAGGTATTGGTCAGCAGGGTGAGTGCCACTGCGCAGACCGTGACGATGGCCGAATTCAGTGCAGCCTTGGGATAGTTGACCTTGTTCCAGGCATCGGCGAAATTGTGCCACTGCCAGGAAGAAGGCAGGCTGAAGGTTCCGGCCTCCGCAGGGGTCTTCAGAGCCGTGACCACGGTGAAGTAGAGCGGCACAAGAATCGTCAGGGAGAGCACAGCCACAGTGGCCGTCAGCCACCAGTTGACCCTCTTGAGGCGCGAGCCCGGGGATCCCCAACGCAGCCTTCCCCCTCTTTCTGATGATTGTGCCGATGTCTGCGGTTGCATAAGCGCTGTCTGTGCCATCTCAGATCTTCTCCCCTCTTCTGGAAATGCCCAGCTGGATGAACGCGATCACAGCCAGGACGATGAAGAACATGACCGCGTTGGCTGTCTGGTAGGCGTACTCGCCTCCGGTAAGACCGCCCTTGTAGATGAGGTAGGTGACTGTTTCGGTCTTCGAATCGGGTCCTCCTGCGGTCAAGGCCACCACCTGATCGAAGGTGTTGAAGGCATTCTTCAGAGTCAGCACCAGGTTGATGGTGAAGAATGGGCCAATCAAGGGGAAGGTGATCCTCCAGAATTTCTGCCACTCGTTGGCGCCATCAATGGATGCGGCCTCATAGACCTCTGAGTCAATGGTCTGCAGACCCGCCAGATATATCAGGGTTGAATAGGCCACCGCCTGCCAGACCGAGAGGAAGACGATGGGGATCCATGCATAGCGCTCGCTGGTCAGCAGGGATTGGGAGAGCCAGCCGATGCCCAGGGCCTTGCCAAGAGCCGGCAGGGGCGTCATGAAGATGTATTTGAAGACATAGCCGATGACCAGAACCGAGAGCGTGTAGGGGATGAAATAGATGACCCGGAACCCGTTCTTGAAGGCGATTTTCCCATTCAGCGCCACCGAGATGAACAGGGCGATGAAGTTGACCAACAGGGTGATCAGAATGGCAATCAGCAGAGTGAACAGGTAAGCATGACCCACACGGCCGTCACGGAAGAGGGCGCCGTAATTCTTGAAGCCAATCCATGAGAAGCGCCCATAACCCTGGGAATTCGTGAAGGAGTAGGCCACACCCTGGAGGAAGGGCACATAGAGGAAGAGCGTGAAGATGAGTGCCGCAGGGACCGCCATCCAGTAGAAGGCGCGGTCCACCTTGCGATTGGAGAACCTTGAAGGCCGCTTTCTGGCCTTGGCTGTTGCGTCAGCGGTACGGATGCCGACGACCTTGGATTGTGCCATGACTGAGTCCTGACCTTTCATCATTGGAAGTTCCTTGCCTGGACCTTGTCCCATTCGTTCTGCATGGAACCGATGAAGCCGTCCACATCCCCCTTGGTGACCATGGTCTGCAGATAGCCGCCGATATTGATGGAAGAGGGGATGTAATGGTCGCAGAAGTCGGCCAGGCGGTTCTGTTGGAAGAAGGGAAGAACCCCGTTCAGGGCCGGATCACCTGCCTCCACCTTCCTGGTCGGCGTGAAGGCCGTCTGGGCCTTTGCATATGTGCGCAGCTGCTGGGGCTGCATCAGATAGCGGATCAGCCGCATGGCCTCCTTGGGATGCTTGGTGGTGGCACCCATGGTCAGCATGACATCGTCGCCAGCCGTCAGTATCTGCTGGGAGGGGGAATCGTTGGCCGGCATCTGGGCGAATCCGAGGTCCACATCCGGATCGATCATCCTGATTTGCGGTATGGCGTATGTTCCCAGGGGAAGGATCGCCACCTTGCCCTTGGCCATGTTTTGGGTGCCCTGCTGGTAGGTAACGCCCTTGTCGCCAGTGGAATGGCTGAAGAGCTCGACCTCTCGCCGAGCCGGCTGTGTCCACAGGGTCTTGAAATCGGTTTTCCCAGCCAGAAGATCCCGGTACCTGCTCTCGGGGACCAGAGTCCCCGCCAGTGATGCCAAGGGGGCCTGGGCGGTCCAGGAATCGGAGAGGGTGCCCTGCACAGGTTCGATGCCCTGGTCCTTGAACCTGTCCATGACTGCCGTGAACTCCGACCAGGTGCGCGGCGGATTGTCAGGATCGACCCCTGCCTTTCGCCAGAGCGTCTTGTTGTATATGTAACCGCTGGCGTTGCCGGCAAAGGGCAGACCATACAGGCGCTTGGCCGAGGGATCCCTGGTCTGGACCAGATTCCTGGCTATCGACACCATGCCCGGATTGAGCTCCTTGACCAGGGGATCATCAGTGAAATCATGAAAGACCCCGGATGCCGCGAACATGCCGAAGCTGATATCACCGTTGAAGGTGATGACGTCGGGCACCCGGTTTTTAACCAGACGGGTGCGCAAATCCGTCTGGGCGTCGGCCGAATTGTTGATGTTCACCCTGATGTCGGGATTCTCCTTCTCGAATTGTGCCACCATGGCCTTGAACTGGTCAGCGGCCTCGAACTTGAACTGGAAGAAGTCCAGAGTGACCAGGCCTGAATCCGCGGAGCCGCAGCCCGCCATGGCCACGAGAGTCAACAGAGCCAGGAATGAGGCGACTCCGTTGCGGACCCAGGCCGATATTCGGCCAAGCCCGGATCCTTTCCTACTGCCGATATCCTTCATATTTGGCTCCTTTACCATCTGCACGGGCAACTGTGACCTAGATGATTCTGCGGACCAGCATAGGGTACCGGGATATTTCATTCCCAGCTTTGGCGAGTTCCTTTCGTTAAGAAAGTAATTAAGATAGGCTGTTCGGTACAGGGAGGTTTGTCCGTAAGGAGGCGCCGTGGCCGACAGAGACAACCAAATATCAAACCAACACGGGGATGCTGACCGTTCAGGGGAAGCACGGCCATTCCCAGCCTGGTTCACGGCCTCCAAATACACCCACCGCATCGCCGTCGAGATCCTCCAGCACGGTCCAATCTCCAGAGTGGCTCTGGCGCGGCGATTCAACCTGACCCAGGGCGCCGTATCGCGTATCACCAACGATCTGACCCATCTCGGAGTCATCCGGGAAGCCGGCACTCTACCGCAGGCAGACGAACCAGGAAGACAGGATGGCCGCAAGCATAGTTCCAGTAGCGTAGGCAGACCGCAGCAGGCCCTGGTCATCCGCCGGGAAGCCAAGACCTTCATTGGCATCAATCTTCACGGTGGCACTGCGCTGGCAACGGCGACGGACCTGGCCTGCCGACCTGTCGGCCGGTCCCACAGTCATCACATTCGACAGCGAAACCCAGGCCAGGTCGTAAGGATGCTGTCAGACCTAACCCAAGATTGCATGCGCGAGATCAGTCGGGCCGGTCTGCCCAGCCCCTCCGGCCTGGCCATCTCCCTGGGCGGTCGGGCGGAGCAAGACAGAGTCGTCACCTACGCCCCCTTCCTGCATTGGAGCGAACCCGTTGACCTTGCCACCCAGATGGAGAGCACATGTGATCTGCCTTGTCTGGTCTTCAACGATCTCGATGCCCTGGCCCTGTACGAAGGATGGTTTGGCGAGGGCATCGGGCTGGACCGGTTCGCTCTGATCACCATGGGATCCGGCATCGGCTATGCCTTAAGCGAGCGCGGCATGCCCGTCTCCTCACCGGACGAGGGTTTTGGGCTGATCGGCCATCAGCTGGTGGATCCGGATGGGCCGGTCTGCTATCTGGGCCATCGTGGCTGCGCCCAGTGCCTGACTACAGGATCCCTGGCTGAGCAATACTCGCATGCCATCGGACAGGCTGCCAGCTTTGACAAGTTGGTCAAAGACCTGGAGGAGGACATGCCGCAGGCGGAGACCCTGCTCAATATGACCGGTTATCGGCTAGGGGTGTTGATCGCCCTGGTGGCCAACGTGGCCCTGCCCGACAAGGTCCTGGTGGGCGGGGAGACTTCTTATCTGATGAAGAGATGCATCGAATCCGTACGCAAGGGCACAGCCTCATTCCGCCACAGCCAGATGGTCGAGGTCCCCGTGAAGATCATCGATGGCGACTGGCTCCGTTGGGCCCAAGCCCCCGCAGCCAGAGCAATCGCCCGGTATCTGCAGGGTCCCGAAGAGGCCGATAAGCCCGAATAAATCGGGAAACGGCTCGACGGATTCAGATACGGCTCGCCTCAAAGATCACCGCCTCCGCCGGGTGAATGACCGGCGGCCGGATTCCTTGAGCGCCCAAGGCCGCACCCGGGAGGACCGCCCCTTGGGGACACCACCAGGCCAGAGGACTTTGCCCGTTGCCGATCCGATCCAGGTCACGGCAGACATCCAAGGGCCTGATCCGGTAATCAGCACTGGGATCCAGGCCGGGAAGCGCCAGAGTCTGCGGGGGGTAATTGGCCGAAGATGTCAACTGGGTGAATCGGTAGAGCGCCTGCGAGCCGTCAGCAGAGACCACCCCGTCCAAGCGGACTGCCGGGTCGGGTGCGTCGCCATGTACTACATGACCGGTGTGCAGCATATGCCGCCACTGCTTATACAGATCAATCCAGCGCCCCAGCTCAGTCAGCTGATCCTGGGGCACGGCAAGCAGGTTCCATTCCACACCCATATGGCCGAAGAAAGCCATGGCCACACGCAGATCGAGCGAGGTGGCACGGCCGGTGGAATGGGCCGGGGAGTCGCCCACATGTTCACCCATCATCTCCGGAGGCACCAGCAGGGATGTGTACCGCTGGATGTCGGCCCGCTCGACGGGATCCACGCAGTCCGAGACCCAGACCCTGTCGGCATATTCCAATACGCCCAGATCGATGCGTGCGCCCCCTGAAGCGCAGGACTCGATCTCCAAACCGGGATGCCTGCTTTTCAGGTCGCGCATGATTCCATAGACCGCCTCGGTCTGCGCATGCACGGCAGGACGTCCCGACCGGGGAGAGCAGGCTTCGGTCACATAGCGATTGTGATCCCACTTGATGTAGTCGATGCCCATAAGCGTAATGAGCGAGTCCATGGCCTCGAACACATGGGCATAGGCATCGGGGTTGGTCAGATCCATGACCTGCTGGTTGCGGCCTTCGACAGGCAACCGGGAAGGCCCGGGGGACATGACCCAGTCGGGATGATCGCGAAAGACGTTTGAGTCCGGACAGATCATTTCGGGCTCGAACCAGAGGCCGAATTCCATTCCCAGCTGATGCACCCTTGCGGCCAGGGCTTCCAGGCTCCTAGGCCCTTCAGGCCATACCTGCCGATCGATGGACCAGTCCCCCAGCCCGGACTCATCCGAACGCCTGCCCTGGAACCACCCATCATCAACGACAAAGCGCTCCACACCTATATGGGCGGCCTGGTCAGCCAGGGCAGCCAGCTTGTCATAGGACTGGTCGAAGTAGACCGCCTCCCAGGTGTTCAGCGTGACGGGCCTAGGACGTGAGGCCAAGCCAGGATGCAGGGACCGCAGGAAAGCATGATACCTGTGGGCCGCCTGGTCCAGTCCCTTGCCACGGGAACCATAGAGCCAGGGCGTGGAATATACCTGCTGGTCGGAATGACCGTCAACAGGAGGAAGCGTAATCTCCCCGGCCATCAGAATCTCGCCGCCGCCCAGCAATGCGGAAGCTGAAGGAATCCGCTCGGCGCTGAGCAGGCCATTGCCACTCCAGCCCAAGTGGACCGTGTATACCTCATCATGCTCGAATCCGAACCCGGGTCGGCCCGCACACATGACCAGTGAGGAGTCAAAATCCGGTCGGCCCACCAGGCTTGAACGCTCCAGACGGCCTACGGTCAGTGGCTGACGTTGCGGACTGCGCTCGCGCAGGTGGTGACCGGTGGTGGTCAGAATCTCGGTTGCCTCGGCCGGCAAGGGGAAAGCCAGCTCCAAGCCGTTGACATCCAGATCTCTGACCCTATCCAGGTTGAACAGGTCTGCACGCTGCCTGACAAGACCGGACGGGAGCACCTGGCAATGCCAGATCAGTCCCACACCCTGGTCCCGGTCACAGGCCCGAACCTTCAGCGTCGGAACAGCGGAGTCGTCAGGCCGAACCGAGTCTGCACCCAGATCGACTGATTCGACTTGGAAGCAACAAAAGACCTCAACACCGCCGCGGCAGATGCGCAGTCGGAGCTGTCCGGTCCACGCCTCGGACTGGGTCGGGAGGATGCTGGGCCAGGCCGTCAGGTCCAGTCCTCCTGATACCCGCTGCGGGGCTAGAGCGTCGTAGGAACCCAGAAGGGCTTGCGGATCGGCCACTGGATCGCCCCAGTGAACTATTCGCGGCAGACCCTTCCCCGGGAAGAGGACAGCAAGGGACAGCCCGGACTGTTCCATGTAAACCAGCCTGAGGGGAACCCCCAGATTCGATTTGCTCTGATAGGACCCCATCCTTGGGCCGCCGCGATGATCCTCCATGACACCTCCGCCATAAGCCCGACGATGTCGTTTGCCGACATTGAACAATTAGGCTCCATGCTAGGGACCCGCGGCTAACTTGTCTGGAAGGGCGTGTTTTTCTTACTTGGGAAAGTAATTCATGGAAATCTGCTCAGCGACCGTTCACATCACCCCTGATCGGCCTGCTCCTCATGGTGGACACGGAAGGCCAGCTCAGCCAGATGGACGCCATGGGTCAGGAACTCCTGGGTCCGGCAGACGTAGTCATGCTCGCGGCCCAGGCGCGCCAGGTAGCCGTTGATGTAGTCCACCTCTGTCGGACGGCCCTTGGACATGTCCTGGTACATGGAGGGGTAATGAAGCGGATTGCCTATGCGGCTGACATAGTCCACCTCGTCCAGGGTCTCCTGGCGGGTCTGGATCAGCTGCTTGCCGGCCCGCTCGCAGGCGTCATAGGCCTCGTCGATCAGCTGGCGGGACATGTCCTTGGCGCCCGGGTAGGAGACGAACTGGCCCATGGTGATCTGATACATGGTGCAGATGGTGTTGACCACTGAGTTGAAGATGATCTTGGCCAGGCAGGTACCCTCGAAGTTCTCGGTCAGGATGGGGTTGAGATTGGCAGCCTTGAAGTCCTCGGCCATCCGGCGCTCCAGGTCGGTGGTCTGCTCGGTCATGGCGCACAGATGCACGGAACCAGCCCCAGGCTTGCCGATGAAGTCCACATCGCCGGGCCCGTTGAGGACTGTGCCGATCATGGCCGTGCCGCCGTAGATGCGCTCCTTGGGGAAGTACTTGAGCAGCTTGTCGAAGTGACCCCAGCCGTTCATGGCCGAGTAGACCACCTGATGGTCGCGGAAAAGCGGCGCGCAGCGCTCCAGGATCCCCTCAAGCTGCATCTGCTTGACCATGACAATCCAGACGTCGGGGTCGCCCTTGTAGTCCTCGGGGGTGTAAATGTTGACGGGCACCAAATGCCGATTCTCGTGATCGCGGGAGACGTAGACGCCTCCCTGGTCATGAACCTTGTCAATATTGGGCATCCAGGTATCCACGAAATCCACCTGCAGGCCGGCCTGCTCCTGCAGCAGCACACCCAGACGATAGCCCATGGCTCCGGCACCGATGACCGTATATCGCATCGAAATACACCCTCTTAATTCTCTTGAACAGACGACACACCTCCGGGGACCGGCCCGGGGGATACCAAGCAGTATGCCGAGACGGCAGAAGGGAACCAAGGCAACGGTCGCATGGTGGACATAAGGGCCGGGATATGCGTTGATTTCTGCATTTTGGAGGACATGACCACACACGCGGACATCCTGCCATCCCGATGAGGACGTCGACCTAGGCTGGAACCCATGCAGAAAGAGCAGAAAGGAGCCGGAGGGATGGACCGGCGGACCCTGTCCATCCTGGTCCTGGTGGGCGTGATCAGCGGATTCCTGTCAGGGATGTTCGGTATCGGCGGTGGATCGATCATCGTGCCAGCGCTGGTATGGACCGGACTGCAGCAGCGGCAGGCCTCGGCCACCTCGCTGGCCTCCATGATCCCCATGTCGCTGGCAGGGGTGGCCTCCTATGCCCTAGGCGGGCATGTGGACTGGCTGGCGGCCCTGCTGCTGGCCGTGGGTACGGTTATTGGAGCGCAGATAGGCACCTGGCTGCTGGATCGGCTTCCTGAGGTGATACTCAGGTGGCTCTACGTGGGCTTCCTGATGGCAGTCATTGCCCAGCAGCTGCTGTCCACGCCCTCCAGGGAGAGCAGCATCCAGCTGAGCCCGGCGGTGGCCTTGATCATTCTACTGGTCGGCGTCCTGATTGGAACCCTGTCAGGGTTGCTGGGCGTAGGTGGCGGAGCCATCGCGGTGCCGGCCCTGGCCCTGCTGGGCGCCAGCGACCTGATCGCCAGGGGGACCTCCCTGCTGGCCATCCTGCCCAGTTCATTGTCGGGAACCTTCACCAACCTGCGCCACCACCTGGTTCACGCCGGTCAGGGGCTGCTTCTGGGAATCGTGGCCGCTCTGACCACGCCGGTGGGCACCTGGGCGGCCTCAGGAGTCAGCGCGCGAGTGGGCGCCAACCTGTTCGCCGCCTACCTCTGCCTGATTGTCCTGCGCTGCATCTGGGCGGCCCTCCAGGTCACCCCGGCCTTCCAGCGGTACAGGGCCAACCACAGCCACCGCTGAAAACAGGACTCAGCCCTGGCGGTGACGGGCGAAGAAGTCGGCAAGAATCCCGGCGCATGCCTGTTCACACACACCGCCCAGCACCTCGACCTTCGTCCCGGTATGCGGGTCACGGGGCAGGTCCCAGACCGACCCGCAGGCTCCCATCTTGGGATCCCAGGCGCCGAAGACCAGCCTGCTGAAGTGGCAGGCCATCAGGGCTCCAGCACACATGGGGCAGGGCTCCAAGGTGACGACCATGGTGCATCCTGCCAGATCCCAGCCCGCATTGGATTTTCCGATGGCCTCCATTTCGGCGTGGGCCAGGGGGCGGCCCAGGGCCTGCCGCTGATTGAAGCCCCGGCCGATGACCTGGTCCGAGGCATCCAGAACCAAGGCGCCCACGGGCACGTCCCCACGGTCTCCGGCTATGCCGGCCAACCGCAGGGCCTCCTCCATGGGCACCTTCCACCGTTCTTGCACGGGTTCAGTCTGACAGTCCAGCCCGACAGGTCAGTTCAGTTGATCATGCCTGCGATGCGGCGGCGCACATGATGCAGATGGCCCTTGGGCCGCCCGGACGTGTCGATGCCACGTTTGGCCAGGAATGCACGAACCATCTTGTCGCCCTCGCTGAAAATCAGGACCGTCAGTCCGATTCCCAGGCAGATGAGCCACTGGCTTGCGCTCAGCGGGGCCATGCCCAGAACGCCCGCAACCGGAGCCAGGTACATGGCCCCCGCATGGATGCCCAGGGCAACGAACGAGGCCACCAGGAGGAAGGTGTTATCCAAGGGGTTGAGCTGGACGATCAGCCTGTTCTCGGACCGGGCCGACATGGCGACGAAGAAGTTGAAGAGGACCAACAGGGTCAAGGCCATGGTCCGGGCGTGGGCCAGATCCATCCCCGCGTTGATGTTGAGGCGGAAGAGGACCAGAATGCAGGTGGCCATCCAGAGCCCACAGACGGCAAGTCGCGCCCAGAGCACCCGCGAGAGCAGGCCCTCTCCGGACGACCGCGGGGGTGACTCCAGCTCATCACCGTTGCCCGGCTCGAATCCCAGGGCAATGTCCTGGACGCCGTTGGTCACGAAGTTGATCCAGAGCATCTGCAGGGGCAGGAAGAGCAGGGGCTCCTCAGCAATCACATTGACCCCCACGGCAATCATGGCGGCTGCAGCCGTGGACAGGAGGAAGTAGGCGGACCCGCGGATGGCCTTGAAGATGACCCTCCCCTGACGCACGGCCTGGGTGATGGTGACGAAGTTGTCGTCAGTCAGAACCACATCGCTGGCCTCCCGGGCTACGTCAGTGCCGGAACGACCCATGGCGATGCCTACCGAGGCAGCCTTCAGTGCCGGGGCGTCATTGACGCCATCGCCGGTCACAGCCACCACATGGCCCTCGTCCTGCAGGGCCTCCACAATGCGCAGCTTGTCCTGGGGGGAGACACGGGCGGCGATGGAGGTCTCACGCAGACGGGCCCGGAGGACCTCGTCGCTCATTTCCAGCATCTCGCTGCCGGTCAGCGCCTGATCGGTGTGCTCCAGACCCAGGCGGCGACCTATGGCGGCTGCCGTCACCGGGTGGTCGCCGGTGATCATGACCACGCGGATGCCGGCCCTGGCGCATTCGGCGATGGCCTCGCGCACACCAGGTCGAGGCGGATCGAGCATGCCCTCAAGCCCCAGGAAGGTCAAGTCGTCGGGTCGACGACGGGAGACGGGGTCTTGGTCAGAGGAAAGGACCCTGCTGGCCACGCCTATGACGCGCAGCCCCTGGGAGCCCATGGCTTCGTAAGACTTGTGGACGGCCTGGGTGTCCAGGGGAACGACTTGGCCATCCGGGTCCAGCATGGTTCGGCACATGGCCATGACCGCGTCCGGAGCACCCTTGACGTATTGGGTCAGGGTGCCGTCCGGGCTACGGCGGATGGTCATGGAGTGCAGCAGCTCCGGCTCGTAGGGGGTCTCCATGACGATAGGAGTATCCAGATCTTCAGTGGTCACGGCCCCGGTCTGATCGGCCAGGCGGGCCATGGCCATATCGACCGCGTCGCCGCTGTATTCGATGCCGCCCTGTTCATTTGGCTGCCGGTGGGCCTCGTTGGTCAGAGCCCCGGCCCGAGCAAGGGCGGCCAGACCGCGCATACGGTCGTCGCCGGATACAGCCGCTGCGCCTAGGTCCATGCCCTCGACGGGGACTGGCTGGCCACCGCCCAAGGTGAACTGCTCCACGGTCATGCGGTTCTGGGTCAGCGTACCGGTCTTGTCCGAGCCGATGACCGTGATGGAGCCCAGAGTCTCCACCGCCGGCAGCGAACGGACGATGGCATGATATTCAGCCATCCTCGAGACACCCAAGGCCATGGCCACGGTCAGCACGATGGGCAGGGCCTCGGGCATGGAGGCCACCACCAGGGAGACTGCGGACAGGAAGGCCCCGGTAGCGTCACCATTGAGGATGGCTCCGCCGATGAAGACGAAGATGGCCACCAATATGACGGCGATGGCGATGCCCACCTCGGTACGGTGGATGATTCGCTGCAGGGGGGTGCGGCCCTTGGCCACATGGACCAGATCGTTGATTTCGCCCAGCTCGGTGTCGGAACCGGTGGCTACCACCAGTCCGCGTCCACGGCCGCTGGTGACCATGGTGCCCGAGAAGGCCATGCAGCGCCTGTCGCCAAGGGCTGCGTCTCGGTCCACAGGGTCCGTATTCTTCTTGGCATCCTCGCTCTCGCCCGTCAGCATGGCCTCGTCGATGCGCAGGTGGAGGGCTTCGATCAGCCTCAGGTCTGCGGGGATACGGTCGCCGCTCTCCAGGAGGACCAGGTCGCCCGGAACCAGCTGGTCGGCGTCAATCTGCTCCATCCGGCCCTGGCGCACCACCCGTGTGGTGGGGGTGGACAGGGTTGTCAGGGCCTCCACGGCCTTATCTGCCTTGGACTCCTGCACATAGCCGATGATGGCATTGAGGAAAAGGACCAAGAAAATGGCCGCCGCATCCACATAATGCTGCAGAAAAATGGTGATGATGCCACAGACCATCAGGACGGCGATCAGAGGGCCGGCGAACTGCTCCAGGAAGAGCTTCCAACGGGGTTTGGCCTGGGCTTCAGCCAGGCTGTTGGGCCCGAAGATCTCCAGTCGGCGTGCGCTCTCCTGCGTATCCAAACCCTGATCGCCGGTGTGCAGGGCTTCCAGCACAGCCGAGGTCTCCAGGCTATGCCAATCGGTGTCGTCGAAACGCATGTCAGTCCCTGCTGCCGTTGCGTTCTGATTCTTAATGTTTGTAGATGTCACGGATGATGTCATCGGTCAACCTGGCCTTTCCAAACCGGATCGGTCATTTGTCCCCGCATGCGACCCTCTGCAGTCGTTCTTGCAATCTTCCTTCTGGACCGGGGGATGTCCAAAAGCATCGGGGAAACAATAGCGTGCGCGCAAGTCCCCGGGGTCAAGAGATGGGGCTCCATGGTCAGCCGCCACAAGCGGTGCACCTCTGGGAGGTTTGGAGCCTTCCCGGTCTTCACGAGTATACCGATTGAGCCGGCGTTTCACGCACTTACGAGGGGTCCCCGGGCCGGATTTTCACAAATGTTCGCCTATCGCGAGCGCAGTCTGTCCACCATCTTGGCTTGAGGTGTCAACTTAGCGCACATTGTCCATTAATACTGTTCCTGGATATCACTATTCCGTATAATGGACTACGCGACGTCGATCCTCATGCGACCCTGCACTCGGAGATTCCTTCATTGGTCGAACGAACTCTGCTAGTCGGGCCTGCAGCAGCCCGCCCGGGATTGCGTGGCGGAAAGGAAGCCCGTGGAAACATTCATCCTAATCCTGTGCATACTTGCTGCCGTCCTCGTCTCTTCCTTTATTTCCAGATTCATTCCCCGAATCTCCACCCCCCTGGTCCAGATCGTCCTGGGCGCAGTCATGGCCCTGTTGCCCATTTTCCCGCGGATGCGGCTGGATCCTGAGCTGTTCATGGTCCTCTTCATCGCGCCCCTGCTCTACTACGAGGCCCACACCATCAATAAGGTGGAGTTGCTCAAGGGACTGCGATCGTCCCTTTCCCTGGCCATCGGACTGGCCGCCCTAACCATGCTTATGGTGGGCGTTATCCTGCACGCCGCTTGGCCCATGTTTCCACTGGCCGCAGCCATGGCCCTGGGCGCCGCCCTGGGACCCACCGATGCCGTGGCCGTCTCCTCCCTGGGCGAGAGCGCCGACCTCACGCCGGATGAACATTCAATCCTTGCTGGCGAATCGCTCTTCAACGACGCGACCGGCGTCATCGGCTTCCAGTTCGCCATTCTGGCCACCGTAACCGGGTCTTTCTCCCTGCCCCGGGCCCTGGGCGAGTTCTTCGTTGAGTTCGTGGGTGGCATCGGCTTCGGCCTGATCATGGGCTTCGTAGTCAACTGGCTCTTTGAGTCGGCCCGTCGCCTGGGCTGGGAAACCACCACTACCAGGATTCTGCTGGAGCTCTTCCTGCCTTTCCTGATATACATGGTCGGGCAGAACATCCTGCATGTATCCGGAGTCCTGGCCGTGGTCTCCACCGGACTGCTGATCCGTTTCGACCACACCGGAGTGGGACCCAATACCTCCAAGGCCAACATCGTCTCGTCCAGCGTCTGGAAGGTGCTCTCCTTCAGCCTCAACGGCGCGGTCTTCGTCCTTCTGGGCATGCTGCTGCCGGCAGCCATGGGCACCAGCTGGCGAGACCGGCGGGTCAGCAACTGGATGCTGGTAGCAACCATCGCCCTGGTTTGCCTGACGGTGATCGTGCTGCGCTTCCTCTGGACGGCCAGCGTCCTGATCTTCACCAAGGACCATGAAACCGGCAGCAGGCCACGAATCACATCCAAGCTCCTGAGGTCGGCTGCCGTCATGACCTTCGGCGGCCCCAAAGGGACCATCACCCTCTCCCTGGCCCTGACCATCCCCTATATGACCGATGACGGTTCTGCCTTCCCCATGCGCAGCGAGCTGATCTTCGTGGCCGCCGGGGTCATCATCGTCACCCTGGTGCTGGCCAACTTCGCCCTGCCGCTGCTGGCTCCCTCACAGAGCAGCGAGGTGCCGGCCCAGCAGGTCGAAAAATCCATCAAGGTGCTCAGGGGTACGGTCCGGGAACTCTCCAGCAGGATCACTGACGAGAACCGCCTAGCCATCCAGCAGGTAATCAAGCAGTACAACCACCGCATCGCCAAACTCAAGTCGCAAATCGGCCAGTACTCCCCCAAGGACTTCCAGGACCTGCAGGTGCAGACCATGGAGTGGGAGCAGGACTACATGGAGGAGAGACTGAGCCGAATCGAAGAGGCCCAGGATCAGCTTGAGGAGAAGCTCAAGAGCGAAGACACAGGCATAGAGCAGGCACCTGCATCGACGCAGTCTGCCACCGGGAACGAGAACGAGCCCAGCACAGAGGCCGAGACCGTAGCCGACAGGGATGCCGACGCCCAGCTGATCGACCAGCGCAGCAAGCGCGGAGACGACCAGGAGGAACTGCTGAATCTACGCAGCCAGGAACAGGCCGCCCGCAGGATCCTGTCCACCATATCCGGGTCCCTCTTCCACCTGGACAGGGGCGGTGAGCTCCGCTGGAGGGCCTACACGGCTCGCAGACGACTCAGGGGCCTGCTGCACAGCCAGTTCCACCGCCTGAAGCACCTGGCTCAGCCGATTGACAAGGACCAAGTCTTCGTGGCAGGACGCCACCTGCAGGCAGAGATGAACCACTTCCTGATCGAAAAGCTTTACTCCGAGCTGGGCAAGGGACGCTTCAAGACCGAGGACCTGCTGACCACCATCATCAACCACCAGATGATCGAATCCTCGGCGGAGGGAAAGACCGAATACGCGGGGATACCTGCCGTCAGGGATCAGGTGGAGGAGGCCAAGCGCGAGGGCTACGCCATCGAGCTGAGCCAGATCCAGGATATGGTCGAATCCGGGGAAATCTCGCGCACGACAGCCAGGAAGATGCGCCGCAACGTCTACGTCATGCAGGTCGACGCCGACTCGGCTCTCTGAGCCGATCTACATAAGGCCCGAGGTCACGTCGATCTCGCCCAGCCACTGGCGAAGGTCATTCATCTCGCGCATGTCGACGGCATGTTCCAGGTGGTCATACTCGGTGGTGTGCAGCCATACGTGCTCATCCAGCCAGGCGGCCAGGGCACGGAATTCGTACTTGGGCACCGTGGTGTCGTCCGAGCCGAACCCCAGGAAGACCGGTTTGTTCAAGCCAGCCAGGCGCTCATCCGCAGGAGCGGTGCCGGGCACCAGGCCCGGAGCCAGGAAACCGGACAGACATATGGAAGCGCGGTAACGCTCAGGGTTGACCCGAAGCAGGTGAACAGCCAGCATGGCCCCCTGGGAAAAGCCCATGGCCACTACGGGTCGGTCCTCGGGGATGTTGGCTGAAACCCAGGCATCCACAGCCCGAGCCGCTGCGTAACCATCCCGATCCAGGTCCTCCTGCTCAGGACGCATATCATGAAACCAGGTGTAGCCAGGGCCGAACATGCCGCGCTCGCTACCAGGCACCACCATGGGCGCCCGCAGGGATGCGTAGTCGTTGTAAGGAGCCACATAACGCATCAGGTCGGCCATGTCCTCCTCATTGGAACCCCAGCCATGCATGAGTACAAAAATGGGCCGCGAGGGGTTGCCCGTGCCCTGCTTGCGGGACCAACGGACCTTCTCGACCTTGATCTCCTGCCCAAAACGTCCGGGCACCACCGTGGAGGGCCGACCCACCAATCCGCCGTCATCCTTTTGTGCTTGATCCATAACTGCCACGATAGTCGACCGGCCCGGTCATTCAATGCTGGCCCATGAGCGGCTCGGCCTGGCCACCCCACTGGCTCTGCAGTCCGGTCA
Source organism: Bifidobacterium sp. 7101 (assembly GCF_000499285.1). GTDB lineage: Bacteria > Actinomycetota > Actinomycetes > Actinomycetales > Bifidobacteriaceae > Bombiscardovia > Bombiscardovia apis_A. Next base: position 27,535 of record NZ_AWUN01000007.1, read on the forward strand.
CCTGGGCCTTGCTGCCCACCACCATCCAACGCTTGCCGGTCAGCAGCCATAGATTCTGAGGCTGCAACCCGTCTCCGTAGCGGGAGAGCAGGTCGGGCACGCTGGCGCGGATAGGCCCCTTGGCCAGGGATGCCGCAGAATCGTTATCGAAAACCACGTAGGCCATGGTCGTATCCGTGCAATACCGGGCTTGGGAGATGCCTACATACCCGCCCAGGCTGATGTCATGCCAACCCGAAGCGCACTGGCCGGCAGCCTTGTCGATACCGCCGGTCATGGCCTGGGGCGAGCTGGTGGGTGCTTCGTCACGCGCAGGAGCCTTGATGATGCCCTTGGGGGAGGAGCTGGCAATGAGCAGGCCTGCCACGGTCAAGAGCATCCCGCAGATCAGAAGGATAATGCCGGCAGAGCCTACCGATGGCCGGTTCGGGACTGGTCCGGAGTGACGGGCTATGATGACCAAAATTATGGTCAACAGGGCAAAGGCCACGGAGACACCCACCCAGGCCGAGATGCCCACCTGACCTATGACTCCCAGCCTGGAGGGGGCTATGGCATGGGCCATTAAGGCCGCGCCCGCCAAGGCCGAGACCAGTCCCGTGACCGCGGCAAACCGACTCCAGATGTTGGCATGCGCTATCTGAATGGGACGCTCATCAATATCCGGGCGAGGAGGATAGGAGGCTGGCAGACCCTCGTCATACCCGCTGTCCGCCAGCCGCTGATCCAGCTGGTTGAATCCATCGGCCATCGACCTCGCCACCTTTCACGGTTGGTTTCAGTCTATGGGGGCGGACACATACAGACCAGCGACGGCGGCCAATGCTTCACCATCCCAACATCCTGTCGGGCTGATAGATGGGCATATTAGAAGTGCAATCGTTACTTATCACCACGATGCTCAGCACATGCACAGGCCCGATGACGGCGAAAGGTCCCAAATCTCAGTTGGAGCTCAGCCCTTGATGTCTCGAGGATCCTTCTTGCCTATGGTGCGCTTGTCGCGGATTTTGTTGCCGCCCTTGTTATGGATGTTGACCTCACCGCCGCCGGAGCGGTCTGCAAAGACCTTGGCCTGCTTGGTGGCCTCCGCCTTGGTGGCGAAGGTGCGGGAGACGCGTGAGGCCCCGGCCCGCTTGACTGTCCAGAGATCGCGATCCTCGTTGTATTGCACGTGATAATCAGCCATGATGGCCGTCCTTTCTATACTTCCCTGTACCCCCTCATCTTCCACTGCCGGACCTGGGGCACCGTGCTTCGACACACCAGAATGTGCGGGAATACTGTTCATCACTGATGGTGTTAGGAGAGGCTTTCCGCACTGTTGCCGGGCTGGCAACTTTTTAGGTCAGATATCGAAGATTCGATTATGGGCAAGAGAATAAAAATGATCAGTGCAAATTACTATGAGGTGATTGAAGTGGGACGAAACTACGGTTGATTAGTTACCTATTTGTATGCAGGGCCTGAGGTAGATGCATATTCGGGCAAGTTGGAAGCATCTCCGTTAACCTTGAGATTCTAGGTGTTTGAGCAGAGTCCTGTTTGCGACCATAGACGCGATTGTTTCGCCGATGCGGAAAGCAGCGTGCCCAGGTGCCGCCAAGTGTTGATAATGGCTTTGAGGAAGCGCTCCATCAACTGGTCAGCAGGCGTCACGTCGGCATAGTCGCGGATTAAGTTGACAGGCATCATGTCCTAAATCTCATGCCAACAAACCAAACTGTGATATAACTTCCTCACATTGAATGTGGCGAGCAAAAGCCCGCGCATACGCCTCAATCAGCCGCGAAGACACATACGAAGTCACACCATGATTCGTACCGTCTTTTGCGATAGTCGCCCACCTTACAGATTGCGCAGTCAAACATTTCACAGATGAGAAACTCATCAGTGAATACTGGCGGTCAAGCGCAGCAGGATTAACGGGGAATGTGAGGAAGCGTCTGCATGCGGCTCTTCATGCCTACAGATGCTGTAGCCTTGCCGCTATGGCATGCAGGGGACGGAAAGCGGATACAACAGGCGAGGATACGGAGAAGACCGACCTTCGCCGCACGATTCATGTACCCGCTCATGCCGACCTTGTCCTATGGTTTCTAGGCTTGGTTCTGTTACTGCCAATGAGCTGGGGCTGGTATAGCAAAATTCCTATTCAGTTCTTTATGGCATTCCCGTATGCCGTTGATTTTGCGTCAGACACTTGGGTGAACAGGATAATTGCGACCACTATTGTGGGGCTTGTCTGCTGGCTGATAAGCGGCATTGTCCATATAGTTGCCTTGTATAAACGGAACTCGCGCAAAGCCCGGAAATGGTGGAACGTCGTCACAAAAATCCTGCTTGTCTTAGTGACGTTGATCGTCTTGCTGCATAGTCTGGCTGGGGTACTGTTCCTCTCGATAGACGTCAGCGATATTCCCCTGTGAGTAAACGCTGATGCTGACGCTCGCTCACCGCCTATAAGTCAATCAGCTTCATCAAACGTCTAACAATCTGGGTTCGCAAGGAACGCGGCACACGCTCGAGCAAGGGCCTCTGCTTCATCCTTGGCAGGAGGCCGGTCAGGATCAGATGCGATCAACAACTTATACATACCAAAGCTGAAACCTTTCCAAATCCAAATTTCAATGCCATTGGCGATTTCCAGAAAGGAGAACGGACGACTGGAATCGGACTGATGGCCTAGATTAGTCCTCAACATCACCCCTCATCGCCACCAACATGGCCAACAGCCCAACACCAGCCATCTACGGATCCCCATCATCCTGAACATGTAGACCCCGGCAGGCACCACCTGCTCAACGCCAGCAGCCAGGTCCTCAGCGCCACCGGCGACCAGGCATACTTCAAGGACTTCTTGACCATCCGCGTCACCATGCGCCTAGGCTTCGGGGTCCTGCGCCCTGAATGGCTCGCCCGACTCACCGTAACAAGACATCAGCCAAGCAGCTAGACAACACATCTAAAAGGAAACCACCGCAGACAACCGCCGCGAATAGCCGATCCAGCAAGCACCACGCCTACCCAGCAACACTACAAACCTATCCCGGGACGTAAGCCGGGCAAGACCCCTATCTCCTCCAGCCCGTGCTAGGGAGCGGATCAGAATCATAGCCAAAAGCCAAGAGAAGCAGCAAATACGAATGTCTCGTGAATACAATCTGTTTATTGCAAGGGGTCGAGCAGAGATGCCCAGTCCATATTGCTATTTCTGTCTATATAATTGAAACATGGCTTCGAGAATCTGTTGGCATTGCGGCCGTTTTTCGCATATGACCCCACAAGGGTCGCTCATATCAGGTGACCTCAATAACGCTCCTGTCTATGCAGAGGTTTGGTTTGCCATCTTCAAGTGTGACTCATGCGGCTACGCGACATTGGGCATGATTGATTACAATTTTTCGCTATCGGATGTCGACGTGAGTCAAGCTCAAGAAGACTTCCTGAACGACAGTGAGGAAATTAAATGGATTCCAGAAGCAGCCGTCGGGATGGAATATGAGGACGTTCCTACGGAAATAGCTTCCGTTGCTTCCGAGGCGTATTCCTGTTGCTCGATCTCCGCCTACCGTTCAGCAGTACTCATGGCCAGAACTGTGTTGGAAGCGACCGCCAAAGACAAAGGCGTCACCTCCGGGTCTCTGTATGAGAAAATCGACGAGTTGGCAGCAAAGACCATCATCACCAGACAGCTAGCCGAAGAAGCACATGAAATCCGGCTGCTGGGCAACGATATGGCCCACGGTGACCTGAATACGCCCGTGTCGAAAGAGGACGCTGAAGAAATCCTAGGCTTTCTCGATTCCGTACTTGACTATGTGTATCAACAGCCTATAGCCATAGAAAGGCGCAAGAAAGTTAGGGAGCAACGCAAACTGTCCAAAAAATGACAGCGGCATGCGCGCGCCTTGCCTGACCCTGACGGTAATACCCACCAGATAGGGCATGTTTGGATTTCTTTAACGAGTTGAGGCCCGACGGTATGAAGCCTTTGGCCCTTAACTATACTTGCCCGCAGACATTTTCCCTACTCCCTTTCCGCAGACGCGGCCGGCTGCCCTGTGACTGACAGCGGATTAAAGCCGAGGTCAAGGTCAGGGTAGGTGGTAGATGCCGGGCCGAGCAGTATGCGAAAGGCCGCAACGGCATCAACATGGACTGCGACTACATCATCCCAGGCGGCGACAACATCCTGGATAGGCTACAATAGCTTTCATCGACCTGCCGTAAAGCCAGAACCGCAAGAGAAACCGCAGTGCACAATGCATGGTATCGTGAAAGCTGGGCTTCGTTCGGTCGGAGAAAAATTCGGAATCTATTCATCCTGACATAAGACTATGCACCGACCATGACCCAGAGGTAGAGTCAGCAACTCTCCAGCTTCAATTTAGGGCGGTGCATATCAACAGCAGCCAAATAAGCGATTAAAGGCGTAGGGAGTCTCCCGCGAGATTCAGTATCAAGATTGAGTTGACGATCAGTCTTGAACTTTCGCACAACCCATATAGACAAAAGAGCACTATAAGACCTATAGCTGCCCATTTCCGCCTGTGTAACAATCAAGGTCGGCTGCTTCTTTGCCTATTCAATAGCTATGCGTCAACGCTAGGGCCTGTACATCCGCGCTATATTGTTGCCATCAATCAGTTGTCAGACCTAAATAAACAACCATTTTCCTTGAAAACTCAGGATTCCAGTCAAGAGCGGGCGACGGGAATCGGACCCGCCTCTGAAGCTTGGGAAGCTTCCATTCTACCAATGAACTACGCCCGCAAATCCGGCCACCGGGGTCAAACCTCGGCCAACCGCATGCGAGTCACCATGGTAGCAGGTCTCGGCGATGTGCGCGAATCGCCAAGTCCGGACACGGTTGCGAGACAGGTCTTCAATCCACTTTCAGACGGTGCCGTCAGGCTCGATCAGGTCGGCCACCACCGTGGAGCAGGCTCCAAGCAAGGCTGCATCCTCACCCAGGGCCGAGCGGTCGACCACTAATGGGCGCCGAAAATCAGTGGCCAGGGCATCGTTCATGGTCTTCTCCATGGCACTCAGGAAAATGCGGTTGACCACCCTGGAGTCGCCCAGGACAGCTACGCGAGGAATGTCCATAAGGCCGGCGGGCATGGTCAGAACACGACCCAGCAGTTCGCCAGCACGCCTCAGAATGCTGGCCAGATTGTCGGGGTCCCGATCCATTGCAGCAGTCAGCTTGGGAACGCTGATCAGTGATTCCAGGCAACCGCGCTTGCCACAGCGACACTGCGGGCCTGTGGGGTCAACGACCACATGGCCAATTTCGCCAGCCGCGCGATTGCAGCCGGTCACCAGCTCGCCAGAGACCAGCAATCCTGCCCCAACTCCGTCGCCCAGATGGACCAGCAACAGGTCGGACTGGCCTGAGCCAAACTGCCGCTCGGCCAAAACCTCATTGTTGGCATCGTTGTTGACCGTCACCTCCAAGCCTGTCTTCTCATGCAGATAGCCGCGCAGGTCGGTCTGAACCCAGCCCAGGTTGGTGGCATCATCCACCACGCCTTCAGCACTGACGATGCCGGGACTGGATACGCCGATGCCCATGACGGGGTGGGTTGCCCGCTGCATCAATGAATCAGTCAACTCCCCCACCAAGTCCAGGGGGACCTTGCCGTCAGCGGTCAGAGGGATCTCCTCACGTGCCACTACCTGTCCGGTCAGGTTGAGCACCGCCCCCCTGAAAACGTAGGGTGTGGAAAGGTCCAGGGCCAGGATGCTGCGCCCGTCGGGATTGATGCGCAGCAGCCGTCCCCGCTTGCCAGGCCCTGTGGATTTGCTATAACCCACTTCCATGAGCAGATGCTCGCCCAGCAGTTCGGCCACGATGTCTGATATAGCGACTCTGGTCAGCCCTGATGCGCGAGCCAGATCAGCCCTGGTCATGCTGACATCGGGGTAGAGCAACCTGAGCAGGATGGCTCGGTTGTGGTGCCGCACCGACTTGGGCAGCGCCTTGGACAGGTTGCCGGTATTGCTGGTCATGATTCGCCTGACAATAGATAATGCGGGAACGGGGACCCGCCATGGGGATTGGGCCTTGAACCCCGTGATCACGCCCATCCATGCTTGCACCTTATATTGTAAACTTCCTTGCCCGGGCAGGTCCATACCTCGCCATTGAGGCACCAAAGCTGTTGGTTTTCAGGACTGCGCACTAGCATCGTGAGCAAGACCACGGGGACAGCCAATAAAAAGTTCAGTTTCCTAACAATTAAGTGTTAGGCTGTAAACAGACATCGAAAACAGCTGCATCCCCTCGCTGAGCAAAGGAGCGATCGCCATGACCACGACACCGAACCATTCGGAAGCCTCACCGTCCGCCATAAATCCCCGATACCTGCTGGGCAACGAAGCCAACCGCATCTTCATGGCCTCGCAGACCTACGGCTTCCTGGACTTCGGGCGTGGGTTCCCCACCGAGCAAGGCGGCGCCGGCTGGCTCAACGACGACGGCAGCATCGACCCAGACCAGGGAATCCAGACCTGGATCACCTGCAGGATGACCCACGTCTACGCCATCGGCAGCCTCCTGGGCTACCCGGGAGCATCAGAGCTGGTCCATCGTGGCGTCCAGGCCCTCCAGGGCAACCTGCACGACGACGAACACGGCGGCTGGTACCCCTCGGTCTCCTGGCAGGGCCAGCCCGAGAGCGGCAAGACTTGCTACACCCACGCCTTCGTAGTCCTGGCTGCATCCTCAGCCATGCTGGCCGGCGACCCCGATGGGCAGGCCCTGCTGGACCAAGCACTGGAGATCTTCAATCGCTACTTCTGGGATGACGACAAGGGCCTGGCCGTCGACACCTGGAACAGCGGCTTCACCCGTCTTGACCCCTACCGGGGGCTCAACGCCAACATGCACAGCACCGAGGCCTTCCTAGCCGTAGCCGATGCCACTGGCAAGGAGGATTATCGCGAGCGCGCCGGCCGCATCATCGACCAGGTCATCAGCTGGGCTGAGAACAACCAGTGGCGCATCCCCGAGCATTTCAATAGCGACTGGCAGGCCGACCTGGACTACAACCAGAACAACAAGGCCGACCAGTTCAAGCCTTACGGGGCAACGCCGGGCCACGGGATTGAATGGGCCAGGCTGATCACTCAGTACGCACTAAGCAGGTTCGATCAGGATGCCGACCGTCGCCACTACATCGAGGCAGCCGAGCACCTGTTCGCCAGGGCTGTGGAGGATGGCTGGGCCGCCGACGGAGCCGAGGGCCTGGTCTACACCACAGACTGGCAGGGCCGCCCGGTTGTCCACGACCGCATGCACTGGACCCTGGCCGAGGCTCTGAACACCTCGTCCACCCTCTACGCAGTCACCGGCAAGGCCACCTACGCCGACTGGTACACCACCTTCTGCAGCTATGTAGACCACTATTTGATCGACCACCAGGGCGGGTCCTGGTGGCATCAGCTGGATGCCGACAACCATGTCATCGGCACGGTCTGGCCCGGCAAGTCCGACCTCTACCATGCCTTCCAGTCCACCCTGATTCCCTACAACGACCCGGCGGTCTCCATCGCTACGGCCATCAAGCGGGCCTGCGGACAGGGACATGCAGACCAGAATCAGGCCCGCTGAAATCCATGGCAGCATCGACCCCGCATCCCGAGGCGGATACAGATAACGTCCAGGCTGGCCCGATCAGCCTGGGAATTGACATCGGCGGCACCAAGATCGAGGGCGTGGCCATGGACGGCGACAAGCGCCTGCTGGCCTGCCATCGAATCCCCACACGCGAGGGCAACCAGGCGGTTCATGACGACACGGTGACACTTATCCGCCACTTGTTGAATCAGGTGGGCCCAAATCGGGGTCCTGTCACCGTAGGCCTGGGCATCCCGGGGCGCGTGGATGCCGACCATGGAATAGTGGATGACGCAGTCAACCTGGGCATCCGCCACATGGCTCTGGGCCCTGCCGTCGCCAAGACGACCGGCCTGCCCGTCCGTGTCGAGAACGATGTCAACATCGCTGCCCTGGGAGCCGCCTCGCAGGACGGCGACTCCCTGATGGCCCCTGGAACCACACCCCACTCCGAGGCCGCCCGGAACCAGGCCCGACACCCCGCGTCAGAGCCAGGGCGCGACAGACCCAGGGCCCTGCCCGACCAGGACGACCATGTTGTGGTCTTCATCAACCTGGGTACCGGCCTGGCAGCGGGCATCATCCGCGGGGGCCGAATCGAGCACGGAGCCAGTGGAGCAATCGGCGAAATTGGACACATTCCGGTGGATGCCCACCAGTTCCCCTGCAAGTGCGGCCAGTGCGGCTGTCTGGAGACCGTGGCCTCAGGCTCCGCAGTGGAATCCCTTTGGCCAGGAATCGCCCACCCCCTGCCTGACCTGATTGCCCAGGCAAGCCAGGGGAACCAGCACGCCCAGGAAGTCCAGGACATCATCGGCCATGGCATCGCCCTGGCCGTGCAGATCGTGGCCCTGACCATCGATCCCGCAATCATCATCTTGGGCGGCGGCATGAGCAAAACCGGCCAACCCCTGCTGGATTTGGTCACCGAGCATCTGAATAGGAGCGCGGCCTGCAGCCACTTCATCGCCTCGCTGAGTCTGCCCGACCGGTTGCGCTTGGCTCCAGCCGACCTGCCCATCGCAGCCATCGGAGCCGCCCTGGCAGGACGCATGACAGCCGACAGTCGCCCATCTGACTTTATAGGAAAGGAAATCGCATCATGACCGAAATCATCATCGTCAAGTCCCAGGAGGAAGCCGGCGAGATCTATGCCCGCTGCACGGCCGACCTGATCCGGCGCAAGCCTGACTGCGTGCTGGGTCTGGCCACGGGATCCAGCCCTCTGGCGGCATACAAGGCGCTGGCCGATCTGGTCCACAAGGAGGGGATCGACGTCTCCCAGGTGCGTGGCTTCGCCCTGGACGAGTACGCGGGCCTGGACCCGGCCCACCCTCAGTCCTACCGTTCCACCATCGACCGGACCGTGGTCGAGCCTTTGGGCCTGGACCCCGCCAAGGTGAGGGTTCCCAATGGAAACCTGGACACCATCAAGGACGCTGGCCGCGTATATGACCAGGCAATCGAGGATGCCGGCGGCGTCGACCTGCAGATCCTGGGCATCGGCACTGATGGACACATCGGCTTCAACGAGCCCGGATCCTCCCTGGCCTCGGGCACCCGAATCAAGACCCTGACCGAGCAGACCCGCATCGACAACGCCCGCTTCTTCGACAACGACATGGACCAGGTGCCCACCCACTGCATCACCCAGGGAATCGGAACCATCCTCAAGGCACGCCAGCTTGTCCTCCTGGCCTTCGGTGCCGGCAAGGCAGAAGCCGTAGCCGAGAGCGTAGAGGGCGGCATATCGTCCTTCTGTCCGGCCTCCGCCCTCCAGATGCATCCCCACGCCACCGTGATCGTGGACGAGGCCGCCGCCTCCCGCCTGCGCAACCGCGACTACTACAAGTGGGCCTATGCCAACAAGCCTGACTGGCAGTCCATCTAGAAGGCAAACCAAACATGTCCAAGGAAGCATACGAGTCGGCGGGGCTCGCGGTCGAATCATCCCTGAATGGACCGGCCCATCCCCTTGTCCTGACAGGCGCAAGGCTGATAGACGCCCGAGGAATCAGGGAAGACAGCTGGATTTTGGCCCTGGATGGCAGGATTGACCAGGTCGGGCAAGGCAGGGAGAGCCTGGAATCCGCCCTGAGGGCCGCTGGCCTGCCCAGCCTACCGCCCTCCTTCCAGCCTGGATCAGATACACATGACGTGAATGCGGACGGTGTGGAGTTTATCGACGCAGCCGGCCTCATCCTCACCCCCGGGTTCATCGACATCCACTCCCACGGCGGCTGGGTCCACTCCTTCGATGACGGCGACGAGGCCATTCGCACAGCCAGGGCCTGCCATATGGTCCATGGAACCACCAGGCAGGTGCTCAGCCTGATCACCAATCCGGTCGACACGATGTGCACCAACCTGCGCTCGGTCAGGCGGGTCATGGACTCCAGACCCGATGTGCTGGGTGCCCACTTGGAGGGGCCCTTCATCGCCCTCTCCCGTAAAGGGGCGCACGACCCCAAGTGCCTGCGCGACCCTGAACCCACGGTTCTCGACCACCTCCTGGAAGCTGCCGACGGTTGCATACGTCAGGTGACGTTGGCCCCCGAGCGTGACCATGGCTACGAGGCCATATCCCGCCTGGCTGGGTCCAGTGTGGTGCCTGCGGTCGGCCATTGCGATGCCGACTACGATCAGACCCGCCGCGCCTTCGATGCCGGCGCCCGTATACTCACTCATGTTTTCAACGCCATGAACGGCATCCACCACCGTCAGCCTGGGCCCATTCCGGCAGCCGTGGAGGACCCTCGGGTCACAGCCGAGCTGATCAACGACGGTTTCCATGTGCAGGACCCCTGCGTCGACCTGGCCTTCAGGCTCTTCCCCCATCGGATTGCCCTGGTCACCGATGCTATGGAGGCTACCGGCTGCGAGGACGGCGCCTACAAGCTGGGCTCCCTGGACGTAACAGTGAAGGGCGGCCACGCCCGCTTGACCTCCAACGGAGCCATCGCTGGCTCAACCCTGACCCTGGATGTGGCAGTCGGCAGAGCTGTCCAGACCATCGGTCTCCTGGCCCCCCAGGCCGTGGAAGCCGCAACCCTGACACCTGCCCGGGCCCTGGGGCTGGATCGCCCCAACCCGATCACCGGTGCTCCGCTGGGCCTGCTGTCACCCGGCTATGCTGCCGATCTCCTTCTGTTGAACCCGGTCGACTGGTCCGTCAAAACCGTGGTCTGCAACGGACGCAGAATTCAGATCTAAACAACGAATAGCCAAAAGCCTCCGATTCCTCCTTGCCTCTATGACAAGCCGGATTCTTCGCAACTAAGGGCACAAAGGCAGGAACGGTCAGAAGGGCCAGACGCTAGGCCGGGCCTTTCTGACCGTTCCCAAAATTATCGACCAAGACAGCGGAGAGGAATCACTGCTATTGATAGGCGTACAGGCGCATTAGCCCGCTGGTCTCAGTACCCCACCTGGGCTCCATGCCCGGAATTCACCTGGGTCTGCCCCATCTCCTGGCTCATCTGCATTAGGCGGGCTATGCGCTCATCGGTGGGCGGATGGGTGGAGAAGAGCCTGCTGAACCCCTTGACCGAGAAAGGATTCTCGATCATCATGGCGGCAGCGCTCTGGGTGCCGGCAGTCTGCGGCATAGGCGCGGCCTGAGATCCGTAGGATATTTTGTTCAGCGCCGACGCCAGAGCCGCCGGGTCCCCAGTCAGCCGGCTGCCATCCTCGTCGGCGTCATACTCTCGGGTGCGGGAAATGGCCATCTGAATCAGGGAGGCGCCCAAGGGGGCCAGGATCGAGCTGATCAGCACGCCCAGGAGGCCAAAGACACCGGAATCGCTATCCCTGTCCCGGCTGTCGCCGCCGAAATACATGAGGGAGTATCCCAGGTAGGTGATGACCGTGGCCATGGCCGAAGCTACAGCAGAGGTCAGGATGTCATGGTTATAGACGTGCATGAGCTCGTGGCCGAGCACCCCGCGAATTTCCCGCTCGTTGAGGATGCGCAGGATCCCCTGGGTGCAGCAGACGGCGGCATGGCGCTCGTTACGACCTGTGGCAAAGGCATTGGGCGATTCGGTGGGGGCAATGTAGATGCGGGGCATGGGCTTGCCTGCCCTCCCCGACAGCTCTCGGACGATCCGGTAGAGGTCGGGAGCCTCCTGCTCGCTGACCGGCCGGGCGTGCATGGAGGCAATCGCCACCTTGTCGGAGAACCAGTAGGATCCGAAAGTGGTGGCCAGGCCTATGAGGATATAGATGCCCAGTGTCCCCTGGCGACCGCCAGTCAACCACCAGATGAGCATAATAACGGCCCACATGAGGGCGAACAAAAGCGTCGTTTTCAGGCCGTTGAAATGTCCGTGAACCTTCAGCTTGCCATTCATGGGTTCCATGGTAGACAATGCCGCTGAATTTTTGCTGAACGGGCGCTGAAAAGATGAGGCTGCTGAGCCCCCTCTCCCCCTACCATCCATTCAGAATAGGCCTGGTTGGCTCACAGCTTTTCTCTTACCTTGAGACTTAGGAGGAACATACTGGGCTTTCTTCAACCTCCCGTTGACATCGAAGAACCGACGAAGATTCATGGTCTTCACCCCAAACTGGTCTGCGATGTTAGGAATCTTAGGCTCTTTCTTCATGTGTTGTCCCTGTTTCAACGGAACCCGGGCCTCGTCCGTCACTATGATTGCCCCCTCGACTTTGGCCACGGCGATCAGCCAGGGATCAGCCTTGCTCTCTGACTCCCAGTATTGGCGAGACCCTTCCGTATACTGCCCGCAGGTGACCAGATAGTCCTGGATTTGCGCATAGACCTGCGCATACCTGTCATCCTTATGGCTTATTTGGCGGCCTTTGAACACTGCACGCACCCAAAGATCCAGCATATCGGGATCAGCGGCTTGCTCGTTGACCAGCTCTTCGTAGACGACATCCACCATGGCAATCGCCTTGTCCTCAGCCAACTTTTCCATCCATCGCCAAAAGGGGTGAAACTCCTTGTAGTCGAAAGGATGGTTGAGCCGGTAGGAGGCGATGAAGATGTTGGAATCAGGCAGGTAGAGGGTAGCGGTCATATCAGCTTCTTTTCGCGAATCAATCCCTGATAGGACTGCGGGGAGCGCACCCCCACCAGGTCGAAGCCCTCAGTCGGAGCCAGTCTGCCCCCGTCCATGGCGGCATTGACCAGACGGACGAAACCGGTATCAACCCTGGAGGCATTGGTCCTGTTGCCATTACCACGGGTTTCCCGCTCCTGACGATGAGCGGTCTTGTCCTGAAGATGTCGATCCATTCGTGCCCGCAGCTCCTCAAGCGTATCCTCGTCAGCCAAGCTAAACTGATGGGCTTGTATCCCCATGGCCAAGGCACTCAGATGGAAGTCATCAGCTATAGACTCCGCAGCATCGGCCGGCTCTTTGCCCCCGTCCAGCTTCTCTTGCCACAGCCTCCGGAAGCGCTCATCATCAATCACAGCCTTTACCACTGCCCGGTTTATCGCGCGCTCCGTGGCCTTGCGGTCCCCTTGGCCACCAATGCCGTCGAAAAGCTCCTGAGTGCCCAGCAGTACGTGTCCCACCTCGTGAATCAAGGTGAAGATCATGCCGTCAAAGGAATCGTTTCTGTTGATGAAAACCAGCGGGGCCATGTCGTCGATCAGCACGAATCCTCGAAATTCCTGAAGATCCAGTTTTCGGGACCTTGTAGAACCCACCTGGGAGTTGAGCATGATCATGATGCCCGCATCAGAGACACGTTCCTTGAGCTGACGGAAACGGTCGCTGGAATTGCCGCCCTCCCAGGCAGAGCGCCCATCCAACCCAAGGGCGGAGCGAAGCGCATCAGCCAGGGCATCGTCCTGCTCGGCATCACGCACCGAGCCAACTAGCGGAATGGAGTCCAAGCCGGACTCGAGCAATTCATCCCTGGCCCATTCCTGCCTGAATCTCATCTGGTCAATAGTGTCCTGCAGATTTCTGCTGGGCTGTACAGACGTATTGCCTACGGTACGGTACCGGACCAAAGGCTCAAGGCGACGCTGGGGCACGACCGACCTGACCAAGGCACCGAAAGGCACATGCAGGGCCCTGCTGAGCTGCTCTACCTTGTTGAAGGATACAGACACGGGTTCCTTGGATTCCAGCCAATCCGGCAACTGGCCAAGCCCTCGGCGCTGAGACAGGGCCACGGGATCGGCATCACCCTCCTCAACGGCCCACTGGAGGGTGGCCGGATAGAGAGTCAGGTTAGCCATGTCACGCTCCTTCGATTCCGTGATGGGCTCTAATGACAATGATACCTGCGCGAGACTTATCCCTCCGCTGTGAGCAGCCAGTAGCCCAGATCAAGAAAACAGGACCTGGATGAGGATTCATGAACCTCATCCAGATCCTGCCACTGCTAACACAGGCCCAGGAGCGATCGCCTACTCGCCGTGGGCGAGCTGGCGGAGCTGGTCGGGATCGATGACCTTGATGTGCTCGCGGCCGACCTTGGCTCCCTCGGCACGCTCGTAGGCATCCACCCGCTTCCAGCCGGCGAAGTCGATGGGCTGGATGCCCTTCTCCGCCAGGAAACGATCGATCGAATCGTCGTCGCGGTCTTTGGCGAAGCGGCCATGGTCCGGGCTGGAGGCCAGGTCATCCAGCATGTTGCCGATGGTCTCCAGTGCATCAGACTTGGTGGACCCGATCAGGCCCACAGGCCCTCGCTTAGCCCAGCCCGTTGCGTAAAGTCGGTCGATGGGTCGGCCGTCCTGTCCCTCGGGAGCAGTGGTCACGCGGCCGTGGACGTTGGAAAGGGTGTAACCGGAGAAGTCGTAAGGGATGCCGGGGACTTCGGCCGGTTTGTAGCCGATGGCGTGGTAAACGGCCTGGACGGGATACTCCTCGTACTGGCCGGTCTCCTCCATAGCACCCTCAGGCGTGACCTTGGTCTTCTCCACCCGAATGCCGGTCACCTTGCCGTCCTGGCCGATGATTGCGGCAGGCATCCGGTAGAAGTGCATATAGAAACGACGATCAGCTGGGTTGCCCTCGAAGTCGACTCCACCATCTTCAGTCATGTCCTCGGCCATCTCCCTGATGGTGAAGAGCTCCTCCAGCATCTGCCGGGTCAGCTTGTCGGCACCGGCCCGGTCGATGGTCTCCTGGTCCAGGTCGAAGTCCTCCTCGTCGATGACGATTTGCACTCCGGGCAGCTTTTCCAGCTCGCGCAGCTCCTGAACCGAGAACTTGGCCTGGGCCGGGCCGCGACGGATGAACATGTGCAGCTCGCGGGCCTGGTTACCCTGGATCCCCCGGTAAACATTGTCGGGGATGTCGGTACCCAGCAGGTCGTCGGCCCGCCGCATCAGTATACGGGAGACATCCATAGCGACGTTCCCACCTCCGATGACGGCCACCTGTTTGGCATCCAGTGGCCAATTCCGGTCAGCATCGGGATAGCCGTCATACCACTCGACGAAGTGGGCGGCCCCGTGAACGCCATCAAGCTCATGGCCGGCGATCTCCAGGGGGCGGTCATCCACGGCGCCGGTGGCGAAGAGCACCACATCGTAACGCTGAAGCAGATCATCCAGGTTCACGTCCTTGCCGAACTCCACATCCGCATAGAGGTGAATCTCGGGGTTGTCCAGGGTCTTCTCCAAGGCGCCGGCGATGTACTTGATGCTGGGGTGGTCCGGGGCCACGCCGTAACGGACCAGGCCGAAGGGAACGGGCAGCTTCTCGAACAAATCAATCCTGGCCCGGTCGCCCAGACCCAGGTCGGCACCCTTCTCCCGAAGCTGCCGCAGCAGGATGTCAGAGGCGTAGACCCCTGCAGGCCCCGCGCCTATGACGGCCACGCGCAGAGGTGAGCCAGCTTCCTCGCCGCGGGCCGGTGCGGGCATGGTGGAATCGTTGACATTAATATCGCTCATGCTTGTCAGCCTAACGCATAGCGACGGTCGGGGACAGAGCTAGTCGGGCTCCATCCCCGGGACTTTCACCAAGCGTCGCGAAAAGGCCTCAGTCCCGATCTATCAAAGCGGTCAGAGCCCAGAGGATGGAAACCACATCGATGGCCTCCTGCGTAAAGGCGCCGACAACCACCGGAATCAGGTCGAAGGCGGCGCAGAGCATGCCCACCGTGGCCAGGGTCAGCCCCAGCATGACCGCCTGGAGCATGACCCGCTTGGTCCTGCGGGCGATGGTGATCGACCTTGGCAGGCAGGCGATGTCGTCGTTCATGATCACCGCCTGAGCGGACTCGGAGGCGGCCGTGGTGGTTCCGTCGGTGATGGCCATACCCACGTCGGCAGCGGCCAGGACCGGAGCATCGTTGACCCCGTCTCCCACCATCATGGTGATGGATTTGGTCACTGACTCTCCTAGGAATTTAGACAGCCAGATGTCCCAGAAGGGCTGCCTGTTGGGCTCCTCCTTGGAGGCCTTGGCAATCAGATTGGCCTTGTCCTCGGGGAAGAGGCCGGCATGCACGTCGGTGATGCCCACCTGGTCGGCGATGATCCGGGCTGAGTCCTCCTTGTCGCCCGTGACCATGGATAGACGGGTGATGCCCAACTCCCGCAGCTGGGTGATGGTCTGGGCGGCATCCGACCTGGGCACGTCCTTCATGACGACCCTGGCGGCCAGGACCCCATCAATAGAGACATAGGAGGCCATCTCGTCAGGTGCCAGGGGGCCGAATAAATCACTTGAACGCCCGTCTGCCACGAACTGGGCCCTGCCCACCTTGACCTGGTGGCCGTCGACCTGGCCCTGTACCCCGTTGCCGGAGTCCTCCTGAACCTCCCGCGCATGCAGATGGGTCTCACCCTTGCTCTGTGCCCGCAGTCGCTCCTGGGCGGCGGCCCCAGCCTCAGCTATTCCGTTGGCCAGGATGTGGACCGAGTAGGACTCCACAGCGCCCGCCATGGCCAGAATCCGGTCTGTATCGACCTTCTGCTCCCTACCGTCAGGCAGGTCGATCTTGGCCACTTGGGGACGTTTGACGGTCAGCGTGCCGGTTTTATCGAAGAAGATATGCGAGACCCGACCCAGATTCTCGATCACATCCTGGGTCTTGATCAGCAGCCCCGCCTTGGCCAACCTTCCCGTCCCGGCCATGTAGGCCACAGGGGCGGCAATCAGCAGAGGGCAGGGAGTAGCCAGGACCAGAACCTGGGCGAACCGGGTCGGCACGCCAGAGATGATCCAGGCTACGCAGGCGATGATGAAGGCCACCACGGTGAAGGGGACCGCCATCAGATCGGCTGTTCTGACAACTGCTGCCCGCGAATTCTGTGCGGAACGTACCAGGTTGAGGATTCGCTGATACTGGGAGTCCCGCGCCAGCTGCCGGGCCCGCATCAGGAAGGTGCCCGAACCATTGACCGCTCCCGACATGACCTGGGCGTCCTGGTAGAGCCTGCGGGGCATGGGCTCGCCGTTGATGGTAGACATATCCAAGGTGGCGGTTGGGCTGATCAGCTCGCCATCAACGGGCACGGTCTCGCCGGGCTTGACCACCAGGAGGTCGTTCAGACGGACCTTGTCGACCGCCACCGTGTTCCAGTCGCTCTCCTTGGGAAGGGTATGCTCCCCCTCCGGCAGCTCCGCCTGAACCACATGGGCCACCTGGGGGGCAGCCTGGACCAATACGGTCAGATTGTTCTGCGCCTTGTTCCCTGCGTACTGCTCGATGGCGTCGCCCGAGTAGAGCATGAGGACCACGGCCCAACTGGCCCAGTACTGACGAACGGCGAGGGTGGACAGGATGGCGACCACGGCCAGGATGTCCACGCCCACGTGGCCCTGGCGGACGTCATCGATCATCCCCTTGAGGGTGTCCACCAGCGAGACGGCCACCAGGACGGCGACCAGCCATTGGGCAGCCTGGCGATAGGGGTGCCAGAGCAGGCCCATGACCAGCCCGCAAATCAGAACCACCCAAAGCATGGGGACCTTCTTGGCGAAACCCAGGATTTTTGACATGACCACTTCCCCGCTCCGGACTTGTCTACCTGACAGCCGTAGCCGGATCACGGCTCTCTTCTGCTCTTGACATTCCAAGCCTATACCGCGCGGGAGTCAGCGATGGATGGCGAGTATGACAAGGGGCCGCACCCGCCAAAGTGACGGATGCGGCCCCTGGGTTCAGTCCTGGATCACTGCCCGAAGAAGAAACGGAAGGGATCCATGGAGTCATCGTCGTCGCCCGAACCACCCTGGTCGGAGTCGCCGTCCTGGCCACTGCCGTCCGAGTTCTTCCTGTTGGTCCTGGGCTTGCCCTGAACGGTCTGCTCCTCGCTGTCCAGGGTGGCGTTCACTTCGGCGGTCTTGCCGTCGCGTACCACGGTGATCTTGACCGAATCGCCGAAGGCGGCAGCCCGGACGAAGCCCAGCAGGGAGTAGTTGTTGTTGACCGCATGGCCATTGAAGGCCACAATGGTGTCTCCGACCTTGATGCCGGCCTTGTCAGCCGGGGAGCCCGAAACCACATTGGTGACCTTGGCGCCGCCACGGGTAACTCCGTCTGCCTGGGCCGTGCTGCTCTGAATGGTGACACCCAGGGAGACGTGCTTGGCCTTGCCGTCCTTGATGATCTCATCGGCGATCCGCTTGACCAGGTTGGATGGGATGGCGAATCCGATGCCGATGGACCCTGCTTCAGACTTGGAAGAAGCCATGGAGGCGATGGAGGAGTTGATCCCGATGACCTCGCCAGCCGCGTTGAAGGTGGGGCCGCCCGAGTTGCCGGGGTTGATGGCCGCATCCAGCTGGACCGCGTTGGTCACGATGGGGTTGTTGTTGCTCTCGTCCATGACCGAGACCGGGCGGTTCAGAGCCGAGACGATGCCGGTGGTGGCCGTGTTCTCGTAGCCCAGGGGGTTGCCGATGGCCATGACATTCTCGCCCACAGCCAGTTTCTCGGAGTCGGCGAACTTCACAGGCTTCAGGTCGGAGGGCGCCTGGTCCAGGCTGAGGATGGCCAGATCGGCTGTGGTGTCGGTGCCGACCACCTTGGCCGTGTACATCTGCCCATTGGAGAGGGTGACGTGAATCTCCTGGGCGCCATCGACCACGTGGTTGTTGGTGACCACATGGCCCTGGGTGTCGAAGACCGCACCCGATCCGGCTCCCACACCGCTCTTGGTCTGCACCTGGATGGAGACCACGGACTCGGAGACCTGCTTGCTGATGCCCTGCCAGTCAGGGGCCTGCCCGCCCTCGACCTTGGCCGTACCCTGGCCCGAAGAGTTGGAGGAGACCCCACTGAGTGAGGAGGACGAGGGCAGGGTGATCCATCCGTTGGACAGAGCCGCCCAACCCAGGCCCAGCATGAGGGCTGCGGCCACCAGGGCGGCCACCACGGCGGTGAAGACGTACTTGCCCGTGCCGCTCAAGTTGCTGCTGACGTTGTTGGCAGGACCGGGCCTGCCGTTGGGACCGCCGGATCCGAAGGGCGGATAGGGACCCTGGCCGGAGGGTCGGCCACCCTGGGGGTTCTGGCCGGCATTCTGACGGGGCTGGCCATTCTGACCGAACTGGCCTGGCTGTCCATACTGTCCGAAGAAGCCCTGCTGAGGACCGGAGCCATATCCCTGGTTGGGCTGCTGATTGGGCTGCTGCTGACCCTGATTGTTGGCAGGCGGACGTGAGCCTGCGGGAGCATAGGCGCCATACTCGGGCGCAGGCCGATAGTAAGGCTGCTGCTGCGTCTGCGCATCCTGCCCCGTGGCTGAGCCACTGGAAGAGGAGGATGAAGTCCCGGTGCCGCTACCGTCATTCGACCCGTTTTCCCTGGTCATGGACTGTGCATCGCCACCAGGCATGGCAATGGGGGTCGTGGGCCTCTGGTCCCAGGCCCGGGTCTGCTGGTCCCCTTCTTCTGTCGCAGGGACTTGAGCAGAGTCGGTCTGGTTTGCGGAAGCTCCCGTCTCCTGCTCTTGATCGGCGGCCCCGCGCTCGATGTGGCTTGGCTGCCAGGACTGACCGTCATCGCCGCCCCTCCAGGGGTCGGCCTTGTGCTCTTCAGCCATTTCTGCTCCTTCGGATCGATGCCGCTGCCTGCTATTCGGTCACGCTTGTCAATCTACCCCGTCGCCCGCGCTTTTTGCTGTTTCCGGCTGACAGGCGAAGCGGGTCCTCGCATGCATTGCTTCCAAGTCTAGAGCCGAAATACTGAATGTTGTCTGGACATTGCATGAAAGTCACATCGACTGTACACAGGGCGGCAGATGGGCGGTTGGATGTCTTGGATACAGTGGAGCCATGAGCCTGATCACCAACCCGCTGGGAGCCACGCCGGGGCGACCCGGCGACCGCGCCGCATTCTCATTCGAAACCCTGAACCGCCTGCCCGACAGCCCGGAAGGCCTGGGACGTAATGGCCGCCGCTACGGCCGCACCGGCATCATCCACACTCCTCACGGAGACATCCACACCCCCGCATTCATTCCCGTAGCCACCCAGGCGGCCATGAAGGCCGTCCTGCCCGAGCAGATGCGGCAGCTGGGCGCCCAGGTCCTTCTGGCCAACGCCTTCCACCTGTTCGAACGCCCCGGCCCCGACATCCTGGACCAAGCCGGAGGCCTGGCCCGGTTCATGAACTGGGACGGCCCCACCTACACTGACTCGGGCGGTTTTCAGGTGCTCTCGCTGGGGGCTGGCTTCAAGAAGACCCTGGCCATGGACGTGACCGGCATGAAGTCGGACCAGGTAATCGCCGAAGGCAAGGAGCGCCTGGCCTTCGTGGACGAGGACGGAGTCACCTTCAAGTCCCCGCTCAACGGCGACCGGCACCGCTTTTCGGCTGAGATCTCCATGGGCATCCAGCACCGCATCGGCGCCGACATCATGTTCTCCTTCGACGAGCTGACCACCCTGATGAACACCCGCACCTACCAGGAGCAGTCAGTGGAGCGCACCTTCCGTTGGGCCAAACGCTGCGTGGAGGAGCACCACAGGCTGACCCAGGCGCGGACCGGCAAGCCCTACCAGGCCCTGTTCGGCGTGGTGCAGGGGGCCAACTATGAGGACCTCCGAAGACGCGCCGCCCGCCAGATCGCCTCCCTGGACTTCGACGGTGTGGGCATCGGGGGCGCCATAGAGAAACGGCTGCTGGGGCAGACCTGCGCCTGGATCTGCGACGAAATGCCCGAATCCCGACCCAGGCATGTGCTGGGCATCGCCGCTGTGGACGACATCTTTGCAGGCGTGGAGAACGGCGGGGACACCTTCGACTGCGTATCCCCGGCGCGCTGCGGCCGCAACGGAGCCGTCTTCACCCGCGACGGCCGTTGGAACATCAAGCGCGCCCAGTTCAAGACCGATTTCAGACCCATCGAAGAGGACTGCGACTGCTACACCTGCACCCACTATTCCCGGGCCTACATCGACCATCTGCTTCGCGCCCATGAGCTCAACGGCTACACCCTGGCCACCATCCACAACGAACGCTTCTTTGTCAGGCTACTGGACGAAATCCGCCAGTCCATCGACGGCGGCTACTTCGACGAGTACAAGAAGGAGACCCTGGCCCGGTTCTACGCCCACGGATCCAAGGGCTGAACCAAAACACGCCATTATTGCGCCGCGCAGACAACCGTGCTAACCTTTTCAGTTGTCTGCGAACGTGGCGGAATGGTAGACGCGCTGTCTTCAGGTGGCAGTGAGCTGATGCTCGTGAGGGTTCAACTCCCTCCGTTCGCACGAAGAAATGAAAATGTCTTCGGCTGACTGATGTCGGTCGAAGACATTTTTTATTGGTCCGATGGCAACCGTGGCTGTTCGGACTACTCGATATCCCGACAGCTACAGGTCGGGACAGGCTGGTTCATCCTCTTGCCGCCTGCTGTCCGACCATACGGCTTGCAATGTTATAGAGACCAGTCATTCGATGTCATTCAATATCCTGGTCGTCGAAGACCTTGCGACCCTTGTAGAGGTCAAGGTCCAGTTCATTCTCGGTCCTGGCCACAATGACAGCCGTATTAGCTGCACCAGCCACGTTCACCAGTGTGCGGCCCATATCCACGATCTGGGAAATAGGCTGCATGATAGCGATGAAGGGTACGGGCAGTCCAGCCGCCGTGAAGAGGGAGGTGGCAGTGATTGTAGCTGTACCCGGCACGCCCACCGTCCCCACGGAAACCACCAGGGCAAAGACGATCAGGAGGGCGAAACGCAGGGGAGAGTAAGGAATCCCCTGAGCATTGATGGCGAAGACCGCCAGGAGAACGGGCCAGAGTCCGGCGCATCCAGGCATGCCCAGATTGGCTCCCAGGCTGGCCACGAAGGAAGCCGTCTCCTCGGGAACGCCAGCAGAACGCAGCTGACGGACCGTGACAGGAATGGTGCCGATGCTGCTCTCGGAGGTGAAGGCCACCACGCCCGCCGGCCAAAGTGAGCGGAAGAAGGGCAGAGGATTGACCCGGCCGACCAGAGCCAGGATCAGGGGTTGGACCAGGAAGAGCTGAATGGCCAGACCCAGGTAGGCCACCAAGAGAACAGCCAGCAGGGGCAGAAGGCTTTTCAGATTGCTGCGACCGATGGCGGCTGCGATCAAGGACAGGACCGCATAGGGGGTGAAGCCAACCACGATTTGAGTGGCCTTGGACAGAACCACATTGCCGGCTTCAACGAAAGCCTTGAAAGGGGCCACACTCTGCTCGCCGCGCGGGGTGGAGGCGGCCTTGTTCAGAGAGACCGCCAAAAGGATGGCGAAGATCACGACAGGAATGACCTGGTTCTGGGCCCAGTTTTCCGCCAGGTTCGATGGGAAGAGACCGACCAGGGTATCGAGTACTCCCGGCACCTCGTGAGGCTTGGCCCCCTTGGGCAAGGCCTGGTTGAACCCCTTGCCGACCTGGAAGAGCAGCCCCAGAACCAGGGCGATCACGGCGGCTGTGAAGGTGTTGACCAGGAGCAGAACGATGGTCTTCACACTGATGTTTTTCAACCGACCTGACCCGCCGATGCGGCTGATACTAGCAATGATGCTGAAAAGCAGGAGGGGTACCACCAGGGCCGAGATGACCTCGGACCAGACGTTGCCGAATGCCCCCACATAAGTCGTGTGACCGGAGAAGCCCACACCCACAAGGATTCCCAACACCGTCGCTATGATGACTCGCCAACTGAAGTTGACCTTGGTCTTCCTGCTCAGCAGGGCCAGCCCTGCAAAGAGAATGACGACCACTATCAGGGCCGCCCAATCCCAACTTGTTTCCGACATTGCCTCTCCCTCATTGAGCTCTCCTCCCCAGGACCGAACGGCCCGGGGTTGGGGTTCAATCTAACAGGAGAAAAGCGGAAGTCCAACGATTCCCGGAAGAATGCCTATACCCGTTGCTTATGGACTGCTATTCTCGGGCCGATCAGACCTGGCTGGACGGGGGGGGGGGCTAGGAACGAACCAGGCGAGCGATGGCCTCGGAAGCCTCCTGCATCTTCTCGTCGGCCTCTTCGCCTCCCTTTTCGGCGGCCTCGCGGACGCAGTGGTCCATATGGTCGTCCAGCAGGGTCAAGGCCACTGACTTCAAGGCACTGGTCGAGGCGGCAATCTGGGTGAGGATGTCGATGCAGTAGGTGTCTGACTCGACCATCTGCTCAATGGCCCTGACCTGGCCCTCGACACGCCGGAGTCTGGTAATGGTCCGTTTTTTGTCCTTGGCATATCCGGGCACGATTTACTCCATTCCTTGTCATCCCATGGTCTTCATGGCGGAGCCAGCACCGACACGGGTCCATGAAAGCCATCTCGAAATTCACTATCAGTATACCCCTGGGGGGTATAGTGGGCGACATGAGCAGCATCCTGGTCCTTATCGCAGCCCTGGCCATCACGGCGGGCATCATCTGGTACTTCTTCGCGCCCAGAAAGGCCACCCAGGCCAAGGATGAGGGCGGCGTCCAGACCGTCCACATCACGGTCAAGGGCGGATACAGCCCTCAGCTGATCCAGGTTCAGGCCGGGCGGCCGGTCAAGCTGGTCTTCGACCGCCAGGAGAGCGGAGAATGCTCCTCGCACGTGGTCTTCAACGATTTCAACATCGACAAGACCCTGCCTGCCTTCCAGACCTCGACCGTCCAGCTGACCCCGCCCAAGGCCGGCGACTACCCCTTTGCCTGCGGGATGAACATGCTTCACGGGATGCTCCGGGCCACCGACGGACCGACGACCGGCAGCGCTGAGACACAGCCCGAACATTCGCAAACCGAACCCGCCGAATCCGCCAAGCCCGCTCAGGCCACGGGCGGCAGCGAACAGGACGAGGCGGATCAGGAGCGCACGGCAGAAATCCACGACCTGACCAAGCGGTTCATCGTGGCCCTGGTCTTCACGCTCCCGGTTTTCATCCCGGCCATGTTCGGCATGTTTCTGCCCATGCCTCACATTCTGATGAACCCCTGGGTCCAGCTGGTCCTGATATTGCCGGTCATGTTCTACTCAGGCTGGCCCATCCACCGCACCGGGTGGCTGGCCTTGGCACACCGGGCCCCGGAGATGAACTCCCTGGTTGCCTTGGGCACTGCCACGGCCTTCCTCTACTCGCTGGTGGTCACCGTGGCCCCACAGCTCCTGCCTGAGGGAAGTCGCGAACCCTACTATGAGGCCGTGGGCACCATCATTACCCTGATGATCCTCGGTCAGATCCTGGAGGCACGAGCCCGGCGCGGCACCGGCGATGCCATCCGCGCGCTTGTCGGACTCAGGCCCAAGACCGCCACCGTGGTGAGGACCGGCCAGGACGGCAGGGAGACCACCCAGGAGATCGCCGTCGACGACGTGGTCGTCGGAGATGTGATTCAGGTCCATCCGGGCGAGAAACTGCCGGTGGATGGCCAGGTAATCTCCGGATCGTCCTCGGTGGACGAATCCATGGTGACCGGCGAGCCCATGCCCGTCCTCAAACAGGAGGGCGATTCCCTGGTCGGAGCCACCGTCAACGGCACGGGCTCCCTGCGTTACAGGGCCACCCAAGTAGGGCAGGACACGGTTCTGGCCCAGATCATCCGGCTGGTCAAAACGGCCCAGACATCCAAGGCACCCATCCAGAAGCTGGCCGACCGGATATCGTCAATCTTCATCCCCGGGGTCATCCTGGTGGCGCTCTGGACCTTCGTAGCCTGGTGGATCTTCGGCCCCATGCCGCGCGGAGTATACGGAATCGTGGCGGCGGTCTCCGTCCTAGTCATTGCCTGCCCCTGCGCCCTGGGTCTGGCCACCCCACTGTCCGTGACGATCGGCACCGGACGCGGCGCCCGTGCCGGCGTGCTCTACCGGTCGGCGGAGGCTCTGCAGGGAGCACATGACGTCGATACCATCGTCCTTGACAAGACCGGCACCATCACTCAGGGCCGGCCTGAACTGGCCGATGCCCTGAGCGTGCGGGGGCTGGATGAGGACCTACTGATCAGGGCGGCCGCGAGCGCCGAGAGCAATTCCGAGCACCCCCTGGCCCAGGCCATCGTCCAGGCCGCAAAGGACCGCAACCTGGAGCTGGTCCCAGCCAAAGACTTCGACTCGGTCACTGGCGCCGGCATCGATGCGACCTTCTCCTCCGGATCTTTCAACGGAAGCAAGGGCACTTCGCATGTCCTTGTCGGCAACCGCAGACTACTCGAAGGCAAGGGAATCGAACTGGAGAATGAAACAGCGAACCAGGCAGGCGCGCAATCCCTCTTCGACACCGTCCGCAGCTGGGAGGATCAGGGCCGCACGACCATCTTCGTGGCCATCGACGGCAGGCTTGCCGGTGTCCTGGCCGTGACCGACCAGGTCAAGGCCGGTTCCAGGCAGGCCATCCACGACATGAACGAGCGTAACATCCAGACCATCATGCTGACCGGCGACAACCAGGGCACCGCCGAGCAGGTCGGAAGCCAGGTGGGAGTCACCCGGGTGGTGGCGCAGATTCATCCCGAGGACAAGGCGAGCATCGTCAAGGCTCTTCAGGCCCAAGGGCACAAGGTGGCCATGATCGGCGACGGCATCAACGACGCCCCGGCACTGGCCCAGGCCGACCTGGGCATGGCCATCGGCACCGGAACGGACGTGGCCATCGAGTCCGCCGACGTGACCCTGGTCTCAGGCGACCTGAATGCGGCCGTCAAGGCCATCGACCTCTCAGCAGCGACCATGCGCAACATCCATCAGAACCTCTGGTTCGCCTTCGGGTACAACGGCCTGGGCATCCCCATCGCCGCCGGCGTACTCTACCCCTTCATCGGCCTCCTGCTCAACCCCATGATCGCCGGCGCAGCCATGGCCTTCTCCTCCCTGTCAGTCGTGCTCAACGCCAACCGGCTGCGGCATACACCCCTGAAGGCGAGGCCGGTCAAGGAAACCAAACCAATCGACATGGATGCCCTGACCAGGGACCTCAGTATTTCCACCCACCAAGAACACAACCAAGAGAAAGGAAACGAGATGGGACTCTTCCATCATCATGACAACATGCAGCAGAATCAAGCAGCAACAGACAAGGTCACCGACCCGGTCTGCGGCATGTCCATTGACCCCAACACTGCCGCGGCCAAGCGCGACTACCAGGGCAAGACCTACTACTTCTGCTCGCAGAACTGCGTCGATACCTTCGACGCTGATCCTCAGAAGGTGCTCAACAAGTAGGATTGCGCGTTCTTCGACTGATCAGCGGTCGTCAGCGAGCTGCCAGGGCTGGTCGAAAAAGTCGAAGATGCGCTCCAAGTAAGGCCTCAGAACCTTGTCGGGCATCTGGTAGAGCTCGTGCATACTGTTAGGAATGCGGACCAACGTGGCCTGACAGCCGCCCTGCTGAACCTGGTCGACAAAACGGTTCTGAGGCATCGGCAGCACGAACCGGTCGGGCTGAGCCTGGAAAAGCAGTATGGGCGTCTCCACCCGACTGCACCGGTCGGGACGCAGTATGGCCCGGCTCATCTCCAGGCTCTCCCTGACCCAGCCGAAGGTGGCGGCGCTGGTCTGGTAGTGCAGCTCCTTGGCCCGCAACTTATGGGTCCAGGCCACCCGCGCCTGACTGCCATTGGGGTACTTGCCCATGTCCAGCTCGGGACGGAATGGGCCGAATCCCGGAACCATACTGCGCGAGCGGCCCATCATGCAGGCGGCGTTTGTCGCCGTCCAGGCCACTGAGGGCATGAACCCGGTCCGCGGCGCAATCATGGGTGATGACAAGACCGCTTTGTCGATAAGGGAAGGGAAGGTTTCCAGCATCCGCGCAGCCACGCCGCCGCCCATGGAGTGGGCATAGAGCACCATGGGCTTGTCCTGGGCATACTGCTGACCCACCTGGGAGCAGAAGGCGGCCAAATCCGCCACATACCGATGCCAATGATCCACCCAAATCAGGCTGGGATCGTTCACGCCACGACCAGAGAAACCATGTCCCCAATGCTCGGGAATGCAGACGGAGTACCCCTGCATCAGGAAGTACCAGGCCATCTCCTGATACTTGTCGGCAAATTCCGAAAAACCGAAAGAGATAATCACGGCCCCACGCACACGAGCCGATCCTGACTCCACCGCGCCCTGGCGGAAAAGCGTCCTATCATAGCAGACGTAATGCAGCAGGCGGGAGGGGTCCACACCGCTGAGATGGGCCTTGTCCAACAAGGTTCCCCCATCCTCGCCGCCATCATGGGAGATCATCCATCCCTCACTGCGACAGGAGGCCAGGTCAGGAAGGACGCGCTCCTTCATGATCCAGTCGTAGCGGCGCTCCTCAACCAGTTGGACGCTCATGCTCTCACCCTATACCACCTGCTATCAGACTCGGCCCTACATGAGCCGGGTGCTCTCGAGGTTTCTGACGATCCAATCGTTGAAGCGGATGACGGGCTTGCGCAGGACCAGCCCCAACAGCAGCGAGGGCACCAGGAAGAGTGCCAGGGTGGCCATCTCCCGCCAGAACTCCATGCCGTAGGCTCCGGCAACGGCCGACTGCATGGCCCCGATGGCGTGAACAAAGGGCAGGAAGGGATAGACCCCCTGGAAGAAGCCAGGCAGGGTCTCCATGGGGAAGGTGCCGCCCGAGCCAGCCACCTGCATAACCAGAAGGATGACGGCGATGGCCTTGCCGATGTCCCCGAAGGAGACGACCAGGGTATAGATCAGATTCATGAAGACAAAGGAGGCGAAGACCGCCACCAGCACGAACATCAGCGGATGGACGCATTGAACCTTCAGGTAGAAGAGGTCGCCCAGTGCAATCAGGCAACCCTGGAGGATGGCCATCAGGGCGAAGACCGCAAATCTGCCGAAGTACTCCTGGTAGAGCTGAAGCCCAAAGCGGCGGGCGTTGCCTGGCGACTCGGGGCGGAAGGCTCCCCAAGAGCGGCTGTCCTCGGAATCCTCATCCAGGTCATCGGCCCTCTTCCAGGCATCCTCCAGGGAGTCCAGGTGCAGAACGAAGGCCTTCTTCTTGTCGGACAGGGCCACCTTCATCATGGCCGCCAGAATGGTGGCACCCACCCAGATGGAGAGGATGGTGTAGAAGGGGGTCATGGCCGACCCGTAGTTCATTACGGGGAAGACCGCATGCCGATGGATGCCGACCGGCGAGGACAGAAGCGCAGCCAGGGTTTCGGAATCCCCGCTCAGCAGGGTTTTGGCCTCCTGTGTATCCTTGCCCTGCGAAGCCTGGGTCAGGTGTCCTCCCAGGTCAGTCAGCCGCTTGGAGGCCTGGTCCAGGCGCTGGGAGATCTCCCCCAGCTGGTCCTTGGCGTGGCTGATGTCACTGGTCATAGGGCCCGTCAGCCCGGAGGCGCCCTTGACGGTTCCATCCAAACCAGTCAGCAACCGGTCGGTCGAGGTGACCACGGTGTTCATGGAGGAAGCCAGGTCGTCCAGTCGGGGCTTTAGGTCATTGCGATACTGGGTGCGGACCTGGTCTACCGAGGCGCGCGCCTGGGCGATCCTGTTCTTCAGGTCCTGGCGCTGACCGCCCAGCTTGTCCTTGCCCTCCTTGGCTGTCTGGGAGGCCTGGCTGATCCGGTCGGCTAGGTCGCGCTGGGCCGCCTGGGCTGTGCGCATTCCGGCCTGAGCCTGATCGATGGCGGTCAGCAGGGCCTGACGCTGCTCCGCTGTCAGATTGGCATCGGATTCCACAGTGCTTCGCAGATCTTCCAGGCTGGCGATCATCCCGTCGTAGTCGGCCGCCGAGTCTCTGATTCGTTGGCTCAGATCATTCAGCTGGCTACTGACTACATCGCTCTGCTGGCCCACCTTGTCGAAGGCGTCGTCGATCTTGGAACCGATGGTGTCATAGGCGCCCGAGGCCTGGTCAAGGGCAGCGTCGACCGCCTGGGCAGACCCGGAGAGTGACTTGCCCAGATCCTTGGACCCCTTGGTTCCCTGGTTCAGGGCCTTCCTGGCATCGGCCATGGCGGAGTCGGACCGGCCCAGGATCCTGCCGGTGGAGTCAATCATCTTTCCGGAGGATTCCAGAAGGCCCGCATAGGCATTCACTTGGCTGGAGGCAGTGGTCAGCCGCTGCGACATCTGGTCGATGTGGCCGGTCGTCCTGGTCAGATAATCCTGGACCTGGGGACTCTGGGAGTATGTGAAAACCTGGCTGGCCAGGTCGATCCCCACCTGCCCCACGGTCTTGACGAAGGTCTTGTCGATGGTCGTGGCCACGGTGTCGGCCCCCTGCTCGGTGACATGGGGCGCAATGGCGTTCTTTTTTTCGTTCAGGTAGTACTCAAGGTTGGCGTGCTTCACATCCTGCGAGAAGAGGGTCATCATGTCCGCGCTGAAATCCTTGGGGATGACGATGGCGGCGTAGTACTCGCCTGAGCGCACCCCATCCAGGGCCTGGTCGCGGTTGACGAACCTCCAGTCCAGCTGGTCGTTGGCCCGCAGGGTACTGGTGACCGTCTCCCCCACGTTGATCTTGACCGGGATCAGGTCGGACTTGTACCCCTTGTCGGTGTTGGCCACGGCCACCTTGATGGCCTTGGTGTTCTTATAGGGGTCCCAGCTGGCGGCGATGTTGAACCAGGCATAGAGGGCCGGGACGATGATCAGGCCCATCAGGACGATGATGGCGATGACGTTGCTGGTGGCATCGGCCAGGTCCTTGCGCAGGATCCTCCAAATGTTCCTCATCAGCGGTCACCGTCCTCGTGAGCGTCTTCCTCATCGTGGTTCATGACTGATTCGCGCACAGCCGTGGTCAGCCTGGTCACGGCCGAGGGACCCTGCCTGCGCGGGCGAATCAGGGTGTGGAAGTCCATGCCGGGACGCTCGGTCAGACCCAGCTGCTGCACATAGCTGTCGCAGATGTACTCGACGATGATCAGGTAGGCATCGATCAGGACGATGGAGGCGATGCAGGCGATCAGCATGACGATCTTGGCCTCGGTGCTGAACAGCAGGATGAGGAAAAGCACCGGCAGCAGAACCAGGGCCAGGCCAGCCCGAATCAGCGTTGGATAGAGGGCTAGGAAGCGATGCGCCCGCCGCCTTATGACGGCACGGTAGTCGCCCTCGCCCAGGATGGAACGGGCCAGGCTGCCCAAGCTCAGACGACGGTCAGCAGAATGGTTCTGCTCGGTCAGCATCAGGTCGGTGGCGCCCAGCCGACGGTCGAAGAGGGCATTCAGGTTGAGCAGGTACCGCCGCACCACCAGTCCAATCAGAAGGGCCGCCGGCAGGTACCAGAAGATGTGGAGCATGTCCTGCCAATAGTGGTTGCCGTACATGCCCCCGATGGTCTCACGCATGGCATTGATTCCGTAGGTGAAGGGCAGCCATGGGTTCAGATTACGGAAGAAGTCAGGCATCATCTCGATGGGATACATGCCCGATGAGCCGGGTATCTGCAGGATGACCAGAACCACGGCCAGGGCCTTGCCGATGTGCCTGAAGGAGGCGGCCAGAGCATAGATGATGTTGATGTAGACGAAGGAGGCGAAGACCCCGGCCAGGACGAACAGGGCCGGCTGATGGCATTGGATGCCCAGCATCAGGTCGCCCACTGTAGCAATCAGCGCCTGGAAGAAGCCGACGAAGACCAAGAGAAGCCAGCGGCCCAGGTAGGCCTGGGTGGCGGTACACTTGCGGATACCCTCCTTGTCGACCTCCAGCTTGTAGATGGCTATCAGGATGAACCCGCCCACCCAGAGGGCCAGATTGGTATAGAAGGGCGCCACGGATGACCCGTAGTTGCTGACCGGATAAACCGTGTGCGAGGCCAGCTCCACCGGCGAGGCCATGGCCTTCCC
The DNA here is from genome assembly GCF_000499285.1 of Bifidobacterium sp. 7101. Taxonomy (GTDB): domain Bacteria; phylum Actinomycetota; class Actinomycetes; order Actinomycetales; family Bifidobacteriaceae; genus Bombiscardovia; species Bombiscardovia apis_A. The sequence continues at coordinate 58,348 of NZ_AWUN01000007.1, forward strand.
AAAGGATTCCGGGCTCAACCCCAGGGTCTGGGACATCCGGTTCCAGGCGGCCGAGGACCCCAGGGCCGCCACATCGGTGCGAACCCCCTCCAGGTCGGACCTGACCGAGGCCAGGGAAGCCCTGGTGGTGGACAGGGTCGACTGGGCCTGGCTGATGGTGGAATCCAGCTGGTCCAGCAGGGCATCAGTCTGGGCGGCCGTGGTGGCCAGGCTGTTCAGGGCGCCCTGGAGCGAGCCGTTGGAGGCGTTGAGGTTATCCAGCCCGGTAAGGAGGTTGGGCATGGTGGTCCCCGTCAGGCTTTGGCTGGCCGCAGTCAGGGCCTTGATGCCTGTGTCGCCGGTGTCGGTCATGGCCGAGCTCAGGTCTGATGCGGCCTGCTTGCCCGAATTCAGGGCCGTCGAGGAGTTCTTCTTGAAGGCATCCAAGGATGCTTTCTGCTGCTGGTTGGCCTTTTTCAGATCGTCGATCTGCCGCTGGATGCTCTCATAGGCCGGATCCCCGGGATGTAGCCCGGACTGGTCCAGACCAGACTGGAGCCGGTCCACGGCCTTCCCGTTGGCATCGACCAACTGACCCAGGCCGGAATTGACCCGGTCCACCTTGTCCTGGGTGGCGTTCAGATCGGCGGTGATTCCGCCTGCCACCGTATTCACATCAGTGACCGCACTGGACAGTCGTACCGACCCGTCCGCCAGGGCCTGGTTCAGGGCAGAGGAGAAACGAAGACTGTCATCGCGGGTCCTGGTCATGTGGTCCTGGGCCTTGCTCAGGGTGGCCTGGGTGGCCGATATCTGACTCTGCAGGTTCTTGATGTCGTCTTTGGAACCGGCTACGGTCTGACGAGCCTGACCCATGGTGGAACCGATTCGGTCAAGCTGGCCGTCCGTCCGATCCAGCTGGCCGATGATGTCCCCCAGGTCGCCCACCACCTGGCTGCGGCTCTGCTCGGCCGCACCCTGGGCATCGCCAGCGGTCTGCAGGACCTTCCCGGCCAGGGCATCGCTGACGGCCGAGACGAAGACCGTGTTGATCTCCTGGTCGATGGTGGATGCGCCGGTGTCGGTCACCTTGGGGGCGATGGCGTTCTTCTTCTCATTGACGTAATAGTTCAGAGCAGGCCTGTTCCCGGTCCCCTCGACGATGCCGACCAGGTCGGCGCTGAACCGTTCAGGGATGATGATGGCCGCATAGCACTGGCCCGAGTGGACCTCGTCGATGGCCCTCTGGTCATCATCCATGAACTTCCAACCCAGGCTTTTGTTGCCGCGCAGCTCCTGAATGACTGATCTACCGGCGTTGATCCTGCCGGTTTCCGCGGATTGCGCCCCTCGATCCATGCTGACAACCGCCACAGGGAGGTTCTTGACATTGCTGTAGGGATCCCAGAGGGCCATGATGTTGAACCAGGCATAGAGGGAGGGCAGCACGGCCACGCCGATGGTCACGACCAGGGCCACAGGGTTGCGCAGTATCCGCCAGAGATCTCGCCTGAAGATGGCCAACACGGTCTTCACCGCCAGGCACCTCCTTCTTGTCTGTCCGGGGGATCACGGCACTGGCCTGCTCCACTCGGATTGGCTGCATCCTCCCGGGACTTACGTCCGGCCTGAGTATAGCCACCCTTCCTTACTGGCCCAGACCGGTCAGCTGATTGTGAATGCCCACTCAAGGCTGGAGGCGATAGGGCAGGCATGTGTCCGATGTTGGTTTCATCGTATATGAGTGAGGACGGAATCCATCGGCATCACGCAAGGCCAGACCGGCAGGGCGACAGGGCTCCCGACAGCTATTTATGATCTGGCCACGAATAGACGCGAGACCGCCATCGACAGGGCCACAGCCAGGCCCATGGGCATGAAGGCCATGACCGGCAGGTGACAGACCTCCATCAACATGGCCATAGCCATGAGCGGAGCCTGCTGGGAGGCGGCCAGCAGGGAGGCGGCGCCAATCACGGCACACTGCCAAACAGGCAGGCCTGGCACAAGGCAAGCCAGCATCAGGCCCAGAACAGCGCCCATAGCCGATCCCAGGGCTATGGAAGGCGTCAAGGTGCCGCCGAAGGCCCCGGCACGGATGGTGGCTGTGGTCAGCAGAGCCTTGGCCAGCGCGAAGAGGGCCAAAAGAGCAAGAGACTGAGCCAGCTGGAGCCCAGAGAACCCGGAAGGAAGCCGCTGATCCATGCCCATCTGGGCAAGGGCCCGGCCATTGCCCATGACCTGGGGAACGGCCAGAGCGACCAGACCGGTCAGCAGGGCGATCCCCGTCAGCTGCCAGATAGCCGCAGGACCATTGGTCCTATGGGCCTCTGCCCAGGAGGTCATCCGCCGGAATCCGGCCCCCAGCAGTCCCATGGCCGGTCCGATGAAGAGGACCACTGCCATAAGCCAGGGCCGGAAAGGCTCGGAGCCGACCTTATAGTAAGGACCAAACCCCTTGATGGAGCCGCCGGCCAGGGTAGCCAGAGCCGACATGGCCAGATTGACCGTCACCACTTCGGCATCCACCCGCCGCAGCAACACCTCAATACCGAAGAAGGCACCGGTCAGAGGCGCAATGTAAATGCCGGCGAATCCTGCACCAGCTGCAGAGGCCACCAGCAGCGGACCATCCTGATCACGCAGTCCCAAACGTCGGCCCAGTCTGGTCCAGAGACCGCCCAGAAGAGCCCCGGCCTCGCGAGGGGCCACCTCCCTGCCTATGGAGCCGCCAGCAGCCACAAAAAAGATCTGAGTAAGCACATGAACCACAGTCCGTCCCGGGGGCATAGGCGCACCTTTGACAGCCTGGCCTACCGAGGGAACCAGCCTGTTCCCCGTCCGCAGCCAGGCCCAGACCAGTCCGGCCACCAGTCCGGCAATGGTCACTGAGGCCAGCCTTCTGATAGGCGGCACCACCTCAGCCGTGGGAGCCTCCGGAGTCTCGGTGAAACCCAGTAGACCGGCCTGAGTCAGCTCGAAGAACCTTGCCAGCAGGCCCGAGGAAAGTCCGACCAACAGACCCAGGCAGAGCACCGAAACCGCCAGGCCCCAGCTGCGGGGAAGCTGGAATCCGCGATTGGGCCCTGGAGCCTGGTCGGGCTTTCGTTGATTATGCACAACCCCAATCTAGCGGAAGCAACCGCCAGCAGGGCGTCAGCCTAAGCAGCCTTTCGTCAGTCCGTCTTGTTCTTGAGGGCCTCCCGCAGGAAGTCCCGCTGCAGAATAAGCAGATTCTCTGCCACGGTCTCGTCATTGGTCATGTGGGTGATGCCAGTCAGCGGCAGGACCGTATGGGGACGACCGGCCGCCATCAGAGCGCCGGAGAGCCTGAGGGTGTTGGCCACGGAGACGTTGTCGTCCGCGAACCCGTGAATCAGCATCAGCGGGCGGCGCAGCGACGGGGCATCGTCGATGATTCCATTGCGGCGGTAGACGGCCGGGTCCAGACCCAGATAGCGCTCGGTGTAATGAGTGTCGTAAAGAGTCCAGTCCGTGGGAGGGGCTCCCGCGCATGCCGCATGGATCCGGTCGGGAGCACGCAGGACCGACAGGGCCGACAGGAAGCCACCATAAGACCAGCCAATCATGGCCACATGTCCCAGATCGGCCTCGGGAGCGAAGTCCGGCAGGGCCTCCAGAGCCTCAAGCTGGTCATCCAAAGTCACCTGGGCCATGTCCTCGAAGATGGCCCGATCCCAGGCAGGACCACGACCCGGCGTACCCCGGCCGTCGGCAGTCAGGACCAGGAAGCCCTGATCAGCCCACCACTGGGACTCCCAGTAGTAGGACTGGTTGAAGACCACCTGCTGGGCACCTGGCCCGCCGTAAGGCTTGAGCAGGACGGGCAGGCTGTCGGCGCTGGCGTAGGGGCTGGATTCTGACGGCCTGACGATGGCTGCGAACAGCTCGTGCTGACCCATGCGCACGAAGTCCACGTTGGGGGTGAACCCGGGATCGCTGCTGGTGTCGGCCAGGACGGCACTCATAGCCCCCTGGCTATTGATATGACCAGCATCCACGGCCCGGCGATCAGGGCGATCCTGATGCTCCGGCCGCACAGACTCGCCAGTCTGTCTAGCGTTGCTGTCGGGGCGGGCTTCACCCACCAGGCCCAGCCCTTCAGCGCCCAGGCGGTCCAGATCCCCGTCAGCCCCCAGGTAGCAGTGGCGCACCTGTCCCTGCGCCGAGGCCATGGTCCGGCCGCTGACCACGATGCCATGGCCGGCTCGCGAGGCGGTCCACACTCCAGGCAGACGGTTGAGCACATGGATGGAGCCGTCATAGCTCAGACGCATCAGGTCGAAGCTGCGGGGGTCGGTGGAGACCACCGCCAGCACATCGCGGTCCCCCACGGACAGCACCTGCCGAATCTGGCAGCCAGCCGGGGAGAATACCCTCCCGTCCAAACGTAGCCGCGTGGTGTCGGCTTCAGTATCGATGAAGGTGTCCACCAACCCACCCTGGGGCCGGTAGGCCGGCAACCCGGGCACCAGGTCGATCCACTGATCGTTGTCATGCGTCTGCAGCACCCTGGTGGCCACCTTGGGCGCCGCCTCGGGATCAAGCAGGGTCATATTCTGTCCCGGCTCCAAGCCCTGACGGGTATCCGGCACCTGCACATCCAGGATCCTATCCTCGGTCTGCCGACGGTTCTGAACCAGCAGCAGGGGCCGATGCCCGTCCTGCCAACGGACCACAGCCAGGTACTCGAAGGCCTGATGGTCCCAGTCCACCTCGCCCACCCAGGGGTCGGCGTCATCCTGGCCCAGGAGGACCAGGCTCAGTCCGACGCGGGCGTTGGCGGTCAGAGCCTGGGGATACCGCCGGGCGCACGGCCCGACCTGGGGATTGGCCGGATCGCTGATGTACCAGATCGGCTCATCAGAGGAATCAGTGTGCTCGACCAGCAGCGCCTTGGAATCCGGCGACCACCAGAATCCCTGGTAGCGGTCCATCTCCTCGCCGGCCACGAACTCGGCCAGCCCCAGCCGCATTCGATCATCGGTGCCTGGGCGCAGGGCCAGGACAGCCCGTTCACGGTCCTGCTCGGCACCCTGCCCGATAGTGACCACCATCAACCGGTCGCCAGTGGTATAGGCCACCATAGTGCCGTCCGGGCTGATGGCGGGATTGAGCACAGCAGAATCGCTATCTTCCAAGCTCAGAGCCCGCGTGGAGGCGGTGAGACCATCGGGGGCTATCAGCGAGAGCCAGAGCCGACCGCCCAAGGCAAAGACCACCCGATCCCCGGCAGCATCCACGCTGTAATCGACAATGCCCTCGCCGCCCTCCCGCGAGCGCTCCCTGCGAGCCAGCTCGGCGGCCGGCACCCGTTCCTGGTCCGCATCCTCCAGCAGGGCCCTGGGGTCGGCCAGGAGCACCTCATGGTGGCGGCCATCCTGGCCAAAGGCAGACAGCCAGAGCCCGGTCACCAGGTCTTCAGGTCCGTCGGAGCGCAGGAATACGGCCCGTGAGCCATCCCCCACCGCCAGGGCCGACCGTGGCGCACCCAACGTAAACCGCAGGGTCCGGGCCTTGGCCCGCGGATATGCCTCCATCGCCCGATCCACCTCTTCGGCCATGCTCGCTCCTCGACTATCTCTGACATGATCCCCATGATCATGCGTCTGCCACGATGATAAGCGCCCAGGTGCCAAAGGGGAATTCCAATAGCTCAACTGCGAGGCGCCACCCTGCCTTCAGCAGACGTTAATCGTTCTACATGAGAAACTTTTATCTTCAAATAAGACATATTTTCGAACCACGACCAGCCGATGACCATTCCGTGCGCTAGAATTGTAGCGTGTTGTCGCCAAAGATTGGTCGATGATGCCTGTTTCCCAGGGGTAGGAGTGTCAAGGCAGGACACCCCATGAATGTATCTGGGGAGCAACCGACAATAGAGAAAATAGAGGTAACCAATGAATATCATGGTTCGTTTCAAACGCGCATGCGCAGTACTCGCTGCCGGCGCCACCCTGGCTGGCGGCTTAGCACTGCTGCCCACCGTGGCCCAGGCTGTGGAGAGCAAGAATGTCCAGACCAAGGCCGCTAGCTACAAAATCACATTCCACGACCCCTATGGTCCTCGGGGGGATAAGGGGCAGGAGAAGACAACCACTCTGAACACCGACGACAGCGGCAAGCTGGATCCCAGCACGATTCCAGAGCCTATAGTGCCCGATCAGAATACGAAAGCTGATGGCTGGTCTATCAATGGATCTGGTGGCCCAGCTGATGACCCAAATTCACAAAAAATCGACTTCAACACCCATGTTTTCACCCAAGACGAGGATCTCTATCCTAACTTCGCCCAGATAAACCCCATCACTTACAACATCACTTTCGTCACTATGAATCCGGAAGATATCGAAGAATCCACCGCGGACGTGATGCAAACCAATAGTGAGGGAAAGCTATCTGAGGAACCCACGGTTCACAACTTCGATGGTTACACCTTCGACGGTTGGTTTAACGAAAATGGCGGGTCCCGTTACGTCCCCGGTGGCACCTACAACGCAGACACTACTTTCATGGCCAAGTACACCAAGGTGACCACTCCCAACGAGCCTAACAAGCCTGGTCAGACCGCTCCGGTTGACAACAACACCAAGCAGCCTGCCAAGGACAACAACAAGGCTCCAGCCAAGGATCCGGCTAAGAAGGACGCCAAGAACAACAAGAACAACAACAATCTGGCCAAGACCGGCGCCGACGCCACGGCTCCTCTGGCCATCGCCGCTGGCCTCTGCCTGGCTGCCGGCATCACCCTGGGTCTGCGTCGCAAGCTGGCTCTGTGAGTCCGCAGGCTTCGGCCTGACCTATGATGATTGAAGTTCAAAGGCCCCTGGTCCATTGTGGCCATGGGGCCTTATCCATACCCGGCAGTCGCGGTCGTTCGAACCTGTTCATTGAAGAAATTGCAAGCATCCGACCGCCCATTACCCCCTTCCGGCAGGGTCACGTACTATGAAAGGGTTATATGGAAAGGGATGACTATGAGCGTTCTCGATCGTTTCGAGAAGAGCGTGGAAGGCGCCGTTAACGGTGTCTTCTCGAAGTTCGGCTCCAAGGACCTACAGCCCGTCGACCTGTCGAGCGCCCTCGAGCGTGAGATAGACTCACAGGCCATGCCCGTCGGTCGCGACCGTACCGTGGCGCCCAACGAGTATCGATTCAGACTATCCACCCCAGACTTCGACCGCATTGAGCAGTGGGGTTCGGAGGCTCTGGCCAACGAGCTGGCAGACAACCTGACCAAGTACGCCGAAAGCCAGCACTATGCCTTCGTCGGCCCGGTCGTGGTCATCTTCGAGGAGGACCTCAACCTGAACAAGGGCGACTTCCACCTGTCTGCCGAGTCGGTCCAGGGCAACGCGGCACCCGTGACCACACCCGAAGAGTCCAAGGACTGCCCGGTGTTGGAGATCAACGGTCGCCAGTACCTGCTGACCGCCCCCATCACCACCATCGGCCGTGGATCCTCCTGTGACATCGTCATCGACGACGCAGGCATCTCCCGCCGACACCTGCAGATCGAGATCACCGACAAGGGCGTGGTAGCCCGCGATCTGGGGTCCACCAACGGCACCTATGTAGAGGGGCATCAGGTACCCGCAGCCACCCTGCTGGACGGCAATACCATCACCATCGGCCGTACCCGCATCCTCTACTGGGCATCGTCGCAGGAACAGGATTCGTAAGTCGCCCAGACCTTGAAGTAAGGTCGAATCATTATGCTGACTGAACTGACATTCGCCATCCTCAAATACGGATTCCTGGCTCTGTTATGGGTATTCGTATGGCTGGCCATCCGTTCACTCCGCAAAGACATCGAAACCTTCAGCCCCAAGACTTCTCATACCCGCCGACGCAGTGAACGCGCAGCCCAGCGCAAGCTGCCGGCGGCCGCCAGATCCGTGCCTATCGCCCCGGTCAGCAAGACAGAGCCTGCAAGCGATGAACCCTCCCTGCTGGTGGTTATCGACGGACCTCTGGCCGGCTCCTCCACGCCGCTGTCCGGACGACCCATCACCCTGGGCCGCTCCTCCTCGAACACCCTGGTGCTGGACGACGAGTTCGTCTCCGGCCATCATGCGCGGGTCTACCAGGATCCTGCATCGGGCCGATGGGCCATCGAGGATCTGGGGTCCACCAACGGCACCGTCGTCTCGGGACAGAAAATCACGGCGCCGACAATCCTACCGGCGGAGGTTCCCGTGCGCATCGGAGCCACCACCTTCGAGTTGAGGTAGCCGCCCATGACCAGGAACGATGCGAGCCAAAAGCTGTTCCTCTATTCCACGGCGGTTTCAGACGTGGGGTACGTGCGCAGCAACAACCAGGATTCCGCCTTCGCCGGTGAGCGCCTTGTGGCCATGTGCGACGGCATGGGCGGCCACGCAGGCGGGGATACGGCCTCGACCATAGCCATCCGATCCCTGGCCCACATCGAACGCGACGACCGGGAGCAGGACGTGCAGTCCCTGGCCCGGATGATGGAGACCTCGGTCATCGCGGCCCATGACGCCATCGTGGGCAAGGCCAAGCGCGAACATCGCCTGTCAGGCATGGGCACCACGGTCACGGCCCTGGCTCTGGCCGACGACTCCTGGGTATTGGCCCATATCGGCGACTCCCGGGCCTACCTGCTGCGGGAGGGCAAGCTGATCCGGATGACCCAGGACCACTCCTACGTGCAGCATCTGATCGACACCGGCCGCATCTCCCCGACCGAAGCCCGCAACCACCCTCAGCGCAACGTGGTCATGCGGGTCCTGGGGGACTTCGACATCGACCCCCGCCCGGACATCTCCATCTCCAAGGCCCTGCCCGCAGACCGCTGGATGATCTGCTCGGACGGCCTCTGCGGCGTTCTGGAGGACTCGACCATCGCCGAGGTGCTGTCCTCGGTCTCGGACCAGGCGGAGTGCGCCCAGCAACTGGTCACCTTCGCCCTGAAGGCCGGCAGCACCGACAACGTGACCGTGGTCATCGCCGATGCCACACTGGCCCTGGACGCCGATGCATTCGACCTGCCCCATCAGACCCCTCTGGTCGGCGGGGCGGCCAGCTCCAACCTGGAGGCCCTGGCCGACATCCTGGATGAGCCCGTAGCGGCCGCACCGCGCCTGCGCGACGAGTCCCGGGAGTCCCCCGCCAAGCGGGCCGCCGACCTGACACAGGACCGGGATGCCGACAAACAGGAGGACGAGGATGGCGAAGGCCGCACCGCCCAACCCTCGGCTGCCCGCGAGGAGAGCGGCGAACGGCATGTGCCCGATACCAGCGAAATCCCCATCGTTCACAAGAAGGACGGCTCGGACTCAGCCGACCCCTACGACCCGGACGTGGCCGACGCCATCCACAAGGAGCACCTGGAGCAGCGCAAGCGCCAGCGCTCACGGCACCGGCGGATTCGGCTGATTCTGGCCGGCATCATCACCCTGGTGATCCTGGTCCTGGCCGGAGGCACGGCGGCTGCCTACCACTGGAGCCAGGAACAGTACTACCTGGGCACGGACCAGGGCCGAGTGGCCATCTACCAGGGCGTGCCCACCAAGGCCTTCGCCCTCTCGCTGTCCCACCCGGTGCAGACCACGGACATCGCCGTCAAGGGACTGCCCCAGTCCTGGCGTGACCAGTTGGAAGAGGGCATCACCGTCTCCAGCATGGACGACGCCAAGGAGCATGCCCGTCTGATCCGCAAGGAGGCCGGCGACCTCAAACGCGAGCAAACCAAGGAGGCCAAGGACGAGTCCGACCAGGCATCGACTTCTCCCTCAGCCTCGCCCTCACCGTCGGAAACCGACCAGAGCGGGCGGCAATAGTCATGATCATCACCCGTCTGCGCCGCATAGGCCTTCTGCTCTTCTCCCTGCTGGTGGGATTCATCGGCTTCTTCCAGATGTTCGCCCGTGCGGCGGGCCGCTTCCCCGGGGATTACGCCGCCCTGCTGGTAGTCACCGCCGCCCTCTTCATCGCCCTCTGGGTCCTGTTGGAGATTTTCCAGCCCTATGGCAGCCAGGCCATCCTGCCCAGCATCGTCATCCTGAGTTCCCTGGGCATCACCCTGATCACTCGCATAGATCTGCGCAACGCCCGGATCGGCCAGCCCACACGGGTGGGCTTCACCCAGCTGATCTGGCTGTGTCTGGCCCTGGTCCTGTGTGGGCTGCTGGTGGTGCTGCTCCGGGACTACAGGCTGCTGCGTCGCTTCTCCTATGTGAGCATGGTGGTGGGTCTGGTCCTGCTCCTGTCGCCCATGCTGCCCGGCATCGGCCGCGAAATCGGCGGCGCCCGCATCTGGATAGGCGTGGGGTCGCACACCCTGCAGCCCGGCGAATTCGCCAAGCTCTTCCTGGCCTTCTTCTTCGCCGCCTACCTGTTCGACCACCGGGACCAGCTGGCCGTGGGCGGCAAGAAGTTCCTGGGCATGCGGATGCCCCGGATCAAGGACTTTGGCCCCATTATCATCGTCTGGCTTATTTCGCTGGCCGTCCTGGTCATCCAGCACGATCTGGGCACCTCGCTGATGTACTTCGCCATGTTCGTCTCCATGCTCTATGTGGCCACCGGCCGCACCAGCTGGATCGCCATAGGTTCGGTCTTCTTCGTCATCGGAGCCGTGGCCGCATCCATGATCTTCGCCCATGTGGGCGCCCGTGTGGACGCCTGGCTGCACCCCTTCAGCGACGCTGAGTTCGGCAAGGCCTTCGGCGGGTCCGGCCAGCTGGTGCGCGGCATCTTCGGCCTGGCCGCCGGCGGGCTGACAGGCACCGGCCTGGGCCAGGGACGCCCCTGGATCACCCCCCTGGCCAACTCCGACTTCATCTACACGTCGGTGGGTGAGGAGCTGGGGCTGAGCGGTCTGCTGGTGGTTCTGGCCCTCTACCTGGTCATCGTGGCCTCGGGCATGATCACGGCCATGAAGATCAAGGACGGTTTCGGCAAGCTCCTGGCCTCCGGTCTGGTCTTCACCATGGCCTTCCAGGTCTTCACCGTGGTGGGCGGCATCACCCTGGTCATCCCCCTGACCGGCCTGACCATGCCCTACATGGCGGCGGGCGGCTCCAGCCTGGTGGCCAACTGCATCCTGGCCGTCCTGCTCATCATCATCTCCAACGCGGCCAACAAGCCAGCACCGGAGGTCAGCTCGGACACCTTCAAGTACGAGGCCCTGGCCGTGCTGCGTCAGCAGGAGACCAGCAAGCGCAGCGGACAGGACGACTCGGACTCCGACTCAGGCTCTGACGACCAGGAATCCCACGGTCGTCATGCCGGGCCGACCGAGCCGACCGACCAGGATGAGGAGACCGACCTGCCAGCCACCGGCCGCATCCCCGCCCGCCAGGTACGAGGAGGTGGACAGTGAACAAGGCCCTGCGTCAACTCTTCAATGCCGTCATCGTCCTCTTCGTCATCCTGGGGCTTTCCAGCTCCATCATCATGGTGATCCGGGCGGGCAGCCTTAACTCGGACCCCCGCAATCTGCGTGCCCTCTACCACGAGTACGCGGCACCCAGAGGGGCCATCCTGACCTCGGACGGCGCCGTCATGGCCCAGTCCGACCCCATCAACGACTCCTTCCAGTACCAGCGGCACTACCACAAGGGTGCCGTCTACTCGCCCATCACCGGCTACTACTCCATCACCAGCCCGGCGGACCGGGGAATCGAGGCCTCGCGCGACCGCCTGCTGAGCGGCCAATCGGACAGCCTGTGGATGGACCGGCTCAAGTCCCTCTTCACCGGCACCCAGAACAAGGGCGCCTCCATCGAGACCTCCATCAATCCCAAGATGCAGGAGGCCGCCTACGCCATGCTGGGCAACTTGTCCGGTTCGGTGGTGGCCATCGAGCCCTCTACAGGCCGCATCCTGACCATGGTCAGCACGCCGAGCTACAACCCCGAAGACCTGACCGCCCACGACAGCGGCGACGCCTCCCAGGCCTACCAGAAGCTGGCCTCCCGTTCCGACAACCCCATGCTCAACCGGGCCACCTCGCAGCTGTATCCGCCCGGGTCCACCTTCAAGGTGGTTGTGGCCGCCGCCGCCCTGGAGTCCGGCCAGTATCACCCCGACAGCCAACTGCCGGCCGGGGCCTCATACACCCTGCCCGGCACCAACTACAATCTGACCAACTCCACTTCAGCTGCCAACGGGTCCAACGGCAAGATCAGCCTGGAGAACGCCCTGGCCTACTCATCCAACACGGCCTTCTCCCAGCTGGGGGTCGCCTTGGGCGACAAGACGCTGGCAGCACAGGCCCGCAAGTTCGGCTACGGCTCCACCATCACCCTGGACGGGACCAACTCCACAGGACGGCCCATGAAGGCCGTGGCCTCCAAGTTCCCCGAGGACCAGTCCCAGGACCGGCTGGCCCTGGCCTCCATCGGCCAGGGGGACACCCTGTCCACACCGCTACAGGCTGCCATGACGGCCGCTGCCGTGGCCAACGGCGGCAAGCTCATGCAGCCGACCCTGGTGGACCGGGTACGCTCCAGCGACCTGAGCGTCATCAGTGAGACAACGCCCTCGGTCTACTCACAGGCCTTCTCATCGGACACCGCCAAGGCCCTGACCACCATGATGGAGGCAGTGACCACCAAGAGCTATCCGAATCTGGCCATCCCCGGCATGCAGGTGGCCGCCAAGTCCGGCACGGCTCAGATCGGTGCGGGCAATACGGCAAATGACGGGTGGATGATAGGATTCGCTCCGGCCGACAAACCCAAGGTAGCCGTAGCCGTTGTGGTGCATGGAATCTCCTCCTACGGCATAGATGCCGCCGGGCCGATCATGAAACGCGTCATGCAGGAGGCTGCCAAGTGAAACTGATACAAGGACAGCTCATTCATCGACGGTACCGTCTGGACCGCCGCCTGGCCCAGGGGGGCATGGGCGAAGTCTGGAAGGGCTACGACATAGAACTGGGCCGCGTGGTGGCCATCAAGGCCCTGCGCGAGGATCTGACCAACGAGGAGTCCAAGCTGCTGCGGCTGCGGGCCGAGGCGCACAATTCCGCCAACCTGGCCCACCCCAACATCGCCGCCCTCTTCGAGTACTACGAGCACGACGGCATCGGCTTCCTGATCATGGAGTACGTCCCCAGCCAATCCCTGGCAGACATCTACCGGGACCGGGGTGCCCTGGACCCCATCGAGCTGCTGCCCATCCTGATACAGACGGCCCGGGGGCTCTACGTGGCACACTCGCACGGGGTCATCCACCGGGACGTCAAGCCGGCCAACATCATGGTCTCCGACACCGGTGAGGTCAAGATCACGGATTTCGGCGTCTCATACTCCACCAACCAGGGGCAGATCACCCAGGACGGCATGGTGGTGGGCACGGCCCAGTACATCTCTCCCGAGCAGGCCCAGGGCCTCCAGGCCACGCCCCAGTCCGACATCTACTCCCTGGGTGTGGTGGCCTATGAGGGACTCTGCGGGCACCGACCTTTCACTGGCGCCACCCCGGTGGACATCGCCGCAGCACACGTCAACGACCCTGTGCCACCGCTGCCTAACTCGGTGGACAACCAACTCATGAACTTCGTCATGTCCATGCTGGCCAAGGACCCGCGAGACCGCCCGGCGAATGCCTTGGTGGTCTCGCACACACTGGCCAGGATCGAGCAACGGCTGCTGGACCAGCAGCTGGGCGAGACGGAGGTCATCGACCCGCGCGCACCCATGCCTAGACGCATTATGAGCAGGCCACACGCGGCAAAAGACATCTTCAGGCCCTTCTGGGGGCACTATGGAGAAGGAAGCGCACAGCGCGGCCTTGAAGCGACGAACGGAGGGGATACCCTATGAGCATCACACTGCCGCCGTCCCTAGCGGACGGACGCTACCGTCTGGGACAGCTGATCGGACGCGGTGGCATGGCCGAGGTCCACAAGGCTGTGGACACGCGTCTGGGAAGGACGGTCGCGGTCAAGATCATGCGGTCCGATCTGGCCAACGACGAGGTCTTCCTATCGCGGTTCCGGCGGGAGGCCCACTCGGTCGCGCTGCTCAACAACCCCAACATCGTCTCCATCTACGACTCGGGCGAGGAGATACTGACCGACGACCAGGGCAACCATGAGCGGGTGCCCTACCTGGTCATGGAGTACGTCAAGGGCCAGACCCTGCGCTCCATCCTCAAGGAGAACGGGGCCCTGAGCCAGCGCGACAGCGAGCAGGTCATGCTGGGCATGCTCAGCGCCCTGGACTACTCCCACCACATGGGCGTCATCCACCGGGACATCAAGCCCGGCAACATCATGATCTCGGAACAGGGCATCGTCAAGGTCATGGACTTCGGCATCGCCCGGGCCATGGACGATTCGGCCGCCACGATGACCCAGTCCCAGGGTGTGGTGGGCACGGCCCAGTACCTGAGCCCTGAGCAGGCCCGTGGCGAGAGCGTGGACATGCGCTCCGACCTCTACTCGGCCGGCTGCGTCCTCTACGAGATGCTGACCGGACGGCCGCCCTTCAACGGGGATTCGGCCGTGGCCATCGCCTACCAGCACGTCACCGAGGTGGCCACCCCGCCCAGCACCATCGTGCCCGGCCTGCCGAAGATGTGGGATTCCATCTGCGCCAAGGCCATGGCCAAGGACCGCCAGAACCGTTACGCCACGGCCGCCGCCTTCAAGAGCGACATCCTGGCCTTCATGAACGGCGGGACCCCGGTGGCTGCCGCCTTCAACCCGCTGACCGACCTGGCCAATGTCAAGGCCCGCAAGGACGCCGAGCAGGGCACCGAAACGGCCACCATGCCACTGACCGAAGAGGAGACGGCCGCCACCCAGGCCTTCAACCCTGTTCAGGACCCGCTCAACCCGGCCGCTGCCACCGATGTTGCCACAGCGGAGCGCACGGCCACCAAGGCGGCCCAGAAGAAGTCCAAACGGCGCAAGAAGATCATCATCGGCGCCATCGTGGCGGCTTTGGTCCTGGTGCTCGTCGGACTGGGCGCGTGGAACGTCCTGGGCCGAAACCGCCATCCGATGGCCGAGGTGCCTACCATCAACGCGCAGATGTCGCGAATCCTCGCCCGTGAGAAGGTCACTGCCGCAGGCTTCCACTACCAGGAGAAGGAAGACAACGACTCGGCCGAGCCCAAGGGAACCTTCACCAAGCAGAGCCCCAAGGGCGGGAGCATGGCTCCCAAGGGCTCCACAGTGACCGTCTGGTTCTCCTCCGGGCCCAAGGACACGGCCATCCCCGACGTCAAGGGCATGACCCAGCAGGAGGCCCGCAGCGCCCTGGAGAAGGCCGGATTCAAGGTCTCCCCCGCCGCCTCCGTGGAAGACAGCCAGGACGTTCCCAAGGACCATGTGACCCGCACGGACCCCGCTGCAGGCCAGAGCGTGGCCAAGGGAACCAGCATCCTGATCTACATCTCCTCGGGCATGACCAAGGTGCCCGATCTGTCTGGCAAGACCAAGGACGACGCGACCAATATCCTGCAGAGTCTGCACTTCAACATCACCATCCGCGAGCAAGCCTCCAACACCGTGGCCAAGGACATGGTGATCAGCACCGATCCGGCCGCCGGGTCCTCCATCCAGCAGGGAGCCATGATCACGGTCACCGTCAGCAACGGCATGCAGCTGGGCAATTATGTCGGCATGACCCTGGGCGAGGCTAAACGCAACCTGGGCCAGGGTGTCAACATAACAGTCAATGGTCCCAACAATGACAACGCCGTGGTCACCGGCCAGGATCCCGCATCAGGTTCCTCCTTCGACAAGTCCAAGGACACCATCACCCTGACCACGGCCATCAGCGTCCCGCCCTTCTCCCAGGGCGAGACCTTGGGCAGCTATCGGCAGAAGCTGACCAACAGCGGCGTCAGCGCCGACAGGATCACTTCCGTCGGCAAGGACACGGACAAGGTGACCGCTGTAAGTCCCGGAGCCGGCAGCAAGGTGGACGACAACACCCCCATCACGGTGACCACCGTCAGCTCCACCAACTGACTCCTATGGCCCGGCGACCACAGTCTTGCCGCCGGGCCATATCGTTCTAGGCAGAGCGAATGCGGTCTGGGACGGAGTAATGGCTATCAGGCCACGCCATTAGGCTGCGAATCGCGACTTCGCGTCCACAAATCCCGGTCATGACTTCGGCCAAGCTAAGCGTCAGGGTCCAGCGACCGGTTCATAACGACCAATGCACAACTTCCAGACTGGACCTTGCCAAGTCGCACCGCCATATCGCGACGAATCCGCCTCGGCCGCCAGACTGGCGTCATCTGTACTGCGACCGAAAATTCATGGCTATCAAACCATGGCCACAGAGGCGTCTTAGATAGACCTTGGACAGTCGCTTCTGGCAGTCGGCGAAGTTGTGGCATCAACAAGCGGCGGGGCCGCAGAATCACATTGAATCCTGCGGCCCCGCCGCTCTTCTACACCCCTAGGTCAGAAGGTGGAGTAGTTGGACATCTGTCTGAGCATGGGCACGTTGCTGGCCAGCCAGGGGAAGCCCCATTCCATCAGGGCGCAGGCCAGAGCCAGCAGGAGCAGAATCAGCAGAAGCCATCGAATCGGAGCTATTCCGGACTGGTGCCGCAGCAGCCAGCCGTAGAGGCTGATCATGGGCTGAGGCTTCTCGCCCTTGCGAATCTGCCGCAGCAGGGGGTAACGCCAGGCAGCCAGGGCCGCCAGGTAGATGATCAGATAGGCTGCTGCCAAAACCAGGAAGACCGGCTGCAGAGAACCCAGCCTGGCCATGACCGAGCCCTTGTCATCTGCAAAGGCCACATCGCTGCCGCGGTCACCCAGCAGTTCCTTGGGCACTCCGTCGGACACTTTGGCCCAATAGTCGAATTCGCCCCAGCTGATCCAGCGGTGGGTGGCCGTGGTGTACTTGGGCTCACAGGTGGTCAGCGTGATCATGCGCCGATCAGGAGCCTCTTTGGGCGAATAAGGGTTGGGAGCGATAACACTGACCTCGTCGGCAGCGACGATCTTATAGCGGGTGTAGTGGTAGACGTACCAGTAATCCTTGGTGCGCAGGACGATGGCATCGCCCACTCGCAGCTCGTCCACATGGCCCAGCGGCTCACCATAACCTGCGCGGTGTCCTGCAATGGCCACGTTGCCCATCTCGCCCGGCATCTGCGTATTGGGGTAATGGCCTAGTCCCGCGTAGGCCAGCTCTCGGGGCGACGTGCCCTGAACCACGTTGCGCTCCCAATGCTGTCCGAAACGAGGAATGTAGGCCTGGGCTATCAGTTCACCCTCGGAGGCCTGCTTGGGCTGCACCGGGGGCGCCCCTTTCTGAGGCTTGGCCACCTTGCGGGTGTCGCCCGATCCCGGGTTGCTCCAGGAGGTCGAGGCCCGGGCCTCCAACTGCTGATGCTCGGACTGCACACCGGTCCACCAGAGCTGCCAGACCACGTAGAGTGCGCAGACGACGGCCAGCGTGATCAGCAGCTCCCCCACGATTTCTGCAATGCCCACCAGCCAGGTTCGCCGCTTATCCGCCGGTTTATCGACCGGCGTTGTGTCATTCTCCGAGTCCTCTGTCGTCATTTACCGTGCCTTCTCATCTACCGATGCGTACTGGAGTGGCTGTAGGACAGCCGTCGTCTCAGGGAATCTCAGATTATCCGAAGATTCGACATTCCAAGCCAGACCTACCGTATTCACATACTCCTTGTAAATCCGGATGGATGGCGAAGTATTCAGGGACTTGGTCATCCTGTCGACTGGTCCTATGGCTGAAATCTTATATGGCGGCGAGTACTTTCGGCCATGCAGCAGCAACACATTGCCCACGCATCGCACGGCTGTAGTGGGCAGAACCCTCTGATCCTGGATCCGCATGGACTCGGCCCCACCGGCCCAGAGCGCATTGACCACACTCTCCACATCCTGCTGGTGGATGACGTAATCGTTGATGTTGGCCGTCGACCCGTCGGAACCCACCTTCTGCTGCCAGAGCGGGGAATCATTGAGCGTCACCGTCAGTCCAGGCCCCTGGACGGCCTTGAGCACCGTGCCCGAGCCGGGGTCCTCGCGGGCCTGGTCCGAGCTGCCCTTGTCATCGGTCAGGGTCTTCAGCGCGTTGATCTGCGAGCTCATGTCATTGATGTCCTTGCGCAACTCACCAGCCTTGTTCTCGCGCTCCTCCACCAATCCGGCCGTGTCCGAGGTGACCGTGACCGTCCTGTTGACACGGATGTTGGTGGTCAGCATGTACCCGACCAAGGCCAGCACCACAGCCACGGACACTGTGCCGACCAGGGACCTGTGCGCACCGTGCCGTCCCGTCCGTCTGGTCATAGGCATACCCTCATCCTCGTCTGCGATAGTATTACGTTCGAGTCTAACCGCTACTATGTCTTAGTAGATCTACTGAAGGAGAATAACCTCATGGCAGAGCATCAACTCCATGATGACGAGGACCAGGCGGTGGACAGGAGCAAGACCGCCGACACTGGCGAGGATGCCGAGGACGAGGAGTACGGCCTGTCCATGGACAAGGTGGAGGCAGTGCTCAACCAGAGCGTTGACAAAAAGCACATGACACCGCAGATGCGCCGCATCGTGCAGCGTCAGGAAGAGAACACCCGCCGCGTGGAGGACACCATCAAGAACACCAAGGCTAATCCGCGCTGGTTTGTGCCCCTCTTCGTCACGCTGATGCTGGTGGGCCTGATCTGGATCGTGGTTTACTACATCTCCTCCACCATGGGCAAAGTCTTCCCCATCCCTGGCATCGGCAACTGGAACTTGGCAGTGGGCTTTGGCATTCTGTTGGTCGGCTTCCTCATGACCATGTGGTGGCACTGACCCAGCCGTATCACTCTTTCAGAACCCCGCAACCGCGCAGGCACGGCTGTGGGGTTCTTTGCATATCCGTCCACACCCTTACGTCAGGCATGTGGGGATTCATCCACTGTTTCGAGACTCGAGCCAAAGTTATCCACAATCGCCCGGATTCCACGTGGATGACCTAATGCACTCATCCACAACCCTACTGCTGATTGGGTTCTTCCTTCACTTATCCACTTTTTACTGGTATATATGCACCAGTTCTGAATACTTATTCCCAGGTTATCCACACGATTGTCAACAAATGTGGATAGATGACATCCATGTCATTTATCAATTACCAGACCCGAACCGGGGACGAAATAGTTCGCAATCGACAGCAGGCGGTCAGCAACAGGTAGACGCTGATTTTCAGCGCATGGGGTTGAACATGTTGCAGCCCAGAGCCAGCAGGACCAGGGCCGCCAGGAAGATCAACGTGGGTAGCAGCCAGGAGAGCAGACCATGCACCCGCGAGCCGGGCCGGCCCATGTGCAACAGGGCCAGCATGAAGAGGCCGCCGACTATGAACCCACCAACGTGGTCCTGCCAGGCAATGCCGGGCACGAACAGGGGCATACAGAAGTTGATGCCCATCCAGACCACCAAGGAAAGGATGTCAATCCCCAGACGGCGGTAGACCACCAGAATGGCTGCGAAGAGCCCGAAGAGCGCGCCCGAGGCCCCTATGGCCGACGTGCCCCAGCCATTGGGCGCCAGGACCGCATAGACCATCAGCCCCAGGTCTCCGCCCAGCCCGCTGATCATGTAGAGGGCCAGGAAACGTCCATGCCCTATCAGATTTTCCAGGACCGGCCCCACAACCCAGAGGGTGATCATGTTGAAGAGGATGTGCGAGACATTGGTGGCGTGCAGAAATATGTTGGTCACAAACATCCAGGGCTCATGAATGGCCGTAATCGGCACGAAGGCCCAGTAGCCAAGCAAAAGCCGTTGATAACGAAGTGGGGCCAGCAGGTACAGGGCCATCTGGATGACCCAGGCCACTATGCAGATCAGAGTGATGGCTATGGTCACCACCGGAGCATGGTCACCCCAGTACCGCCGGATCCATCCCAGCGGCCCCCGACCATTTCCTCCGCCTGTGAAACTGGTGCCCGTGCCATTGACCATGAACCTTACCTTACCTGACCGTCCGGCCGGGGTGTGCGGTTTCCGTGCCGCAATGGCACCGATGCGCCCCACAGTTCGCCGCTTTCTACTAGGATGATGACTAGGTCGGTCGAAGTGGGCAGGACCGACGAAAGTCGTCGAAAGGAGCCAAACATGGAGAATTCATCTTCAAACGGCTGGAAGTTCTTTGCACTGCTCTTCGGCACGCTGCTGGCCGGCGTTGTCGCTCTGTTCGTATACAAGCAGCAGAACCCGGATTATGATCCCTGGGAGGAGCCCTGGGAGAACAGCTCATCGCCAGTCGACCTGGGCCTGGCCAAGGACGAGGAGGACAAGGGGTCTGAGGATCCCGAGACCCCTCTGCAAGCGGGCGCACAGGCCTGACCGTTCCGGTCGGGAAGGAATCCGACCCAGCGTCAAGGACGTGAGGGCAACGGATTCCTTTTTTCATGCCTGAATTTGACTTGACCGCAACCTGCTGGACACGCCTGTTGGGGCGACGCGTCACAATGGAGCCATGAGTGCCATACGGGAAGCAGACATGGAAGAAGGCCGCCGGGATTTCCTGGCCTGGCGGGATGCGGCCAAGGAGGCTGCAAATAATCTGGGCCCGGAGGGTGACCGCCTGTCAGTGGCCCCACAAACAGCTAGGCGCAGCAAAGCCATGGCTGTCCGCTATTCCCTGCACATGCTGGAAATCAAGGCCCCCGGCCCCGGCGTGGAGGTCAGGGTGGCCCCTTGGGGAGCCGTCAAGATTCTGGATGGGCCGGCATCCGACCCGCATAACCTGACCCCGCCCGACGTAATCGAACTGGACCCGGATGTCTGGCTACGATTGGCCGCCGGCATCACCAGCTGGAGCGAAGAAACCGCCGCCGGGCATATCAGCGCTGTGGGCGAGCGCGACGACCTGCACGAGCTGTTGCCGCTGGTATGAGGCCGGCTACTTGCTCGACGACCCCTTGGCTGCGCTCTTCTGATCCTTGTGATGTTTGAGCGCGCTGGGCACGGGAATGGGTATGCGCTTGTGCGGTTTGGGCGTGGCTGGCATCTCCCCAGAGGTGGCCTTGGCAGCAGCCTCGGCGGCCCACCGGGCGTAATCGTCCAGATCATCGTCCGTGGAGTCCTCGGGGTCCTGGCCCCCCGATTTGCGAGAATCCGGCTTGGAGTATTCCTCTTCAACCATTTTGAAGGGATCTTTGCCCCTGGTTCCGGGTTCCTTGCTGCTGAGCTCTTTGGCCAGCTCGTCGTAATCCGTGTCCGTTGTCAGATATTTGAGCTTCCGGGCTATTTTCGTCTGCTTAGCCTTCTGACGTCCGCGGCCCATCCGACCCCCTTCGCCAGGTAACGTGCACTTAGGCAACTTGAATGTGAATTTGCATCATTTATGAGAGTACCACCTACGCATCTTGTCGGCTCGGACTTTTACCATAAAAGCAATTCCCAGAAGGACATTCGGCACGACGACGAGGGTGGGACCATGCAGGAAGAAGTCACAGCGGCAGGCAACGAGATCAGCGACAGCTTCAGAGCCGCCAAGCATCGGTCCGACCAGGTGCTGGCCGAGCTGGACAAGAATCCCAGCGGCTACACCATGCTGACCGGCGACCGCCCGACCGGCAGGCTCCACCTGGGTCATTACTTCGGCTCCATCCGCGAGCGCGTCCAGATGCAGAATCGCGGCGTGCACACCAACATCGTCATCGCCGACTACCAGGTCATCACCGACCGGGACACCACCGAGCACATCCGCGACAACGTGCTCAACCTGGTGCTGGACTATCTGGCTGCGGGCATCGACCCCAAGAAGACCATGATCTTCACCCATTCGTCCACCCCCGCAGAGAATCAGCTGCTGCTGCCCTTCCTCTCCCTGGTGACCGAGGCCGAGCTTCACCGCAACCCCACCGTCAAGTCCGAGATGGAGGCCAGCGGCCACGCCCTGACCGGCCTGCTGCTGACCTACCCGGTCCACCAGGCCTGCGACATACTCTTCTGCAAGGCCAACGTGGTTCCCATCGGCAAGGACAACCTGCCGCATGTGGAGCTGACCCGGACAATCGCCCGCCGCTTCGACGAGCGCTACCCCGGCCAAGCCCCGGTCTTCCCCGAACCTGATGCCATCCTGTCTGACACCCCTGAGATTCCGGGTCTGGACGGACGCAAGATGAGCAAGTCCTACGGCAACTCCATCATGCTGGGCGCCACTGCGGAGGAGACGGCCAAGCTGATTCGCAAGTCCCCCACCGACTCCGAGCGCAGGATCACCTTCGACCCTGTGAACCGCCCCCAGGTCTCGGCCCTGCTGACCACAGCCGGCCTGGTGACCGACCGGAAGCCCGAGGACATCGCCGAGGAGATCGGCAATGCCGGCTCGGGCGCCCTCAAGGCCTATGTGACCAAGTCGGTCAACGAGTTCCTGGCACCTCACCGTGAGCGCCGGGCCGAGCTGGCCAAGGACATGGACACCGTGCGTGACATCCTGGTCGAGGGCAACAAGCGTGCCAACCAGATAGCCGAGGAGACCCTTGACCAGGTCCGCTCGGCCATGGGGATGCGCTACTAGACGTCGTACCGCCAGGAGCGGTCGGTCAACACCCGGGCCGTGACCAGGCCGATGGGCAGGCAGATGATGACCATGAAGGCCCGGAAGGCCCAGTCCAGGGCGTTGAGCGTATTGAACTGCCCCAGGTAGAACATGGCCCGGTACATATACAAGCCAGGCACCATGATGACGATGGAGGGCACGGTCAGGCTGATCCTTGGGTAGCCCAGGTGGGGCGGCAGCAGGCCGTGACGGACCGAGGAGCGCCAGACCGTGGCCAGCATGCCGGCCAGGAAGGCACCCAGAAAAGCAGCCATCTCCGGAGGGACATGAAGCAGGTCCTGCATCTCCAGGCGCATGGTGTCGGTCAGGGCGCCGATGACAGCGGCTACCAGGGCCATGCGCTGGGGTGAGTTGAAGAGGACCGAGAAGCCCCAGACCCCACAGAAGGCCGCAATCATACGAAGTCCGGCCATCAGCCAGGGACTCAGGTTCATCGGTTCAAAACCCTGCGGGTTGAGCATGACCATCCGCGCCACGGCCCAGCCACCCAGTGTGGCCACCAGGATGATCGAGAAGGCGTAGGTGATGCGCTGCACCCCCGAGGGGAAGTCCAACTTGGCGATGTCGAGGCCGCCGGTGACCAGGGGGAAGCCAGGAATGACGAAGAGGATGGCACCGATGTAAGCCGTGTCGTGCTTCAGGGCCACCGGGTCGAAGATGCCCACCAGTCTCAGCGTGCCGACGCAGGCCAGGGCGGCGATGATGACTGCAACCCCGGTGGCGAAGAACTGGTTGATCCGTCTGCCCAGCATCTGACGACGTATCCACTGGCCTATGCCAGCGCCGACGAAAGCTCCGGCCATGTCGTAGGGGCCGCCGCCCAGCAGGAAGACGAAGGCTGCGCAGGCCACGGCCGAGGCGAAGCCCGAGAAGAGGGGCGAGTAGAGGGGTTTGCGTCGCTCGATCAAGTCCAGGCGTTCATGCGCCTGCCGGACTGTGATGCCACCCGTTGCCTGCGGCTCTGGTGACGCGGACTTATCAGAGGAGGTAGGCCGCCCAGTCGCAGAGTCGGGCTCTTGGTTGGTTGCAGAAGATTCAGTGGTTGCAGAACCAGCGGCACTCGAATCCGAATTCTCAACCGCGGCGACAGCAGAAGCTGAAGCAACCCCGGAATCGTTGGAATCATCCAGCCGAGGCGTGGAGCCTACGGTGCCCAAGCCGGCGGCCGTCCTGGTGTCTATGGCTGCCGCATCGATCCGGCTCTGGCTGATCTCGTCCTCGTTGTGCACAGCGGTGGCCACCGCATCCTTGAGCGCCTTGGCCGCCTCCTGATCCTGGGCCAGCACCTCCTTGACCGCCTTACGGGCCGCCGCGTAGACGTTCGGCTCGTCCAGGTTGTCCACCAGCTCCCGGGAGACCACCGTCATGGTGTGGTAGGTCCCCGCCTGCCCACACTTGACGCTGAGCCAGTCCGCAAAGTGCTCCAGGAGCCAGATCCGCTCGGTGTTGACCCCGGTGGTGGGCAGGTCCACCACCTCGGTGATCCGAGACACGCCATCCGTGCAAGTGGCCTCGATGTCGGTCAGGTTCACGTCAGCCCGTACATGCACGCCCATGGGGTAGGCGATCCTGTGCATCATCTCGCGCACGCGGAAGCTTCCCGTACCGGCCCCCAGCTCCAGCATGCCCACCCGCACGATCAGGCTGGTCTTGGCCGCGATGCAGGCCTCGACGATGGGCTTGTCATAATCGCGTTCAATATCCTCCATGTCCAACGGAATGGAGTGGGTGTGGTACTTGCTGACCCGTTTGACCTCGGCTGCGGTCCTGCCGCGATAGCCGTCCTTGGAACTCCTGCTCTTGAATTTCACACCCACATTCATACTCCACCCGGGTCACGTACCCTTGCACCGCCGCATAGGGCCATGAAACGTATTCGACCCGAAAGCGTCCTAGAATGGGCCGCGAGCCATCGAACCGAAGGCTGTGGGCCTGCAACGCCGACCACCAATAACCGCGGAGGAGCCGTGGAATGGTCGAAGACCGGGCAACCTGCGATTCGACAAGGAGGACTGATGACAGATAGTAATCAGCAAATCACGGCTGCCGATGCGACCCTGGTCACATCCGGCACCGGGACCAAGGGGCCGGAGGAACGCAAGCTACCTCAATCGTTGGATGAGGACATGGCCTTGTGCCTGCGGCTGCTCAGGGATGTGTTGGGGGAATTCGATCAACAGCTGCTCAAACGCTTCGACTCCCTGCGCGAGGACGTGATGACGGCCAGCGCCGAGCACTTCAACCGCCACCCCTCGGACCCCGTGCCTGACGAGGACGGCCTGTCCAAGGCCGTGGCCCTGATCGACGACACCTCGGTCAAGGATTCCCAGCTGCTGGCCCGCGCCCTGACCACCTACTTCCACCTGGCCAACCTCTGCGAGGAGAACTACCGGGTGAAGGTCCTGCATGAGCGCGAGGGCAAGGTGGACCTGAAGGTCAAGGGCACCGACCCCATCAACGAGATGACCAGCGCCTACAGCCAGCTCCTTCAGGAGATGGGCCCGGCCAAGGCCTCGGAACTGCTGGAGAAGCTGGAGTTCCACCCCGTCTTCACCGCCCACCCCACCGAGGCGCGGCGCAAGGCCGTGGAGGGCAAAATCCGGCGCATCGCCAACCTGCTGGCCGTTCGCCGCGGTCTGGGCGGTTCCGAGCTGGAGGAGAACGAGCGTCTGCTGCACAACGAGATCGACGCCCTCTTCCGCACTTCGCCCATCGCAGCCAAGAAGCCGACGCCCGTCGAAGAGGCCAACACCATTCTGGACATCTTCGACGCCACACTCTTCGAGACCATTCCCAAGGTCTACCGCCGCTTCGACGACTGGATGCTGGGCAAGAAGGCCGGCATGGTCAAACCTGCCTGCCCCGCCTTCTTCCACCCGGGCAGCTGGATCGGCTCCGACCGTGACGGCAACCCCAACGTGACCGCCAAGGTCTCGCGCAAGGTGGCCCGCAAGTTCTCCGACCACATGCTCGAGGCACTGGTCAAGGCCACCACCACCGTGGGCCGCAACATGACCATGGAGGTGACCACCACGCCCCCAAGCCCCGAGCTGAGGAGCCTGTGGAGCCACCAGAAGGAGATGAGCGAGCGCCTGACCGACCGGGCCACCACCATCTCGCACAACGAGCTGCACCGGGCCGTGGTCCTGGTCATCGCCGACCGTCTGCAGGCCACCATCCAGCGTGATGCCGACCTCATGTATGCCGACTGCGACGACTTCATCGCCGACCTGCGCGTGGTCCAGGACTCCCTGGCCAAGGCGGGCGCAGTCCGTCAGGCCTACGGCCCCCTACAGGATCTGATCTGGCAGGCCCAGACCTTCGGCTTCCACATGGTGGAGATGGAGTTCCGCCAGCACTCCCTGGTCCACGCCCGCGCCCTGGAGGACATCCGCGAGCACGGCCTGCACGGCGAGCGCGGCGAGCTGCAGCCCATGACCCACGAGGTGCTCGACACCTTCCGGGCCCTGGGAGCCATCCAGAAGCGCAACGGCCAGAAGGCCGCCCGCCGCTACATCATCTCCTTCACCAAGTCAGCGCAGAACGTCAAGGACGTCTACGAGCTCAACCGGCTGGCCTTCGAGCATGCCGAGGACGTGCCGGTCATCGACGTGATCCCCCTGTTCGAACAGCTGGAGGACCTGCAGAACTCGGTGGACGTGCTGGAAGAGATCATCAAGATCCCCGAGGTCCAGGCCCGGCTCAAGGAGACCGGCAACAAGATGGAGGTCATGCTGGGCTACTCCGACTCCTCCAAGGATGCCGGCCCCGTCTCAGCGACCCTGGCCCTGCACTCCGCCCAGGAGCGCATCGCCAAGTGGGCCGAGAGCCATGACATCGACCTGACCCTCTTCCATGGACGCGGCGGCGCCGTAGGCCGTGGCGGCGGCCCTGCCAACCGTGCCGTGCTGGCCCAGCCTGTGGGCTCGGTCAACTGCCGGTTCAAGCTGACCGAACAGGGCGAGGTCATCTTCGCCCGCTACGGCAACCCGGTCCTGGCCATCCGCCACATCGAGTCCGTGGCTGCAGCCACCCTGCTTCAGTCCGCGCCCAGCGTGGAGGAGCGCAACACCACCATGACCGAGAAGTACGCGGACATGGCCGACAAGTTGGACCAGGCCGCCCACGAGCGCTTCCTGGACCTGCTCCACACGCCGGACTTCGCCCCCTGGTTCTCCATCGTGACGCCCCTGAACGAGATCGGCCTGCTGCCCATCGGCTCCCGACCGGCCAAGCGCGGTCTGGGCGCCAAGTCCTTGGACGACCTGCGGACCATACCCTGGGTCTTCTCCTGGGCGCAGGCCCGAATCAACCTGGCAGCCTGGTACGGCCTGGGCACCGCCTGCGAGAAGTTCGGCGACCTGGAGACCCTGCGTCAGGCCTACGAGGAGTGGCCGCTCTTCAGCACCTTCATCGACAACATCGAGATGAGCCTGGCCAAGACCGACGAGCGAATCGCCAAGATGTACCTCTCCCTGGGAGACCGGGATGACCTGAGCCAGAAGGTTCTCTCGGAGATGGAACTGACCCGCAAGTGGGTTCTGCAGATCGTGGGCGACGAATGGCCCCTGCAGCACCGCCACGTGCTGGGCCAGGCCATCCGGATCCGCTCTCCATATGTGGACGCCCTATCGGTGACCCAGGTGCGCGCCCTGCGTGCCCTGCGTCGTCGCAACGACAAGGAGGAGCTCAGCAAGAGCCAACAGGCCGACTTCATCTACCTGATCCTCTGCACCGTTTCAGGAGTCGCCGCCGGCCTGCAGAACACCGGCTGATCTCCGCTTAGTAGTTTAAGAATGCGGCCCCGTTCTCTTGCAGATAGCAGGAGGCGGGGCCTCATTACATCCAGTCGTCTCTTGACACGAGTTTTGCGTTTTTTCGAGTAAAATGTTGAGTGTAGTGGTGTTGGGGAGTTGGCTGGGTTTCGATATGGCTTGTACGGCTGGCGCTGGGGCGGCTTGAGGACTGGGGAACTGGACGGCTTCCTGACGGATGGAACGTTGTAAGCAGGGATTCATCGGCACGCTTAGAGGGATGGTGGAAGCGGCTGTGTCCGGTATGGGCGAAAGGTTGTCGGCTTATGCATCTGGGTACCCGTCTGCGTCGTGTCTTACCGGCGACGATCCTCCTGCTGGGCCTGCTGGCAGGCCTGGGCGCCGCGTCCGCCCAGGCGGACGCTCCCCCATCCATCGAGGGGGGCCGCCGGACCCCCCACACAGCTGAGCACACCCCCGGCAGCGCAGCCGGCACACCGCTGCCCTCGCCCTCGCCGCTGGAAACCGCCCCGCCCCTGAACCCCCAGGCATCAAACCCCGGCACCCCGTTAACGCCGAAGGACACCACCAACGGCGCAGACCCCTCTCCGGCCAAGCCATCCGACAAGACGGACGAGCAGGCCGCGCACACGGTGCGCTTCGACCCGGCCGACGGCAGCAAGCCAACACAGGCGAGCGTGAAGACCGGCACCCTCGCCACTCCCCCGCAAGAAAACCCGCAACGTCCCGGATTCCGGTTCGACGGGTGGACGCTCGACGGCCGGCCCTATGACTTCCGGACCCCCGTCCTGAAGGACACCACCCTGAAAGCCCAATGGTCGAGGATCACGGACTGGACGCTGAGCCCGGAGCACGGGCCCGCCACCGGCACCCGGCTGACCATCAGCCCGCCCGACAGGCAGGAACCCTGTTACACGAGCATCCAAGCCGCAGGAGACCAGATTGTGGGCCTGACCGGGGACGGCCGCATCCACACCTGGACACAGGACCACACACCCGTGCAGGTGCCCTCCCCCACGCAGGCATCCGACGGGTTCCACTACCTGCAGGCCGCGGCAGGCGACCAATGGCAGGCGGCACTCGGATCCGACCAGCACATCTATACCTGGGACAGCCAACAATCAACGCCCACCATCCTCGACACCGGACAGGACACCCGGTTCACCAGCATCAGCCTGAACGGAGACCGGCTCCTGGCCGTGGACCGTAAAGGACAGGTCCACGCCTTCCAAGACAGCCAGAAAGACAGCCGGGACCCGAATCCGAAACTCCTGGAGCAGGCCACGACCATCCTGCCCGGGAAGGCGCAGGCCGTCACCGCCTCCGCCTCCGCCAGCCGGACCCTCATCGTGGACTCTGACGGGCAGGCCTGGACCTGGGAGACGAGCAGCCCCGGCGATGTCAAGCCCGAACCCGTCAGGCAGGACCCGGGCACGCGCACCGTCCAGGCGCAGGCCCTCAACCAGGGGTTCCTCCTCCTGGACGCGGACGGGCAGGCCTGGTACCTGGCCGACAGCACAACCAACCCGACAGCCGTCAGCCTGCCGGAGGGCATGAAAGCAAGCAGGATCACGGCAGACAAGAACCAGGCCATCATCACCGACTGGGAGGGCCACGTCTGGGCATGGAAGCCCGGCGAAACACCCATGCGCGCCGACAACGGGAACCAGCCATACACGCAGGCCGTCCTTGCAGACGGCAGGATCACCGCCATCAGCAGGCAGGACGGCCTCCACCAGTGGAGCCTGGACGGGCAGGGCCGGCCCGGCCAGCCGGCAAGACCCGACACCACCACAACGCCCACCCTGGAAACAGCCAGCATGGACGGCCAGCCACTGACACCCGACAAGAGCAACGACGCCTGGCAGACGGACATACCAGCCCACACGCCAGGACCAGCCACCATCACCATCACCGGCAGTCAGGACGGCCAGCCCTTCACCAGAAGCCTCAACTACACCGTCGACCAGCCGCTGACCAGAGACATCCGACAAGGCTCCACCCACACGGTCAGCTTCGACACAAACGGAGGAAGCCAGGCGCCCCAACCCCAACAGGTCCCCTACCCGTACGGGCGAGTGCAACGGCCCACCCCCGACCCAGTGCGCGAAGGCCACCAGTTCGACGGATGGTTCATTAGCGACATCGCCTACGACTTCAGCAAGCCCGTCACCGACAACCTCACCCTCACCGCCAAATGGACACCAAGCACATGGACCATCAACCCCGACAAGGGCAGCCAGTTCGGCAACGAAACCACCACCATCACCCCACCCCCTGGCCAAGGCATCAAATTCAACCAGATCAGCGGCTCAAGAGATTTCGGAGACAGAGGGTTTACTTTGGCGGTCGGCAGTGACGGAAACGCTTACGCATGGGGAAGAAACAACTACGGCCAGCTCGGCGACGGGACACTCACACAGCGAAACAAACCCGTCATAGTGAAAAAGCCTGCAGGCGCGTCGGCGGATTTCACCTACGTGCAGGTCAGCGCTGGGGATGAGCAGTCGTTGGCAGTGGGCAGCGACGGATACGTGTACGCATGGGGGAATAACGAATCGGGTCAGCTCGGCAACGGCAGTAGCGGCGGCTATTCGACCGTTCCCTTGCGCGTGATTGACCCTAACGATCCCCGCAGTGGGCTGACAGCTGTACAGGTGAGCGCCGGATACTATCATTCCTTGGCGCTTGATGCGAGAGGGAACATCTGGGCATGGGGATTCAACCAGTTTGGCGAGCTCGGCAACGGCAACAACATCAACTCAGCAATCCCCACGCTAGCGCAATACCCCAGGGATGCAGGCACAGTGACAGCCATACAAGTCAGCGGAGGATTTCACCATACGGCGGCAATAGACACGAAGGGGAACACCTGGTCATGGGGATGGAACTGGTTCGGCCAGCTCGGCAACGGCAACAACATCGACTCAGCAATCCCTGTGCCAGTGCAATACCCCAGGGATGCAGGCACAGTGACAGCCATACAGGTGAGTGCCGGAGCCGATCATTCGTTGATAATAGACACAAAAGGAAACACCTGGGCATGGGGATGGAACCAACTGGGTGAGCTCGGCAACGGTTCCAGCAGCGCTGATGCGAATCCTGTTCCAGGAATGGTGAAATATCCCGAGAACGCGGGCACAGTGACAGCCATACAGGTGAGTGCCGGCGGCTATCACTCGCTGGCGATCGACAAGAACGGTAACGCCTGGGCGTGGGGAGGCAACGATAGCGGTGAGCTTGGTATCGGCACTACTAGCAAATCGGAGATTCCCGCGCTGGTACAGTACCCCAAGAATGCAGGCGCGGTGACAACCGTACAAGTGAGCGCTGGCGGCTATCACTCGCTGGGAATCGATAAAGAGGGAAAAACCTGGGCATGGGGATACAACCAGTTTGGTCAGCTCGGCAACGGCACTATCAGCAACTCATCGATTCCCACTCCGGTGGCGTTCAGCCTGTCCCCGGTGATCAGCAGCGTTACGTTCGACACCAGCCCTGCCACGAATCTGAACTATATAAACGACAGCAGTGTCACGGTCTTGACACCTGAACACCTGCCGGGCCCGGTCACGGTCAGCGTGGGCTACACGCTGGGCGGCGAGGGAAGCACCCTGATTAACAAGTCCCTCACCTACACGTACCTGCCTGCAGGCGTGCTTCCCCGGGCTGGAGGGGAAGGCATCCTCCTCGCCTTCGCTACGGGCATGACCGGCATGGGCGGGGTTCTGGCTTCACGCCGCCACAGGAGGGAAGCACACCAACTGTTGCACGCTTCGCACGAGTAAGACAGGCCTGGGACGGATCAATCCCCCCGCCCGCGCCTGGAGGAGGCGGAAACACGGCCGGAACGGCCACGGGCATACAACCACAGCCAGCCCGGCCGCTGTTTACTCATTCCGTCAGCCATGAGTTCCGCCGACACTGGATCTGGCTGTCATAGTCATTGCGCGATGATAGGGTTGTATCACTGTACAAAGATGCAGAAGCGAATGACATGCACCGTCTGTTGGGGAGACAGTCGGCAGAGTTCTTGGGAGGCTCTGTAAATGGCATTATCGAATATTCCCCACTGTACTTCGCACGAGTAAGGCCGGGTTCCCATCACTGCAATCCGGCGAACTGGCGGCTGTGCCCATCCCAACCGAGCACGGTCGCCATCTACTTTTAAACGGCGGAAAGATACCCGTCGTGCGCTCGGGCATGTCCGCGAACTCCAGGCCAGCCGGCTGATACCAGGAGTATCGGCGGATGCCGCTGTCGTCAGTCCAGATCTCAGGGCAGGCATTGACCAGCCAGTCCGACGGAGTAGCATGGGTGCCCCCGGTTGAGGCCAGGGCCTGCCTGAACTGGTTTTTCTAGTCGGCGGTCAGGCTCCGGTTGTAGAAGTGCCAGCCGTCCGGGCTGGGCGATGTCCTGGCGGATGTAGTCCAGGGCCTGCGAGCGCCGTCTCCCTGTCGGTATCAATGGTCAGCGTAATCCAGTCCGGCTCTCCCAGGCTAAGGCTGGTTGGGTTCATGATTCAGTGCTCCTTCATCCCTGCGGTATGACTGATGGCGGCGGGTCAGACCCGGACCAGGTCAATCAGGCAGATGGTATCGGGCTGGCAGCGAGGTATGCGGATGCCCACGCGCTCCAGATAGGTGGCGGTGACCTCGACGGTGCCCAGCGGATCCGTCGGATCCAATTGCTCCAGCGATGCCCTGGGCTTGGCTGGGCCGATCCAGACCGGGAATACGTAGATAAACACCACGATTATGCAGGGATTCGTCCAACTGGACGTGGACCAGGATGGCACGGCTGCGGCCGGGGGCCATTACGCCATGAGCCAGGACCGAAAGGAGTGGTCTGGGTCGGAGGATTGGTCAGGATGTAGCAGGATAAAGCGTAATCATCCCATACTGTCAAGCCGATCATGATGACAACGGTCACCGCTTGCGCTATGAAGGCGGCGGACCGTGTAGACCGTGGATAGCATCAGCAATTTTCCATCAACGTAATTCAGAGGCTTACACCAAAAAAGGCGCTGGCATCATCGCCACAAAGGCATTGACACCAGCGCCCTTTCAGACTCTGTTCAGGCTCGGACCCGAGGTCAGGCTCCGATCAGATCCAGCATTTCAGGAACGGACTTCTTGCCGAACTCCACGGTCTCCTGGCCATCCTTGCGGATCACGATGCAGGGGACGCTCATGACCTGGTACTGGTCCTTGAGCTCGGGGAAGTGGGCCAGGTCGTAAGCCTCGGCGCGCACCTTGCCGTTCTGGGCCGCCACCCGCTGTGCGGACAGAACCGTGGTCGGACACATGGTGCAGGTCAGGGAGACCAGCATCATCACGTCCACCTGGTCCTTGATGGCATCGATCCGGTCCGAGGTGGGCTGATCCACCTGCTGGCCGGGGCCCGCCGCATTGTAGAGGGCCAGGACGAAGGAGTTGAACTCGTGGCCGCTGGGCACGCCATGGAAGGCCAACCCGGTCGGCTGGGAGACGCCCTGGTCATCCACGCGGCAGATGCGCACGCTGGGGCGGGCATCGGGCAGGTCGCCAGCGGGATCGTAATCCTTGCCGTCCTCATCCGTGCGGGAGTCCACCCTGGAGGTCAGCTTGCCGTCGGAGAGCCCGACCAACTCGCCCACGAAGGCCTCCAACTCCTTGGAGACCTGGCTGCCGTCCAGATCCAGGGCCAGCTCCAGCTTTCCGGTCATCTTGCCGAAGACCATGTCCAGCTGCTTGCGGATGTCCGGCCCGAAGAAGCCGGAGGTCTTGGCCGGGGCCTGGTCGTGCTCCTGGGCCACAGGCGCGGGCGAGGTGCCCGAGGCCAGTGCGGAGTTCTCGGCCTGCCGCTCGGAGCGGGCGTAGGGGGAATCCTCGGGACGCGGCGGCACCAGGCCGGTCTTGTCCGACATATTGGAGGCGTAGCGCTCCAGCTCCACGGCGGCCACAGCACCATCGGAGGTGGCGGTGATGACCTGGCGCAGGTTCTTGACCCGCAGATCCCCGGCGGCGTAGATGCCGGGCACCGAGGTCTCCAGGTAGCCGTGGGTCAGCACATAGCCGTGGTCGTCCAGATCCACCACGCCCTTGAGCATGCCGGTCTGGGGCACGTAGCCGGCGAAGACGAAGACGCCGAAGGTGCCGCCGTCCTGGGGCTTCCAGGTGGTGGTCTGTCCGCTCTTGCGGTCCAAAATGGTGGCCTCGACCAGCCCGCCGGGGCCAGCGGAGACCCCCTTGAGCTCGGTGGAGTAGTGAATCTCGATCTTGTCGTTGTCACGGGCCTCGTCAGCCACGGCGGCATCGCAGGTGAAGTCCTCCTCGCGCACCAGCAGGGTCACCTTGGTGGCGTACTTGGTCAGGAAGACCGACTCTTCGGCGGCTGCGAACCCGCCGCCGACCACCAGGACCTCACGCCCGGTGAAGAACTCGCCATCGCAGGTGGCGCAGTAGGCCACACCGCGGCCCGCGTACTCCTGCTCGCCCTGGAAGCCTATCTTGCGGGGGCTGGCGCCGGTGGCGATCAGGATGCCGAAGGTGCGCAGGTCGCCCCGGGAGGTGTGGACCACCTTGATGTCGCCCTGGGCCTCGATGCCAGTGGCCTTGGCGCTCATGAACTCGGCTCCGAAGTTCTGGGCCTGCTGGCGCATGGTCTCGGTCAGCTTGCGGCCGTCGGTGCTGGCCACGCCCGGGTAGTTGACCACGTCGGCCGTGATGGTGATCTGGCCGCCGAAGTCGTCCTTCTCCAGGATCAATGTGCGATACCTCGCCCGGGCCAGATAGAGTCCTGCGCT
This sequence comes from Bifidobacterium sp. 7101, assembly GCF_000499285.1. Classification (GTDB taxonomy): domain Bacteria; phylum Actinomycetota; class Actinomycetes; order Actinomycetales; family Bifidobacteriaceae; genus Bombiscardovia; species Bombiscardovia apis_A. The sequence continues at coordinate 92,460 of NZ_AWUN01000007.1, forward strand.
CAGGCCTGCAGGGCCGCCGCCGATGACGACCACGTCATAGAGATTCTTGTCTTCCGTCATGAATGCCTCTTCCGAAGGAATGCACGGATGTGCTGTTTTGGATGCTGGTCGTGAATACAGAAAAGGGAACCCGCCCTGGTCGCTTCCGATCGGCGAGTTCCCGATGTTGGCAGCTGCGGATCAGAGCTGGCCGACCAGATCCAGGCTGGGCTCGATGGTGTCCTCGCCGGGCTCCCACTTGGCAGGGCAGACCTGATCGCCGTGCTCGTAGACGAACTGGGAGGCCTGGACGCGACGCAGCAGCTCGTCGGCGTTGCGGCCCACGTTGGAGGAGATGACCTCGTAGGCCACGACCTTGCCCTCAGGGGTCAGAATGAAGTCGCCGCGCTCGGCCTTGCCCTCGGCCTCGTTGTAGGTCTGCAGGTCCTTGGCCAGGGTTGCGGTCGGATCGGCCAGCATGGGGTACTGGACCTTGGCGATCTTCTCATTGGCCTCGTGCCAGGCCTTGTGGACGAACTCGGTGTCGCAGGAGACGGAGTAGATCTCGCAGCCGATCTTCTTGAAGTCCTCGTACTTGCTGGCCAGATCCTCCAGCTCGGTGGGGCAGACGAAGCTGAAGTCCGCAGGGTAGAAGAAGAGCAGGGACCAGTGGCCCAGCAGATCCTTCTTGGAGACCGGGAAGGTCTTGTTGTCCTGGTAGGCCTGCGTGGTGAACTCAGTCAATTCGTGCTGAAGCTGTGACATGAAAAATCCTTTCGGGAGCGTTGGGAATGTCGGCTTGAAGCCGAACCTGCTTCCGTGTTTCATGCTAGTCAGGTAGCGCTATATGGGGAAGACGGAGGTTCACCGCTGGGGTGTGACATAGGGCACATGGGACGTCCATACCCTAGCATTGAAGGCATGGCATTATGGCTGAACATCCTGCTCATTCTCTTCTTCCTCCTGCTCGGTTCCGTCTTCTCGGGGACTGAACTGGCGCTGGTCTCCTTGCGAGGCTCGCAGCTGGAGCAGATGGAGCAGCAGGACGCGCGCGGCGCCCGGGTGGCCCGCATCGCCCGCGACCCCAACACTTTTCTTTCCGCCGTGCAGATCGGCGTGACGCTGACGGGCTTCCTCTCGGCCTCCTTCGGCGCATCATCCATCGCCCCCTACGTGGTGCCCGTCCTGACCGGGTGGGGCGTGCACGAGGGTCTGGCCGGCACTCTGACCACGGTGATTCTGACTCTGATCATCTCCTACTGCTCCATCGTCATCTCCGAGCTGGTGCCCAAGCGGATCGCCATGCAGCGCACCGAGGCCATCGCCAGGGCCGTCGTTCCGGCCATCGACGTCTTCACCACCCTGTGCAGGCCGCTGATCTGGCTGATCGGCAAGAACACCGACCTCATCGTGCGCATCCTGGGCTTCGACCCCCAGCAGACCGACACCGAGGTCAGCGACGACGAGCTGCGGATGCTGGTCTCATCCAACACCAACCTGAGCAAGGACGAGCGGATGATCCTGGGAGACGTCTTCGATGCCTCCGAGACCAGCGTGGCCGAGGTCATGCGTCCCAGGGCCGACGTGGTCTTCATCGCCGGGGACATGCCGCTGCAGGAGGCGGTCGAATTCGTGCACGACGAACCCTACTCCCGCTACCCGGTGACCGGACGCGACTTCGACGACGTGCTGGGCTTCGTCCACGTGCGCGACCTGATGGACGTGCGCAACCCCCATGCCAAGACCGTGGCCGACGTGACCAGGCCCGGCATCGCCCTGCCCGGCACCTCCAGGCTTCTGCCCAGCCTGGAGAAACTGCGCAAGAAGGGCATCCACCTGGCCGTGGTCATCGACGAGTACGGGGGCACCGACGGTATCGTCACCCTGGAGGACATGACCGAGGAGCTGGTGGGCGACATCCGCGACGAGTACGACCTGCCAGAGGAGCAGAACCCGGCCCATCCCCAGGCGACCGCCTTCGTCAACGGGGTTGCCACGGTCGACGGCGGCATGACCATCGAGGACTTCGCCGACCTGACCGGGATCGAGCTGGAGGACGGCCCCTACGAGACCCTGGCCGGCTACTTCCTGGCCCAGACCGGACGGATGGGGCAGGTCGGCGACGTGGTCCACTCCGACGACGGATATGACATGGTGGTGACCAAGGTGGACGGGCGGCGCATCGAGACCATCGAGGTCAGGCGGCGCCAGGAGGCTGAGGACCAGGCTGGCGATGATGACGAAGGCGGCGAAGACAGGAAAGATGAAGACAGGTCGAATTCCAAAGCGGGAGCAGACCGAAGATAACCGGACCGGGTCCAATCTGACCGAGTCGACGCTACGACCGGAGCCTAGCTATGGTCCAACCGAATCCCAGCTGGCAGTCAGCCGGGGACCGTCCCACGCCGGTCAAGAAAAAATGACTATCAGCGTAGCAGATGGTCCGTGAATGATTTCACTGGTTGATTCCCGCAAAATCCAAGCGTTTCCTTGCTTTTTCCTCTAGTCTGGAGATACAAGGTCGGGCTGACCCGACCGCAGGCATAATTTCATATTTAAGGAGCGATTATGGCATTGAACTTCACTGTACCGGGACTCGACGAAGCGACCAGTGAAAAGGTCATCGCCATCCTGCAGAGCCGTCTGAGCCAGGAACAGGAGACTGCCCTGATCCTCAAGCACGCCCATTGGAACATGAAGGGCAAGGAATTCATCGGCATTCATGAGATGATGGACCCCGAGGTTGATTCGGTGCTGAACATGGCCGACGAGACCGCTGAACGCATCGCCACCCTGGGCGGCTCCCCCGCCGGACGGCCCGACGACATCATGAAGAACCGCGACTGGGATGGCATCACCATGACCGGCCGCCAAGATGCTCTGGACTACCTGAAGGCCCTGGACACCTACTACACCACCTTCATCAAGCGCGACCGCGAGGCCATCAAGGAGCTGGACGACCTGGACATCGTCAGCTCCAACATTCTGCAGGACCACGTGCAGGAGCTGGAGCACTTCCAGTGGTTCATGCGCAGCCACCTGTTCTGAGTTTATTGAGTTGCTGAGTTCTGAGAGCTCGTCACAGCTCCGATAAGCGATATGCCAGCGGCCCTGCATCGTGAAAGGTGCAGGGCCGCCGGCATTTTCTCTAACCGAGATAGACTGCTGGGCTTCAGGATAGAATTGACACTTGGGAGACGGCCGGGCGCCGCCTCACGCCGGGAAGACTGGTCGGCCATGGAAGACCGAACCCTACCCGCCCGACCAGGAGCATCATGCCGCCCACGCCTACATTCCCAGCATTCTCTGTCAATCCACGTCGTCAGGATTACGACGATTCGAATCCACAACAGAATCTCAAACCTTTCAATCCCGGGCAGTCGGATTCCCGACCATCAGACACCCAACCGAATTCCGAACCGTCGGATTCCAAGTCATCGAATGCCCGACCATCAAATCCACAGCGTGGGCAGGGTGGATCTGACAGGGACCGACACAACCGACTCCATCCTTCAAACTTCTTCGCCGCTCTGTCATCCTTGGCTGAAAATGATCGGATCACCGGGCTATTCATGATGGTCTGCGCCCTGGCCGGGCTGATCCTGGCCAATCTGCCAGAGACCGGGCCGGGGCTGAACGCTCTTGTCACTTGGATTCCTCTGGATCTGCCCGGTGGACTGAACCTGTCTCTCAAGGACTGGATACAGGATGGGCTGCTGACCATATTCTTCCTGACCATGGGTCTTGACCTGCGCCAGGAGGCTGCCACGGGCACTCTGCGCGACCACAGGCAGGTCCTGCTGCCCATGCTGGCCGCTCTGGGTGGTGTGGCCGTTCCGATCCTGATCTACTGCCTGTTCAACCTGGGCTCCCCTGCCGGGTTGCGTGGCTGGGCTGTCCCAACGGCCACCGATGTAGCTTTCTCCCTGGCGGCTCTGCAACTGCTCCTGCCCAAGGCCGGACCCGCCCTGCAGGCGTTTTTGATGACCCTGGCCATCTTCGACGATCTGATCGGCGTCCTGCTGATCGCACTTGGCTACTCCAGCTTGGGACAACCGGGCTGGCTGCTTGTCTGCTTGGTCGGTCTTGTGGTCTGGGCCCTGCTGGTCCGAGCGGTGAGCCGTTCCGCCCTGCTCTGGCGACCCTTGGTATTTCTCTGCTTGTTGGGCGCTCTCGCAGGCGGTCTGCTGGCCTGGTACAGCCTCTTCAAGGCTGGAATCCATCCGGTGCTGGCGGGAGTTGCAATGGGGCTATTGGCTCCTGTCGCCAGGTCGAAGGCGACTGAAGCGGAAGCAGCAGAAGCGGAAGAGTCTTCGGCCAGTACCGCGCCGAATTTAACTGAGCCGACCGAGCATAGGCCAACCGATACAGAACCGTCCGGTGCCGAGCCGACCGAGACCCATCCACCAGTGACCAGTCAAGCTAATACCAAACCAGCTGGGTTTGAACCAACTGGGATTAAGCCAAACCGCAACCCGACGTCATCACCGGCTGAACGGCTGGACCACTTCCTGACCCCTTTGAGCGCCCTGGTGGTCCTGCCCGTGTTCGCCTTTTTCTCGCTGTCCATCTCCCTGGATCAGCTGGGACCCGGACTGCTGACGGACCGGGTCTTTTGGGGCGCCACGCTGGGACTGGCCTTGGGCAAGCCCTTGGGGATCCTGACCATGCTGGTCCTGGCAGGTCATCTGGGACTGCGGCGACCTGCCGGCTCCACGACCGGAAACATGATCGGCCTCTGCCAGCTCTGCGGAATCGGCTTCACCATGTCTTTCCTGATCGCCAACCTGGCCTTCGCCGGATCCCCGCACCTGGAATCAGCCCTGCTGGGCGTGCTGGCAGGTTCGGTCCTGTCCGTACTCATCGTGGCCGTCGGCACAATTCCCGGTCGGTTACGGTCCACCAAGCGCGTCTCATCTTGACTGCATGCCTCAGCCACAGCCAGGCTCTTCCCCTGCCAGAATCATCCCTCTGCCAGAATCATCCCATGCCAGTCTCCGTTTCCTACGGAATCGGCCCCCAACCATACTCAGCTGCGGCGGTAGAGCTTGGTGTAGGAGCCCTCGGCCCGGGGACGGACCACAATCTGGTCGATGTCCACAGTGTCGGGCTGCTCCAGGGCCCAGGTGACGCATCCGGCGATGTCGTCGGCGGTCAGGGGGTCGGGCACCCCGGCATAGACCGCATCGGCCCGGTCGCTGTCCCCGCCGAACCGCTTCAGGGAGAACTCGTCGGTGTGGACCAGACCCGGAGCGATGTCGACCACGCGCACCGGCTGGCCAATCAGCTCCAGCCGCAGAATGCGGGCCATGACCCGTTCCGCCGCCTTGGAAGCGCAGTATCCGCCGCCGCCCTCGTAGGGCTCGATGCCTGCCGTCGAAGAGATGACCAGGACCGTGCCCTCCGACTCTTTCAGGGCCGGGAGCAGCTTCTGTATGACCCTCAGGGTGCCGATAACGTTCAGCTCGTACATGCCGCGCCAGTCCTCCAGGCTGGAGGTAGCCACCGGGTCCTTGCCGAAGGCCGCGCCGGCGCAGTTGACCAGAGCCTTGACCGGCCCGCCCTTGAGCACGGCATCGACGGCCGCCTGAGTGGAGTCCTCGTCGGTCACATCGCAGACCTCATAGGTGAAGTTCTGACCCAGCTGGTCAGCCAAAGCCTTGAGATTGTCCTCGCGCCGGGCCAGGCCAACCACCTTCCAGCCCTTGTCCACCAAGGCCCGCGCACTGGCCTGCCCGATGCCACTGGAGGCGCCGGTCACCACAGCACGCTTGATTGTCTTCTTGGATTCCGTCATTTCAACTGCTCCTTATGCTCATATTTAGTTTTGCCTTAACGCGATTGAATATGTGCATATGAAAGTGAATACTTATAGTCTATTGGCCTATCAACCGCCAATCGGGAGAGGTGAGAAATTTATTGTTTATCGAGCGACACTGTATCGTCAGATAAATAATAAAAATCTTTTGATTTTGGCAACTTTATATTTGGAATCCATACAGGGTTTCCGTCCCAACCTTGCTCTTTCTTCCCGTCTACTTGATACATGGTTAGCACAAATTGGGTTGCATACTGATTGGTAGCCTTCCAGTCATTTTCAGAAAGCAATGCGCCTGAGTTCTTCGTAATGTTGCGATGCCTTCTCACTAAGAGCATGCCCTGCGTTAAAGGATTTTCGTTTTGAGCAGATTCAAGCATTTTCGCATAAGCGTCGATATTCATATCATCTGCCGAAACATGTTTGAGTATTTCAATCATCAACTTTAGATTGATAGGTGTTGGAGGTTCAGAGCCGCTGTAATCAGTTAACAAATCACAGATATCTTTATAAGAATTATTCCGCGGAGAAGATGGGAACCGATTAGCGCCGCCGGGAATAATATTAAGTAAGGACATATCTAAAACTCCTTTTCTTGTAGGACTCAATCCTTCGGGATAAGAAATAACGGCGTTATGATTACTTGTGATCTGAGCAATAATTGAATTATTGGTCTCGTTAATCTCGGAAAAGAGTTTATACAATTCGTGGCTTATGAACATAGAAATAAGCCCGGGATCTCGATCATATCCAAACATTCTAGAATGTTGCCACATAGTGTCAGCTTGTGGTCTTTTACTTGTTCTCGTATAGTAAAAGGTGTTAAGCTGGTCAAACGTTACTCCGCGGCCAAGAGATAGGCCTCCGACTATAAAATTACAACCCGAAGCATATTCATCACTGCCATCAGACGACCTACCATTTAAGGTCACAATGTTGTACTCCTGATTTTCCAGCATTTCTTTGACTTTAGCTAGTATATCGCCCATTGACCTTTTCGGTGTTTTGACAGGGTGAATGCTGTCATATTCCTTAGCTACAGCACGTTCAAGATCTCCACCGTGATTCCATGTCCACCATGCAAGACCCTTTTCTATCTCTCTTTTGTATTCTTTATGGGCAATTTGTTTTACTCCCGGATGCACCAAACAATTAGATACTTGATCTCCAGAAAGAAGAACCTGAGCAGACACAACCAAGTGTCTGATCACCACCCTCTTTGCTACTTCAATTGGATCTTCATTATCCACAAAGTTGACAAAGGACGGTGTGTTATAAGGGGGAAAGAAGAAATCACCACCCAGATAACCTTCACCGGGTTTAAAGTAATAAGTAAACTCAGGCTTTGACCCAGAAGATTCTGACTGCAGGAACAATGCCTGTGGAGTTCCTGTGACTTGCAAGTAAATGGAGGAAGAGGCATCATTTTTAATGTCCGAGAGAGTCCCATTAATCGAGGATACGTCATCTTCATTCACTTTAGTATTCAATGAGGCAGCATCGCTCTCGTCATCGATGATAAATAATGGGTTACCTCTCAACCTATTCGAATTCTTTAGTATATTGCGCCAGTTTTGCAACACTCTTACATTCTTTTTTAGGACGACAAGCACTGGGCGGTCCCTACATTTTTTAAATTTTTCCTCTTCGGATTCATCACATACCACGAATCCGGGCAGATCCCTAACTGCTCTTTCATAAGTTTGCTGTTGCAATAATTTATTATCCGTTGTGACTAATAGGAAATACGGAAATCCTTTATCGGCGGCGGCAGCAGCTACTCCAAACATTTGGCTGGTCTTTCCAGACTGAATGTTCCCAAATAGAAGTATGACTAAATTAGAGCGATAATCAAATTTGTCAAAATAATTATCAACAAACCTGTTAGCTGTATCAGTTACAGATTGTGCCAGCGCGCCCTTTCCTTGCTCCACATATTGCCTTGTGTATTCATCCAGATATTTCATCTATTCCCCTTAATTTGTGAATTCTGCTGTCCATACATCAAGTAATCCAAGCTCATCCGAAGTTGTCTGTTTCTGCGGAACATTCCAGTTACGTTCAACGAGCCGCCCGGTTTCTTGAAGGCTTGTTTTTGTAAGGACTAAATTACGCATTCCTGCGTTTTCCAACATTTCAGTTGTAATCACTCCTTCCCGGTCAGTATCATCATTGACTTTATCTACCGGTTTTACATAACCCGCCGTCGCTAAGCGACCTTTTATCCAACGCCCAAATACCCTATCGTTATTCTCACTGACAAAGGCTGTTAGCTGCTTATTGTGCGCTGCAGTCGTGTGAGCTTCGAATTTATACCCATCATCAGTAATTATCCAGAAGGGCCGGTCGACAGGATATCCTGGTTGTTCTGTAATTCTTCGAGACACCGTTATCTGGACTTCATACCAGCTACGCGGTGTATATCCACCTGCTGGATTTAGACGACCAGCACCATAACAAACGTTGATATTTGACCTTGCGAAGTCTGATCTATTAATAGAAAACCGGTGTTCATATGCAGGTGCTTTTATGGGAATTGTAAAATGCACAGAAGCTTTTTGTCGCTTATAGAAATTGACTTGATCCTGAGAAATTGCAAAGACATCCGTAATTCCATTCAGAGATTTGATTTGCTCCGATACAATTCTCAGCTTTTGCAAGTGTTCATCATCATCGACTTTCACACAACACTTTTCCTTAAGTTCATTCACATGTTCTACGAGTTGTTGAAGAGCTGTGGCATTATCAACTGTTGTGCCAAGTTCATACTGTCCTCTTTGTGTATTTTCAAGTATGCTGAGGTTAGCGGAGCCGATGACAGCCTTATATGGTTTGGCCTTATCTACATCTGGTCCGTTCTGGAATAAATAGAGTTTTCCGTGATACTGCATACTGGTAACAAACCAAACAGAGCCTATTTGTCTTGATTCCCACTCTTTTTGTAACTGGCGCACTTTGGTGTTTATGCTTTTGGGGATACCTGCATAGTAGTACATACCTATTATCAAATTGATTTTCCGAAGATTAGCATTTGCCTGAACAAGCTTCTTGAGCTCATCTAATCCTTCAACAGACACATATCCAACGGCAATATCAACTACAGATGCTTCAGAAAGAAGATGCTTAATAGTAGCTGGTAACGAAACAGTCGTTTCATCATCAGACAATGGAGGAATGACTGATGTTAAGACACAGTTGACCACATTGACCTCACTCAGCTAGAGACATACTCATTCGCTTTTATCATATTAAGCATAAAAGAACAGCGATCCACAAAAACATGAGGGATAGAATCAACTTCTAGGTTTAGGCATATGCATATGCTTAACCAAGGTAGTTAAGTCTCCTCGATTTGAAAGGTAACCACCGATGCTATTAAAAACAGCAGAACTATTCGCCGGTCCCGGCGGAGGGGCTTATGCTGCCAAAACAACTAAAGTCATGGACAATTCTGGCAATGTTTGGGGCTTTAAACACGCCTGGGCTAATGACATTGACCCTGACACAGTCGCAACATACAAAGAAAATATTCTTGGAGATCCTTATGCTGACACTGTGTTCTGCGAAGATGTGCGTCGCTTTGATTTATCAAACCATAGGTTACTGGGCGATATAGATGCCTTGATATTTGGTTTTCCGTGCAACGATTTTTCTGTCGTTGGAAAGCAAAAGGGTCTTTCAGGCTCATTCGGTCCTCTTTACACGTATGGCATAAAAGCTTTAAAAGAATTCCAGCCAAGTGTTTTTATTGCTGAAAACGTCGGTGGGTTATCTTCTGCAAATGAAGGCGAGGCCTTTATGCAAGTTATAAGTGCTATGATTCATGCGGGTTATACCGTTACTCCACATTTTTTTAAATTCGAACAATATGGCGTCCCCCAAACACGACATCGTATTATCATCGTCGGTATTCGAAACGACCTCCATAAAAAAGGCTATATATATCGTGTACCGGCACCAACGACACCAAATCCAGAAGAGTATGTTACAGCAGAAGAAGCACTGACTAAACCACCTATTCCTAAAAATGCTTTTAATAATGAACCGACTAAACACAATCAAAAAACGACAAAAATGCTGTCATACATCCCTGAAGGTGGTAATGCTTGGTCATTGTCGATACCACCCCAATATCGGCTAAAAGTTAAAGGAGCCAAGTTATCTAATATTTACAAAAGATTAGATAGACACAAGCCCTCTTACACCGTTACTGGCTCAGGAGGAGGCGGGACGCACATGTACCACTGGAGCGAAAACCGCGCGTTGACCAACCGAGAACGTGCCCGCCTGCAAACTTTCCCAGATTCTTTCTACTTTCTAGGGGGAAAAGAATCTGTAAGGAAACAAATTGGCATGGCCATCCCCCCAAAAGGTATGCACTACATACTAAAGGCCGTTCTGAATACCCTGGCTGGAATTAAGTATCCTTATGTCTGTCCTACAGCTAAACTTCAGCCTGATGCATTGAGCAAAATCAGCGGCTCTGAAATCGCCAGCTTAGTGAAGCTATAATCCTCAGCCGTCATAGAAGAAATGGACGTAGGTAAGGCAGTCACCATATGAGTCACAAAGCCAGATAGCTGTTGAGTCGACGACGGCGCTCGGTCCAGTCAGGCATATAGCAATCCATCCGCGCGCGGAAGCCGGGGCCGTGGCCATGCTCGTAGAGGTGGGTCAGCTCGTGAACCAGCACATACTCCAGCAGGTCAGGATCCAGCCAGGCCAAGTCGGTGTTGAGCCGGATGCTGGCAGTGGCGGGGGTGCAGGACCCCCAGCGGGTTTTCATCTTCCGCAGACTGATGCGCTCAGGCCGGCGACCTACCACAGGGACCCACCGATCCAGCAGAGTCGGCAGCCTCTCCTGGAGAATTCTCTTGGCTTCGGCCTCGGACCGGTCCGGCGACAGCTGACCATCGGCTCCGGGTTGGGCGTAGACATCGCACGAGCGGGCCAGACGTTCTCTAGTGGTTGCGATCCAGCGGCGCTTGCCGTCGATAAAGGCACGAATCCGGTCGTCGCTCAGGGCCAGAGGCGCCGTCACTTCCAGATGGCCGTCAGGCGGCTTGACCCGCAGATAGACGTTGGCGATCCGCTTCCTGATGACCAGAACCGTCTCACCACCGACCTCCAGCTGCTCCGACCTGACTGGTTCCGCACGCCGTTTCCGCCTCATGGCCACTATTCTTCCGCCAAGACGCGACGCGACGCCGCCGAGATTGACTTGAGAGGACACTATGGTAAGCTATCCATTTGTGTGATTCTTCGGTCACACGGCATGGGCCTGTAGCTCAGCTGGTTAGAGCGCATCCCTGATAAGGATGAGGTCGGAGGTTCAAGTCCTCCCAGGCCCACGCATTCTTGCGCGGTTGAAGTTCTTTTCACATTCACGGGGCTATGGCGCAGCTGGTAGCGCATCTGCTTTGCAAGCAGAGGGTCGCCGGTTCGAATCCGGCTAGCTCCACAGGTAGGGATTTCCGAGGTTCTTCAAGACTCCTTGTACTTCATCTCTTTGGCAAATTGACTATCTAACTGTACCTAGGATATGGCTGAAAACGATGCCATGGGTGTGGACACTCTAAGGAATGAAGCTCATAGAGCGAAATGCATCTTCTCTGTCATCTTTACAACACTAAATATATGCCAACCTTCACCTAACAAGGATCAATTCCCCGGATAGTACCTGGGCTGAGGCCTCTCACGCTTCACCAACTGGAAGCTTGAACGTGGAGAACCAAGCCCCGGCACCCCGCCAGTCCCAGACTGCACAACATCTTCGCCGTCGACTAAGCGCTCGCTATCATGTGGCTGGCTACCTTGAGCTATGGGATCCGGGCTGAACGTCGCGCCTACAACTCTATCGTGCGCGTAGATCCGGCCAGTCGGTTGGAATGATCTCGTCCAGCGTGCAGTCAAGCACCTCAGCGATCGCTATCAGGCTCTTCAACGTCGGATTCGAAGCCTTTGGGCTTGGGGAACTATGCCCCCATTCCAAGCGCTGGTACTGTAATCGCGACAGGCCGGCACCATAGGCCACCTGCTCCTGACTCAGGCCGCGCGCATTTCGTATCCTCTGCAGGCTCTGACCAAGCTCTCTGACGTAATCGGCCCAGTCTCGGGCTGTCTTGATATGCGTTCCCACGGTTTCCAGCAAAACGAATTGCTACATTCATGTAGCTACATAGATGTAGCATAATTTCAGCTTTGGCGATTTTAGGGAAGGTCTGACAGCAGTCCGGGCCGAGGACAGAAAATGCCACGCACCGTAGTTGGGATCACGCCGAGGAGGGCCTATGGGAGCAACACCACGCTCGTGGCACGGCTGGCTTCAGAAAAGGATGAACCCTCCACAACCATCGGCACCGTATGCCAGATCACGCACTCCATGAAGCCAACTACGGCACCTAACAGACCCAAAAACAATCGCCATCAATTCCATCCACCCAGAAGAAAGAGAAAGAATACCCATGGCCAGCATCGACGAATGGAAGGACTACTTCCAGATGGTCAACGGACGCGACCCCAGTTCTGACGACCTCCAGCACGCCATAGAAAATGGCGATGTCCAACTCAACGACCCCAACAACGGCAACTCCCAAAACACTGTCCAGGCACCGACGGGAGTCCCTACTCAAGCCGCACAGTACCCACAGCCGCCGGCAGGCCAACAACAGGCAACAATGCAGCCTCAAAGCATGCCGATCCAGCAGCCAGCGTATGCGTATCAACCACAGACCGGCATGATGATGCCTTCAGCCCCGGTGAGCACGGCCAAGAAACCACACACAGTCAGAAATATCATCATCACCATTATTGCGGTCATAGCCATTATTTTCGGGGCGCTGGTCGCTTACAGCTATCACCTCAAAACCACATCACTGGCCTCATGTCAAGCAAACCAGCAAACGGCTCAGAATAATCTCAAGATCCTCAAAGAGGATTTGCAAACCATCGACGAGGATACCGATGATTACAACTTAGCGAATACAGGACACGAAACCTTGACCCAAAGCATGTTGAACGATTATCAGTCCGCTGAAAAGATTGCTAACACGAAAAACCCAATCACTTCATGCGCGTCAGACGATTACGAAGAGCTCGACAAGGCCAGCGAATCGAACAAGGAATTTGCCAACACTGCATATGACGCGATTCAAATGTTGCGCAAGGAGTTCCCTGCCGCATTCCCCTCAAGCAACAACTGAAACCACAATCCGTCACACCCAAAGGAGAACAGGCAATGATGACACCACAACAGTGGCATCAAGGTTTCATCACCACCAACGGCAGGGAACCTACCATGGAGGAATACCAGTCGGCACTAAGAAACGGCGAATTCCAAAAGAGCACGGCCCCAGACCATGTGCAAACTCCGGCTGATACCCAGCAACCGATCGCGCCCCCGCAGTCGGCGTCTGCAATAGGACAGGAAACGCGACCCAGCCAGTTCACAGCACCGCAACCACCCCAACCGCAACAATTTCCACCATCACCATCCACTCCCTACATGGCAGCTCCACAGCAGAATACCGCCTATCAGCAGCCCTACCAATACTCGCAGCAGCCTCTAACGCCTCCCGGAGGGCCTGCAACGCAGCCGACCCAGAAGGCAAGCTTCAACGTCACGGCAGCGATCAATCGGCTTGCTGGAGGTGAAGGAGCAGTAGATATCAACCTCAAGGACACTTTCTCCAACGTGTTCAAGAAGCACTCACGAAAGGAAGCCGAAAGAATTTTCATCGGTGGTACCACCTTCACCACTCCCCGGGAAGGCGACATCGCAGCCACCTGGCCCAGACCCTGGCTGTTTTCGCGCATCCTCGTATTTTTCATTGCCACCTATGTGCTCCTCTACTTCCTACAATCCGTAAACGAAATAGTCCCTTCTTACGTTGGCTTGATTTTCATTGGGGCCTTGGCGGTACCGTTCTCCACGCTTATTTTCTTCTTCGAATGCAACGCGCCACGAAACATCAGTTTCTGGTCCGTGCTCCAGATGCTATTCATTGGCGGCGTGCTCTCACTCATTGCGACCATGTTCCTGGATCGGTTTACGGCAGCCGTCAGTGTGGGCTGGTTTTTACCGCTGATGACTGGCATTGTAGAAGAACTGGCAAAACTGGCAGCATTAGCAGTATTCGTCAAGATTCTCAAACCCCGGTACATTCTCAACGGGTTGCTCATCGGTGGTGCGATCGGAGCTGGATTTGCCGTCTTTGAAACTGCCGGATACGGATTCGATCAATTAACTAACGTGAAAGCAATTGTACAAAATTCAAATTGCACCCCACAAATGACTCTTGATGAGATCATTCAAACATGCGGATTCCCCGCCATGAACAGTATTTTGATTCTGCGTGGGTGGATGTCGATCGGCGGCCACGTCGCCTGGGCAGCCATCACCGGCGCAGCACTGCTCATCGCTATGAACGGGGACAAGCTACAAACCAGGCACTTTCTGGACAGGAGATTCCTCTCCCTTTTCTGGATCCCTATCGTTCTGCACACCGCCTGGGACCTGGGCCTCATTCCCCAGCTCCGATACAATGCTGTTATCAACTCCAACCTGTACCGTTTAATTCTTATCGTGCTCGCTTGGACAGTACTCTTCGTAATCATCAACTCAGGTCTGCAACAAATCAGCCGATTGCAAACCATACCGGGCAACACTGCTCAACCCCAGCAGTAAACCATTCAACAGTCACCACATGTAACTGGCCCATAAGCGTGCAAGGGATATGAAAATAATTGAATCGCGGAGAACGGCTCACGAGAATAACCTCGAATTGCACGTTAAGCACTAATCATCGTGACAGTCCTTGTCGTTCCAATGACTATCGTCAACACCGAACCGACCGCTAAGGTTCTGGGACAGGCACGTGAGCTTCGAAAAGCGCCACAACACGATTTGCCCGGTTGCAGCGCTGATTAGCTATAGCAGGGGAAATTACTCTATGCTTCCTTCTCCTTGTCCAGCTCGGCGAGCATGGTCTTCTGCTCATCCGGCGTCAGCTTGCGGATGCCGATTCCGGTATACCCCCAGATGGTGGCGAAGATCACGCCAGTCCAGCAGAGGGTTGCCCAAGGCATGTAGGAAAGAGTGGGTACGCCCAATGTGGCCGCCATATAGGCACCAGCAGCGGTCCAAGGTAGGATCGGCTCGAATATGGTACCGGAATCCTCTATGCTTCGGCCCAGATTGCAGGGATGCAGACCTCGGCGAATGTATGCAGGCCTCAGCAGCTCGCCAGGCAGCAGGAGGGAGACCTGACCGTTGCAGGTAGTGGATATGGTCAGGATGCCGGTCAGCAGGGTGACGACAATCAATGAGCCGGTGCTCTTGCTGATCTTGAGCAGGGATTCCACGATCTTGTTCAAAGCTCCGAAGGCCGAAAGCACCCCTGCGAAGGACAGGGTACAGAACGCAATCAGGAGGGTCATCATGCTCTCCATGCCTCCCCTGTTCAGCAGACTGGTGACACCCTTGGCTGCGGGACCCAAGTTGAAACCCTTGGGGAGCACAGGGATGTCGAATTTGTTGACGATGGCGTTGAATGCGTTGGCGAAGGAGAAATGCTGGATGACGACGGTATTGAACATGGCCACCACCGATGAAAGCGGCATGACCGGAATAGTCGGCTTCTTCCACGCTGACCTGATCAGGATGATCAGGAGAGGTATAAAAGCAGCATGGGCACGTTCCAAGTGAAGGCCTGTGAAAGCGTGTTATTCGTCTCAGCGACCTTATCAAAGCCGCTGCCAACTGTGGACTGGACACCACGGCCCGCCACGAACATTGCTATCGCTGCCACCAACAAGGAGAGGAAGGTGATCCACAACAGGTGCGTCATATGCGTAAACACATTCACATGGGTAATGACCGCGGCCAAGTTGGCGTCTCCGGACAAAGGAATAACTTGTCCTCGAAATAGGCGCCGTTGTTCAAAGCTAACATTCACCTATTTATAGTGAAGTGAATCAGTAAAGCGATAACTTTACTTATGCACTAAAAGACCTCGACTTTATCAAACGGAATCGTCCGCCTTTCAGCTGTTCTAAGACAGCTAAGCTCCGTGAACCTCACTTATGCGGAACCTTGTCGGAATACCACCACCCCTAATGAGAGCAGACTCCTATTTGGCTGAACCACTTTTCTCAGAACTGACTCCAATCGGGCTTCCCATTTGCATAGTCAGTAGACGGAATCGCTGCCGGAATCACCCGTTGAAATGGACCAGCGCCGGATCAAATTACGTCGGTAACACTGCCAGCAGCAATTCGAAGCGACACCATAAATTGCACCTCGAATTGCACCTCGTTCTTTATGAAACGTTCAGGCGGGGATAAGTCTGCCATCCTGCAGCGTCAGCAACCTGTCTACCCGGGCTAGGACCGAGGAACGATGGGAGACAATCAGACAGGTACGGTCGCCCTTCTGCTCGATCAGCCTGGTCAAGACCCGGCCCTCCAAGAGAGCGTCCATGTTGCTGGTTGGCTCATCCAGGAGCATGAAAGGCGCTGAGCTCAGGAAGGCACGAGCCAAGGCCACCCGCTGCCGCTGCCCCTCGGACAGGTCCGAGCCATTATCAGCAAGCAGATGATCCAGGCCGTCGGGCAGCTGGTCAATCAAATCGTCCAGGCAGGCATCATGGGCCGCCTGCTCGATATCCGCCCTGCTGGCTTCGGGCCGAGCCAAGGCGATGTTGTCAGCCAAGGTGAGACTGAATATGTAGGTGTCCTGGCTCACCAGAGTCTGCTGAGCACGCAGATCGGCGGTGCGGATGGTCTCGATAGGCAGGCCAGAGACGGCCAGATCTCCGCCGCTACGCTCCTGGAACCGCATTAGCAGGTCGATCAGAGTGGACTTGCCGACCCCGTTGGCCCCCTGGATGCCAATCAGTTCGCCAGGCTTGATGGAAAGATCCAGGCCATCCAAAATCGAAGTCCGGCCGCCATGTTCACCCGAGTCATTCTTGCTTGGATCGTCCTTACCCGTGTAAGTCTTGCCGGCGTAGGAGAAAGAAACTGCCTTGGCCTCCTCTCCAGTGAACTCCGCCAGAGGATTCCCATGATCGGATTCCACCTCACACACAGGCGGCTCCTTGCCCAAAAGCGCGAAGACCCGCCGAGCAGCAGCCAGTGTAGGCTGCAGGCCAGCCCCTAGCCGAGCCACAGGTATCAAGGGAGCAAAGGAAGAGAGGAAACCGACCAGTCCGATCATTCCCCGAGCAGGATCCACCAACCCTGCCGAACCTAGATGGCAGGCCATCAACGTGAAGGCTCCAGCACAGATCAGAGTGACCACGTTGGTGACCATATCGTTGGCGATGGTCCGCCCAGAGGTGCGCCCGCGGGCATCCAGCATCTGGTCCGTAACGGCTCCCACCCGGCGACGAGTATTTCCCAGAGCCCCAAGCCCCGCCAGTTCGGTGCGGCCCTGCAGGGTCTCCAGAAGGAGGGAGTGCAGGCTGGCCTGGGCCGTCCGCTCCTGCATGGCCACCTTGAAAGTGGGCCTGGCGCTCAGGATGGGGATGAGTAGACCGACGATCAGGTAGGATACCACGGCGACAAGTCCCATCCAGGGTGAGAGCCAGGTGAGCAGGGCCAAATTGGCCAAGGAGGTCACCAGGGCGATGGCGATGGGCGAAAGCGTATGGGCGTAGAAAATCTCCAGTAGCTCGATGTCGTTGGTGATCACCGTCACCATGTCCCCGCGCGCCTGGTCGCGCAGGCCGGCCGGGGCCAGGGACCGCATCTTGTCGAAGACCGTCGTGCGAATGTCACGGAGCATGCTGAAGGCCATATCGTGGTTGTAGTACTGCTCCCCATAAGCCATGACCCCACGGCTGAGAGCAGTCAGGACCGCCACCAGGGCCCAGACGACCCACTGGCCATTCAACGGGGACCAGTCTGTAACCAGGCCAATCAGGGCCGCTGCGGCTGCCATCATGCTCCAGACCGCGAAGAGGTGGCCCAGGCTGCCGCAGAGGATGGCCTTGCCCTCCGTACCGGCCAGAGGCTTCATCAGCCGTGCCATGCGGCGCATCATCGCCAGGTTGCCAGTCGTCTGCTGCACGTCGTCACTCCCCGTCCTCATACTGGGCCTGCTCCTTCCACTGGGCGGCAAATCCGCCCCCGGCATCCATCAGTTCATGGAAGCCACCGCACTCCGCCAAACGGCCTCCCTGCAGGAAGAGAATGGCATCGGCATTACGAACCCCGGCCAGGCGGTGGGTGATGGTCAGGACAAGGGACTCCTTGCCCAGCGCGTCCATCAAGGCGGCCAGAGTGGCGTCATGTTCACGGTCCACGGCACTGGTAGCCTCGTCGAAGATGTAGACGGGGGAACGTCGCAGGAGTCCGCGGGCAATGGACAGGCGCTGGCGCTGCCCTCCGGAGAGATTGCCTCCCTCAGGATCAATGGGAGCATTCAGCCCGCCCTTGCTCTGGACAAGACCGGTCAGGCCGACCTGGTCCAGCGCATCCTGCAGCTCCCAATCCGAGTAGCCCAGTCCGGCCGGGTCCAGATTGGACCTGATGGTTCCGGTGAAGAGGTGATCGGTTCCCCGAACCACAGTCTGCAGGCCGACCAGATCCTCGCGCGACAGGTCGCTGATTTGGCGCCCGCCAATGGTCAGCTCTCCGGCATACCCCTGAAGGCGCCCGGACAGCAGGCCCGCCAGGGTGCTCTTGCCGGAGCCCGAAGCGCCGACCAGACCCACATGTCCCTTGGCCGGGAGATTGAAGTTCAAATCGGTCAGAGCCTGGAAGCCGTCAGGATAGGTGTAGGTCAGAGCGCGAGCGCGGATGCCCAACGAATCGTCGTCAGACATATCCGCCTGATCTGCATGATCCGAGCCCGATTGCACCGAACCAGCATTCTGTCTCATCACATCGGTAGAACGCGTTGCAGGCATTCCGACAGCACTCAGAGCAGGCTTCGAGGCGGATCCCGGCACAGAAATCCGAACAGCATCCAATGCAGATTTCGAAGCAGGTTCAGAGGCGGATTCCGATTCAGACTCCCGAGCTGCTTCCTCAGATGCTTCAAGACTCGCTTCCGGAACCACTTCCTCGGAGGCTTCCGGAATCGTTGCCGGAACCTCTTCCGGCGCCACTTTCTTGCGTGACTCAGGAGCCGTCCCCAGAGCCGCTGACTCCCCGTCGCTCCCCTGCCGAGCTTGGAGAATATCGTCGATGGCCTTGCCCTGCTTGATGGCGACCATGCCAGAATGCATCATGTAGACCAGCTGCCGCTCAGGGGCGAAGAGCCGGACCCCAGCCAGGGCAACAACCAGGCAGGACAGCACTCGAGCGGGCCCGCCCTGCCCGATCAGGACCGTCGCTGCAACCGCCAGAATAAGGCTGGTGTAGATGACCACGTCGGCCTTGATCAGCGAGCGCAGCTGCCCGCCCAGGACCCCCATGGTTATCCGGCGAAACCCCTCGGACTCCTCGGCCAGGTCATCAGCCTGCCGCTGGTCTGCCCCGAAGATCTTCAAAGTGTTGAGCCCCCTCAGGGCATGCTCGAAGTGGACGCCGACCTTGTCATACTTGCGCAACTGGCCCAGCTGCACCTTGATGTTCTCGCCCATGGTGGGCTTGGAGGCCAGGGGCAGGGCCACCATGCCGATCACGACGATCACCGCAGCCAGCGGACTGACAGGCAGGAGGACAGCCAGCGCCACGACCAGCATCAGGGCGGTCTGGACCAGGGCCGGAATGTAGGCCGTGAAGTAGGAGACGACCGACTTGACCCCCTCGGTCGAAAGCCTGGCCAGGGTCTGCGCCGGAACGCCCAGGTCGTCCTCCTGCCTATTGGGGTCAAACACGGACAGGTAGAGGGCCTGGGAGAGCGCCTTGCCCATCCCATCAGCCAGCCGGGCGCTGACGGACCTGGCGACCGCCTGGGCCAGGAGCCGAACCAGGATCAGCCCGCCTATCAGCGCCGCCAAGGGTCCGGGCCGACCAGGCACCCAGGCAAGGGCATGAGGGACAGGCAGGCCAAGGGAACGGCCCACGGCCGCGATGGCCACCGGCAGGAGGAGGACCTCCGCCAACGCGCCGATCGTCTGCAGGAGGGCCAGCAGGAGGCTGGCGCCCATCCTGGCTCCCGGTAGATGAAGTAGTCGCTTGCTGATCATGCCTGTTCTCCGTGCCGCCTTTCTGATACGCCCCTCTCAGTGGACACTAACAAAATCCTCGCGCGCCAGGCAATACCCTGATTGTGAAGCACTGGCAAGAGACATAAAAAAATATCATTTACTTTCCCTCCCGGCCCTCCTAAACTTGACGGCACAACCTGAAATCGGCGGATATGGCCTAGGGCCGAGCGACCGCCACCCAGATGGGAGCGATCCTTTATGAAAGCACTGAAGACAAAAGACCTGGTCAACGTCGGCATTTTCACGGCCCTCTACTTCGTCAGCATGGCGGTGGGCAACTTCATCACCGTCTTCCTGGCTGGCCTGGTCATGCCCGGTCTGTCCTCCCTCTTCATCCCCGCTGTGGTGGGGCTGGTCTCCGGCCCGGTCTACATGTTGATGATCCGCCGGGTGCCCAGGTTCGGGGCCATCACCATCGTCGGCGTCATCATGGGCCTCTTCCTGCTGGTTTTCGGCCACTTCGCCCTCTCCTTCATCCCCTACGCCTTCTGCGGCCTGCTGGCTGACCTGGTTCAGTCCTCGCTCGGGGAGAGCTGTCCCAACCTGGCCCGCTACCTGAGCTATGTCATCCTCACCTTCGGCTGCACCGGCCCAGTTCTGCCCCTCTGGTTCATGAAGGACGCCTATGTGGCCAGCCTGGTCCGCCGCGGCAAGAGCCAGGAGTACATCGACGGGGTCTTCGCGCCCATCACCGGAGCCACCTTCCTAGTCTGCATTCTGGCCACCCTGGTCGGCGCCCTGCTTGGGGCATGGATAGGCGCCCGGATCGTCGACCGGCATTTCAACCGGATACCCGCCAAGCAATGAGGCCCATCTCCATCTACACCAGATTCCTGCTGGTCATCTTCGCCAACGCCCTGATCTTCGTCACCCTCCCCACTCCGCTGGTCCTGGCCATCAACATCTACTTCTGCAGCTTCCAGGTCATCGTGGGCAGGGTCAGGAAGGGCCAGGCCTGGCTTCTGGTCTGTCTGGTCTTCGCCCTGGGCGCCTCCCTGGCCATGGTCTTTCCCGAGAACCTGCCGGGGCATTACCTGCTCTTCCTCTTCGTCGGCGTGGGCAGGGTCCTCCCCCTGGTGCTGGTTGCGGCCTTCATGATGGGCACCACCAAGGTCTCGGAGCTGGTCTACCTGCTGCGCAAGATCCACGCTCCCCAGTGGCTGGTCATCCCCGTCAGCGTCCTCTTCCGCTTCTTCCCGACCGTCAGGCACGACTATGCCCAGATCAGACGGGCCATGAAATTCAGGGGGATCGCGGTCACCACCGGGGACATGGTACGGCATCCGATGCGAACCATGGAGTACATCTACGTTCCCCTGCTCAACAACGCCACCAATGTGGCCTCCGACCTGACCTCGGCCGCCCTGACCAGGGGGATCGGCGACCCCGGACCCAAGACCTCCATCCAACGGATTGCCTTCACCGGACTGGATGCGCTCATGTGCGCCTTGGGCCTGGTCCTTATGGGATGTGGAGCCTATGTTGCAATGTTCCAGGCTTAGCTTCACCTACGAGGGCGCCAGCCAGCCTTCCCTCCAGGAGGTCTCCTGCCGGATGGGCCAGGGACGGCTTACCGTGGTCACCGGGCCGAGCGGTTGCGGCAAGACCACCCTGTCCAGGGTCATCAACGGCCTGATTCCCGAACTCTACGAGGGCAAGCTGGAGGGGGAGTGCCTGATCGGGGGCGAACCCACCACGGCCCGGCCCATCTACCGGCTTTCGGAGCAGGTGGGGTCGGTCTTCCAGAATCCCAAGACCCAGTTCTTCACCACCGACGTCCGCAGCGAGCTGGCCTTCCCCCTGGAGAACACCGGGGTCCAGCCGGAGGCCATCCGGGAGCGTATAGACCAGGTGGCCGACCTCTTCGGCATAGCTCCGCTCATGGACCGGGACATCTTCTCCCTGTCCGGGGGCGAGAAGCAGATGATCGCCATCGCCTCCTCCTGCATGATGGACCCGGAGATCCTGGTCCTGGACGAGCCCTCCGGCAATCTGGACGTGGAAGCGGTGGCCAGCCTGGCGCAGATTCTGGGCCGCTTGAAGGACCGGGGCCTGACCATGGTCCTGATCGAGCACCGCCTCTACTACCTGGACGGCCTGGCCGACGACTTCCTGGTCATGGAGGACGGCAGGCTGGCGGAGCACCTGACCCCGGCCGCCATGAGGGGGCTGGATGCCCCGAGTCGCCAGGCCATGGGGCTGCGGGCCCTGAATCTGGACGCGACCGAGAATGCGAGCGCCCCAGCCAGGGTCACTACCGAGAAGACCCCCGACCTCTTGCGGGTCAGGAACCTAACCTATGCCTACCACCACGACCAGGATCCTGCCCTGGATGTGGACGACCTGACCCTGTCCAGCGACGACATCACCGGCATCATCGGCCGCAACGGTGCCGGCAAGAGCACCTTCGCCTCGGTCCTGACCGGACTGCTCAAACCTGGCGACAGGTCGGAAATCAGCCTGAATGGGACCAAGCAGACCGCCAGGGAGCGTGTCGAGGACTCCTACATGGTCTTTCAGGATGTCAACTACCAGCTCTTCAGCGAGACCGTGGAGGGCGAGATGCTCCTTGGAGCCAAGCGGACCGACCTCTTTGAGGAGGTGGCGCGAAAGCTGGACCTGGAGCGGCTCCTGGGCCGACACCCCAACACCCTCTCCGGCGGGGAAAAGCAACGGGTGGCCATCGCGGCCGCCATACTGTCGGGCAAGCGCCTGGTGGTTCTGGACGAGCCCACCAGCGGCCTGGACCTGCTCCACATGAACCAGGTGACCGGGATGATCCGCTACATGCGCTCCCTGGGGGTCATGGTGATCGTCATCTCGCACGACCAGGAGTTCCTGGCCCAGACCTGCCAGCGGTTCATCACCTTCCGCCAGGGCAGACCGGTCAGGGACAGCCGCAAACTGGGCAACCTCCTGCAAGCCCTCTGAATCTCCGAGCCCTGGCAGGGTCGGTGAACATGACGCCTCCCGGCAGGCGGTTCCCCTGTGCTCCGGACCCCGCGAACGTATACAGTAGTGGGGAAAAGAGCATCAGGGGGCGTCCCTCGCGTCGGACGGCCCCGCCGCACAGCCAGGGTTACGAGAGGGCATGATGGGCTATATCGACGTCATCGGAGAGACGAAACGGTATGTGACCGGCGAGACGACCATCGTGGCCAACAATGAGGTCACCTTCTCCATCGAGAAGGGCGAGCTGGTGGTCATCCTCGGCGCATCGGGGGCTGGCAAATCGACCGTGCTGAACATTTTGGGCGGCATGGACACCTGCAACGAGGGCCAGGTGATCGTGGACGGAAAGGACATCGCCGGCTACGACGCCCGACAGCTGACCACCTACCGCCGCTACGACGTGGGCTTCGTCTTCCAGTTCTACAATCTGGTGGCCAACCTGACCGCCAGGGAGAACGTGGAGCTGGCCTCGGAGATCGTGGACGACGCTGCTGACCCGGTCCAGACCCTGGTCGACGTGGGCCTGGGCGACCGGATCGACAACTTCCCCGCCCAGCTTTCCGGCGGCGAGCAGCAGCGGGTGGCCATCGCCCGGGCTGTGGCCAAGAACCCCAAGATCCTGCTCTGCGACGAACCCACCGGAGCCTTGGACTACCGGACCGGCAAACAGGTGCTGCGCATCCTGCAGGACCAGTGCCGCAAGAAGGGCGCCACCGTGGTCATCGTCACCCACAACGCGGCCATCGCCCCCATCGCCGACAGGGTCATCCGCATGCACGACGCCCGGGTCCAGGCCGTGCAGACCAATGACAACCCCGAAGACATCGAAAACGTGGAGTGGTGAGGATGCAACCCGTCAGGAAGGTGCTCTGGCACGACATCCGGGTCTCCCTGCGCAAGTCCCTGGGACGGTTCATCTCCATCGTCTGCCTGGTGGCGCTGGGCTCCTTCGCCCTGGTCGGGCTGAGCGTGACCGGGCCGGACATGCGGCAGGCCGGCAACGCCTACTTGTCCGACCACCATCTGGCCGACCTGATGGTCATCAGCAGCTACGGACTCGACCAGGAGGATCGGGATGCCATCGATACCGCCCCCGGCAACTCGGGAATCGAATACGGGTATCTGAAGGATGTGGTGCTCAAGGGCACCGACAAGAGCCTGCGCATCTACTCCGCCCCCGACCGGATCTCCACCTATGAGCTGGTCGACGGGGCCATGCCGACCAGGTCGGACCAGATAGCGGTCGACACGGCCCTGGGTGAGAGCCACCCCATCGGCAGCAACATCCAGGTGGACGAGAAGGCCGACCAGCTGGGCAGGAAGGTCTTAAGGCACCACAAGCTGCGCGTAGTGGGCACGGTCAGGTCGACCGAGATCCTGAGCAAGGTCAACATGGGCCCCTCCACAGCCGGATCCGGGTCCCTGGACTCCTACGCCGTAACCACGCCCAAGGCCTTCGACTCGGACGAGTACATGATCGCCCGCCTGACCTTCAAGGACCTGGACCGGATCAGGGACCACTATTCCGACCAGTACATCCAGGCCCTGCAGACCCACAAGGACGACCTGAACAGGATCCTGTCGGGGCGCCCCACAGCGAGGCTGAACGCCATCAAGGCTCCACTGCAGAAGCAGCTGGACCAGGGACAGGACCAGGTGGACCAGTCCAGAGATGAACTCGAAGGGAACCGGCAGCAGCTGGACCAGGCCAGGAAGGATCTGGACCAGGGCGCCCAGAGCATCCAGTCCGCCAAGAACCAACTGGCCGCGAAGACGGTACAGGCCCAGGCGGCCATCGACCAGGGACAGCAGGAGGTGGACCTGAGCTCGGCCGAACTGGCTCGAAAGCAGAAGCAGTACCAGTCCTCAGCCAGCCAGGTGGCCCAGGGCAGGCAGCAGGCCGATCAGGGTCAGCTGGCCATCGACCAGGGACAGGCCAAGCTTGATGGTTCCCGCCAGCAGCTGGAGGGCGGCAAGGCCCAGGCCGACCATGCTGTAGCCCAGGCCCAGGAAGCACAGAAGCAATGCAGACAGGGCATCGCACAGGTCACCGGCCTCATTCAGACCATCGACGCCCAGCTGGCCGCCCCCGGGCTGACCCCCCAGCAGCAGGAGGAGCTCAACCGCCGAAAGACCGGGCTCCAGGCCCAACTGGCCGAGCTCAACCGGCAGTCGCCGCAGATTGATGCCCTGGCGGCCAAGGCCAAGGCGGGCCGCGATGCCTTCATGACCAACCAATACACCCCCGGCATGGCCCAGGTGGCAGCCAACCAGCAGACCCTGGACGCAAAGCGCCGGGAGCTGACCCAGGCAAGAGCCAAGGTGAACGAAGGCGAGCGCCAACTGGCCCAGGGTAAGGCCCAGCTTGACCAGGCCTCCGCACAGCTGGACCAGGGCAGGACCAAACTGGCCCAGGCCCGGCGGCAGCTGGCCGGCAGCCGTGCCTCGGCCCAGGGGCAGATCGACCAGGCCCAGGCCACCCTGGACCAGAAAACCGCGGAATACCGGACCAAACTGGACAAGTTCAAGAGGGAGAGCCCGGACGCCCAGAAGAGGATCGACGACTCCCAGAAGAAGCTGAACAAGGCGGCTGACCAGCTGAGCCGACTGGAAAAGCCTGTCTACGCCCTGGACTCGCGCCGTGAAGCACCCGGCTCGGAGGGCTACAAGGTCTACGCCTCCGTCTCCTTCATCGTGGACTCGCTGGCCAAGGTCTTCCCCTACTTCATGTATCTGGTGGCCGCCCTGGTCACCTTCACCACCATGACGCGCTTTGTGGACGAGGAGCGGATCAACGCCGGAACACTCAAAGCCCTGGGCTACAGGGATCAGGATGTCATGGCCAAGTTCCTGGTCTACGGCGGAGCAGCTTCCGCCCTGGGCGCGCTCCTGGGCATCATCGCCGGCCACACCCTCCTGCCCTGGATCGTCTACCAGGCCTATGTCCACGCCTTTGACATGCCGCCCATCCACTACGGCTTCCACCTGCCCATCACCTTCCTGGCCTGCCTGCTGGCCTTCCTGAGCGCCGTGGTTCCGGCCTTCCTGAGCGCCTGGCGGGAGCTGCGCGAGAAGCCGTCGGCCCTGCTCCTGCCCAAGCCGCCCAGCGCCGGATCGAAGATCTTCCTGGAGCGCATACCCCTGATCTGGAACCGGCTCAGCTTCACGCACAAGGTCACCGCCCGGAACATCTTCCGCTACAAGCAGCGGATGCTGATGACCATCTTCGGGGTCTGCGGATCGGTGGCCCTCCTGATGGCCGGATTCGGCGTGCAGGGGTCCATCTCCGCCATCAACGAGCACCAGTTCGGCCAGGTGATCCGCTACGACCTGATCGCCGCCGAGAACAGCCAGGCCACATCCGACCAACGCCAATCCATCAAAAAACGGCTGGAAAAGCCCGATGTGAGCCGTTCCCTGAACGTGCGTTACGAGGAGATGAGCAAGACGGCCGGCCACAACGCCGACAAACAGTCCATCACCATGATCGCGCCGGCCAGCGCCGAGCACCTGGACGACTTCATCCGCATGGACACCCGGTCCGGGCACAAGCCCCTGAGTCTCAAGGGCGATGGCGTGATCCTCTCCGAACGGATCGCCCAGCTGACGGGGACCAAGACCGGCGACAGGATCACCCTGCAGGATTCAGGCGGCAGGGACAGGACCATGCGGGTGGACGGCATCTGCGAGATGTACCTGGGGCACTTCGTCTTCATGAGCCCGTCGGCCTACAGGACCGTCTTCCATCAGGACTTCTCGCCCAACGCCCACCTGGTCACCTTCAAGGACTCCAGCGCGGAGAACACCAGAAGGCAGGCCGCCTCCTTCATACGTATCGACGGGATCCAGGGAGTGGTGCAGAACACAACCCTGATGAGCCAGATCGACACCGTGGTCAAATCCTTGAACATGATCATGCAGGTGCTGATCATCGTGGCCACCCTGCTGGCCCTGGTCATCCTCTACAACCTGACCAACCTGAACGTTGAGGAGCGCATCCGTGAACTGAGCACCATCAAGGTGCTGGGCTTCTACGACCGCGAGGTGACCATGTACATCTACCGGGAAACCATCCTCCTATCGGCCATCGGCGTCCTGGCCGGGTATGGGTTCGGGGCCTGGCTGCACCACTACATCATCACCACCGTTCCACCGGACAACGTCCTCTTTGACCCCTCCATCAGCTGGGTGGCCTTCGTCGTGCCCCTGGTCATGATCACGGTCATCACGGCCGGCCTGGGCTGGATGGTCAACAACAAGCTCAAGCATGTGGACATGCTGGAGGCCCTCAAGTCGGTGGACTAGGCCATATCGGCATTTACCCATTCCGATGGCGTAAGCTGGCACTCCAAGAGTCCATAAGTCCATGCCATTGAGAATCCAGAAAGCTGAGGACGACGGTGCTGCAGATCGAACACATCTCCAAACAATACAAAACAGGGGACTTCGTCCAGCAGGCCTTGAATGATGTCAGCGTCAACCTGCGCGACAACGAGTTCGTGGCCATCCTGGGCCCCTCCGGGTCCGGCAAGACCACCCTGCTCAACATCATCGGCGGGTTGGACCGCTATGACCAGGGCGACCTGATCATCAACGGCACCTCCACCAAAAAGTACAAGGACAGGGACTGGGACTCCTACCGCAACCACACCGTGGGCTTCGTCTTCCAGAGCTACAACCTGATTCCCCACCAGAGCATCCTGTCCAACGTGGAGCTGGCTCTGACCATCTCGGGCGTGCACCGGCAGGAGCGGCGGGAGCGTGCCAGGCAGGCCCTGGAGCAGGTGGGACTGGGTCAGCACGTGAACAAGCGGCCCAACCAGCTCTCGGGCGGGCAGATGCAGCGGGTGGCCATCGCCAGGGCACTGGTCAACAACCCCCGCATCCTCCTGGCCGACGAGCCCACCGGAGCACTGGATTCCGAGACCTCCATCCAGATCATGGACCTGCTCAAGGAGGTGGCCCAGGACCGGCTGGTGGTCATGGTCACCCACAACCCGGAGCTGGCCCACCAGTACGCCACCAGGATTGTGGAGCTGCACGACGGATCGGTCATCAGCGACTCCGACCCCCTGCCCGACGACCAGGTGCCCATCCGCCGGGCCCGCCACCGCACCTTCGGCAAGGCCTCCATGGGACTGCTGACTTCACTGTCGCTGAGCTTCAACAATCTTCGGACCAAGAAGGCCCGGACAGCCCTGACCTCCTTCGCCGGGTCCATCGGCATCATCGGCATCGCCCTGATCCTGTCGGTATCCACCGGGGTCAACCGCTACATCGACAGGGTGCAGCGGGAGACCATGACCTCCTACCCCATCACCATTCAGGAGCAGTCCTTCGACCTGAACAAGATAGTGGACTCCGCCCAGGAATCGCAGAAGGAGGCCAAGGCCCACAAGGATCTCAAGGCCATCCAGCCGGACGACTCCAGCATCAAGGGGGCCTCCAGCCTGACCAGCAGCATCACCCAGAACAATCTGACAGACTTCAAAAAATACTTGGATAATCCCAAGAGCGAGATCCACCAGTATGTGGGGTCCGTGGGCATCCAGTACTCCTACGCCACCAAGTTCGCGGTCTTCGGACACGACCCGGACGGTAAGCTGGTCTCTGCGGACAAGGTGACCATGAGCGGGCAGGACGACGCCAGCTCCACCGCCAGCCAGATGGCCACGGCCAACACCGACAGCGACATGGGCGACATCCAGTCCATGCAGATGTCCTACCTGACCGGCAAGACCGAGAAGAACAAGGCTCCGGAGATCTTCGGCGAGATCATGCCGGGGGCCGATGCCAAGACCACCATCAGCAAGGTGGTGACCGACAACTACCAGGTGGTGAACGGCACCTGGCCCAAGGCCAAGGATCAGGTGGTCCTGGTGCTGGACAAGAACAACCAGATGCCCGTCACCAGCCTCTACAAGCTGGGTATCCTCCCCTCCAGCCAGTACACCGACATGATGAACAAGCTCAACAGCGGCCAGGAGGTCAAGGCCGACACCAAGCCCATCGAGTATGCCAAGGCCATGGACCAGAAGCTCTCCCTGGTGCCCGCTGCTGACCAGTACGCCAAGGGGACCGACGGCCACTACCACTACATCGGCGACAGCACCGACCAGATGACCAAGGCCGCCGACCAAGGCCTGCAGCTGCACATCGTCGGCATCGTCCGTCCCAACCAAGGAGCCAAGGCAACACCACTCAAGGTGGGCGTTGGATATACCCGCCAGCTGACCGATTATCTGATTGACCAGGCCAAGACCAGCCCTATCGTCACCGACCAGGAGGCCGACCAAGGCCACAGCGTCCTCAACGGGATGGCCTTCGCCCCTGCCGACGATGCCGCCAAGGCCAACGACGCCAAGGCCTACATCGCATCCCTGGGTGTCAGCCAGAAGGCCAGCATGGCCCAGGAGATCATGAAGGGCTCGGCAGCCATGGCCGGCCAGGAGACCCAGGGCCGGGCCGGGGCCGCTGCAAGAGCCCAAGGTTCTGCGGGCATCCCCACGGGGGCCTCAGCCGAACAGCAGACGGCCCAGGCCTTCGACCAGTACATCGCCACCGCCCCACAGGACGCCCTGGTCGCCATCTACAACCAGTACGTCTCCACCGGCACCTACGCCGACAACCTGAGCGACTTCGGCCTGATCTCCCGGGATGCCCCCTCCCGCATCAGCATCTACACGGACAGCTTCGAGAACAAGAATTCCGTGGGCGATGCCATCAAGCACTACAACGACAAGGCCGCAGAGAAGAACAGGATCGTCTATACCGACTATGTCGGCCTGATGATGAATTCGGTCACCACCATCATCAACGTCATCACCTATGTGCTGATAGCCTTCGTCGGGGTCTCGCTGGTGGTTTCCTCCATCATGATCGGCATCATTACCTATATCTCGGTGCTGGAGCGGACCAAGGAGATCGGCATCCTGCGTGCCATGGGCGCTTCCAAGCGGAACGTCTCCAACGTCTTCAACGCCGAGACCGGCCTCATCGGACTTCTGGCGGGCCTGCTGGGGGTGGGCATCACCCTGCTGCTGATCATTCCGGCCAACAGCATCATGCACCACTTCATGGGCACCACGGAGGTGAATGCAGCTCTGCCTGCCTCAGGTGGCGTGGCTCTGGTCATTCTGAGCGTGATCCTGACCCTGATCGGCGGCCTGATCCCCTCACGGAAGGCAGCCAAGCAGGATCCTGCCACTGCCTTGCGCACCGAGTGACACTGGCAAAGAAGTGAATTCCCGCACAGTCGGGCCCTAAGAGCGGTCTCTCTTTACTCGGGAATGCCATAATGAACCCCGTGAATGAGCAATCCAATCAGATGACAGATCCACAGAACAGACAGCCCCTCTTCCCCGGACGGGCCTTCATCAGCACCGTCCTGGATGTGGTCGAGAGCAAGAAGACCATGAGCGGCGCCCTGACCGGCAAGTACATGCAGCGAGCCACCATGGCCGGCCTCTTTGTGGGTATCTTCTTCACGGCCTTCTTCGTCATCATGGGCCAGGCCGGCCAGAACCCCGCCGACCACGGCCTGATCCTGGCAGGCCGGGTCCTGGCGGCGACCACCTTCGGCTGGGCCCTGGTCCTGATCTACTACACCAACTCAGAACTGCTGACCTCCAACATGATGGTGGTCACCATAGGCGCCTATCACAAGCGCCTGGGCTGGCTGGCCTCCCTGCGGATCCTGGTCCTCTGCCTTCTGGGCAACCTGGCCGGGGCCCTGATCGTGGCCGTCATCCTGCGCTTTTCTTCCATCGTCAGCGGTCCCACCCTGGACCAGATGCTGGCGGCCGCAGCGACCAAAACCGGCTACGTCTCCGGCGGCCCCATGGGCTTCGCCGACCTGTTCGTGCGCGGCATCCTGTGTAACTTCTGCATCAACATCGCCATGCTCATGGTCTACAACGGCAAACTTTCCAACGACTTCACCAAGTGCATCATCATGGTCGTGGCCGTCTTCGTCTTCGCCTTCTGCGGGTTCGAGCACTCGATAGCGGATTCGGCCCTCTTCCTCATTCTGGGCGTCTTCGGGCGGGTCAACGCCTGGAAGGCAATCCTGGTGGTCCTGGTGGCCATGCTGGGCAATTACATAGGCGGCGGCATCCTGATCGGCCTGAATTTCGCCACCATGAACGACGAGCGACACTTCAAGGCCTGATAGCCTTCCCATAAGCCCACCATCCACCTGCTCACCTTGGTCTCATACGCGCTCATGGGCCTGAGGAAAAACACCCATCATGAGAAAACTCGAAAGCCTGCGTACTGGCAGAAGGCGAAGGTTCATGATGAGCGTGAGTCAGACAGCAGCCGACAAGTCCCTGGTGCAGGAGTTCTACGACCAGGTCTTCACTCGGGGAGATGCCAGCAGCCGCTCCAGGACAGGGATGTCTCTTTCAAACTGAGTCCAAAATCCTCCTTGATCATCCAGTCACCTGCAGCGTCGATATGGTCAGTCAAGATGGATTCGGCTGTTCCCATGTCGTTTTGCTGACCATATAATCGCGGTCTGCTCGGCAATCCGTCTGTGCGAAAGAAACCCGCGCCCGCATTCATGGCCGTCTCCAAATGGCCCGGGCCTCCCAGTCGTCTGGCGATCAACATTGACCGACCAGAGCCGCACGGGAGCCCCGGAATCATTACCGTCCCAGACTTATGTATGCACGATGCCCCCTTACAATTGGCACTCAAGCCCGATCACCTGCCCGCACCTATTCGGTCTTGTCCGATTACTCAAGCAGGTTGCTGCGCAGGGCCTCCACCTGGTCGGGTCCGAACCCTAGAGCCTGACGTGCATAGGCGAAGACATCACCATAGGCGTCGATCATGAGCTGGCGGGCGTAGATCAGATATTCCTGCTTGACATAAAGTGCAACCGCCAGTGCGTCCAGTGAATCCTGGTCGAAGCCCTTGGCGCGGAATTGGTCCAGCAGCTGATTGTTGGCCGCGACCCTCTCCTGGTTGGTCTTCAGGTAGTCCGCGAATATCTGGTCGTCGTCCACCTCCAGCAGCCAGAGCACCAGGGCCGCGGCGAACCCGGTCCTGTCCTTGCCGGCAAAGCAGTGGAAGAGCGTGGCCCCCTGGGTGTTGCCCACGACGATGCGCAGGAAGCGCCCAAAACCTTTCTGAGCGCCTGGATTCAGGACCATGTCGTGGTAGGTACCCAACATATGGTCGTTGACCCGATCGACCGAACCTATCGAGGCGAAGTCGTCCAAGCTGGTATTGCGGGCACCGATCATACCCAGCAGATCGATGTTGGTAAAAGTGATGCCTTCGATAGAGTCGTCAGGACTCTCCTGTATCTCGAAGGGTCGGCGGAAGTCCACGACCTGCGTGACTTGGTAGCGTTCGACCAGATCCCTTCTGGTCTCCTCATCCAGGCCGACCAGCTGCCCGGACCGGATGAACTTGTGCTGGCGGACCCGGCGGCCGTGGATGGTCCGCATGCCACCCAGATCCCGGAAATTGGTGATGTTCATCGACGACCTCCTCTAATACGTTTCTCTTCCATCAAGGCCACCAGGCCCAAAAGTACGACCGCACAGACAATGGCGATATACAGCACAATAAAAGTGTCGTTCCAACCATGCAGCACATGCCCCAGCACGGTCAGCCCATCGGACGAGGAATCCGCGATCTTGGCCAGCAGGACCTTGGCGGTGGAATCACCGAACAGGTAGGCGAATGCGCCGACCATGCCGCCGGACAGCACATTTGCCCGCTTGGGAATTTGATTGAGCATGGAAATATTGATCAGCATCTGGGGTCCGAAAATGAACATGCCCAAGAAGAAGAGCGAGATGTAAATGACCACAGGGGTGCGGCCCAGCTGGTAGCCTGCCATTCCGAGCGGCAGGCAGATGGCGCAAAGCGCGGACACGAGGGCGGGCCTGCCACCCAGGAAGTCAGACACCACTCCCCAGAGAAGGCATCCAATCAGAGCACCCATCTCGAAATAGAAGATGGTCCGCGCGCCTACCTGATTGCTGAAATGCAGCTGCTCAGTCACACGCAGAGGCGCCCAGTTGTCGATGCCGATGCGGATCAGATAGACGAAAACGTTGCTGACGCAAAGCACCCAAACCCAAGGGTTGGAAAGCAGGTACCGGCGGAAAATCTGCCAAGTCGTATCATCATGCGACTCCTCGTCTTCCTGCTTGACAGGCTCATTGAAGATCGTCTCCGAGGGTTCCCATCCTAGATCCTCGGGACGGTTCTTGCCGACCAGGAAGCACATAATTGCCACCAGAAGTGCCACTACACCCGGGACTATAAACATCCCGGCCACCTTTCCTCCAAAGAAGGTCTGGGCACACCAGATGGCGAATACTCCAGCCAAGCCGCCGCCGATATTGTGGGAAGCATTCCAAACACCCAAATATCGGCCATACGTCGTCTTCGTTGTCCAGTTGGAAATCACCGTGGCGCAGCTTGGGCCTCCGGCGCACTGAAAGACCCCATTCAGGGCCCATAGAACGATCAACCAACCCATAGGCACGTGGCTTAAGGTGAACAGGAAACCGATGCAGATGACCACGATAGACGAGCAGAAAAGCATAATCGATGCAATCTTCTTGTTGTCTTTGCCTGTGACCAGATATCCCACAACGATTTTTCCGATTCCATAGACAACAGAGAAAACAAAACCTATTACGCCCAACTGCTGGGTGGTAATGCCCAGCTGTTGTTTCATCAAAGGCTGCGCTGCTTTGAAATTATTCCGAACAAGGTACATGGTAATGTACAGAATGATGACCATCAGATATGGTTTCATGAATTCACGGAACCAGAGATGTCGTTGTTCGGCTACCG
The DNA here is from genome assembly GCF_000499285.1 of Bifidobacterium sp. 7101. Classification (GTDB taxonomy): domain Bacteria; phylum Actinomycetota; class Actinomycetes; order Actinomycetales; family Bifidobacteriaceae; genus Bombiscardovia; species Bombiscardovia apis_A. The sequence goes on from NZ_AWUN01000007.1 coordinate 126,195, forward strand.
GTATGGTCGCCTTCGGCACGTGTTTGTCCAAATGGATATCGAATATCCTGCCAGCCATCTAATACCTCCCTGTATATGGTGGGCAACAGCTGACATTTTACTTATTTGCTTTAACGTTTTATGTATTGACACACAGGGGTTTTGAGGCAGCGTCGAAAGTGCATCAAAAATACAGTTCGTGGACAAGTTCCATTGAATGACCTGGCGCTTCACCTATTGAACATAACCTCACGAATATCGGGCAGCGTGCTGACGGCTGCGCTAATCCCGATCAGCGGCATAAGACGCCATGAATGGCTTTTTGCAGTATCGTATGAGCCAGAATGTTATTAAGTTGCTACGCAACAGTTGCACTTTTATTGTCTATTGTGTCGTGAGAGCACGAGACCGGATCGGATAAAGCTGGCCTGCATGTGTCTCTTGGTCTACCGCACCTTGAAGCGTGCTGATATAGCTAACGTGCACTTAGGTATAAAGGCGTGGAGTGCAGACAGAGGGTTTTGCGGAATGTATGGCCGGACATACAGTGAAGGCCTCTGGTGACTGGTGTCATCAGAGGCCTTCACTGTATTTTACGTGTTGTGGCGGCGGTGTGCTACTCTCCCACACTCTTCCGGGTGCAGTACCATTGCCGTGCTGGGTCTTAGCTTCCGGGTTCGGAATGGGACCGGGCGTCTCCCCCAGGCCATGACCGCCGCGAATCTTCAATTTCATCCATCCCCTTCAGGCGAAGGGCATGGGGTCTTCTGGTGGTTCGGGGACCGGATGGTGGACGCGTGTTCCGTGTTCGATCGCCTGTGGTC
>NZ_AWUN01000008.1 GCF_000499285.1 Bifidobacterium sp. 7101
TCGTACAGCGTGTCGTCGAGCAGTTCGGCCGGAGGCATGCCGAGGGTGACGGCCGCGGCCGCGATGGCGTTGAGGTCCCATGCGGCGTCGAGGTTCATTCTGGCCGATATGGTGGCCTTGGTCACGCCGGCCGCCTCGCACAGGGCCTGCTGTTCGAGTTCTTCCTTGGCCAGGTGCAGTCGCACGTTCCATGCGGCGACTTCCCGCAGGTGCTCTCCCAGTTCGACGGCCTGTGTCCTTGCCGTGGTGTTGCCGGTCATGTCCGTTCCTTTCGCTCGCGTGCCCTTGGGGGCTTGTGCGCACCATGCTATGGGCGGCGCGCTTGGTTGCGCAATACGACCGCCTCCCCGGTTCGGTCTGGTCGAACCGGGCCGGGAAAAACATGGAAAACGAAAGCGCTCCGCACCGTGTTGGCGCTTGGTGCGGGGCTGATCGACAACCTTGGGCGGGATTCCGAGCGATTCAAGTGACATGAGTCCCGGGATTCGCCCTCCATTGAAAGAGAGTTATCGCAATGACCAATCCTACCATCGCTTCCGCCCCGCGTGCGGCGGGAGCCATGAAAACCATCCCGTCGCTGCGTGTGCGGATCGCCCGCGCGCACCTGCTGGCGGTGTTGCTTCATCCCGCGCGCTCGTCGCGCCGTCGTCGCCGGAGCGCCTGAGATGGGCCGGGCTGTGGCGGCGGTGGCCGTCGTCGCAATCGTCGTGTGTCTGCTGGCGGTGTGGGCGTTGTGCCGCGCGGCCGCGTTGGGCGACCGCATCGGCGAACGGCTCCATGATGCCAGGGGGTCGCGAGGAGGATGCGCGATGAGCGGGCCGGCGGAGCAGTGGGCGTGGCAGTTGCAGGACGAGCGGCTGAGCCTGTCGGAGAAGTTCGTGTTGGTGTATCTGGCGCGAAGGGCGTATTACGACGACGGGTGCGGCGCGTGGCCGTCGGTCAACACCATCGCGGCACATTGCCATTGCACGCGCCGTTCCGTGCTGCGCGCGTTGAAACGTTTGCAGGAGCTGGGCTACTTGCGCGAGGGTGACCAGGAGCTGGCCGCGCGCAATCCCCGCAGCCACGAGCCCATCCCCAGGGGGCATCGTTCCAAGGTGTGGGACGTGGTGATGAAGGGCGCGCAGACCGAGCCGGAGGATATCACCGATCCCGGCGAGACCGACGCAGGCAAGGACGTTCCAGCGAAACCCAGTACAGCCGAACCATCGCGGAGCAAGGAGTGCGCGCGGGGTGACATGGCGTCACCTGACGCAGTGTCACCTGACACAATGTCACCCCAGGGCGATCCCGCCGGTGAGGTGACATCTTGTCCGAAGAGACGTGACGTCATGTCACCCAATAGACAAGTGATAACCAATGCTCCCCTTGTCCCCTACGGGGACATTCCCCTCGCCGGGGAACAACCCGAGGAGGAGCGAAGCGAGCGTGATGCACCGGATTGGCGTCTGGCGCTGCCTCCCAAGGGCGTACGCGATCCGCTGTGGACGCCAGGGGCGGAGGATGCGGACGAGCGGGTGCGTTCCCGGGCCCTGCAGGAGGTTCGCGTGCTGACGCTGATCCATGACCGTGTGGCGGCCATCGACCCGAAGGCAGCCAGGCCGGCGTCGATGCGAGACCGACGCAAGGTCCACGAGCTGCTGATGGAACGCTCTCTGACGGAGGTCGAGACGATCCTTGATTGGGCGTATGGCAATCCGCGCTGGATCTCATGGCTGGTGGACGGCACGATGGTCGAACGCTACTTCGCGCAGGTCAGCCTCGACATGCGCACCAAGCGGGCACGAGGTCCGCAGCATTCCGGCAGCCATGCCGCTGCTGCCGAGCTCACGCCGGTCCATGATCCAGACCGGCCGGTGGCGGTTAGTTCGGGCTTGGCCTGGCGGGTGCCGGTCTACGGCGGCGGCATCCTGTCGATCGCATTGTGCCAGGCGCACCTCGACGGCGAAACCAAGCAGGCAGAGTGTCCGGTGTGCGCCTACGACCGGCGCAACCAAGCCAGCCACGCCATCGGCCTAGAGAAAACCGACCGCGCCGAAGACAAGGAATCCCACGAGGAGGCCAAGGCATGACCGGCATAGCGGATGCCGCGCCCCGTTCGCCGGAGGCGTGGAAGAACATGGGATGCTGCGCGGATTTCCCGCAGCCGTGGGCCGACCTGATGTGGGGCCTGGAGTTCGAGGACAAGCATCCCCTGGCCCGCGTGTTCCGACAGGCGGGCGCGTCGGTATGCGAGCACGACTGCCCGGTGAGGGCCGAATGCCTGGCCTACGCCGGTGCCGCCGGCCTGGAATGGGGCTTGTACGGCGGCCGCTCGTGCACCGACCGGCGCCAGATCGCCCGTCTAGCGGAAGCCGACGGCGTGCCCTGCCGCGACCGCACGGTGCCCTGGGCCCGGCGCTGGGGCCTGTTCGTCGACTGGCTCCAAGCCCATCCCGAAGTCTTCGACACGGCCCGGGGCAAGGCCAGCATGGAACGCGGGCAACGCCGATGGCGCGCCGCAGGCCGCGCCCAACCCAAGAATGAGCCGCATGACCGTCAAACCATCATGCAAACAGACAATCAAGCAATCCGACAATCAAGCAATCAAACAACCGACCATGCCGGCGATCCGGCGAATGGTCCCGAATCCAAGGAGGAAGCATCATGCGAGTAGCGTTGGCGAACGCGAAGGGCGGGGTGGCCAAGACCACCAGCTGCATCTATCTGGCCGCCGTGCTGGCCCGGCGCGGAATCGAGGTGGCGGTCTACGACGCGGACCCGCAGTCCAGCGCCAGCCTATGGGCGGCCGCCGCCGAACAAGCGGGAGACCCGCTGCCCTTCGACGTGCTGCCGGCCAACATGGCCACCCTCGCCCATCTGGGCGGCGACCCGGCCGCAAGGGAATGGTCGATCATCGACGCCCCTCCGCAAGGCCCGCTGCTCGACAAGACGTTGGCCGTGGCCGATTTCGTCATCGTGCCCACCTCGGACTCGCCGATGGACCTCCAGCAGGCATGGGACACGCTCGACCGCGCCCGACGCGCCACCAGGGCGGCCCTACTGCCGGTGCGCGTCGAAGCGAACACCAACACCTGGGCCCAGACCCTGGCCGCGTTGGAACAAACCGACACCGCACGCTTCGACACTTTCATCGCCAAACGACAACCGATCAAGACCTCGCTCGGCATAAACCCCAAGCAACTGTACGAATACCGGGACCTAGCCGACGAACTAACGCGCATCGCCAAGGAGGAACTGGCATGAAAGGCAACTACCAACCACTGCCCAGACCCGTGCCCTTCGACAAAGTCCTCGACCAACAGGCCGAAGACAAGCAATCCGCCGGGCAGAACAACGCCGGCGAGCCACTGGTCATGTTCTCCCTGCGCCTGCCCGTCCGTCTGAAGAACCGCCTCAAGATCGCCGCCGCCGAACACGGCACGCCCATGCAACAGATCCTGCGCCACGCCATCGAACACGAACTCGACCACTTAGACAGCAACCATGAATGAGGAAAACAATTCGCACTGGCAAGACCGATACTTTTAGCGCTAGGCTGTTGTCTGAAGCCAAAACAACGAAGGGAAACACGGTTGACAAACGTCAAGGCTTATGACTTGACGTCTGTGCAGAAAACAGGGTATCCTCTGATATGGGGAGAGCTAAGACGCGGTTGTCTTGGCCTCCATATTGACATACTCCCAGAGAAAGAGAGCATATCATGAAACGTCATATCAAACTTCTTACGGCAAGTGCGGCTGCCGTTGCCCTCGCTATCGGTTGCGCGGGGACAGCATGGGCCGATAATGCCTATGTGTCGGGAGAACTCAATAAGTCCGGCAGCCTTGTGCAGTACGACTACACACGCACGCATACATTCACCGGCCCTATCAGCCTATCAGTGAATAACATGCCGTCAAACTATCTGCGCCTCGGGCTTCGTAACATGAAGGCATCAGGAGGACCGCAATTCACGGACTCACTTCAGTGGAATACCGTTGGAGCTAAGTCTTGGGATAATATTCTCGTTGGCACTCGTTTCGCCTTCCAAGGCAGAATGGGAGCTTGCACTTGGTTCTGCGACACTAATTGGGGTGGTGACCTCACATACTAATAGAGGTCAAGATGAATATTCGACGTATGCAGCGGGCGATTGTCATCTTGCTGATACCTCTTGCACTTGTAGGTTGCTCTTCGACTGAAAACAAGCAGTATGGAGAGCAACCTGCAAGTGCGTTAAGTAATCGGACCGCGCAAACGGTGCGGGTCGAGACCGGTGACATCGTTCCCACGCGTTCTTTGAAAGCGCAGGTCGGCGCTGGCGTTGATTTCGCCGTGCTGGCGACCAAGGTCGGCGTCTTCGTCCCGTCGGTGGAATCCGGCCAGCGGGTCGAGCAAGGGACTGTGTTGGGAAGTGTCGAAGACCGGCAATTGGTTTCTCCCGTGGGCGCGACCGTCGTGAGCGTGATCGCTGCGCGAACGACCGTCCCCGCCAACTATCCGGTCGTGACCCTGCGTTTCGACGGCTTCGGCCTGACCGGGGATCTATCCAATCTCGTGGCGACCGTCGGCAACGCTCCTTTCGCCGGGAAATTCCAGGTCACGGATGGCGTCGGCCCGACGGACTGCTCGGGCGTCGTGCCATTGGCCTCGGACGCATCCTCCGGAGCGGAGGGACAGTCCTCCACGATTTCGATCTCCGATTCCTACGCCTGCCTCATTCCCACCGATTCCTTGGTGAGGGCGGGACAGTCGGCGATACTGGTCGTGACGGCACAGGCACGCAACGACGTCGCGTTGCTGCCGGTCACCGCCGTGGCCGGCAGACTGCAGAAGGGACAGGTCCGCCGTCCCGACGGCACGGTTCTCGACGTCGGCCTGGGCGCCACGGACGGCGCCCGCATCGAAATCACCTCGGGACTGAAGGCGGGAGACGCCGTGTCGGCCACTCCTCCCGATCTGGATTCGCAATCCAAGTAGGGCGGCACCGCATGTCTGAATCAACGAAGCCGCTCGTGGCCCTGCAGGGAGTGTCGGCCGTCGTGACCCTGGGCAACAAGGACAGGCTCACGACGGTGAACGACGTCTCCCTGGAGCTGTTCGCCGGCATGACATACTCGATAGTGGGCAAGTCGGGAGCCGGCAAGACCAGCCTGATAAGCATCATCGGGATGCTGAACACGCAGTTCAGCGGCCGTTACCTGTACAAAGGCCAAGACGTCGGCGCGTTGTCCGACAGGCGGCTTTCGTTCATGAGGGCCGGGCACATCGGCTTCGTGTTCCAGAACTATTCGTTGATCGGTCATCTATCGGCGCTCGAAAACGTCGAGCTGGCATTGTGGTACGGCCAGCATGCCCGCCGTCCCCGCGCCACGGGCGCTTCCGCCTCGGCCCGCAGGCGCAGGTGCCTTGCCGCGCTCGCTTCGGTCGGTCTCAGGGACAAGGCGGGGGAACTGCCGAAAAGACTCTCGGGCGGCGAACAGCAACGGGTGGCGATCGCCCGCGCCCTGGTCAACCAGCCCGAGCTTCTCATCTGCGACGAGCCGACCGGAGCACTCGACACCAAGACCAGCGGCGAGGTGCTTTCGGTGCTGCGGGACGCAGTGCGCGAGCATGCCACGACCTTGCTGCTCGTCACCCATGACGATGATCTCGCCGCCACCTGCGACATCACGTACACCATGTCCGGAGGCGAGCTCCATGCTCCGTCAATTGATTAAGGATCTACGGCTCGCCCCATTGCGATCCGCACTCACCGGTCTGTCGATGCTCATAGGGATCGTGGCGGTCATACTCGCCGTCCTCGCGGGAACCATCGGCAAGGACTACCTGGTGGCGATCAACGAACAACTCTACGGGCGCACCCCGCTGGTCACCGTTTCCATGAACAGCCCGAGGCTGAGCGACGCGGATGATTTCTCGCGCCTCGCCGACGCAATCGCGGCCAAGAACCATGAGACGGCAATCATCCTCAACCTTGATACCGACATCACGTTCTCTCCCGGAACGCAGTCAAGCGGAGGAATCAAGGGAGACGTCGTGGCGACCACTCCCGGATATTCGAGCATCTACAACCTTCCGATGAAATCCGGACGCTGGTACGCCGGCGGCGAACGATCGACCGCATCGATCGTCGTCAATCTCGCCGCGGAACAGAACCTTCCCAAGGACTCCACCGCATACGCGAAGACAAACCAAACCACGATCGCGACCCCGTTCACCGTGACCGGCGTCGTCAACGACGGACGCACGGACCCGACCATCTATGTCAACGCCCAAGCGCTGACCCAATACATGAGGATCGTTTCGCGAAGCGCTACCATCCTCTGGCTGGATTTCCCGCAACTCGGCAAGCAACGGGTCAGGACCGTTGTCGAGGACATCCTGTTCGACTCCATAGGAGGCTCCGTGTCCGGCGTTCAGACAATCGACAACGCGCAAAGCTACGAATCGGTGATCGCGGTCATGCAAATCGCGTTCGGCGTCTGCGCCATCCTGCTGCTCTTCGTCTCGGCCATCGGCATCGTCAACATCGGCCTGGCGTCATTGGAATCCAGAACACACGAGCTCCTCGTCAGACGCGCGCTCGGCGCCACGCGGGCATCCCTCATAGGCCTGGTGATCGGAAGCCAGCTCATCATCGGTCTTTCGGTGTCGCTATTGGCCGTCGCCATATCGGCATGCGCGGTAGGCGCGCTCCCGGCGTTCCTGCCGTCATACTCGCCTCTGCAACCCCCTGCGTTCCCCCTCGCCGCCGCCATCGCAGCCGTCTCGGCGGCGCTGGCGACCTCGATCATCGGGAGCCTCGTCCCCGCCATACGCGCGGCCAGGCTCCAACCGGCACTGGCACTGCGGTAGCCCAAACACCACACACATCACCAACAAGGAGATGCAACCAAGATGAAATCCACCCTCACAAACGCAGGCAAGAAAGCGCTGGCGACGGCATGCGCCGGCATCCTCGCCCTGAGCCTCGCCAGCTGCACCAACGGCGACGTCTCGAGCGCGGGCGACTCCAGGAAAATCGTCGGCTACGACGAGATCAACAAGGAATACCGGGAATCCATCGGCAAACTCTCCTGGCCCCAGGACTACACCCCGCCTGAATCCATGCCGTCGGATTCCGGCACGTCCTTCCAACAAGGATGGGGAGACACCCAGGCGTCCAATCTCTTCCAGTGCGCGTGGGAGAAGGAATGGCTCAACACCTATTCCTCTCAACCGGAGCGCAGCGAAGAAGCGCTCAAGGAACTGGAGAAAGTCCCCGAGATGGGATTCATGAGCCCTGACCGAGCCGATGACGCGACCCGACGATTCTTCAAAGACAACATCGACAAAGCCAAACTCGGCGACCCCTCCGGCATCCAACAAGACGTCACCGCAAACTGTCCGGCATCCTAAGACCTTAGGATAACTAAGAATTATATTCTCAATGTATCGCATTAGATAACGATGTATTCTGATGCATTTTACTGTTGCATGAGATATGGCTTGGTTCCCATCTCAATAGAAATGGAATCAAGCCATTTTAATTTAATAGATGGTTGAATAAATATTCGTGCATGTAATGGCAGACTGTTTGAATGGTTGTCCGCTGCTGATTGCAGTTAACGGGGGGAAGCTGGGGGAAGGCGTCCCGGCGGAAGGCCCGCCGGTGCGTTCTTCTTCCAGGGACAAGGAAGGATGCGGGCGTCCGTGAATGGTCGCCCGCATTTTCCGTATCCGTGTGAAACGGGAGGGAGCGCATCATGGGGCGCTTCCGACTGAAAGGACGGATACGTATGTCAGGTGGGAAGAAGAGCAGGCGCACGATGCTGGTGGCTGCCCTGACCGCAGGGGCGTTGGCCTTGGGATATCTGGCGCCAGCCGCGTTCGCCGAGGGCGGTGGTGGCGGTTCCGGCGAGGGCGGTGGCGGTTCCGGCGGGCAGGTTCCATCGCAGACCGCCGACGTGCATTGGATCTACAAGGATTCCTGGCCCGCCACTCTGGAGGGCATGAAGCAGGCGATACGTGATTCGGGCACCACCCTGTCTTCCGATTTGGAGGATGGGTCGAATCAGTTCGTGGATATGAATGCCATCCTTGCCGACGCGATCTCGGAGTGCAAGGCCTCATACACCGGGGAGGGTGACGCGGAATGCCGGATGGTCGCTGTCGGCTACGCGCGCCTCGGCAACGGCGTGTTCAGCGGTTCCTATGTCAGTTCGAACGCGCGTCAGCGTTGGGAGTCCCAATGGGCCGCCGAAGGGCGCGGCACCTACCAGTACCAAGGCCAGTCGTACACGACCGGCACCACGTGGACCGATCGGCTTGGCGTGCGTTCGGTGGATAGCCTGGTGCAGGATTCCATCAACGCCAATCCCGATGCCTCGTTCCGTGTGGTCGTGCTGGCCAAGAACCAGCCGCCCGTCGATTATCCGTTGACCGTCACCACCTCGCACCGCCAGCAGACCGACATGCAGGTCGGCTCGACCACGCCGGTCGGCGACACCATCCACGCGAACAACGGCGGCTCGTCGATCAAGGAGACCCTGCACGGCACCGCGATCGTGCACTACGATGGCGGCCCCTACACGCCGACGGGCAGCGTGAGCAAGCCGATCAGCTTCGCCAACAGCGGCGACACCGTGATCGACAACCTGGCCTCGCCGGGTGATTTCGGCATGGATTCCTGGGCCGAGGGCACATATTGGATCGACATCCAAGTGCCCAGGCAGGGAAGCATACAGGCGGCCGTGGACACCACGGACCGGGATCCGGCGGAGACCTGGAAGGTCAGCGCCGTGCCGCCGGCCGATCCGGTCAAAAGCATCGAGGAAGGCGTCAGCGCCGACCAGATGACCAACCGCACCACCATCACGTATGGGACCGGCCGGGGCGGTTACGAGCTGAGTTTCAGGGACGTGATCGAACCCAACGGCGTCGATTACACGGTGGACGGCTTCACGCTCGTGGACGCCACCGACAACAATCGCGATGTCTCCAACGAGTTCGAGATCGGTTGGGACCGCGCATCGAACACGGTCAGCGCGGTCCGTTCGGCCAACAAGGGCATGATGCCGTTCGACCACGAGTATGTGTTCGGCTTCGATGTGACCGTCAGCCTGCCATCCGATTACCAGAACATCAACGACCATGCGTGGGGCAAGTGGAACCAGCTGCCCGAGGCCGACGCGGGAGAACGCGAGTTCGACACCTGGCGTCCCAATCCCGACAAAAGCTGGATCATGCTCGACACTAATGGCAAGTGGCAGGCCGTGATCGACCCCGACCGCACCAACCAGACCGGCGGCGACGGCAAGGTGTTCCTCGACGGAGACCGCGTGGCCTCCGTGGTCAACGGCACCGTGCCGGCGAACCTGATCCAGGCCCCGCGGACGCTCACCTTGGTCGATGATTGGACAGCCGCCGACTACCTGTTCGACGCCGATGAAGCGGCGAACGTCCGAGTGTACGAGGCGGACGCGGGCACCGATCGCGAAAGCAGCGTAAGCGACATCGCCAACCGTGGCCGTGACATCACCGACCAGTGGGACATCACAACCGATGGCACCGTGGTCACCGCCACAGCCAAGGCCTCCTACCTGACCGGACTGAAGGACTTGGAGAAGGCCAGGCAGATCACGATGCTCGTGCCCGGCCGCGCGAACTACGCCAACGGGGCCGGAGCGGGCCAGGTGCGCGATGACTTCGGCATCGAAGCGGACGACGAGATCACGTTCTGCACCGCCGGCAAGAACGGCGCGGAGTTGACCAACGCCGGCTCGCAGACCATCAACACCCACACGGTCGAAACCAACGAGCCGAAGGTCTGCGGTTACGTGCCGTCCGTGGTCAAGGATGTGGTCGGGGAATCCTCCCAAGGCGGCGCCCAGGACAGCGTGGACGGCAAGATCGTCTTCCCCGGCCAGCGTCTCGAATACCGTCTGGAAACCCAGCCGCACCTGCCCGACAGTCTCGCCTACACTATCGTCGAGGTGGCGGTCACCGACACGTATGACGAGCACTTCCAGCCGGACAAGCAGACCCTGGAGGTCACCGACCTGACCACCGGCAAGTTCATCCCCAAGAGCCAGTACCGCAGCGAGTGGAACGACGCGAACCATGCCGTGCGTCTCGTGTTCGCCGACGACTATGTGCGGGCGAACTGGCTGGCGGGCACGAATCCCAGAATCATCATCAGATTCGAGGGCGTCGTGGCCGAGGATGCCCCGGCCGACACCGTGGTTGACAACCAGTGGGCGTTGACCTTGAACAACTCGGTCACACCAAGCAACAAGGTATGGAACGATCCGCCCGACTTCCAGCCGGGCAAGGAGGACACCCAGGCCGACCCGTCCATTTCGATCGACGGCAAGACCGCGTTGCTCGGAGACCGCATCTACTATCGGATCAATCTCGACGCCAAGCAGACGAACCATGCCTACAAGGTGTGGCGGCTGGGCATGGTCGATGACTGGGACGACGAATACCTCGAACTCGACGAGAACCATATCACCGTGACCGACAAGGCCAACGGCAGGGATGTGACCGACCGGTTCAACATCCAGGCCATCGACGGCGTGGCATACGTGTTCGCCAAAACCGTTGACACCGAGGTTCCGGCGACGGGAGAGACCATCAAGGGCGACCCCCAGCCAGCCGATCTCAAGATCTACGCCGCACTTGGCGACAAGGACCACGACCCGTTGAAGGACCCGGCCATCGACCAGTCGCTTCTGGGCACCTCGTATGAGGTCACGCTGCCGATGACCGTCATCAAGGTCACCGACGATTACGTGGTCACGAACACGGCCACCCAGCTGGTCAACGACGTGCGCAAGGACACCAACCAGGTTTCCAACCCCTTGAAGCCGATCAACCCGGCCAAGGATGTCGTGGTCAAGGTGGACGGGCAGAGCGTGGATGGCAAGAGCATCTATCTCAACAGCCTGTTCCTCTACCGGCTCGACAGCTCCACGCTGCCGCCCGACCGCGCCTACCCGCAGGTCTCCGACTGGTCCATCAGCGACCCGCTCGACACCCGGTACGACAAGTTCACCGGCCAATGGGCCGTCTACGCCACCCGCGACCTCATCAAGGACGGCGAGACCCTGGCCGAGCGGGGCGAACGCATCGCCGGCTCCGACTTCGACGCCAGCCGTTTCGGCGGAGAACTCTTCGAGCTCGCCACCGACGAGCGCGGCGTGGTCACCGTGCGCGCCACGGAGCTGATGCTTGGACTCGTGTCGGCCGACACCGAGCATGAGCAGGCGTGGACCGCGTTCATCCAATGCCAGCGCATCGCCGTGGGCGGTCCCGTGGCCAACCAGTTCACCGAGACCATCAACGGGGTCGAACGGCCCTCGAACACCGTCACCACGCACACGCCCGACATGACGCCCCGGCTCACCATCGAGAAATGGGACGAGCAATCTGGCTGGCCCGACGGCGACCGTGACACCGTTGACGAGGCGCTGAACATGAACGGGAGCGACACTCGCATCGTGTTCACCATCACCAACGCATCGCCCACCGACCCTGACACCGGAGACGGCCCTTGGTTCAAGGCGAGCGAGCTGAGCCTCACCGACCAGCTCGTCGCCGGCGACGGCCAGATCGGCGAGTTCGAGTATCCCGATGACTGGCAGACGCTGATCCTCAAGCCCGGAGACAGCGTGGAGGTCAAGGCCACCCTCAGTGGCGTGAGCGAGCATCACACCGACCGCGCCATCGTCACCGGCACGCCGCTCGTCCAATGCATCGTCTCCGACCCCGACCCCTTCGACGGCAAAGACGAGGAGAAACTGCCCGAGGACGCGGTGGAGATCGACGGGCGAACCCTGTGCGCGGACACCACCGTGACCAGCAACACCGACGACTGGAACGGCTACCAGCCCAAGGACAACCTGGCGACCACCGGCACCAACATCGCCGGCCTCATCGCCGTCATCCTCGTCCTCGCACTCCTCGGCACCGGCGCAACCGCCGCGATCCGCCTCACCCGCGCCAACGGCCGCCACACCGGACACGAAAACGACGCGAACGATGATGCTGTTGGCTGCGATGGCAGTCCTGACGAGAATGGTCCCGAGCCGGACTTCGCTCAGCTCGTCACCACCATCAACCCCAAGGAGTCGCCCATGAACTGACAACGATTCTCTGCCTGCTGCCGGAAGCCTTTCGTATTTCAGCCAGCAGATAGACGGTGATACCATGCAACTGTCCCGGTAAACGGGGCAGTGCATACCAGGCCCGCAGGCGTAGCCCTGTGGGCCTGCTTCATTTGTCTTCCACTGATTTCGGCCAAATGTTCTCGGCTCTTTGGCGGAATCGCCCAGCAGTATGTTCTGATTTGCTCTAGGAACTTCTTAGG
>NZ_AWUN01000009.1 GCF_000499285.1 Bifidobacterium sp. 7101
TTCCGTGCATATTGCCGCAGGTCGTATCCGCAGTAGGGGTTGATGCCGCCACCCCTCCAGGGGTGGGTGTTGTGTTGTCCTCGACCATTAGTGCCGGTCGGCTCCGCCCCTTGCGGGGTGTCCACGTCCGGTCTATCGACCATGTGTTCTGCATGGGGTCTTCAGAAGCTTTAAGGCTTCATGGAATCCTTATCTTGGAGGGGGCTTCCCGCTTAGATGCTTTCAGCGGTTATCCCATCCGAACGTAGCCAACCGGCCGTGCCGCTGGCGCGACAACCGGCATACCAGAGGTTCGTCCACCCAGGTCCTCTCGTACTATGGGCAGGGCTCCTCAAGATTCCAACGAGCGCAGAGGATAGAGACCAAACTGTCTCACGACGTTCTGAACCCAGCTCGCGTGCCGCTTTAATCGGCGAACGGCCGAACCCTTGGGACCTGCTCCAGCCCCAGGATGCGACGAGCCGACATCGAGGTGCCAAACCATCCCGTCGATATGGACTCTTGGGGATGATCAGCCTGTTATCCCCGGGGTACCTTTTATCCGTTGAGCGATGCCGCGTCCGTACGCCGGCACCGGATCACTATCTCCGACTTTCGTCCCTGCTCGACCCGTCGGTCTCGCAGTCAAGCTCCCTTGTGCGATTGCACTCAACACCCGATTGCCAACCGGGCTGAGGGAACCCTTGGGCGCCTCCGTTACTCTTTGGGAGGCAACCGCCCCAGTTAAACTACCCGCCAGGCACTGTCCCTGGCCGGGATGACCGGCCGAGGTTAGAGGCCAGATGAGGACAGAGCGGTATTTCACATTACGGCTCCACGGATGCTGGCGCACCCGCTTCGAAGCCTCCCGCCTATGCTACACAGTCCGCACCTAACGCCAATACCAAGGTATAGTAAAGGTCCCGGGGTCTTTTCGTCCTTCTGCGCTTAACGAGCATCTTTACTCGTACTGCAATTTCGCCGAGCTCCTGGTCGAGACAGTGGGGAAGTCGTTACGCCATTCGTGCAGGTCGGAACTTACCCGACAAGGAATTTCGCTACCTTAGGATGGTTATAGTTACCACCGCCGTTTACCGGGGCTTGAATTCACCGCTGCCCCCTCCGAAGAGGGATGACGGATCCTCTTAACCTTCCGGCACCGGGCAGGCGTCAGTGCATATACAGCGACTTACGTCTTCGCATGCACCTGTGTTTTTGGTAAACAGTCGCTACCCCCTGGTCTGTGCCGCCCCAGCCGGCTCCGCGCGCGAAGCGCCTCACCGGCCGGGGCCTCCCTTATACCGAAGGCACGGGAGTGATTTGCCGAGTTCCTTGACCAGGATTCGCTCGATCGCTTTGGTATACTCTACCTGACCACCAGTGTCGGTTTGGGGTACGGGCGGCGCCAATCCTCACGCCGAAGCTTTTCTCGACGGAACGGCACACCGGATTCGGGGCACAAGACCCCCCATCATCACACCTCGCGCTCATGCCGGGCGGATTTGCCTGCCCGACGCGCCGCATGCTTGACCACGGATAACCACCACCGCGGCCCGGCTCCCGTTCCGTGTCACTCCTGCGCTACCCGCCACGCATCCACACGCCGGTCCCATGCCATCGGACGGTCCGAAGACCACCACCCGACACAGGTAAGGGCATGCTTCCACGTCTTGGATTGGACGGCTCGACGCCGGTAGGAGAATATCGACTCCTTCATCCATTCGACTACGCCTGTCGGCCTCGCCTTAGGACCCGACTCACCCGGGGACGACGAACGTGGCCCCGGAACCCTTGGTCATCCAGCGGACGGGATTCTCACCCGCCTCTCGCTACTCATGTCTGCATTCTCACTTCCACGCGGTCCACGGCCGGCTCACGCCGCCGCTTCACCCCACGCGGAACGCTCTCCTACCCAGCACAGCGAACTGCGCTGCCGCGTCTTCGGTGGCGTGCTTGAGCCCCGCTACATTATCGGCGCGGAACCACTAGACCAGTGAGCTGTTACGCACTCTTTCAAGGATGGCTGCTTCTGAGCCAACCTCCTGGCTGTCTATGCGACTCCACATCCTTTCCCACTTAGCACGCGCTTGGGGACCTTAGACGACGATCTGGGCTGTCTCCCTCTCGACGACGGAGCTTATCCCCCGCCGACTCACTGCCGCGATACACCTCACACGTATTCGGAGTTTGGCTGCTGTCGGTACCCGATACGGGCCCTCAAGCATCCAGTAGCTCTACCCCATGGAGGCACTCACGCGACGCTGCACCGAAATGCATTTCGGAGAGAACCAGCTATCACGGAATTTGATTGGCCTTTCACCCCTAGCCCCAGGTCATCGGCCCGGTTTTCAACCCAGGTCCGTTCGGTCCTCCACGCGGTCTTACCCGCGCTTCAACCTGCCCAGGGCTAGATCATCCCGCTTCGGGTCCAGGACACGCGACTGGAACGCCCTTATCGGACTCGCTTTCGCTACGGCTGCCCCACACGGGTTAGCCTCGCCACGCACCACTGACTCGCAGACTCATTTTTCGATAGGCACGCCGTCACCCCGAAGGGCTCCGACGGATTGTAGGCACACGGTTTCAGAAACTCTTTCACTCCCCTCCCGGGGTGCTTTTCACCTTTCCCTCACGGTACTCGTACGCTATCGGTCAGACAGGAATATTCAGGCTTACCCCACGGTCGGGGCCGATTCACACGGGATTCCACGAGTCCCGCGCTACTTGGGAACAAGGACCGGCAGGCGGCGCGCCTTCGGCTACGGGGCCATCACCCTCTACGGCCGGGAATTCAATCCCGTTCGCCTCACACGTCGCTTTATCACTGCCGCCGGGCCCGTCGGAGCCCGGACGCCAAGTCCCACAACACCCATGCCGCAACCCCCGACGGGTATCACACGGCACCGGTTTGGCCATCATCCGCTTTCGCTCGCCACTACTCACGGAATATCCTTTCCTGCAGGTACTGAGATGTTTCACTTCCCTGCGTACCCCCCGCACGAATGCGGTGCCGGCCCATCACGGCCGGCGGGTTACCCCATTCGGACACCCTCGGATCAAAGCCCTGTCGGCGGCTCCCCGAGGCCTATCGCGGCCCCACGCGTCCTTCATCGGTCCTGTCTGCCAAGGCATCCACCATGCGCCCTTGCCGACAACACGACCACAGGCCATGCCACGACAACAACAACTGCGAACTGCCAGACGACAAATCATCACACTAAACGATCACAAAACGATCGACCCGAACCCACTTGAAAAAATAGGCTCGGACGAAACAATACAGCAGACAGCCGGCACACAGCCGGCCATCCGCTCGCGTCCACTATCCAGTTCTCAAACCACCAGCACACCGGCGGGACCCGCCACAGGGCAACACCCCATGAGGAACCCGACGGGCGACGGGAACACCACCCACAAGGGTGGCGGTCCGGGAACCCAACAGCGCATCCATGCCACAGCCTCAAGACCGTTCCACGCCAGCACGCCCACACCATCCGGCCGACCGGCCGGACCCGCAGGCACGACCCCCACACGACACGCGCAGAGGATTTCCATAATCTCCGTAGAAAGGAGGTGATCCAGCCGCACCTTCCGGTACGGCTACCTTGTTACGACTTAGTCCCAATCGCGGACCTCACCTTAGACGGCTCCCCCCCTTGCGGGTTGGGCCACCGGCTTCGGGTGCTGCCCACTTTCATGACTTGACGGGCGGTGTGTACAAGGCCCGGGAACGCATTCACCGCGGCGTTGCTGATCCGCGATTACTAGCGACTCCGCCTTCACGGAGCCGGGTTGCAGGCTCCGATCCGAACTGAGACCGGTTTTCAGGGATCCGCTCCATGTCACCATGTCGCATCCCGTTGTACCGGCCATTGTAGCATGCGTGAAGCCCTGGACGTAAGGGGCATGATGATCTGACGTCATCCCCACCTTCCTCCGGGTTAACCCCGGCGGTCCCCCGTGAGTTCCCACCATGACGTGCTGGCAACACGAGGCGAGGGTTGCGCTCGTTGCGGGACTTGACCCAACATCTCACGACACGAGCTGACGACGACCATGCACCACCTGTGAACCGGCCCCGAAGGGAAGCCGCGTCTCCGCGGCCGTCCGGCACATGTCAAGCCCAGGTAAGGTTCTTCGCGTTGCATCGAATTAATCCGCATGCTCCGCCGCTTGTGCGGGCCCCCGTCAATTTCTTTGAGTTTTAGCCTTGCGGCCGTACTCCCCAGGCGGGATGCTTAACGCGTTAGCTCCGACACGGAACCCGTGGAACGGGCCCCACATCCAGCATCCACCGTTTACGGCGTGGACTACCAGGGTATCTAATCCTGTTCGCTCCCCACGCTTTCGCTCCTCAGCGTCAGTGACGGCCCAGAGACCTGCCTTCGCCATCGGTGTTCTTCCCGATATCTACACATTCCACCGTTACACCGGGAATTCCAGTCTCCCCTACCGCACTCCAGTCCGCCCGTACCCGGCGCCGATCCACCGTTAAGCGATGGACTTTCACACCAGACGCGACGAACCGCCTACGAGCTCTTTACGCCCAATAAATCCGGATAACGCTTGCACCCTACGTATTACCGCGGCTGCTGGCACGTAGTTAGCCGGTGCTTATTCGAAAGGTACACTCACTCTCGCTTGCTCCCAATCAAAAGCGGTTTACAACCCGAAGGCCGTCATCCCGCACGCGGCGTCGCTGCATCAGGCTTTCGCCCATTGTGCAATATTCCCCACTGCTGCCTCCCGTAGGAGTCTGGGCCGTATCTCAGTCCCAATGTGGCCGGTCGCCCTCTCAGGCCGGCTACCCGTCGAAGCCTTGGCAGGCCATCACCCCGCCAACAAGCTGATAGGACGCGACCCCATCCCATGCCGGTAAACCCTTTCCCACACCATCATGCGACAGTGCGGAGCATCCGGCATTACCACCCGTTTCCAGGAGCTATTCCGAAGCATGGGGCAGGTTGGTCACGCATTACTCACCCGTTCGCCACTCTCACCACCAAGCAAGCTTGGCGGATCCCGTTCGACTTGCATGTGTTAAGCACGCCGCCAGCGTTCATCCTGAGCCAGAATCAAACCCTCCACAAAAAAACCATGAAGAAGCCGAAACGACTCACATCAATAATTGACGGGCCGGCTTCCATAAGGAGGAAACCAACCCACGAAAAACCCCGACACCCCTCACAACGCTCCCACGTACCCGACAACAGCCGGGCGGGCATCGGACTGGCAATCAAAAAGCTATAAGTAGCACAAACACGCTCTTGAGTTCTCAAACCACCACCACACCAAC
>NZ_AWUN01000010.1 GCF_000499285.1 Bifidobacterium sp. 7101
CCCCTAAATTAGGTATGCCCTTAGCGCATACGAATCGTACTTTACAATAATTTTTGACTTATTGCATCTTTTTGTCAATAATTTATGGAAGACTTTTAACCGTCACGCAAGCAATACTTGTATTGCGTCTCAGTGTAAAGTTCGCTGTAGCTTTTCGCGTTGTGGATTCGTATGGTGCTCGGGGTTTCGTCGGGCTGTGGATTGGGGTTGGGTATGGCTGGTGAGTTTCTGTCCCTTGAGGGTGTCTCCTATCATTACGGTTCGGGCGGGGCCGGCATCACCGACGTGTCCCTGCAATGCCCGCCTGGGTCGTGGACGGCGATCATGGGGCCCTCGGGCGCGGGCAAGTCGACCCTGCTGAATTGCGCCTCGGGCCTGCTGCCGGTCGACCAGGGCTTGGTGCACATCGGGCAGCATGACCTGGCCCGGATGGGAGAGGCCGACCTGACACGTGTCAGGCGTGACCTGATCGGGTTCGTGTTTCAGGACTACAACCTCGTCGAAGCGTTCACATGCCTGCAGAACGTGATGCTGTCCTTCCTCTTCGGCGGGCCGCGCATCGAGGTCGACGACGCCGTGCGGGCCCTGCAGGCGGTGGGTCTGGATGGTTTCGCCGACGTCTATCCCTCGGACATGTCGGGCGGGCAGCGGCAGCGTGTGGCGGTGGCCAGGGCTTTGGCCTCGAGGCCCTCGGTCGTCTTTGCCGACGAGCCGACGGGCGCCCTGGACACCGCCGGCTCCCAGCTGGTGCTGGACGCCTTCGGCCAGGTGGCGGCGCGGGGGTCCACGGTGCTGATGGTGACCCACGACCCGGATGTGGCGGCCCGTGCTGGCAGCACCGTGTTCCTGGTCGACGGCCGCATCCACTCGGTGTGGTCGGGCTGCACGGCCGAGCAGCTGGCCATGCACCTGGCCGAGACCACGTTGAGCGGGGCCGACCGGTGAGCGCGGGCATGGCCTCCCCGGCCCAGCAGGCGAGCCGACCCTGGCGCAAGCGGCCAACAAGGGCCAGCCTGTCCTTCTCCCTGGTCAGGGCCCACCGCTCCTCCTACTGGATCATGTGCCTGGCCGTGTTCGCCACCACGACCCTGTCCTGCGCGACCCTGCAGGCACGTCAGGCGGGCCTGGCCTACGACGGCCTGCACGGCCTGGAGGGCCTGAACGCCTACCACCGCATTCTGACCAAGGCCTACTACGACCTGGCATTGAACACTGTGTCGCTGATCGCGCTGGTGTTCTGCCTGCTGGTGACGGTGTTCCTGGTCCTGTCATCGGTGTCCTTCCTGGTCCAGGAAAGGCGCCGGGAATACGGCCTGATGCGGCTCAACGGCGCCTCGGGCAAACAGGTCGTGGCCATGGCCCTGCGAGAGTTCTCCCTGCCCCTGGCCCTGGCCGACGCCGCGGGATGCCTGGCCGGATCCCTGCTGACCGTTCCTGTGGGCATGGCCTTCATAAGGGCCATGGGCACCACGGACATCGACCTGCTCTTCCACCCCAGGGCCCGCCTGTGGGTGGCGGCCGTGGCCTTCGCCTTGATGATGGCGGTCTGCCTGCTGGGCGTGTGGCTGGCCACGCGCAGGTTCGGGGCCGAGACCCCCCTGAAGCTGATGACACAACCGGCCGTCAAGGACAAAAAGGCCAGCCGGTTGCGGATCGTATGCTCCCTGGCCCTGTTCCTAGCCTCTATCACGGTCGCCTTCATGCCGGTCGACCGCTCGGAGTTCTACGACCGGCTGCTGGGCTTGATCGTCCTACTGATAATCACCGTGTACGTGGCCGCCCCCCTGCTGGTCCCCCCGGTAGCATCCCTGCTGGGCCTGCTGGCCGAAAAAACCGCGGCCGGACCGGGCCTGCTGGCCCGGCAACGGGTCCGCAGGGGCAGGGCAGGCGCCACGGCCATAGCGTTGCCGGCCATGATGGCGCTGACCATTCTGGTCTCCTTCATCCTCATCATGCAGGCGGGCCGCATGAGCTCGGTGGTGCTCAGCATCGAGCCCATGAAGGCCGACGTGGTGGCCTCCTCGGACGACCTGTCCCAGGCCGGCAGGATCTCGCGCACGCTGCAGGGGCTCGGACGGGAGGTCGGCACAGCCGACATCTACCAGACCCAGCAATGGGTCCTGACCGACAAGCACGGAAACATCCAGATGGACACCTTCCTCCAGGTCACCTGGGCCCAGGCCCGTGACCTGGCCGACCCCAGCCACAAGGACACCGCCCCCAAGGTGCTCCAGGGCAGCCTGGCCGACCTGGGCGCCGGCAAGGTGGCCATAAGCAGAGCATACGACAACCAGCGCAAGCCGGGCGACACGATCACCCTCATCGACCGCCACGACAAAAGACACCAGGTCCAGGTCGTGGCCGTCATCGAGCCGCCCAAGACCACCCCCCACGTGAACATGGACATGCTCACGACCGAGGATGGCCTGCCCAGGGAGGGCGAGAACGGCCGACTGTACGCCTTCATCACCGCCCGCGACCACACCCAGGCCGACGACATAGCCCAACAGATAAGGGACACCACCCACAAGATCACCGCCTTGAACAGGCAGGACTTCATCGACGACTACATCAAGACCAGCATCAAGGAGCAGCAGGGAACACCGCTCATGATAGCCGGCGGCACCATCCTGTCCCTGATATTCCTCGTCCAATCTATAGCCATAGGAATCAGCGAACGACGCATGCAGAACCGGCGCCTCAACCAGATGGGCGTCACCCGCGGCGCCCTCGCCTGGTCAGCGGCCATCGAGACCACACTCGACGTCACCGCCGGCATCATCCTCTCCCTCGTCGCCGTGGCCATCACCGAGGCATCCGTGGCGATAAGCTTCGTCCGGGACGGGGTCGGCATACAACACACACCCATCATCGCAGACATCTTCCTACCCATGTCCCTCCTGCTCCTGGCCGTCGCCATAGCCACCACCATCCTCTGCACACGCCTCACCCACAAGAACCAACCCACAAAACACTAGAGGCCAGGCCAACCATGAACTTTATCCACGTCGTCAGGAAATACATGCCGGGGCACATTCTTGCATACACGGCAAGCCTTCTGCTGGGAATCCTCGCACAAGCGGTCGTCCTGCTGCAACCACAGCTCAGCGGAGCCCTCATAGACGGCGTGCAACAACACAAAGCAATCGTATTAATCGCGGTGCAATTGGGAATACTGTTCATTCTTGGCGCTGTATTGACAGCAATCCAGCAAGCCATACTAGGCACAATAGGGGAGAAATCATTATATTCCATTCGCAACAGCATGGTCGACAAGTTTTTCCGGATGAGTTTGCTTGATAGAGAACAGAAACCTCCGGCCTGGTATTCGCAAAGAGTTTCCAATGATGCCGCTTTGATAAAGTCGGTTCCATCGCAATTCCTCTCACTGGTGCAAGGAATAATCCTGATTGTAGGTTCAGGGGTGTGCCTTGTGTGGCTTGACCCCATTTTCTTTGTGATAGTTCTCATTCCTGCAGGTTTTTCAATATCACTTATGCTTATTGCAACTAAGCCGGTAAAAAAACTGCAGAACAATCTGCAGAATGCAACAATGGACATGACCTCGACTGTGCAGGAAGCCGCCGCTTCCATGAGAACACTTGAAGCCTATAACTCTATCGACCCGGAAAAAAACAAGATATATGCGG
>NZ_AWUN01000011.1 GCF_000499285.1 Bifidobacterium sp. 7101
GCATGGAAAAAGGGACCCCGTTGAGGGGTCCCTTGATGATGTTGCCCTGATGGGTCAGGCCATCTGGCTTCGGAGTCCTGGGTAGTGGTGTGCCAGGTATTCGGCGGTGGCTTGGCGGATCAGTGCCGATAGGTTGGTGCCTTCTGTTTTGACGGCGGCTTCGGCCCATTGGTCCAGGGCCGGGGTGGTGCGTACCTGCCAGGTTTTGCTGGTGGGTTGTTTGAGTTCGTCGCGGGGGCGGCCGGCGAAGATGGAGAGCAGGTCGTCGTCGGTCAGGGGGCCGGCGTCGTAGCCCCGGTATACCCGGGTGCCTTCGATGGGTGTGAATTGGCCGGCGTCGGCCATGCGGTCGAGTGCTTCGGCGTGTGCTGCCCTGTCGGCGGGTGTCTGTGTGTTGGTCATGGTCTGGCTCCTTGTTGGTTGTGTCTATTGGTATCTGAGATGTTGCCACCGGCTGGTCAGCGGCATGGCGTGGAAGGCGTGGAGCTGGCCGTCCTGCCATTTGCTGACGATGACTTCGAGCAGGTTGTCGGGTAGGGCCCCGGGGTGTGGCTGGCCGACGAAGACCACCGTCATCTCGTCGCCGTAGCCCTCGATTTGTTCGTGGCCTATGGAGTGGAGGACCGCGTGCCTGATTTCGTCGTCGGCGCAGCCGTGCTTGCGGGCTGATTGCTCTATCTCGATCTCCATGACCATGAGTGTAGTACAAATTGCACATACAAACCAGTCGTGCGTTCCTCGCGTTGCGGTCTGGCTGTCCGAACGCGGGGCGTTCGACGATGCCGATTCCACCCCGTGGGGTGGCGCGAGGCATCGCTGCGCCGCCGCCGGCAGCCGGCCCCGCTTGGTGGCGGGGCCGGCTGCGGGGTTCATTCACTCTTTGGTGTCCTCCTCCTGGTCGCCGTCGTCTGTTTCATCTTCGTTCCCTTCGTTGTCTTCCTCTTCAGGTCGGGGCACCAGGTCGCCGTCGAGACCGGATTGCTCTTCGTCGCTGATGGCGTAGCCTGCGGTTTGGAGGGCACGGTAGAGGGGTTTGAGCAGGCCGTCTATGTCGTCTTGGCTGCGCCAGGTCTCGTGGTTGATCTGTGTCTCCATGATGGCGTGGCACAGGGCGAAGGCCGTCTGGGTGCGGCGACTCTCGTCAAGGTCGGCCTTTTGCGCCAGCTCGGCTTCCTGGTCCTGGACGATGGCGCGCCATGTGTCCCGCACCTGGTCCCGGCTGACCCACCAGGTGCGTTGGCTCGCTTGGGCGATGACCAGCATGGACAGGGCCTGGGACTGGTTTTTGGCGGGGCGTTTGAGGGACATGAGCCGTTGCGTGTAGGCCAGCCGCAGGTCGTGGCTTGCCGTGTCCAGTTGCTTGGCCGGTGCGATTTCGGCTTCTTGTTCGGCTTGCCACCTGGCCAGGTCATCCTCTCTTTGCCGGCGTTCGTCCTCCTGGTCCTGTTGGGTGTATGGCTCCAGCAGGGTGATTTTGACGCGCCACTGTCCGCCACGGTCGAGCAGTCCGGCGGCCGTGGGTTTGTCGCCTTCCCATTCCTCCAGCCATGTGTCGAGGGCCTGCTTGGGGTCGGGGTCGGTATCCGGGGAGAATCGGGCGATGGTGCGCCAACCTTCCGGGTCAGACCAGGATTGTGATGGTGTCAGCGGCACGATGGGCAGCCCGGCCTGCTTGATGGCTTCCTGGGCCTGTTCGATCCACTTGTCCAGCGACCGTTTGGCCTGGACCTGGTGCAGTGTCATGTTCCAGTTGTTGGTGCCTGCGGCTTTGATGAGCTGGTCTTGCAGGCCTTCGTCGTCGCGGAAGTCGGCTATCGTCTCCAATTCCTCGAAGCTCAGCTGGGATGGCAGCGCGAGTATTTTCTCGTCGTCGATGGACGATATTTTGAGCCGTCGCTGCACGGTGCTGCGGCTGCGGCCAGTGGCTTTGGCCATCTGGTCCACGTCTTCGCCAAGGTCCAGGAGGTGGGCGTATCCGCGTGCCTCGTCCAGGGCGGTGAGCTGGTCACGGTGTATGTTCTCTACCAGCATCACCTCCGCCTGGGTCTGCTCGTCCATGTCGGTGATGATACAGGGCACGGTTGCAAGGCCGGCCTGCTCGGCGGCCGCCAGCCGCCGGTGTCCGATGACCAGGGTGTGCCGCCCCTCCTGGTTCGCCGGTGTGACGACCAGGGCCTGCTGTATGCCTTGGGACGCGATGCTCATGGCCAGCTCCGACACGTCTCCTATCTCGCTTCGGGGGTTGGCGTCGTTGGGCCTGATGGCGTCGATGGGCAGCATGGTCACTG
>NZ_AWUN01000012.1 GCF_000499285.1 Bifidobacterium sp. 7101
GCCTCCAGGACGACGTCAAGCAACTGAGCCAGGACCCCCAACTCATGCTCACCGCAGGCCGACAGGCCCTCGACAGCATCATGCGCATACTCGACGGCACCCACCAGCCCGAAGCCATAGGACACGACCGGCTCACCCGCATGGCCGCGCTGATAGAAACCTCACTGCCGCACCGCGACGCGCTCCTGGTCGCCGCCATCAACCCCGACACCACCCGAGACGACCTGACCACCATCACCGAACAACCCCACGACCCCGCCGCCGTCAAACTCATCTTCACCAGCCTCACCACCTGCTTCGAAGGCCGGACCCCCGTCAACCAGGAACGCGCCGACAGAGCCTACAACCTCTTCGACCAGCTCACCGCCGCCGTCGGCCCCACCCCACACCTCAGCGCCTCCAGAGCCTACCTGGCCTGGGCCGCCCGCGACCCCGACCAAGCCAGCTCATACATGGTCCAAGCCCTCACCCTCGACCGAACCAACAACCTCGCAACGCTCATCGCCCTGGCCCTCAGTAAGAACATCAACCCCACCGACGACTAACACCACACACAACCAAACCGAAGAGGTCTCCTCCCAAACCAAGGAGGAGACCTCTCCGCGTCCGATGCGTTTCTCCCGCCCCATAAAAGGGGCACTCGAATCCGCTTCATTCCCTAGGAATGATCGTTGTTTAGATTAATCATGCTTGTCTGCAGCATCAACGGCATGAATGACGAGTAGGGAGATGAGAATGGTGAGAACCTCAGTTATCAAAGATGAGAGCGCCATGGCTTCCCACCTGCTGAAGGCCAAGGCCATCAACCCCATGAGAAACACAAAACTCACAACTTCGCTAACAAGCTTCTTCAAGACCTTGTGACTGCTCATGCTAAACAACACATCCACCAACGCATCAGTTATGTAGGTACCAAAGAACCACAACAGAAAGATAACGATGGTACCCAAAACCCCACGCCACCCATGCACCCAGGAACGAACGCCACCGAAAGGGAGCAAGCGATAAGTGACACCAATGCCGACCGCAAAAGGAAAGACAAAACCCAACAACACAGTTCCGAAAAAACCAACACCGGTAATCGCATCCGAAACCGTTACATGGTCTGATCGTCCACGGTCACTCATCGCTCACCCCTCTCTCCATGAATCAGAGGAACAAATCAACCCATGTCGCCGTGTATTCAGCAATATCGTAAGGGATGCCCTGCTGCATCAAACCTGAGACGATAGCGGCATGAGTCCAGACGCCGGTGGCTTCCAGGAAGTCTGCAATCCGACCGGCCCACGGAGCAATCTTGGCAGGAAGCTTGGAACCTCCCCAGCGCAGAAGCTTAATGACAGCTTTCTTGGCGATCGTCGTAGCCCAATTCCTCGATTGGAAGCCATTACCGGCAGTGCCATCATGCATCGAGAATGCATACTCGGTCAGGATGCCAGCACCTTCATAATCACCGTTTTCCCATGCGGTATCCGCTATCTCCAGCACATCCCTCGGAGTCAGCGAATCGGTGACTTGACTCACGATAGATGTCGAAGCGGTATCCACAGGCTCTGCAGCCATCGCCTGACTGGGAACCATGGCGACTCCCATAGACAGCGCAAGTGGAACAGCAACGCTGGCGAGCAACCTACTTTTGATAGTGTTCAGAGCTTTCATCATAAGCCCCTTTCCGTTTGTTGAGTCAATTCATCCTTGATAACCAATAACGAAGTCAGCGGTGTCAGCCATGGCACCTCTGACAACCCAGCTAAAACTGGAATACTGCACTGATAGATAGGCCTAACTATCATTCTTGAGTTATTACATCAACGGTGACAGTAGCACCACCGTTACACCATCATAGGGCTATAGGAACTAAACGCGTTGTTTATGTTGGGGGTTTGGCCTTGTGGCTGTAAGCGTGTTGGGTGGTTGTTAATAGGTCGGGTTGTTAATAGGGGTCTTGCAGGGGTGCCCGTTCCTGTTCGATTGGGGAATGAGAACCAGATCGAAGAGGGCCAGGCATTGCCCCATATGCCATGGGCGGATGCGCAAGCATGGGCGCAACAGATCAGGCACGCAGCGCTGGATGTGTCCGTCCTGCTCGATCACGTCCACCGCGCGCAGGCAGGACCGGGCCCGCGCCGCGCAGTTGAGGGAGTTCCT
>NZ_AWUN01000013.1 GCF_000499285.1 Bifidobacterium sp. 7101
CCTATAGGAACTAAACGCGTTGTTTTAGGTTCTGTGTGTGGGTTTGGTTGTGTGTTGGTCAGAGTGTGGTGTTGGGGTATCTGACTGGTGTGTGGAACTCGTTCCAGTTGATGGCGGTGCCGTAGTGTTCGGGCTCGTCCTGTTCCTGTCTGGTTTCCCGTTTGGGTGCTGGTTGTGGCTGGTGGTGTTCGTCCCTGATCAGGCTGGCGGGGTCGGGGTTGTCGGTTTTCATGTAGCAGTGCCATTCGCAGGCGCGTCTCATGTGGCTCTCGGGTAGGCCGTGGTGTTGCAGGAGGGTGCGTTTGATGGGTGGGTTGACTCCTCCTTCCAGCCGGTTGGTGGTGCGTTCCACTGGCCCGCCGGCGGTGAGTTCGGGTTCCGGGAAGGCGAAGAGCTGTCTGTCTTGGAAGAGGTGTTCGAGCCTGCGGTAGCAGCGGCTGAGTTCCTGGTGGGTCCACCACCAGGATTGGTGGCTGGCTTTGGGGTTGGCTGGGTCGTCCTTGGCCATGGTGCGTTCGTCGATGAGGGTTTTCCATCTTTCGTGCCAGGCGTTCAAGGCCTCACCCCAACGCACCGCTTCCTCGATGGTATGGACCCGGGTGGGCTGGTCGGAGAGTCGCTTGAGTTCCTTGCCGGCCTGAAGTCGTGGTTTGAGTGTCGGGTCGGTTTTGGTGTTGCGTTGCACGTGCACCAGGCGGCGTTGGATGCGCGTGCCCGGCCAGCAGGCATGGCAGGCTTTCTGCACGCCGCGAAGGCCGTCGGTGATGAGCACGTCGGGCCCGGGGATGCGGGAGGACAGGGCCGTGCAGGCCGCCGTGTTCTCCTGATGGCACCACTGCCGGTCGATGACCTGGCCCGTCTGCCCGTCGATCGCTATCAGGAGGCGCCAGCCGTGTGCCATATACGTGCCGTCGGCCATGAGCGTGTGATGGACCACCCCGTCCGGTGTGATTGCCGGCTTGATGTTCCAGCACCAGCCGACCCGTTTACGCCAGGCCCTGGCGCCCATGGCCCCCATCTGTTCCCGGGTCCTGCCCGTCAGCGGCCAGTCC
>NZ_AWUN01000014.1 GCF_000499285.1 Bifidobacterium sp. 7101
TGGTTGTGGTGTTCATGGGTGTTCCTTTCCTTGGTGCCGGGACTGTTTGTGCCGACGCCTGGAATGGCGGCCCGGGTATAGCGGAGAGTCAAGCCCCCGCGTGGATCCGAACACTCCCCCGGAGGCCGAGGGGGCATGCTGTTCGGCCCCCTCGGCCGGAGCGGGGTGTGGGCGGAGACGCTCGGGGCTTGAGTCGCAGCGGCCCGGGCCAGAATGGAAGGGGGCGGCACAAACACCACATTCCCAACCCCTTCAGCAGCACGCCGCAGGCGTGCGACAGCGGCGGCCAGACATCAAGGCGCAGCCGCCGATGACCACAACCCCGGCCGAGCCGA
>NZ_AWUN01000015.1 GCF_000499285.1 Bifidobacterium sp. 7101
CCAGTTTTATGTTTGCCGATTGAAGGGTGATCTGCAGTAGCTCATGATAGAAGAAAGACCATCCGATAAGAAATGTGTTTATATTGTGAAGCTTTATCTTGATGAAGCTTTCTAACTGATATCCCGAGTATATTAAAGCTTGTTAGAAGCCGCCACTGCCTCTATCATATTTATATGATATGCACACTAGGGCGGCACTTTTTTATCTAAAGGGGTGTAACTGAGATGGACACCGCTCGTATTCCTTACCCTTCGCATCCTTATCAGAGCTCAGCCAATCTAGCCTCTATGCTGATACAGAACGGTCTCTCCGGCATCAGGGG
>NZ_AWUN01000016.1 GCF_000499285.1 Bifidobacterium sp. 7101
GGGCTATAGGAACTAAACGCGTTGTTTATGTTGGGGGTTTGGCCTTGTGGCTGTAAGCGTGTTGGGTGGTTGTTAATAGGTCGGGTTGTTAATAGGGGTCTTGCAGGGGTGCCCGTTCCTGTTCGATTGGGGAATGAGAACCAGATCGAAGAGGGCCAGGCATTGCCCCATATGCCATGGGCGGATGCGCAGGCATGGGCGCAACAGATCAGGCACGCAGCGCTGGATGTGTCCGTCCTGCTCGATCACGTCCACCGCGCGCAGGCAGGACCGGGCCCGCGCCGCGCAGTTGAGGGAGTTCCC